>NZ_JBNAFY010000004.1:0-585369 GCF_049800915.1 Amaricoccus macauensis
CTGCTCGACCAGGGCGAAGCCGGCGACAACGTCGGTCTGCTGCTGCGCGGCGTGGAGCGTGAAGGCATCGAGCGCGGCCAGGTTCTCTCGAAGCCCGGTTCGGTCACGCCGCACACCGACTTCGAAGCCGAAGCCTACATCCTCACCAAGGAAGAAGGTGGCCGTCACACGCCGTTCTTCGCCAACTACCGTCCGCAGTTCTACTTCCGCACCACGGACGTGACCGGCACGGTCCAGCTGCCCGAAGGCACCGAAATGGTGATGCCGGGCGACAACCTGAAGTTCAACGTCCAGCTGATCGCGCCCATCGCCATGGAAGAGAAGCTCCGCTTCGCTATCCGTGAAGGTGGCCGCACCGTCGGCGCAGGCGTTGTCTCCAAGATCATCAAGTAATCCCTGTCCATGCCGGGCATGCGCCGCGCGCAACCGGCATGGACGAAGCTCTGAGCCAAAGATCATAACGGCAGGCCTGACGGCCTGCCGTTTGCAATTCGGGCATTCCCGGACGCAACCTTGCCATGGAGAGGGCGGCTCCCTTCGGCTCAGGATTGGCCCGACACTCCGGACACAGTTTCTTGAGCAGACTGGCAAGTGGCCCTGCCCCGCATCATGTATCCCCCATAGCGCCAAACGGGACTGTCCGGATTACATCTTGGGCAGAATGGGGCGTTTTCCGCTCACGCAACGGTGATAGCTGCTTGTCCTCTGGACTTTCGCCATCCCATTGCGATTAGTGACATATAAAACAGCGCTCAGGAGGTCGGGGGAGCAGGTCTTGACCAGCACGAATACAGAGGGACAACGTATCTATGCCATTGGCGACGTCCATGGCCGTGATGATCTGCTGTCCGGCGCAATCGAACGCATCCGCAAGGACCTTGCAGCACGACCGCATCCGCAGCCGCATATCGTCCTGCTGGGCGATTATGTCGACCGAGGGCCGAACAGCCGCGGCGTGATCGAGCAACTCATCGCGCTGAGGGATGGCGACATCGCCACGTCCTTCCTGCTGGGCAATCACGACAACTACATCCTTGCCTACCTCGAGGATCCCGAGTGGTTCGACCGCAGCATCCACTGGCTGAACCCGCGCCTGGGCGGCGACCAGACTCTCGCGTCCTATGGCGTTCTCGACGCGAATGAATACGACCCCCTCGCGACCCATGCTGCATTCAAAGAAGTCCTGCCCGAGAGCCACCTCGACTTCATCCAGAACTGCCTCCTGTTCGAGAGGATCGGCAGCTACCTCTTCGTTCATGCCGGCATACGGCCGGGCGTGCCGCTCGAAAGGCAGTTCCGCGAGGACCTGATCTGGATACGCGAGCCTTTTCTCTCGTCGACCCGGGATTTCGGCTTCAAGGTCGTGCACGGCCACACGATCGTGAAATCCCCCGAACACCTGTCGAACCGGATCGCGATCGACACGGGCGCCTATACATCCGAGAACCTGACCTGTCTCGTTCTGGAAGATGCCAATGTGTCGCTCCTGACATTCGCGGGTCTGATCTCCTTCCCGATGAGGAGCCGCACGATCGCCGGTGGAATAGCCCATACGATCAAGGAAATGCTCAAGGGGGGATAAGCCGAGCCGGACGACCAGCGCCGCCGATCCGGATGTTCACCAAATTGATGCGCCGGGCGCGTTCTTCCTCTTGCATCGGCCGTCGAGGCCCTTTATCAGGCGCGGTGCGTGCCGGCCCTTAGGGGTGTAGCTCAGTTGGTAGAGCATCGGTCTCCAAAACCGAGGGTCGTAGGTTCGAGTCCTATCGCCCCTGCCAGTGCGCAAATCCGTGGAGTTTTCGATGGCCAAGACCAATCCGTTTCAGTTCGCCCAGCAGGTCCGGGCCGAAGCCGCCAAGGTCGTCTGGCCCAACCGGCGCGAGGTCGGCCTCACCACCGTGATGGTTCTGGTCATGGCTTCACTGTTCGCGATCTTCTTCTTTTTCGTGGATCTCGCGGTGCGGTTCGGCCTCGAAACAATTCTTGACATGGCCTCTTGATCCCGGATCGCCAAGGGCGTATGTGACCGCCTCTCCCCCCTGAAATGGCGCGTATCGATTCGGTGGCGCGCCCGTTTCACTTGGTGCGGGCAAGATGGCAGGCAGGAAAAGCGGGCGAGCGGATCACCGCTGAATTGAGGTAAAAACGACATGGCGATGCGCTGGTATTCGGTGAGCGTGCTCTCGAACTTCGAAAAGAAGGTCGCCGAAGCTATTCGCGAAGCCGTGGAAACCCAGGAACTTCAGGACGAGATTTCGGAAGTTCTCGTGCCGACGGAAGAGGTCATCGAGATCCGCCGCGGCCGCAAGGTCCAGACCGAGAAGCGCTTCATGCCCGGCTACGTGCTGGTGCGCATGGAGATGACCGACCGGGCCTACCACCTGATCAAGTCGATCAACCGGGTCTCCGACTTCCTCGGCCCCCAGGGTAAGCCGACGCCCATGCGCGACGCTGAAGTCGCCCGGATCATGAATCAGGTCGAAGAGGGCATGGAACGCCCCCGTTCGATCATCACCTACCAGACCGGCGAACAGGTCAACGTCACGGACGGACCGTTCGAGGGCTTTTCGGGCCTCGTGGAAGAGGTCGATCAGCCCAACAGCCGACTCAAGGTTTCGGTTTCGATCTTTGGCCGGGCCACCCCGGTCGAACTGGAATTCACGCAGGTCGCCAAGGCTTCGTGATCGCGGGCGCAGGGAGGGGAGCCGGAATTTCACCGCGCGCCCCGGAATGCGCTCAATTCGTTACGGCATGAGGCAGGATGCGCCGAGTGCCGTGTGGGAGGCAAGGGCGGCGCGCCGTCCGAACCGGACCACGTCCACAACATGGCATGGGCGGACGCGTCCCCCGGTGCCGGAAACAGATAGGAGGCCAATATGGCCAAGAAGGTTGCAGGGCAGCTCAAGCTGCAGGTTCCTGCCGGGAAGGCAAACCCCTCCCCGCCCGTCGGTCCTGCGCTCGGTCAGCGCGGGATCAACATCATGGAATTCTGCAAGGCATTCAACGCTCGCACGCAGGAAATGGAGCCGGGCAGCCCGATCCCGGTGATCATCACCTACTATACCGACAAGTCGTTCGGTATGGAAGTGAAGACCCCGCCCGCGTCCTATTACCTGAAGAAGGCCGCCAAGCTGAAATCCGGCTCCAAGACGCCGGGCAAGGCAGTTGCGGGCACCGTGACCATCGCGCAGGTGCGCGAGATCGCGGAAGCAAAGATGAAGGATCTGAACGCGAACGACGTCGAAGCCGCGATGCAGATCATTGCAGGTTCCGCCCGCTCCATGGGCCTTGAGGTCAAGGGGTAAGCGAGATGGCAAAACTGACCAAGCGCACGAAAGCGGCGCGCGAAGCATTCGAAGGCAAGGCCGATCTCTCGGTCGAGGAAGCCGTGGCCCTCGTGAAGGCGAACGCAACCGCCAAGTTCGACGAGACGCTCGAGATCGCGATGAACCTCGGTGTCGATCCGCGTCACGCCGACCAGATGGTCCGCGGCGTTGTGGCCCTGCCCAACGGCACCGGCAAGACCGTCCGCGTGGCTGTCTTCGCACGTGGTGCCAAGGCTGAGGAAGCTCAGGCCGCGGGTGCGGACATTGTTGGCGCCGAAGACCTGATGGAGACCATCCAGGGCGGCAAGATCGAGTTCGACCGCTGCATCGCTACGCCGGACATGATGCCGATCGTCGGCCGTCTCGGCAAGATCCTCGGCCCGCGCAACCTGATGCCGAACCCCAAGGTCGGCACCGTGACCATGGACGTCACCAACGCGGTCCAGGCCGCGAAGGGCGGCGAAGTCCAGTTCAAGGTCGAGAAGGCCGGCGTGATCCATGGCGGGATCGGCAAGGCGTCCTTTGACGAGCCGAAGCTGGTCGAGAACGTCAAGGCATTCGTCGCGGCCGTGAACCGCGCGAAGCCGTCGGGCGCCAAGGGCACCTACGTGAAGAAGATCGCGCTCTCCTCCACCATGGGGCCGGGCGTGACCGTTTCCGTCGCGAACGCGGTGGAATGATGGAATTCCCCGCCCTCGGGCGGGGATGTTCCGGGCGGGGCACTCCCCTGCCCGTCTGTCCGAGACGGTGGGTCGGGCTCATCCGAGCCCGATAATTCCTGCCCGAGATGGGGAACGATCAGGATCGATTGGAGCCAGATGGCTCCGGGCGGTTTTGGCGGGACCCGGAAAGCGGACCCGAGACGTGGGGAGCATCAGCTTCTCACGAAATTGAGCCGGCGGAGGGGGCAACCCTGATGCCAAACTTGGAGCAACACTGTGGATAGAGCCCAGAAAGAAGCTGTGGTCGCGGAACTCGGCCAGATCTTCACGGACTCTGGTGTCGTCGTGGTCGCGCACTACGAAGGCCTTTCCGTTGCAGAGATGACCGATTTCCGGCTTCGACTGAAGGAAGCTGGCGGATCGGTTCGTGTCGCCAAGAACAAGCTCGCCAAGATCGCCCTGAAGGATACCCCGTCTGAAAAGATGGGTGACCTGCTGACGGGCATGACGGTGTTTGCCTACTCAGAGGACCCGGTCGCGGCGGCGAAAGCCGTTCAGGCCTATGCCAAGGACAACAAGAAGCTTGTCGTCCTCGGCGGTTCGATGGGTGGCGAAGCACTCGACCAGGCCGGCGTGAAGGCCGTGTCCGAAATGCCGTCCCGCGAGGAGCTCATCGCTTCCGTGGTTGGCTGCATCGGGGCACCGGCAAGCAACCTGGCTTCGGCGATCGGCGCGCCTGCCGCGAATATCGCGGGCATCCTTTCCACGCTCGAGGAGCGTGGCGAGGCAGCTTGAAACTTGGAAGCAACGGATGGCCGGATACGTGCAAGACCCGCATGACACCGGACAACTCGAAACAGATACCTGATTGGAACCGAACAAATGGCTGACCTGAAGAAACTCGCCGAAGAAATCGTGGGACTGACCCTCCTCGAAGCGGCTGAACTGAAGAACATCCTCAAGGATGAATACGGCATCGAGCCCGCTGCTGGCGGCGCTGTCATGATGGCGGCAGGCCCGGCAGGCGGCGCAGACGCTGCTCCGGCCGAAGAGAAGACCGAATTCGACGTTATCCTGAAGTCCGCTGGAGCGTCGAAGATCAACGTCATCAAGGAAGTCCGCGCCATCACCGGCCTCGGGCTGAAGGAAGCCAAGGAACTCGTCGAAGCTGGCGGCAAGGCCGTCAAGGAAGGCGTTTCCAAGGACGAAGCCGAAGAAGTGCAGAAGAAACTCGAAGCTGCTGGTGCAGAAGTCGAAGTGAAGTGATTGCGCGCAACTTTAGGTTGCGTTAACTATCGTGGACTGGAGACGCTGAAAAGCGCCTCCAGTCTTATGCGTCTCTCGAAGCGCCTTCGCGTGCAGGGCTCTTCGAAAGACGCATCGGGAAGGCTCCGGGCGTGCGATGTGGGAAGTCGCACAAGCATTGGGGCAAGGCGTCTGCAGGACCGAACCACCGTTCCCCGCCGGTAGGTTCGGATGCAATCGAAAGGGTGAGCATGGCTCAGAGGTATTCCGGTCACAAGCGTATTCGCAAGTTCTACGGCAAGATCCGCGAGGTCGCGGAGATGCCAAACCTCATTGAAGTCCAGAAATCCAGTTATGATCTCTTTCTGAAATCCGGTGACCAGGAGATCCCGCTCGACGGCGAGGGTCTGAAGGGCGTTTTCCAGTCTGTCTTTCCGATCAAGGACTTCAACGAGACGTCCGTTCTCGAGTTCGTGAAATATGAACTCGAGGCTCCGAAGTACGACGTTGAAGAATGCATGCAGCGCGACATGACCTATGCCGCGCCGCTGAAGGTCACGCTGCGCCTCATCGTCTTCGAGGTCGAGGAAGAAACCGGCGCGCGCTCCGTGAAGGACATCAAGGAGCAGGACGTCTACATGGGCGACATGCCCCTCATGACGCCGAACGGGACGTTCATCGTGAACGGCACCGAACGGGTGATCGTGAGCCAGATGCACCGCTCGCCCGGCGTGTTCTTCGACCACGACCGCGGCAAGACCCATTCCTCGGGCAAGCTGCTGTTCACGTCGCGGGTGATTCCCTACCGTGGGTCCTGGCTCGACTTCGAGTTCGACGCCAAGGATATCGTCTACGCCCGTATCGACCGCCGCCGCAAGCTGCCGGTCACGACCCTGCTCTATGCGCTCGGTCTCGACCAGGAAGGCATCTGCGACGCCTATTACGACACGGTGAGCTTCCGCAAGGAAGGCAATGCCTGGGCCACCACTTTCTTCCCGGACCGGGTGCGCGGTACCAAGCCCGCCTATGACATCGTCAACGCCGCCGATGGCGAAGTGATCGCGCCCGCGGGCAAGAAGATCACGCCGCGCATGGTCAAGCAGTGGGTCGAGGAAGGCAATGTCTCCGAGATCCTCGTGCCGTTCGATGCCATCATGGGCCGGTTCTCCGCCAAGGACATCATCAACGAGGAAACCGGCGAGATCTGGGTCGAAGCGGGCGACGAGCTGACCTGGGAGATCGACAACAAGACCGGCGACATCACCGGCGGCACGCTCAAGACGCTGCTGGACAACGGTATCACCGAGATCCCGACGCTCGACATCGACAACATCACCGTCGGTGCCTACATCCGCAACACGCTTGCAGCGGACAAGAACATGAACCGCGAGCAGGCCCTGCTCGACATCTACCGCGTGATGCGTCCCGGTGAGCCGCCGACCATCGACGCGGCAAGCACCATGTTCGATTCGCTGTTCTTCGACAGCGAGCGTTACGATCTCTCGGCCGTCGGCCGCGTGAAGATGAACATGCGCCTCGATCTCGATGCGCCCGACACCACGCGCACCCTGCGCAACGAGGACATCATCGCCTGCATCAAGGCGCTGGTGGATCTGCGTGACGGTCGCGGCGAGATCGACGACATCGACCACCTCGGCAACCGCCGCGTGCGCTCGGTCGGCGAGCTCATGGAGAACCAGTATCGCGTCGGTCTCCTGCGCATGGAGCGTGCGATCCGCGAGCGCATGAGCTCGGTCGAGATTGATACCGTGATGCCGCAGGACCTGATCAACGCCAAGCCCGCCGCAGCCGCGGTGCGCGAGTTCTTCGGCTCCTCGCAGCTCTCGCAGTTCATGGACCAGACCAACCCGCTCTCCGAGGTCACGCACAAGCGGCGCCTCTCGGCACTCGGGCCGGGCGGTCTGACGCGCGAGCGTGCGGGCTTCGAGGTTCGCGACGTTCACCCGACCCACTACGGCCGCATGTGTCCGATCGAAACGCCGGAAGGCCCGAACATTGGTCTCATCAACTCGCTCGCCTCGTTCGCGCGCGTGAACAAGTATGGCTTCATCGAGACCCCCTACCGCAAGGTCGTGGACGGCAAGGTGACCGACGAGGTCAACTACATGTCCGCGACCGAGGAGATGCGCCACACGGTCGCCCAGGCGAACGCGAACCTCGATGAGGAAGGCCGCTTCAAGAACGACCTCGTCTCGACCCGCCGCTCCGGTGAATACACGCTCAATCCGCCCTCGAACGTCGATCTGATCGACGTCTCGCCGAAGCAGCTCGTCTCCGTGGCCGCCTCGCTGATCCCGTTCCTTGAGAACGACGACGCGAACCGCGCTCTCATGGGGTCGAACATGCAGCGTCAGGCCGTGCCGCTCCTGCGCGCAGATGCGCCCTACGTGGGCACCGGCATCGAGCAGATCGTGGCCCGCGACTCCGGTGCCGCCATCACGGCGCGCCGCACGGGTATCGTCGACCAGGTGGACGCGATGCGTATCGTGATCCGGGCTACCGACGATGTGGCACCGGGCGATCCGGGCGTGGACATCTACCGTCTGCGCAAGTTCCAGCGCTCGAACCAGAACACCTGCATCAACCAGCGTCCGCTGGTGAAGGTGGGCGACGTGATCAAGAAGGGCCAGTTCATTGCTGACGGTCCGTCCACGGACCTTGGCGAGCTCGCGCTCGGCAAGAACGTGCTCGTCGCGTTCATGCCCTGGAACGGCTACAACTACGAGGACTCCATCCTCATCTCCGAACGCATCGTGAAGGACGACGTCTTCACCTCGATCCACATCGAGGAATTCGAAGTCGCCGCCCGCGACACGAAGCTCGGGCCGGAGGAAATCACCCGCGACATCCCCAATGTCGGCGAGGAAGCCCTGCGCAACCTCGACGAGGCCGGGATCGTCTACATCGGTGCCGAAGTGGGACCGGGCGACATCCTCGTGGGCAAGATCACTCCGAAGGGCGAAAGCCCGATGACGCCGGAAGAGAAGCTTCTGCGCGCCATCTTCGGCGAGAAGGCGTCCGACGTGCGTGACACCTCGCTGCGCCTGCCGCCGGGCGACTACGGCACGATCGTCGAGGTTCGGGTCTTCAACCGTCACGGCGTCGACAAGGACGAGCGTGCGCTGCAGATCGAGCGCGAAGAGGTCGAGCGCCTTTCCCGGGACCGGGACGACGAGCTGGCCATCCTCGAGCGCAACATCTATGCCCGCCTCAAGGACCTCCTGCTCGGCAAGACCGCCGTCAAGGGCCCGCGCGGCGTGAAGTCCGGCTCGGTGATCGACGAGGAACTGCTCGGCACGCTGTCCCGCGGCCAGTGGTGGCAGCTTGCCCTCGGCGAGGATTCCGATGCCCAGGACCAGGAAGCGCTGCACCAGCAGTTCGACCTGCAGAAGAAGGCGCTCGACCGCCGCTTCGAGGACAAGGTCGACAAGGTCCGTCGCGGCGACGACCTGCCGCCGGGCGTGATGAAGATGGTCAAGGTCTTCATCGCGGTGAAGCGCAAGCTTCAGCCGGGCGACAAGATGGCCGGACGTCACGGCAACAAGGGGGTCATCTCCCGCGTTGTCCCCGAGGAGGACATGCCCTTCCTCGGCGACGGGACGCCGGTCGACATCGTGCTGAACCCGCTGGGCGTGCCGTCGCGCATGAATGTCGGGCAGATCCTCGAGACCCACATGGGCTGGGCCGCGCGCGGTCTCGGCAACTCCATCGATGCGAGCCTCAAGGAGTACAAGCGCTCCGGTGACATGACCCCGCTGAAGGAGGCGATGAAGATCGCCTACGGCGAGGACATCTACAACGAAGTGCTCTCCGAGATGGGGACCGAGGAGTTCCTCGAAGCCGCCGGCAACGTGACCGCCGGTGTTCCGATCGCGACGCCGGTCTTCGACGGAGCGAAGGAAGCGGACGTTAACGACGCGCTCCAGCGTGCGGGCTTCGACACGTCGGGTCAGTCCATCGTGTTCGACGGCCGCTCGGGCGAGCAGTTCGCGCGTCCCGTCACCGTCGGCGTGAAGTATCTCCTGAAGCTCCACCACCTGGTGGACGACAAGATCCACGCGCGCTCGACCGGCCCGTACTCGCTCGTCACCCAGCAGCCGCTGGGCGGTAAGGCGCAGTTCGGCGGACAGCGTTTCGGGGAGATGGAGGTCTGGGCCCTTGAAGCCTACGGCGCAGCCTATACGTTGCAGGAAATGCTCACCGTAAAATCCGACGACGTTGCCGGGCGCACGAAGGTCTACGAGTCCATCGTCAAGGGCGAGGACAATTTCGAGGCCGGGGTTCCGGAATCGTTCAACGTTCTCGTCAAGGAGATCCGCTCGCTCGGCCTGAATATCGAGCTGCTGGATTCGGAAGTGGAGTGAGGGCGCATCCGGCGCCCCCCTCCCCTGAAACGAGATTTGAGGTCATCTGAATGAACCAGGAAATCACCAACCCGTTCAATCCGGTCCAGCCTGTCCGCACGTTCGACGAGATCAAGATCGCGCTGGCCAGCCCGGAACGGATCCTGTCTTGGTCCTATGGCGAGATCAAGAAGCCCGAAACCATCAACTACCGCACGTTCAAACCCGAGCGTGACGGTCTCTTCTGCGCGCGCATCTTCGGCCCGATCAAGGACTACGAATGCCTGTGCGGCAAGTACAAGCGCATGAAGTATCGCGGCGTCGTCTGCGAGAAATGCGGCGTTGAAGTCACGCTCCAGAAAGTGCGTCGCGAGCGGATGGGCCATATCGAACTGGCCTCGCCCGTCGCGCATATCTGGTTCCTGAAATCCCTGCCGTCGCGCATCGGCCTCATGCTCGACATGACCCTGCGCGATCTCGAGCGCATCCTCTACTTCGAGCAGTATGTGGTCATCGAGCCGGGCCTCACGGATCTCACCACCGGTCAGCTCATGACCGAGGAAGAGTTTCTCGACGCCCAGGACCAGTATGGCGATGATGCGTTCCGGGCCGGAATCGGCGCCGAAGCGATCCGCGAGATGCTGCAGGCCATCGACCTCGACGCCGAGGCCGAACAGCTTCGTGCGGACCTTGCGGAGGCGACCGGCGAACTGAAGCCCAAGAAGATCATCAAGCGTCTGAAGCTGGTCGAGAGCTTCCGCGAAAGCGGCAACCGGCCCGAGTGGATGATCATGACCGTGATCCCGGTCATTCCGCCCGAGCTGCGTCCGCTGGTGCCGCTCGATGGTGGCCGCTTCGCCACCTCCGACCTGAACGACCTCTATCGTCGCGTGATCAACCGGAACAACCGCCTCAAGCGGCTGATCGAACTACGCGCGCCGGACATCATCATCCGCAACGAGAAGCGGATGCTGCAGGAATCGGTCGACGCCCTCTTCGACAACGGCCGCCGCGGCCGCGTCATCACGGGCACCAACAAGCGCCCGCTGAAGTCGCTCTCCGACATGCTCAAGGGCAAGCAGGGCCGTTTCCGGCAGAACCTGCTCGGAAAGCGTGTCGACTTCTCCGGTCGTTCGGTGATCGTGACCGGTCCCGAGCTGAAGCTGCACCAGTGCGGCCTGCCGAAGAAGATGGCCCTCGAACTCTTCAAGCCGTTCATCTACTCCCGGCTGGACGCGAAGGGTCTCAGCTCGACCGTGAAACAGGCGAAGAAACTCGTCGAGAAGGAACGTCCCGAAGTATGGGACATCCTCGACGAGGTGATCCGCGAGCACCCGGTCCTTCTGAACCGCGCGCCGACGCTCCACCGTCTCGGCATCCAGGCGTTCGAACCTGTGCTCATCGAGGGGAAGGCGATCCAGCTTCACCCGCTGGTCTGCTCGGCCTTCAACGCCGACTTCGACGGCGACCAGATGGCCGTGCACGTGCCGCTCTCGCTCGAGGCGCAGCTCGAAGCCCGCGTTCTGATGATGTCGACGAACAACGTGCTTTCGCCGGCCAACGGCAAGCCGATCATCGTGCCGTCGCAGGACATGATCCTCGGGCTCTACTACCTCTCCATCATGCGCGAGGGTCAGCCCGGCGAGGGCATGGTCTTCGGCTCGATCGAGGAAGTGGATCACGCGCTTCACGCGGGCCTGGTGAACCTTCACTCGAAGATCACCGCCCGCATCGAGCAGATCGATGATGAGGGCCAGTCGGTCTACAAGCGCTTCGAGACGACGCCTGGGCGGCTTCAGATCGGCGCGCTGCTGCCGAAGAACTTCAAGACCCCCTTCGACATCGTCAACCGCCTCCTGCGCAAGAAGGAAGTGGGCGAGGTCATCGACACCGTCTACCGCCACTGCGGTCAGAAGGAGAGCGTGATCTTCTGCGACCGGATCATGTCGCTTGGGTTCCGCGAAGCCTTCAAGGCCGGCATCTCCTTCGGCAAGGACGACATGGTGATCCCTGAGTCGAAGTGGGACATCGTCGGCGCGACCCGCGATCAGGTGAAGGAGTTCGAACAGCAGTACATGGACGGGCTCATCACCCAGGGCGAGAAGTACAACAAGGTTGTCGACGCCTGGTCCCGCTGCTCGGACGATGTTGCAACCGCGATGATGTCGGAAATTTCCGCCGTCCGCGTGGACGATGCGGGTCGCGAGCTCGAGCCCAACTCGGTCTACATGATGTCCCACTCCGGGGCACGTGGTTCGCCTGCACAGATGAAGCAGCTCGGCGGCATGCGCGGCCTCATGGCCAAGCCATCCGGCGAGATCATCGAGACGCCGATCATCGCGAACTTCAAGGAAGGCCTCACCGTTCTCGAGTACTTCAACTCGACCCACGGTGCCCGTAAGGGTCTGGCCGATACTGCTCTGAAGACCGCGAACTCGGGCTACCTCACCCGTCGTCTGGTGGACGTGGCGCAGGACTGCATCGTCAAAATCGACGATTGCGGCACCGACCGTTCGATCACCGCGCGCGCGGCGATCTCCGACGGTGAGGTCGTGTCATCGCTCTCCGAGCGCATTCTGGGCCGTGTCTCGGCCGAGGACGTGCTTGATCCGAAGACCCAGGAAGTCATCTTCCGTCGCGGCGATCTGATCGACGAGCGCGCCGCCGACATGATCGAGAACTCGGGTGTGCTGGAAATGCAGATCCGCTCGCCGCTCACCTGTGAGTCGGATGACGGCATCTGTGCCCAGTGCTACGGGCGCGACCTCGCACGCGGCACCAAGGTGAACCCCGGCGAAGCCGTGGGCATCATCGCGGCTCAGTCGATCGGGGAACCGGGCACGCAGCTCACCATGCGTACGTTCCACATCGGCGGCATTGCGCAGGGTGGCTCGCAGTCCTTCCTCGAAGCCAGCCAGGAAGGCCAGCTTCAGGTGCGCAGCGAGAATATCCTGACCAACGCCGATGGCGAACAGATCATCATGGCCCGGAACATGGAGATCGCGATCGTCGACGAGAACGGGGTGGAACGGGCCGTGCACAAGCTTGGCTACGGCACCAAGCTGCTCGCGAAGGACGGAACGCAGGTCGTGCGCGGCGACAAGCTTGCCGAGTGGGACCCGTACACCCTGCCGATCATCGCCGAGAAATCGGGTGTCGCGAAATTCGTCGACCTCACCGCGGGCGTCTCCGTCCGTGAGGAGACCGACGACGCGACCGGCATCAGTCAGAAGATCGTGTCCGACTGGCGCGCCGCGCCCAAGGGCAACGAGCTGAAGCCCGAGATCATCGTGATGGATCCGCTCACCGGCGAGCCCATGCGGCTCGACAATGGAAACCCGGAAACGCACGCCATGTCGGTGGACGCAATTCTCTCGGTCGAGGACGGTCAGGACGTCCGGGCGGGCGACGTGCTTGCGCGTATCCCGCGTGAAGGCGCGAAGACGAAGGACATCACCGGTGGTCTGCCGCGCGTGGCCGAACTCTTCGAGGCGCGCCGTCCGAAGGATCACGCGATCATCGCCGAAATCTCGGGCAACGTGCGCTTCGGGAAGGACTTCAAGAACAAGCGCCGGATCACCATCGAACCGGTCGAGGAAGGTCTTGAGCCCGTCGAATACATGGTGCCGAAGGGCAAGCACATCCCGGTGCAGGAAGGCGACTTCATCCAGAAGGGCGAATACATCATGGATGGCAACCCCGCCCCCCATGACATCCTCGCCATCATGGGCGTCGAGGCGCTGGCAGACTACCTCATCGATGAGGTGCAGGAGGTCTACCGGCTCCAGGGCGTGAAGATCAACGACAAGCACATCGAGGTGATTGTCCGCCAGATGCTCCAGAAGTGGGAAATCGCCGATTCCGGCGGCACCACGCTTCTCAAGGGCGAACAGGTCGACAAGGTCGAATTCGACGAGGAAAACGAGAAGGCGATCGCCGCCGGCCGCGAACCGGCAAAGGGCGGGCCGATCCTGCTCGGCATCACCAAGGCGTCGCTCCAGACCCGGAGCTTCATCTCGGCGGCCTCGTTCCAGGAGACCACCCGCGTGCTGACCGAAGCGGCGACGCAAGGAAAGCGCGACAAGCTCGTGGGCCTGAAGGAGAACATCATCGTCGGCCGCCTGATCCCCGCCGGCACCGGTGGAGCGACCCAGAAGGTCAAGCGCATCGCAACCGAGCGCGATGCCGCGATCATCGAGCAGAAGCAGACGGAGGCCGTTGGCGCCCTCGAAGTCATCGAGAGCAACGACGACAGCTTCGACGTGATGGGCGAGACCTCAGACCCGATGGGCTTCGACGCCAACAACTGATCCGGGTCAAACCGGCAAGATCAAGAAGGGGGCGTGGGAAACCGTGCCCCCTTTTTCGTGCGCCATGATCGACCAGTGAGAAGCCCGAACAAGGACTGCACCGTCTCGAACGCCTCTGGAGAATCAGGCGTCAATCCGGGCCTGGGGTGGCCTGGCCTTCACACTTCATTCACCCTGATGATCGAAGCCTAAGCTCCAAACCCCGATTTTAAACAGGTTTTAAGCCGCTCAGAATAAACACATGCCAGATTTTTGCACAGTTGAGTGGCGATGTTTGACAGGGCGGAAACAAGATACGCGATCTTCGGCGTCCTCTTCGGCCTGATGTTCCCGGCCGGCAGCGTCGCCTTTGAGCGATATGTAATCGGCTCGCAATTCTCCTCCCTCGGAGAACTCTTTGCGCTCAACCCGATCCACGCAATCGTCTGCATGGCCCCCTTCGTGCTCGGCTTCACCTTCTGGCGGCTCGGCGTGACCTATGCCCGCGTCCAGGCGCAGATGCACCGGGCACAGGAGGCGGAACAGGATCTCAGTCTGATCGTGAAGACCGATACGCTCACGGGTCGCGGAAACCGCTACAGTCTTCGCCAAGACATCCGCGCGCTTGAGAAGGACGGCTCGTCGGGCCGCGTCCTTCTCATCGATCTCGACAAGTTCAAGTTCATCAACGACACGCTCGGCCACCATGTGGGTGACGCGCTTCTGGTCTCGCTGTCAGAGCGTGTGGGCGATATCGTCGCCGGCAAGGGCGCTCTCTACAGGCTCGGGGGCGATGAGTTCGTCGTCTTGTGCAACAACTGCGATGACGAAGGTGCCGCCGAACTGGCAGGGCGGATCGGCGAGGCGGTCTCGCAGCCGTTTGATATCTGCAACACCCGCGTTACCTGCGGCTGCTCCATCGGTATCGCGGCTTTCAGCCCGGAGACACCGGGCATGAGCGTGGTTCTCGCTCGTGCCGATCTGGCGCTCTACGAGGCCAAACAGACCTTTGGGAACGCCTACAACTTCTACACCGAGGAAATGTCGCGGGAAGCCGAAACCCGGATGCAGATGGAGACCGCCATCCGCATGGGGATGGAGCGAGACGAGTTTTTCCTCGAGTTTCAGCCCATCCTCGGCGTCGAAGCGAAGAAACTGCGTGGGTTCGAGGCGCTCGCCCGCTGGCATCACCCCGAACAGGGGCTCGTGATGCCGACCGCCTTCATTCCGATCGCGGAGATCTCTGGCACGATTATTCCGCTCGGCGAGAAGCTGTTGCAAATGGCCTGTGCCGAAGCCATCAAATGGCCGACGCCGCTGACAGTTTCGGTCAATGTCTCCGTAGAGCAGTTCAAGCATCGCCTCTTCGTCGATCAGGTGCGCGGCGCGCTCGACGCAAGCGGCCTCGCGCCCGGTCGCCTGATCCTCGAGATGACCGAATCCATCTTCGCGCTCGACACGGACATGATCCGCGAAACCTTCGATCAGCTTCACCGCCTCGGCGTGCGCTTTGCGCTCGATGATTTCGGCACCGGATACAGTTCGATCAATCACCTCCGCCAGCTCGATTTCGATTACCTCAAACTGGACGGCTCCTTCGCCACCAGCATGATTGACGATCCCCGCGAGCACCGGCTGGTCCAGACTATCATCGATCTCGCACAGCATTTCGATCTCGAGACCTCGGCGGAAGGTATCGAGACACCGGAGCAATTCGAGTCGATGCGCGCGAGCGGTATCAGCGAAGCGCAGGGTTTCCTGTTCGCACATCCTTTGAGTGCAGATGTGATCGCATCCTACCTCGAGAACGATCAAAAAACCCGGTCGGAAGAGGACAAGGGCGCGGCATAAGCCCCTGTGAGCTGGTCTGCGGCCTGCCAATCGAGCATTCCTCTGGCCCCCGAGACCCGAATCCCCTAAACGGGCGGCAAGTTTGAAGGAAAAGCCATGGCCCGGATTCTCGTCACCTCCGCCCTGCCTTACATCAACGGCATCAAGCATCTCGGCAATCTCGTCGGCAGCCAGCTGCCTGCGGATGTCTACGCCCGCTTCGAGCGCGCGCGCGGCAACGAGGTGATGTTCATCTGTGCCACGGACGAACACGGCACACCCGCCGAGCTTGCCGCCGCCAAGACCGGCGAGCCGGTTGCGGACTACTGCGCGCGCATGTGGCAGGTCCAGAAGGACATCGCCGACGGCTTCCGCCTTTCCTTCGACCATTTCGGCCGCTCTTCCTCGAAGCGCAACCATGCGCTGACCCAGCACTTCGCCGGCAAGCTGGCAGAAGCCGGGCTGATCGAGGAAGTTTCCGAAAAACAGGTCTACTCCCACACTGACGGGCGCTTCCTTCCCGATCGCTACATCGAAGGCACCTGCCCCAACTGCGGCTACGACCGCGCCCGCGGCGACCAGTGCGAGAACTGCACCAAGCAGCTCGACCCGACCGACCTGATCGACCCGCGCTCGGCGATCTCCGGCTCCACCGACCTCGAGGTGCGCGAGACCAAGCACCTCTACCTCAGGCAATCCGCCATGCGCGACCGCCTGCGCGAGTGGATCGACAGCAAGACGGACTGGCCGATCCTGACTACCTCCATCGCGAAGAAATGGCTCGACGATGGCGACGGCCTGCAGGATCGCGGCATAACCCGCGATCTCGACTGGGGCATCCCGGTGAAGAAGGGCGCGGAAGACTGGCCCGGCATGGAAGGCAAGGTCTTCTACGTCTGGTTCGACGCGCCTATCGAGTATATCGCCGCCTCCGCCGAATGGGCCGATGCCACCGGGCAGACGGATACCGCCTGGGAGCGATGGTGGCGCACGGACAAGGGCGCCGACGATGTGCGCTACGTCCAGTTTATGGGCAAGGACAACGTCCCCTTCCACACGCTGTCCTTCCCCGCGACCATCCTCGGATCGGGAGAGCCGTGGAAGCTCGTGGACTACATCAAGTCATTCAACTACCTGAATTACGACGGCGGCAAGTTTTCCACCAGCCAGGGCCGCGGCGTCTTCATGGACCAGGCCCTCGATATCCTGCCTTCGGATTACTGGCGCTGGTGGCTGATGTCGAACGTGCCCGAGACCTCCGATTCCAACTTCACCTGGGAAGGTTTCCAGGCGGGCGTGAACAAGGATCTCGCGGACGTGCTCGGCAATTTCGTCAGCCGCGTGACCAAGTTTGCCCGCTCGCGCTTCGACGAGACGGTGCCCGAGGGCGGGAGCTACGGTCCGGCCGAGGACGCGCTCATCGCAGAGCTTTCCACCCGCATCCGCGCCTATGAGAAGCAGATGGACGCCATCGAGATCCGCAAGGGCGCGCAGGAACTCCGCGCGATCTGGGTCGCGGGCAACGAATACCTGCAGGCCGCAGCCCCCTGGGCCGCCTTCAAGACCGACCCGGAACGCGCCGCCGCCATTGTCCGCCTCTCGCTGAACCTCGTGCGGCTTTACGCCGTACTGTCGCGCCCCTTCGTGCCGGATGCCTCCGCCGCCATGCTCGCCGCGTTCGGGCTGGAGGATGCGGACTGGCCCGAAGATGTCACCGAGGCACTCGCGGCCATTCCGCCAGGCACGAAGTTCACCACGCCGGACGTGCTCTTCGCCAAGATCACCGACGAGGCGCGCGAAGGGTTCGAGGCCCGGTTCGCGGGCACCTGATGCCCGCCGACCCACAGGACACACCGCCCGCGCCGACCGATACGCGCGCCATGCAGTTCTGGGATCGGGTCGCCCCCAAATATGCCGCCCTCGCCGTCCGAGATACCGAAAGCTACGCCGAGAAGCTGAAACGCACCCGCGCGCGCCTCACGCCGAACATGGACCTTCTCGAGATCGGCTGCGGCACGGGCACCACGGCGCTGAAACTCGCCCCGAACGTCCGACACATCCGCGCGACGGATTTCTCCGAAACCATGCTGGAGATCGCCCGCGACAAGGCCGGTCAAGCCGGGATCGAGAATGTGAGTTTCGAGCGGATCGACGCACAATTGCCACTTTCAGACGGGCCCGGCTACGACGCGGTCCTTGCCTTCAATGTGCTCCATCTGGTGCCGGATCTCGACCTCGTGCTCGAACGCGTGGCCTCGGCCCTGAAACCCGGCGGGCTCTTCATCAGCAGCACCTTCTGCCTTTCCGATGGCATGTCCGCCTTTCGCCCCCTGGCTTGGGTGGGCAACCGGCTCGGTCTCCTCCCGCAACTGAGGTTTCTCGCATCCGAGACCCTCGTGCAGAAGATGCGCGACCACGGGCTCTCCGTTGAGGAAAGCTGGAAACCGGGGCGGGCAAAATCGCATTTCATGATCGCTAGCAAGACCTGATACCGGCCAGCCTGCCATTCGCTCGGGCAGTATCGCGCCCCCCGCCTCACAGGCGCTTGAACGGGGCGCAGAAGGCACACCGGATCACTTGCCCACCCCCCTCTGCACCCTAATTCTCCTGCAAAGGAGGATCACATGCTTGATTTCTCGGCCGAAACCCTGGCGCGGTTCCAGTTCGCCTTCACCGTTTCGTTCCACATCATCTTTCCGGCCTTCTCCATCGGGCTGGCAAGCTTTCTCGCGGTCCTGAATGCGCAATGGCTGCGCACCCGCGACGAGACCTATCTTTCGCTTTTCGAATACTGGAAGAAGATCTTCGCCATTGCCTTCGGCATGGGCGTCGTCTCGGGCATCGTCATGTCCTACCAGTTCGGCACAAACTGGAGCGTGTTCTCGGACCGCACCGGCCCCATTCTCGGCCCGCTCATGGCCTACGAGGTGCTGACCGCCTTCTTCCTCGAAGCGGGCTTCCTCGGCGTCATGCTCTTCGGGCGCAACCGCGTGGGCGACGGCCTGCACATGTTCGCCACGGCAATGGTCGCCATCGGCACGCTGATCTCGGCCACCTGGATCCTCTCGGTGAACTCCTGGATGCACACGCCCGCGGGCTACACCATCACCGAGGAAGGCATCTTCCACCCCGAGGACTGGTGGGCCATCGTCTTCAACCCGTCCTTCCCCTACCGTCTCGTGCACATGGTGCTCGCGGCCTTCCTCACCACGGCCTTCGTGGTGGGTGGTGTCGGCGCACTCCACCTCCTGCGCCGCGGCCCGGACCTGCCTGCCGCGCGGCGGATGTTCTCCATGGCCATGTGGATGGCCGCGATCGTCACCCCGATCCAGATCTTCGCCGGCGACCAGCACGGGCTCAACACGCTCGAATACCAGCCCGCCAAGGTCATGGCGATGGAAGGCCACTACGAGAGCCACCCGGACGGTGCGCCGCTCATCCTCTTCGGCATTCCCAACCCGGAAGAGAAACGCATCGACTACGCCGTCGAAATTCCCAAGCTGTCGAGCCTGATCCTCAAGCACGACCTGAACGCGCCGCTTGACGGCCTCGATACCGTTCCGGACGAGGATGAGCCCCCCGTTTCCATCGTCTTCTTCAGCTTCCGGATCATGATCGGCCTCGGTTTCGCGATGCTGGGCATCGGCCTGTGGAGCCTGTGGCTGCGTCGCCGCGGCACGCTCTACGACAACCGCTGGTTCCACCGCGCCGTGCTCGCGTTGAGCCCCGCAGGTTTCGTCGCGCTGCTCGCAGGCTGGATCACCACCGAGGTCGGCCGCCAGCCCTACACGGTCTACGGCCTGATGCGCACGGCGGAGTCGCACTCCCCCATTGCCGCACCGGCCGTGGCCACGTCGCTCGTCGCCTTCATCGTGGTCTATTTCTTCGTCTTCGGCGCTGGCGCCTTCTACATCCTCAAGCTGATGAACAAGCCTGTCGGCGGCGATGTGGGCGAAATGCGCAAGGGGCCGCTGCGCTCGGGCGGCATCACGCCTGCGGGCCAGATGCACCAGCACCACCACCGCCGGGTCTGAGGGAGGCACGCATGGAATTCGATCTCGCATTCATCTGGGCCGGGCTCATCGCCTTTGCCGTGCTCACCTACATCATCCTCGACGGGTTCGACCTCGGCGTCGGCATCCTCTTTCCCACCTGCCCCGAGGAAAGCGACCGTGATGTGATGATGAACTCGGTCGCCCCGGTCTGGGACGGCAACGAGACCTGGCTCGTGCTGGGCGGGGGCGGCCTCTTTGCCGTCTTTCCACTGGCCTACTCGGTCGTCCTGCCGGCCCTCTACATGCCCATCATTCTCATGCTGCTGGCCCTCGTCTTTCGGGGCGTCTCCTTCGAGTACCGCTGGCGAACAAAACGCTGGAAACGCGTCTGGGATCGCTCTTTCTTCGCCGGATCGCTTATGGCCGCGCTCATGCAGGGCATCGCCCTCGGCGCGTTGGTCCAGGGCATCGAGATGGAAAACCGCGCCTATGCGGGCGGCTGGTGGGACTGGCTCACCCCCTTCTCCGTGCTGACCGGCGTGGCGGTCGCGGTGGGCTACGCGCTCCTCGGCGCGACATGGCTACACTGGAAGACCTCCGGGCTCCTGCAGCTGAGGATGCGCAGCTACGCGCGCCCGCTCGCCATCGCGACCCTCGCCTTCATGGGGATCGTCAGCCTGCTGACACCCTTCCAAGACATCACGTATTTCCAGCGCTGGTTCGCCTGGCCCGGCATCGCCTTCAGCCTCGCCGTGCCGCTTCTCGTGGCGGGCACGTTCTGGATGCTGATGACCGGTCTGCGTGACCGGAAGGACCTGCGCCCCTTTCTCGCAGCTCTTGGCCTGTTCGTGCTGGCCTATATCGGCATCGGGGTCAGCTTCTATCCCAACATCATCCCGCCGAACCTCACGATCTGGGAAGCCGCGGCCCCGGATTCGAGCCTGAAGTTCGTGCTGGCCGGCACAGTGGTGCTCATCCCGCTGATCCTCGCGTACACCGCCTGGGCCTACTGGGTCTTCCGCGGCAAGGTCGACCCGGATGCGGGGTATCACTGATGCGCAACGACAGTTCCCTCAAACGCATCGCGTGGTTCGTGGCTCTCTGGCTCGCGGGTGTGGCTTCGGTCACGCTCGTGGCCCTCGTGATCCGCGCGGCCCTGTCTTGAGTCCGGCAGGCCCGATCCTGTCTGTGGCCACCCGGTAGCGCGACAGTCCAAAACCCGATGTTCCCGATCCGAGATCACAACCCCTCTCGCCGTACGCCTTTCGTGACCTGGAGCCTGATCGCGCTCAATGTCGCGATCTTCCTCGCGACCCTGCCTTACTTTGCCGACGACCGGCTCCTCGGCGCGCTCTACTGGAATTGGGGTCTGGTCCCGGCAAGGATCAGCGCGGGCGAGGGCTTCGGCGGCATCCTGACCTCCATGTTCCTGCATGGCGGTTGGCTGCACCTGGGCGGCAACATGCTGTTTCTCTGGATCTTCGGAGACAATCTCGAGGATCAGTTCGGCCACCTGCCGTTCCTCGGTTTCTACCTTGCCTCCGGTATCGGCGCCGCCCTTGCGCAATATGTGGCGGCCCCCTTCAGCCTCGTGCCAATGGTCGGCGCCTCGGGCGCGATCGCGGGCGTGCTCGGCGGCTACCTGCTGCTTTTTCCGAAAGCGCGCGTCGATGTCCTGCTGATCATCATCGTCTTCGTGCGCATTCTCGTGCTCCCGGCTTGGGTCATGCTCGGCTACTGGTTCGTCCTCCAGGCGGTCAGCGGATATGCCAGCCTCGGGTCGGATGGAGGTGGGGTGGCCTATCTCGCCCATGCGGGCGGGTTCGTCGCGGGCGCCCTTCTCGCACTCCCCTGGTGGCTCCGCGCAGGTGGCCCCCGCTTCTGGCATCGCTGCCACGGTTTCCCGCCGCATGGAGCCGGCCGGCCCGTCACCATACGCCAGACGACCATCCCGAGGGTCCGCCGCAAACGGCGCGGGAGCTGAGAAAAAAGAAAGCCGCGCGCCCCGGTCAAAGGCACACGGCTCCGTCTCGCTTTCAGAGGTAGGTCGCGCGGATCAGACCCGCAGACACCACCGCATGATGGCCTTCTGCGCATGAAGCCGGTTCTCGGCCTCATCGAAGATCACCGAATTCGGCCCGTCCATCACCCCATCGGAGGCCTCTTCGCCGCGATGTGCCGGCAGGCAATGCATGAAGAGCGCATTGCCCCCCGCCGCCGCCATCAGCGCCTCGTTGACCTGATAGGGCCGCAGCATCGCATGGCGTCGCTGGCGCGCACTTTCCGGATCATGCATGGACATCCAGGTATCCGTGACGATCAGGCTCGCGCCATTCGCGGCCTTCAACGGATCGCGCTCGATCTCCACCGTCGAGCCCTTCCCGCGCGCGAACGCCACCGCTTCCGGATCGGGGTCGAGGGCTTCCGGCCCGGTAAAGGTCAAATCGAACCCCAGCTGCCCGGCCGCATGAAGGAAGGAGGTGCAGACATTGTTGCCATCCCCCGCCCAGACGACCTTCCTGCCCTTGATTGGCCCGCGATGCTCCTCGAAGGTCAGCATGTCCGCCATGATCTGGCACGGATGGCTCGCGTCCGTCAGCCCGTTGATCACCGGCACGGTGGCATACTCGGCCAGTTCGAGAAGGGTCTCCTCCTTGAACGTCCGGATCATGATGAGATCGACATAGCGCGACAGAACGCGTGCCGTATCCGCGATGGTCTCGCCGTGGCCGAGCTGCATGTCCTTGCCCGAGAGCACCAGCGTCTCGCCGCCGAGCTGGCGCACGCCCACGTCGAAGCTCACCCGCGTTCGCGTCGAGGGTTTCTCGAAGACGAGCGCGACCATGCGCCCCGCCAGGGGCACACCATCGTCGGGCGCGCCCTTGGGTTGGCCGGTGCGCGCGGTCTTCATCGCCGCGGCCTGCGTCAGGATCCCGCGCAGATCCTCGGAGGTCAGCTTATGCAAATCGAGGAAATGTCTCATTCTGCAGGCTCCGTCTCGAAACTCGCCGCCACGGCCTCCAGCCGGGCCAGCGCCTCGTCCACCTCCGCATCGGTAAGGTTCAGGGGCGGCAGAAGCCGCACGACATTGTCCGCCGCCGGCACCACAAGCACGCGCGTGTCATAGCCCGCGCGCACGACATCCGCGTTCGGCTT
Source organism: Amaricoccus macauensis (assembly GCF_049800915.1). Lineage (GTDB taxonomy): Bacteria > Pseudomonadota > Alphaproteobacteria > Rhodobacterales > Rhodobacteraceae > Amaricoccus > Amaricoccus macauensis_A. Next base: position 22,868 of record NZ_JBNAFY010000004.1, read on the forward strand.
GACGCATTTCAGGCCGAGCATCAGCCCCTCGCCGCGAATGCCCTTGAAGACGTCCGGGTGGGAGGCCACGAGCCCTTCGAGCCCCTGGCGCAACCGCCCCGAAATGCGCGAGACATCCGCCAGGAAGGCCGGATCGGACACGATGTCCATCACCGCACAGCCCACGGCGCAGGCCAGCGGGTTGCCGCCATAAGTCGAGCCATGGGTGCCCGCCGTCATGCCGCGCGCCGCGTCCTCGGTCGCAAGGCAGGCACCGAGCGGAAAGCCCCCGCCAATGCCCTTGGCCACCATCATGATATCCGGCGTGACCCCGGACCACTCATGGGCGAAGAGCTTGCCGGTCCGGCCCACACCGCACTGAACCTCGTCGAGCACGAGAAGCAGACCATGGGCATCGCAGATCTCTCGCAGCCCCTTCAGGAAGCCTTCGGGTGCCACGACGATCCCGCCCTCACCCTGGATCGGCTCGACCATGATCGCCGCGGTCTCCGAACCCACCAGGGCCCGCACCGCGTCGAGATCCCCGTAGGGTGCCTGGTCGAAACCGGGCAGCAAAGGCCCGAACCCGTCCACCATCTTGGCTCCGCCCACGGCGGAGATCGGCGCGATGGACCGGCCGTGGAACGCCCCCTTGAAGGTGATGATCCTGTGCCGCTCCGGGGTCTCCGAGCCGTGGAAATACTTCCGCGCCATCTTGATCGCGCACTCGGCCGCTTCCGTACCCGAATTGGTGAAGAAGACGGTATCGGCGAAGGTATGTTCGACCAGCCGCTCGGCCAGCGCCTCCTGGTTCGGCACCTTGTAGAGGTTCGAGGTGTGCCACAGTCGTCGCGCCTGCTCTTCCACTGCCTTAACGAGTGCGGGATGCGCATGACCCAGGGCATTCACGGCAATGCCGGCCCCCAGATCGAGATAGCGCTCCCCGCTTTCCTCTATGAGCCAGGGGCCCTCGCCTTTGACAAAGGACAAGGGCGCCCGCGCGTAGGCTGGAAGAACGGGCGAAATCACCGGACAAAACTCCTCTCGCGGCCACCTCCAAAAGCAAAAAGCCCCACGGGCGGCCGAGGCGTGGGGCGAGCGACGTTTCTTGCCGCATCGCTCGCCCCAAGTCAATCAAGCCCGCGCAGGAATGCAAGGCTCGTCGGAAGACGCGAGGTCAGGCCGCCCTGCCCAGCTCCGCGTCCTTCGCGTCCGAACCCGTCGAGCCGGCCTTCGCATAGGCCTTCCACCGCTTTACCAGTCGCTTGGGCTTCTCCGCAAAGATCCGTGCGCCCAGCGCAAAGGCCTCCGCTTCCAGATCGGCCTTGCGGCGCTCCACGAGCGTGAGTGCGACCTCGACCGTCCTGCCGTCGCCGAACGTTTCGGGATCATCGCGCAGGGCATCCGCGAAGACCGCCAGATCGTGGTGATCGCCGAGCAGATCGCCCAGCGTATCGGCCGCATCCGCATGCGCCACCATCACGTCGGGCCAGACATGGCGCAGAAGTTCCGCATGGAAGCGATGGTATTTCACCCGCTTCCGCCAGTCATGTATCGCCTCGTCGCTGCGGGTTTCGCGAGCGGCGTCCATCGCCTTGCGTCCGCGCGCATAGGTCTTCTTCATCCCATCGAAGGCGGTGCCGAACCCCTTGCCCCCGATCTTCCAGTTCTCCGCCGCGCCGGCCGCTGTCTGGAGCACCCCTCGCACCGCCGCCAGTTCCTCGGAGCGATGGTCGTCCTCGAGAAGCGCCTTGCGCTGCAAGGTCAGCCGCCGACGGATCTGTCCGAAGGCCTGCCGGTCGATCTCCGCATCGTAATGCTCGGCCAGCTTGTCGTAGGTCTCGATGAGAACATCCGCATCCCGAATGCCCGAGAGCCGGCGTGCGGCATCCCGGAAGCGCGCATTCTCGCGCTTGTATCCATCGAAGCCCGGCCGTGCCAGCCGGACAAGTCCGCGCAGCTTCTTGCAGCGCTTGCGCACCTGGTGGACCGTCTCGTCGCGATCGAGGTCCGGGTCGTCGATCTCCGCAATCGCGGTCCGGATCTGGTCAAGCGCAATCCGCCGCACGCCATCCTGCAGCGACCCATCTTTCTCGGATTTCAGTGAAAAGGCCATGTGTCCTCCGCTGATTATCTCGTCCAAAACAGCAGCGCGGACGGAAACTCGTCCGCCCGCGCCGCCGATACAACAGTACCCAGCACTCAAACCTTGAACTCGAAACTCAGAACTCGGAACCCGAAACTCAGAACTTGAGCACGTAGTTCTCGCCCACGTCGGGCTTCTCGTCGGTCACCTTCGATTTGGCGATCTCGTAGGCGAAGGAAAGACTGCTGGTCGTGGTCGACCAGATTTCTCCCTCCACGAGGCGGAAGCGGAGAAGCTGCACGTTCGGGTCGCGGCGCCCGCCCTCGAACCAGCTGTCGGCCACCGCATTCCAAAGCTCGTCGAGCTTCATGGAATTGTTCTCGAGCGACAGCTCACCGATGAGATTGGCATAGATTCCTTCCGACATGCTCGTCAGAACGTAATGCGCTGCCCGCGGCCCGCCCTTCACGCTCTCGACGATCTCGGACCCGTCCGCGCCGATGAACCAGAGGGTGGAGTCCCCCTTGTCGCAATAGTGCGTCATCGGAACCATCCGGTGCGCCACATCGAGCCCCAGCATCCCCGCGCGGACATCGGACAGCCTCTGCCAAAAGTCCCTCTGACGCTCGACGCTCGCGTTTTCCAGCACTGCGGTATCCATCATGCGCTCCTTCTTGATCTGTTCATTCCAGTTGCCCCGGCTCCCCACGGAAGCCGCGGACGTTTCGTTGCCCAATGCCGGGATGCGGATTTCGTTCCCGATGGAGATGCGGGAGGACGACACAACGACTACACGATGACTTGACCCCGATCACACGAGGCCGCTATCGCGTGGCGGAAATGAGGAGTTGGTCAACGTGACACTTTATCACGCCATCACGGAAGTCGGCAGCAAGGCCGCGGCACAGGCAATCTTCGACGCGCTCGACGAGGTCTATCCGGCCCCCAAGGCATCGGGCACCCATGACCGGGACGACGGCACGGGCATCTGGGAAGTCGGCGCCTATTTCGACGGGCGTCCCGACGAGACCATGCTCGCCATCATCGCCACCATGCACGGCGCCAAGGAATTCAGCGTCGCGCCCGTGGGCACGAAGGACTGGATGGCCCAGGTGCGCGCAGGCCTTACACCGGTGCGCGCGGGCCGCTTCATCGTCTACGGCAGTCATGATCGCGAGAGCGTTCCCTCGAACCTCATCGGTCTCGAGATCGAGGCCGCACTTGCCTTCGGAACTGGCCACCACGCCACGACGCAAGGCTGCCTCATCGCCTTCGACAAGCTGCTCCGCCAGGGCTACTGGCCAAAGCGGATCGCGGATATTGGTGGCGGAACCGGCGTGCTCGCCATGGCCGCCGCCAGGAGCTGCGCGGCCGACATCATCGCCTCGGACATTGACGCGCTCGCGACCGAGACCGCGAAGGCCAACGCCCGCGCCAACCGCCTCAATGGCCGCATTCGCTGCGTCACCGCCGCGGGCTTCCAGCACAGCGAGCTGCGCGCGCGCGCACCTTACGATCTCATCCTGTCGAACATTCTGGCAGGCCCGCTGAAGCGGCTCGCCCCCCAGATGGTGCGCCACACGAATCCGGGCTCGGTTCTGATCCTGTCGGGAATTCTCGCCCGCCAGGCAGCCTCCGTCGAAGCGGTCTACCGGGGCTGGGGCTTCTCGCGCCGCGACATCCTGCGCCGCGGCGAATGGGTGGCCCTGACCCTGCAACGGTGAGGTCAGGCCACCCGATGGGGCCGTCTCACGACCAGCGGCCGGTGCGCGCGACGATGGCCTCGATGTCGTAGCGCGTCACACCGATATCGTTCAGTTGCGTGTCGGTGAGCCGCTCCAGCTGACGCCGCGTCTCGATGGCGGCGAAATGGGCGCGCACCCCATGGACCAGCCGCTCAAGTCCATTGATGACGTGATACGCCGTAATGGCTCCGAAGGGGGCGGGGCGGGAAGTTTGCAGTGCAGACATTTCGGAACTCGCTTGGTTCACTCGAAATCGGTCAATCCGATCCATGGCCGATCCATGGCTGAACGGACTTAATATCTGCCTAAGTTTCGTGCAAATGCACAATTCGTATGCCAGATATGCGCCCAGCGCATGAGAGTTCTCCTTTTGTTCACCCTGCACGCCTTTGGCTTGGCGGGGGGCGAGCCATCATGGTAAATCTCGCTCGAGCAGCAAGAAGGACGGCAGCAAATGCGCGTCATCGGAATCGACCCGGGCCTGCGCCGGACGGGTTGGGGCATCGTCGATGTCCAGGCAGGCGAGGTGACGCATGTGGCCAATGGCATCTGCGCCTCGGAAGGAGATGACCTTGCGTCGCGGCTCCTGAGCCTGCACACGCAGTTGAGCCTCGTCTTCGCAAAACACAGCCCCGAGACCGCCGCCGTGGAACAGACCTTCGTCAACAAGGATGCCGCAGGAACCCTCAAGCTCGGACAGGCGCGCGCCATCGCCCTGCTGGTGCCCGCACAGGCCGGGCTCGACGTGGCGGAATACGCGCCCAACACGGTAAAGAAGATCGTGGTCGGCGTCGGCCACGCCCAGAAGGCGCAGGTCGAACACATGATCAAGCTCCAGCTCAAGGACCCGCAGGTCGCAGGTGCCGATGCTGCCGATGCGCTCGCCATCGCGCTCTGCCACGCCCACCACGCGAAATACCAGAGCCGCCTCGCCACCGCGATCTGCAATTCCATGACCGGAGCGCGGGCATGATCGGCAAGATCTCCGGCCGGATCGACATGCGCGGTCCGGACCACGTGCTCATCGACACCGGAGGCGTCGGCTATATCGTCTACTGCTCCGAGCGCACGCTTTCCGCCCTGCCCGGCCTCGGCGAACCCGCCTCGCTCTACACCGAGCTACTGGTGCGCGAAGACCTCCTTCAACTCTTCGGCTTCCGCACACTGGCCGAGCGCGAATGGCACCGGCTTCTCACCTCAGTCCAGGGCGTCGGCGCCCGCGGAGCTCTGGCGATCCTCGGCACGCTGGGCCCCGAGGGCCTGGGACGCGCGCTGTCTCTCGGCGATGCCGCCGCCATCAAAGCCGCGCAGGGCATCGGCCCAAAACTTGCCCAGCGCATCGTGCTCGAGCTTCAGGCCAAGGCGCCCCAGGTCATGGCCATGGGCGCCAGCGGCGCGACCCCGGCCGTCCCGCGCATCAAGCCGAAATCCTCCGAGGCCCCCGCCCCGAGACAGGCCGAAGAGCCTCCCGTTCTGATCGAAAGCGGCCTCGATGCCGCCGCCCAGGCAGACGCGCTCTCGGCGCTCGCCAATCTCGGCTATGCTCCCTCCGAGGCCGCCGCTGCCGTTTCGGAAGCGGCCGAACTGCCGGAAGTCGACGATGCCTCGGGCCTGATCCGCGCCGCCCTGCGCCTCCTTGCGCCAAGTGGATAAACCATGACCGATCCCGATCCGACCCTCCGCCCGGATGAATTGCCCGAGGATGTCGACCGCGCCCTGCGCCCGCAATCCTTGAGCGAATTCATCGGCCAGAAGTCCGCACGCGCCAACCTCGCCGTCTTCATCGAAAGCGCACGGATGCGCGGCCGCGCCATGGATCACACGCTGTTCTACGGTCCTCCTGGCCTCGGCAAGACGACACTCGCACAGATCATGGCCCGCGAGTTGGGCGTCAACTTCCGCATGACCTCCGGCCCGGTACTGGCGCGCGCGGGCGATCTGGCCGCGATCCTCACCAACCTCGATGCGCGCGACGTGCTCTTCATCGACGAAATCCACCGGCTCAACCCGGCCGTGGAGGAAATCCTCTACCCCGCGCTGGAGGATTTCCAGCTCGACCTCGTCATCGGCGAAGGACCTGCCGCCCGGACCGTCCGCATCGAGCTTCAGCCCTTCACCCTCGTCGGCGCAACCACCCGCCTCGGCCTCCTGACCACACCGCTGCGGGACCGGTTCGGCATCCCCGTCCGGCTCGAATTCTACACCGAGGCCGAACTGGTGGAGATCGTCACCCGCGCCGCCCGGCTCCAGAAGGCCGACGCCACGCCCGAGGGCGCACGCGAGATCGCCCGCCGCGCCCGCGGCACCCCACGCATTGCCGGTCGTCTGCTGCGCCGGGTGGTGGATTTCGCACTCGTGGAAGGCAACGGGCGGGTGGACGAAGAAATCGCCGATCGCGCACTCACCCGGCTCGACGTGGACAATCTCGGCCTCGATGGCGCGGATCGCCGGTATCTGCGCCACTTGGCAGAAAACTACGGCGGCGGCCCGGTGGGCGTCGAGACCATCTGCGCCGCCCTTTCCGAAGCCCGCGACGCCGTCGAGGAGGTGATCGAACCCTATCTCCTGCAGGAAGGTCTGATCCAGCGCACCCCACGCGGCAGGATGCTCGCGGCCAAAGCCTGGCACCACCTCGGCCTCGCCGCCCCGCAGCCGGCCACGACCCAGGCGAACCTGTTCGAGTAGCGCGCGCCACCGGGGCGCAATCGCCAGCCCCCCGGAATTCGACACGACTTGATTTACGAGCATGAAACCGCATTGAGACTCGCTTTTAGCGAGAAGCAGCGATTAGTTGGCCGGACCATTAGAAACCATATTCATTGATTCTGGGGGGAATCCAAAAATGGCAGGCGAACACAACATCATTCTCGGTGGCGGCACATCTGACTACCTCGTGGGAACCAGGTGGGCCGATACGATCCGCGGCCGGGGCTCGAACGACACGCTGCACGGTGGGGGCGACAACGACCTTCTCATCGGGGACTGGGGCTCTGATGTCCTCTTCGGTGGCCTCGGCAATGACATCCTGAATGGCGGCAAGGGTTACAACAAGCTCATCGGTGGGGACGGAGCGGACACCTTCCTGATCCAGTATGACGGCTACCAGAAACTTCCCGATTTCGACCCTTCAGAAGGCGATCGCATTGATTTTGCGGATGACAGCCTCAGCGTCGAGGATCTCGCCGTGCGTGACCGTGGTGGCGACCTCCTGCTCCTCGCGGAAAAGCCGGGAGGCGGCTACAAGATCGCAGCTGAAATCATCGGCGGTGCCGGTCTGGACATCTACGATCTTTTCCCGCCCGAAGGCGACATTCCGGGTGATGCCTCGACGCCCGTGAGCCTCGCCCCCGGACAAAGGATCGACAGCCGGTTCGAAACACCCTTCGATTCAGACTGGTTCGCCATCGACGCCAACGAGGGAGACGGGATCAAGGTCAGCGTTTTCGCCTCGTATGATGCATACCCGGATTTCCACTTGTACGATGCCGACGGCAACATCCTGCCGTACCAGCGCTTCTACGAGCCCAGCGACACCGAGAGTATCGTTTTCGAGATCGAGTCCAGCGAGACCGTTTACGTTGGGGTGAATGGTGGCTCTCAAGTCGGTGTGCAATATGCAGTCCGCGTCGACAGCTTCGATTTCGGCGACAATGATATCCCCGGAGACGCCAGCACGACCACGACCCTGGAAACCGGCGTCACCGAGCACAACGATTTCAGCTTCGATGGCGATCGTGACTGGTTCCGCTTTGATACGACAGCGGGCACAACCTACCGCGTCATCATCGACCCGGATTTCTCGTCGAGCCCTCCGAGCAGCAGTCCGAACGTTCGTCCTCTGGATGAAAACGGCATCGAGTTGGATTTCACCCGAGACTCGACGGAATACGGGGGCACTACAGTCGAATTCACCGCCCAGTCGGATGGCGTGATCTACCTGAGCGCCAACGAATCCTATCCGGAGAGCAGCACAACCTACTACGTCCTGACGGCGGAAGTGGTCGCCACCGACACGCTCATCGTCTGAGGAAACCTCGCGCGAAGGCGAATGCCGTCTTCGCGCCTTTTCGCCGCAATCTTGCGTGCCGAACAAATCGGCTGGAGGCTTCCAGATCGATTCGCCCCGCACTGCGGCGAAGTCGCAACACGATTGACTTTTGGTTAACACATCGCCATCTGCGTCTGTGCAATCGGCAAGAATTTGCCTAATACCTTTGTAGCGGTGTGAGCACCGCAACGGAGTCGGTGGGGCTCATGGCGTTTCCGCAACGTGTGGGGACACGGCTTCTGTCGCGGCCACCGATGCAAATCTTGTAAAATTACCAACGGATTATCCCGAACAAACCGCGAGGATAGCTCCATGAGCACACCAGTTTTCAACATGATCGACGGCACCAGCAGCAGTGAAACGCTCACGGGTACCGCCATGAGCGATCTGATCACCGGCTACAACGGCAATGACCGGATCATCGGTCAGGCCGGCAACGACAAGTTGATCGGTAGCAACGGTAGCGACACCCTCTTTGGCGGCAACGGGAACGATACGCTCTTCGGAGGCAACGGCAACGACATCCTCGTCGGCGGCAACGGTCTCAACCGCCTGGTCGGCGGCGTCGGTGCGGACGAATTCGTGCTCAGAACGGGCGGCAAACAGATCATCGCCGATTTCAGCGCCTACGAGGGTGACACGATCCGCATCAGCGGCGCGGACCTCCTGGGTGATGACGGTCGTGTCGATCTGTCCGTGCTGTCGGTTCGCGATAGCGGGCGGGATCTGATCCTCGAAAGCCGTATCGATGGCGAAACCGAGATCCTTGCGCGCTTCAAGAATGCTTCCGGCTACGAACTCTCGCAGATCATCGCGTCCGACCAGCTCGGCGACATTCCCGGCTCAACGAGCACCCGCGCGACCATTGATCTCGACACACCGATCTCCGGCCAGTTCGATTTCACCCGCGATCAGGACTGGTACAAATTCGAGGCCCAGGCCGGCACGATCTACAGCTTCACAATCGAAGCCGACCCGACTGCTGCCAAGCCCGCCAACCTTCTGGATCTGGATGTGCGCAACAGTGCCGGTCGCCTCGTCGATGCCCTCTCGCATGACAATTTCTATGCCGGCGCAGAAGTGATCTTCGAGAGCGCAACCAACCAGACCCTCCATATCGCGGCGGTCGGACACACACCGGGCGGCGGCGGCTTCACGCTCCGCGCGGAAGAATTCGAGAGCGACGACACGGTGGCCGGCGACACCAGCAGCACCGCACGGCTGAACGTGGGCCAGACCGTCCGTGGCAGCATCGACTACTACGGCGATGAGGACTGGTATCGCGCCGTGCTGGAAGGCGGCGATACCTATGTCTTCGAGCTGAGCGGTGACACCGCATCCTCCAACCCGCTGCCCGACACCTATCTTGAGCTTTACGACGCGACCGGCCGGCTGATCGCCTCGAATGACAATGCCAACGGCAGCAGCAATTCCGAACTCGTCTACACCCCGGATGCGGACCAGATCGTCTTTGCGGCCGCGGAATCCTTCGCGGGCATCCACCAGGGCGACTTTGCCCTGAGCCTTGATACGCTCGCCTGATCTTCGCGGGCGGCGCCGTCGCTCGCAACAACCCCGCAATGTTCCTGCATTGCGGGGTTTTCCTGTCCCGCAGGTTGAACCTTTCCTCGCGACGAGGAAGCACCCCAAAAACGATTATTCGCTACCAAAGTATGAAATCGGCATAAATCCGCTTATAGTGTCCAAGCCGAATCATGGGCACCGAGCTTCATTTCGAAGCTCGGATTTTTCTTTGTCTCAAGTTGAAGCGTATATTTTTATAGACATAACGGGGAAATCCAATGACGAGCATTGCAGACGCAATCGTTGGAACTGATCAACCGGACGTACTAGTAGGAGATGGCGAAACCAAAGTCCTCAAGGGCCTTGGCGGAGATGACTGGATCTTCGGCGATGCCGGAAACAACCGGCTCGAAGGCAACGCCGGCGACGATTCGATGTCCGGCGGAGAGGGCGACGACCTTCTGGTCGGCGGGCTCGGAAGCAACGAACTGGCAGGAGGCTACGGCGCCGACCGGTTCGCGATCCGCTCGGACGCAACCCAGCACATCGTCGATTTCGACCCCTACGAGGGCGACAGCCTCGTCATCTGGGACAGTGCCTTTCTGAACGACGACGGCACGGCCGATCTCGACACGCTCATGGTCCAGGATTTCGGCTACGACCTCATCCTCCTCGGCAAGGTCGGCGACGAAACCCAGGTTCTTGCACGCATGGAAGATGCCGCCGGCCTCAGCCTCTACGAAATCCTCCACCAGAGACATCTCGACGAAATTCCCGCCGATACATCCACCGAGGAGACACTCGCGCCCGGGGAGACGATCGCCGGCGAATTCGAATATGGCTACGATGAAGACTGGTATGCCTTCGAAACCGAAGCCGATACCTATTATGCCTTCACGGTCGAGACCGATCCCGATGCCGAGACCCCCGCCGATTATCCGGATGCGGGGCTCTACGACGCGGATGGCTACTGGATCGAGGATTCCATCTACGAATACACCGAAACCGGCGTGATCGCCTATTTCTACGCGGAGGACGCAGCAACGATCTACGTCTCGGCCTATGAAAGCTTTTACGAGGCAAGCAGCTACCTGATCAGCGCCGAGGAAATCGCCTTCGAGGACACCGTCCCCGGCGATCCGAGCACCACGGAGACCATCGCTGTGGGCGAAACCGTCATTGGGGGTATCATGCCGCCCTATGACTCCGACTGGTATGCAGCGGAACTGACCGAAGGCGAAACCTACGTCTTCAACCTCGACCCCGACCCGAGCGCGGAAAAACCGCTGGAGGATACGTATCTCACGCTCTTCGATTCCGAGGGTTTCTACATCACCGAGAACGACGATGCCGACTTCGACGATTACTCCTCCGAGATCGTCTACACGGCCGAGGAAACCGGCACCGTCTATGTCTCCGCCGAGGGATTTGACAGCAGCACGGGTGATTTCATCCTCAGCCTCGACACGCTGATCCTGGCCTGAGCCGGTTCAGGCCCGCGAACCGCACGCGCGCCACCAACTCAATGGGGTTGGCGCGCGTGCCCGATAATCTGCGGCTCCGCGCAGGCATGACGGCTGCATTCCATCTCGAGCGTCACATGGCCAATGCCGAAGGCCCGCGCCAGCTCCGCCCTCACCTCATCCTTGATCCGGTCCGCCCGGTCCCAGGCCCCGGCCTCGACCACCAGATGCGCTTCCAAGGCCGCCTCGTGCTCCTGCATCTGCCACACATGCAGATGATGCACGCCCGTTACTCCGTCGGCCTCGCGCAGCCTGGCCAGAACCGCCGCCACATCCAGGTCGGGCGGGCTTCCCAGCATCAGGATGCGGATCACCCCGCCGATTTCCGAGAAGGACATCCACAGGATATAGCCCGCGATCAGAAGCGTGATGGCCGGATCGATCAGCCGCCAGTTGTAGAGCAGGATCAGCGTGCCACCGAGGATCACCGCGACCGAACCCAGCGCATCCGAAAGATTGTGCAGAAAGGCCGCGCGGATGTTCATGCTGGTCTTCGACATCGTGTAGGTCAGCGCCGCTGTCGCCAGGTCCACCACCAGCGCCACCACCGCGATCCAGACCACCATCCAGCCGTCCACCGGTTCGGGGGCAAAGAACCGCCAGATCGCCTCGTAGACCAGATAGACCCCGATCACGATCAGCGTTGTGTAGTTGATGAGCGCAGCAACCACCTCCGCCCGCGCATAGCCGAAGGTCATCCGCGCATCCGCCGGTCGCCGCGCGATCTTGCGGGCAAAGAAGGCGATGACGAGCGAGAGCGCATCCGAAAGATTGTGTATCGCATCCGCCACCAACGCGAGACTGCCCGAAAGCACCCCGCCCACGACCTGAAGCACGGTAAGCCCGAGATTGACCGCAACCGCGAGCGCCACCCGCCCGTCGCCCGCCTCCGGGTCCACATGATGATGATGGTGGTGTCCGCTCATGCCCTGCCTCGCGTCGCATTCTCACCCGAGCATCCAATCCCCCCTCCCGCTTGGCAAGGGCGGAAACCTCGCGTGCCGATCGCGCGCGCCATCGCATTTCCCACTGGCACAGAAGCCGCCATCGTGATTGGACGGGGGGAAAGGGCCCCAATGCAAAGGGGCCAAAGAGGGAGGCAATTCATGTTCGACACGATCCCCGGCCTGCTCGACCAGATCCGCGGGCGCTTTGCCCATGTGGAGAGCGATCCGTTCCAGGGCGAGCGGATCTTCTTCGAGAACGCAGGCGGCGCACTCACCCTCAACTCCGTGGTGGAGACCACGGCCCGGTTCGCCGCCATCCCCGACAACCAGGGCCGCGACAATGTCGCCTCTTCCGCCCTGTCGTCCGTGATCGCGAAGGCCCGGCAGGACATGCAGACCTTCTTCAATCCCGAGAGCGGCCAGTTCATCGTCGGGGAAAGCGGCACGGAACTGCTCTTCCGCCTCATCCGCACCGCCTGCCTCGGCACGGGCCATGGCGGCCGTGTTCTCGGCTCGACCCTCGAACACCCCGCATCGCGCAGCGCCTGCGCCCGCTATGCACCTGTCGGCGGCAAGACGCATGTCCTCGTCCCCCACGATCCCCGAACCGGCAGCGTCGATCTCGCCGCCTACGCGCCGGAAATCGGCCCCGACGTTCACGTGGCCACCATTCTCCACACCTCCCCCGTCACCGGCATGGCGGTCGATGTGGCCACCATCGCCGCGGGCATCCGCGCCGCCGCGCCCGATTGCTTCATCATCGTCGACGGCATCCAGCACGCCGCACACGGACGGCTCGACCTCGCGGCCTACGGCGTCGACGGTTACGTGATCTCACCCTACAAGGCCTTCTCGCGCCATGGCTACGGGCTGGCCTGGATCTCCGACCGGCTCGCGGCCCTGCCCCATGACACGCTCCTGGACGCGCCCCCGACCGCCTGGGAACTCGGCACCAGAGATACAGGCGCCTATGCGACCTTCTCCGAAGTGGTCGGCTATCTCGATTGGCTCGGAAGCCATTTCATCGAAAGCGAGACCCCGCGCGAACGCATCGTTGCGGCGGGCGCGGCGATCCACGCGCACGAGGCGCAACTGACTGACGCCATGCTCCACGGCAGCGGCAACCTCCCCGGCCTCGCGCAGATCCCCGGCGTCACGATCCTGGGCGGCGTCGAGAACCCGCTGCGCGAGGGGCTGGTTTCCTTCGCGCTCGAAGGCCTGCCCGCACCCGAGGTCGTCGAGCGGCTGAACACCGCCGGCATCCGGACCCATACGCGGAAGGCCGACCACTACTCCGCCAATATCCTCGACCCCATGGGCCTTCCCTCCTGCGTCCGTGTGTCGCTCTGCCACTACAACACCCCCCAAGAGGTCGAACGCTTTCTCGAAGCCCTCCGCGACATCACCCGAAATCTCTGAGCCGCAGGACGGGTTTTCTCCCCGCGCCTCTTCCGCCATTGCGAACGTCCCGCGCGCACGGCATATCTTGGGGCCCGAACCGCCGCCCGAGTGAGCCCGCGCATGAGCCGAACGATCTTTGTCCTCAACGGTCCCAACCTGAACCTCCTCGGCCAGCGCGAGCCGGAGATCTACGGCCACGAGACGCTCGCCGATGTCGAGGCCAACTGCCGCGCCTGCTGCACCGAGGGCTTCGACATCCGCCTTCTGCAGTCCAATCACGAGGGCCAGATCATCGACTGGATCCACGAGGCCCGGCATGACGCCTGCGGCATCGTCATCAACCCCGGGGCCTTCACCCATACCTCCGTGGCGATCCTCGACGCGCTCAACGCCTTCGAAGGACCGGTGATCGAGGTCCATGTTTCCAACGTCCACAAGCGCGAGAGCTTCCGCCACCACTCCTATGTCAGCGCCCGCGCCGAGGGCGTGATCGCGGGCCTCGGGATCGAGGGCTACGAGGCCGCCGTGCGCCGGATCTGCTCCCTGCTCGCATAGGCGCGGAAACCCGGCCCGAGTGTCGCAATACTGTTACGACACCGCACTAGAACCCCATCACCCGTTCCCGGCGAACGGAAAGCAAGCACGGGCCCCGCAGGTCCGTCACAGCCACGTTTCGATGAGGTTTCCCCGCATGAACGATCTCCCGCGCAGCCGCGCCGTCTTCAAGACGAGCCAGCTCGAAGAAGCTGCAGGCGAAGGCCACAACCCGACCGCCAACCCGACCATGGGCGAGATCATCGCCGCCCGCTTCTCCCGCCGCGGATTCCTCCAGGGCTCCATGGCCGCAACGGCCATTTCCGCCACCGTGACCCCGATGGCGATGCTCGCCGCGAGCGACGCGAAGGCCCAGTCCACCGGCAGCTTCGACTTCACCGAGGTCGAGGCCGGCGTCGATGCCGATCATCACGTCGCCGAGGGCTATGACGCCGACATCCTCCTGCGCTGGGGCGACCCGATCTTCGCGGACGCGCCCGCCTTCGACCCCGAAAACCAGACGCCCGAGGCCCAGGCGCGCCAGTTCGGCTACAACAACGACTTCGTCGGCTACATCCCGTTCGACGGCTCCTCGGAGCACGGCCTTCTGGTGGTGAACCACGAATACACCAACGAACACCTGATGTTCCCCGGCATCGTCACGGTGAGCGAGGGCGAGGCCACCGTCGCACCCGCCGACCAGAACCGCGTCGATGTCGAGATGGCAGCCCATGGCGGCAGCATCGTCGAGATCCGCAAGGTCGATGGCAAATGGCAGCCGGTGCTCGACGGCCAGCTCAACCGCCGCATCACCGCCAGCACCCCGATGGAAATCACCGGCCCCGCCGCCGGCCATGACCGCATGAAGACCTCCGCCGATGCCACCGGCACCCAGGTCCTCGGCACCATCAACAACTGCGCCGGCGGCGTCACGCCCTGGGGCACCTACATCCTGGCCGAGGAGAACTTCCACGGCTACTTCCAGGGCACGCTTCCCGAAGGCCATGCCGAAGCCGCGAACTACGAGCGCTACGGCGTGCCGGGTGAAAGCTACGAATGGGGCAACTTCCATTCCCGCTTCGACCTCGCCCAGGAGCCGAACGAGCCCAACCGCTTCGGCTGGATCGTCGAGGTGGACGTGTCCGACCCGAACTCCACCCCGAAGAAGCGCACGGCCCTTGGCCGCTTCAAGCACGAGGGCGCCGAAAGCATCGTCGCACCGGACGGCCGCGTCGTGTTCTACCTCGGCGATGACGAGCGCTTCGACTATGTCTACAAGTTCGTCACCGCGGGCACCTTCAACCCCGATGACCGCGCCGCCAACATGGACCTGCTCGACGAGGGCACGCTCTATGTCGCCCGCTTCGAAGAGAGCGGCGCCGTGGAATGGATGCCGCTCACCTTCGGGGAAGGCCCGCTCACCGAGGAAAACGGCTTCGCCTCCCAGGCCGACGTGATGATCGAGACCCGCCGGGCCGCCGACCTTCTGGGCGCCACCCCGATGGACCGTCCCGAGGACATCGAGCCCAACGGCACCAATGGCCGCGTCTACGTGATGCTGACCAACAACACCCGCCGCGAGGAGGCAAACGCCGCCAACCCGCGCGTGGACAACGCCTTCGGCCACATCGTCGAGATCGCAGAAGAGGGCGGGGATTTCGCCGCCACCACCGGCACCTGGGAAATCCTCGTGCAATGCGGCGATCCCTCCATCGCCGAAGTGGGCGCGACCTTCTCGACCGAAACCACGACCAATGGCTGGTTCGGCATGCCAGACAACTGCGCCGTCGATACCGAAGGCCGGCTCTGGGTCTCCACGGACGGCAACTCGCCCTCCGACACCGGCCGCACGGATGGCCTCTGGGCGATGGAAACCGAAGGCGACCTCCGCGGCACGTCCAAGCTCTTCTACCGCGTGCCGATCGGCGCCGAGATGTGCGGCCCCTGCCCGACCGAAGACCTCACCACATTCTTCGTGGCGGTCCAGCATCCGGCAGACGGCGGCGAGGACTGGGAAGAGTTCGGTCGCGTCTCCTACTACGAGGACCTCTCCACCCGCTGGCCCGATTTCGACGACGCCATGCCGGTTCGCCCGGCCGTCGTCGCCATCACCAAGCAGGGCGGCGGCCGCATCGGCTGACCAGACCTGACCGGCCCACGCGGCAAACTTTGAAACTGCCCGGCCCCGTCACTCACTTGGCGGGGCCATTTCATCTTGCACTCTTGTATTTCGTGGCGAACAACAATGCTGAGCCGATCAGGCCATGGGTACGGGGAAACAATGGCACGGGACAAGCCGAAGGCGCTGTGCCTGCGGCGGCCCGTCCGGCTGGCTGGCGCATCTTTGACGCAGGGGCATACCCCCGGTCTAGGCAGTGTCGTCACCATAAACTGCGTTGAACAGACGGCTTTGCGCCACCCCCCGATCCGCCGCCGGCACGGCCTCGAAACGGCATGGACATCCCCACTGCCGACTTCTGCTCTCGCGAATGTAGGCAAAGCAAACGCGCGCGACCGCTTTAGGCGTGGTGCACCTTCACCATTTGCCGCAGGGGCCGGGCAAAGCGCCCGCCCCTTCCCGCAGGCCCGGCCCGGAATAACGGCGCGTCAGCCCCCCGCAGGCACGGTCTGGCCGCCTGCCCGCTTCCAGGCCTCCAGCCCGCCGCGATACCAGAGCACGTTGGTATAGCCGAGGTTGATCGCCCGAAGCGCGGCGTTGTAGGACATCCAGCATTCGCGCGACGCGCAGTAGAAGATCATCGGCATTTCCCGGTTGCCTTGCGTCACCTGCTGAAGGAATGCGCCCATCTGCCCCGAGATCTGATCGCCGAACTGACCAGGCGCACTGGCCGGCACCGCCGGGATCGCGCCGGGCATCATCTCCTGAGCACCGAGCACATCGAAGAGCAGGTAAGTCGCCTGCCGCCCCTGCACCAGCTCGACCAGCCCCCGCGTCGTCACCAGCTGCCCACCCGGAATGCTCGCGGGCGTCGGGCCGTGCATGGCACCGCCATGAAGCTGCTGCACCGGAGTCACCCCGAAATCCTGCCGCTCGTATTGCGCAAGCTGGTCGAGAAACTCGAGGAACCGCGGATCGAGCCCCGAGGATGGCGCAGGCTGCTGCGCCACCGGCGGCTGGCCTTGCGCATACCCCTGCCCAGACCCCTGCGGCGCGACGGGCTGCGGTTGCTGCCCATACTGCGGATGCGGCTGGTCGAAGCCGGTTCCCTGCCCGGCATAATCGGGCTGGGCCGGAAGCCCGGGGGGCTGGCCCGCATAGCCCGGCTGCTGCCCGCCATATTCCGGCGCCCGTCCGCCATATCCCAGCTCCTGCCCCCCCGGCACGGCGCCCGGCGGTGCGATGCCGCGCACCTGGCCACCGAAATCCTGCGAGGGCTGAACACCCATCGGTTGCCCCATCGGTTGGCCCATCGATTGCCCCATGGCACCCGTCTGCGCCTCGCCAAATGAATTCTGTGCAAAAGCCGCACCACAAATCAGCATCGAAACCGATGCCAGCATCAATCGAAACATTCCCGCCTCCCCTTCAGGGCGTCACGCGCAACAATTGCCCGTCGAGCCCCAGTTCCACCCCCGGATTGAACAGTGAGTCATTCGTCAGAAGATAGGTCCCGTCATCGAGCTGCCAGGCGTGCTCGTATGTGTTGTCGAGCTGCACCGTGCCGCCGTTCACCGCGTCGTTGTAGGTTTCGACACCCCGGATCGCCTCGACCCGCTCCCGCTGGCCCCGATCCTCGATGGCCCGCCGCTGCTGGTAGCCGTCGTTGATGATCCCCATGATCTCGTTGCTGGCCTGCGAATTGATCCGCGACATCGCGCTCGCATGCTGCGTGTTCTGTCGGCTCAGGACGGCATGATGCTGCGCGATCTGCCGCTGCCATTCCGGCCCCGGACGGATGGACTTGCGAATGGCCTCCGCCACCTGAAGGTTCAGCCGACCCGCGGGCGCCGCCGCGACGAAGCCCGGATTCGACGCACCCCCGCGAATGTCCTGCCCCGGCAGCCCGTACATTTCCGGCGTGGTCAGTCGCCACATCATGATCTGCGCAATGACCGAGGCGCGCATCTCGCGCCCGTCCTGCTGAAAGGCGATCAGTGCCTCTCCGGCATCCACCGCCGTCTCATATGCCATGGAGCCGTAATCCTGCCGCCCCGCCACGCCCTGCATCTCGGTGAGAAGATCGGGCCGCTGGCGATAGTCGATCACCTGTGCGCCGGGGATCGACTGCGCCGCAACCGTTGCCAGGAAATCGCGGGCGTTCGACACTTGCATCTGCGGGCACGGGCCGCCGGGCTGGCTCTGCCAGCTCAAGGCCGGGAGGATCGCGACGCCCTCGCTGTCGTCGGGCAGACCGCTGCGCCAGTCGAAATTGTAGCCCGATCTGTTGCAACCACCGAAATTGCCCCAGACCACGCCGCCCTGTTCGCGCCAGTGATGCGGCACCATCAGCGAGAAGGCCACGAGCGGTCGCCCGAAGCCCTGCGCGTCGATCACGTCCACCGGCTTCATGCGCAGCTGCCCCTGCGCTCCGGCTCCCCCCGTCAGGCCGAGAATCAGGCCCAGCGCCAGGGCCGCACGTGTCACGGCTCGAACCATTCCCCGTCTCCATTCCCCCCGAACGTCGGGAGCATAGCGCGAAACGGGCTTTCTGTCATGGTCGGCGCCCGTTAACGAAGGTTGACGCCCGAGGCCCCTTTCGTTGCGCCGCCGCCCGAACCGGCGTCCCGGACCGATCCGGAGCCATATCGAAACCATATCAATTCCATATCGTTTCCATACGCATTTCGTTGCGTGCAGATCACGCAACACCCTGATCGAAATAAAAAGTTTTTTCGGACACGGGCGTTGCGGCAAAATCGCGCCGTTCGACCCGATCAGGTGTTCGCCCGATTAACCCGGCAGCGCCCGTCCTGCCCGTCGTGCGGCTCGCCTCTCGGCCCAGCTGAAGGCGTCATGGGTCAGCACCGCCATGGCCCCCACAACAAGCCCGCCCTGGAGGATGAATGCCGGATTGTTCGAGAGAAGCCCGCCTATAATGACCTCTCCCAATGTCCGTGCAGCCACCGTCGATCCGATCGTCGCGGTCGAGATCGCGATCACCGTCGAAACCCGGATGCCCGAGAGAATGAGCGGCAGGGCAAGTGGCATTTCCACCTGCCAGAGCCTTTGCCGATCGGTCATGCCCGCGCCCCGCGCGGCCTCCGCCACCGCCGGATCGACACCCGAAAGCCCGGTCAGCGTGTTCTCGAAAATCGGCAGAAGCCCATATAATAAAAGGGCAACCAGCGTCGGCGCCGGCCCGAATCCCAGGACGGGCACCGTCAGCGCCAGAACCGCGATCGGCGGAAAGGTCTGCCCCACATTGGCAATCGCGCGCGACAGCGGCAGGAACTCCGCCCCCGCCGGCCGCGTGACGAGAATGCCGAGGCCCACCGCGATCACCGCCCCGAGACCGACCGCGATCAGCACCAGCATGGCATGGTTCAGCGCCAGCCCCATGAGATCCGATTGCAGGTAGATCGGCGGGGCATCGTTCTGCGTGAACGGCCGGAA
Source organism: Amaricoccus macauensis (assembly GCF_049800915.1). Taxonomy (GTDB): domain Bacteria; phylum Pseudomonadota; class Alphaproteobacteria; order Rhodobacterales; family Rhodobacteraceae; genus Amaricoccus; species Amaricoccus macauensis_A. The sequence goes on from NZ_JBNAFY010000004.1 coordinate 42,230, forward strand.
CACCGGCGCGAAGGCTTCCGGCCAGAGCAGAAAAGCCAGCAGCAGAAGCGCGATACCTGCGCGGATGAACAGCCCCGGCTTCACGAGGGCGCGGCCCCCCGCCCGAGCAGTGCCTCGAGTGTCACCCGGCCGATCACCGCCCCGTCCTGTTCCACCGGCGCGGCTCGCCGCCGTGTCCAGATCAGTTCGGAGACCGCGTCACGTGCCGTCGCGTCGCCCGAAATCGGCGCGCCCTCCGCCTCCCCCGGCTCGGCAACATCGCCCACTTCGACCAATGAAAGAAGGCGATAAGGCCGCTCCGCCGCCCCGATGAGTGCGGCACAGAACGGCGTCGCCGGATGAGCGATGATCGCCTCGGGCGTGTCGTATTGTTCGAGCCGCCCCTCGTTCATGATCGCCACTCGGTCGCCGAGCCCGATGGCCTCGTCCATGTCATGGGTGACCAGCACGATGGTCGTGCCGATGCGCCTCTGGATCGCCTTCAGGTCCGCCTGCGCCTTCTGCCGAATTACTGGATCGAGCGCCCCGAAAGGCTCGTCCATCAAGAGCACTCCCGGCTCTCCCGCCAGCGCGCGGGCAACCCCCACGCGCTGCTGCTGCCCCCCCGAAAGCTCGAAAGGCATCCGATCGCGGTATTCGCCCGGATCGAGCTGGAACAGGTCGAGCAGTTCATCCACCCGCGCGGAGACCCGCGCCTTGTCCCACTCCAGCAGATCGGGCACGGTCGCGATGTTCTGGGCGACGCTGCGATGCGGAAAAAGTCCATGCCCCTGAATGGCATAGCCAATCTGGCGGCGCAGTTCATGCGCCTCGCCGTCCCGCGTGTCACGCCCGTCGATCCGGATGCTGCCGGATGTCGGCTCGACCAGCCGGTTGATCATCCGCAGAAGCGTCGTCTTGCCGGAACCGGAGGTGCCGACGATCACCGCGATCTGCCCGGTCTCGACCGTGAGGCTGACCCGGTCGACGACATCGGTCTCGCCATAGGTCTTGGTGACGTTCTCGATCTCGATCATGTGGTTCTCTCCGTCCCGCGGCCCTTGCTCCACTCGACCAGCGCATCGAGCACGATCGCCGCGGCAAACGCCAGAAGCACCGTGGGCAATGCACCGAGGAGGATCAGGTCCGTCGCGGTCTGACCCATGCCCTGAAACACGAAGACCCCGAAGCCGCCCCCCCCGATCAGAGCTGCAATGGTGGCAAGGCCGATATTCTGCACCAGAACGATCCGGATGCCGGTCAGGATCACCGGGAACGCAAGGGGCAACTCCACCCGCCAAAGCCGTTGCCGGTCGGTCATACCCATGCCGGTCGCCGCATCCCGCACGGAGGCCGGCACCCCCGCCAGCCCCGCAACCGTGTTCGAGACCACCGGCAGCAGCGAATAGGCAAAGAGCGCGACGAGCGCAGGTGCCGCCCCGATCCCCGAGATGCCGATTGCCTGCGCGCCGGGGATATTGGCCGCGACCCAGGCCAGCGGCACGATCAGCAACCCGAATAGCGCGATGGAGGGGATCGTCTGCACGATGGTCAGCCCGTTCAGAATGGGTTGCGCAAGTTTTGCGCGCCTGTGGCAGAGGATGCCCAGCGGAATGCCCGCCAGCGCTGCGGCGCCAAGCGATCCGAAGGCCAGCGCCACATGCTGCCGCCCCTCGCGCCAGAACGCATCCGCCCGCGACCCGTATTCCTTGAGGATAGAGAGTTCGTCCCAGGCCCCGGAGGCCAGAACCGCTGCAAGCCCACCCGACACCAGCGCCAGCAGCACCAGCCGAAGCGCCGGCCGCGGCTGCATCCGCGAGAGCGTGTCGGTCATCAGGAGGAGCAGCGCCGTGAGCATTACCCAGAACCCGGCCGCGGGTGATACGCGAGCATAAGGATTATCCGGCGGGATCAGGACCGTTCCCGCACGCCCGGCCAATAACAGCAGTGCCAGGATCGCGACCAGGCTTGCTGCAAGCCGCAGGTAGAGACTGGGGGGCCGCAGGGCAACAGCGACAGTTCCCGCCGCGACGAGAAGCAGCCCGGCCGCACCGGGCAAGCCCAGGGCGGACCAGAACCAGTTCGCCTCACCGGGGAGGATGCGATTGGGACTGAAGCTCGCAAATGGCAACGCCAGCGCGATCACCGTCAACCCGGAAACCAGCACCCCCATGCGGTCAAAACGGCCAGCGACTCCGCCAAATCGGCCACGCATGGCCCCCGCCCCGGCGCCTGCTATTGGATCAACCCGTTCGATGACAAGAAGTCAGCCGCTACCGCCTCGGCTGGCTCACCGCCCACCTGGACCCGCCCATTGAGTTCCTGAAGCGTCACCAGATCGAGCTTCTCGAAAACCGGTGCGAGCAGATCCGCGATCTCTGGGTTCGCATCGAGCACTTCCTTGCGAACGATCGGCGCGGGTTCGTAGACCGGCTGCACGCCCTTGTCATCCGCGATCACCGTCAGCCCCGAAGGCACGATGCCGCCGTCGGTGCCATAGACCATCGCTGCATTCACGCCGCTGGTGCCACGGGCGGCTGCCGCGATCGTCGCGGCCGTATCGCCCCCAGAAAGGATCACGAGCTGGTCGGGAGAAAGCGTGAAATGATAGGCGTCCTGAAAGGCCGGAAGCGCCGCAGGGGAATTCACGAACTCGGAGGACGCCGCGAGCTTGAGATCGCCGCCATCCGCCACGAATGTCCCGAGATCGCTCATGGTCTTCACGGCATGCTCATTGGCGTAATCTGCTGGCAATGCGATGGCCCAGGTGTTGTTGGCCGGCGCGGGCTGCAGCCAGACGATGTCATTCGCCTCCAGATCGAGCTCTGCGGCTCTTTCATAGGCCGCGGCCGCATCCTTCCAGACATCGCTGTCGGCCTCGTTGAAGAAAAAGGCCGCGTTGCCGGTGTATTCGGGGTAGATATCGATTTCGCCGGAGGTGATCGCCTGCCGCATGATCGGGGTTCCACCGAGTTGCAACCGGTTTTCGGTCTCGATGCCACCGGCGTCGAGAACCTGAAGAATGATGTTGCCCAGCACGCCGCCTTCGGTATCGATCTTCGACGAGACGACGACCTGTGCCGCCGCGGCCCCCGCCAGCAATGAAAAAGCAGCCGCAAGGCCGATCCGGTTCAGCACCCGTTTCATGGATTTCCCCCTTCCGGTGACCGGGCCCGCCCGGCGTTCATCTGTCCTTCAGGGCACTATAGTCCGGCGATCCCACCTGTCGACCCGCGAGGGCGCGAAAGACAATGGACCGGTATGCCTCAAGCCGGGGTATGCCCGCTCTAGCGCGTCTCCGCGTGATTCCACGTCACCCGCGGGGTGAAGACATAGCCAGCGCCATAGACGGTGCGGATCATGGTAGGCGAGCGCGTGTTGTCGCGCAGCTTCTTGCGCAAGCGCGACACCCGAACGTCCATGGCACGATCGAAGGCTTCGAGATCATCCTCGCCGGTCAGGTCGAGAAGCTGCGCCCGGCTCAGGACCCGGCCTGCCGCCTCGATGAAGGCGCGCAGAAGCACGGTCTCGGACGCCGAAAGCTGAACGACCTTTCCCTCCGGTTCCGTCAGGGTGCAGGCCTCAAGGTCCGCGATCCAGCCCTCGAACCGCGCCAGCCTGCGAGCGGATGTCTCCAATGCCGGTCGCGCCTCGGCCGCCCTGCGCAGCACCGCCCGCGCACGCGCCACCAGTTCGCGCGGCTCGAAAGGCTTCACGATGTAATCGTCTGCGCCGACCTCGAGTCCGATGAGCCGGTCCGTCAGATCGCCCCGCCCGGTCACGATGATGACTGGGATGCGGGCCGCGCGCAGTGCCTGGCCCACAAGGCTCAGTCCATCTCCATCGGGCAGTTCGAGATCGACAAGGCAGAGATCGGGCTGCCGCGTATCAAGCGCACGTTCGAGATCCAGCCGCCGGGCAAACCGCTCGACCTCGAATCCCTGCGTTTCAAGGGCACGACGCGTCACCGCCGCCACATCGGCATCATCCTCGAGAAGGTAGATCAGCGACTTCATCGGTACCGGCTGTCGTTCAGGGATCAGACCCGTCATGAACCCGCGCCAGCGCCGCCGCAAGGTCTTTGGGTTCGATAGGTTTACGCAGGACCGGAATGCCGCCCTCTGCCGCCTCAGCACTGTCGGCAACCGCGTGGCCTGTCATCAGGAGCACGCCCGCTGCGGGTAGAAGCTCGCGAATCTCGCGGGCAAGATCGCGCCCCGATTGCCCACCAGGCAGCCCGATATCACTCAGAACGATGCCGATCTCCCTGACCTGATCGGCAAGCTCGAGTGCTTCGCGCGCGCATCCCGCCTCGATGACCGGATAGCCAAGCGCAACGAGTTCCCTGCGGATCACGCTGCGCACATCCGCGTCATCCTCCACCAGCAGAACCAGCCCACGCGGCTTCACCGCGGCAACCGACGCGGGCGCTACGCGCACCGCACGCACCGGGTCCGGTGCATCGCGCGGGGCGACAGGCAACAGCACGGTGAACGCACTTCCCCGCCCAGCCTCGCTGTCGACACGGATCGCACCATTCGACTGGCGCACGAATGCATAGACCATGGTGAGCCCGAGCCCCGCTCCCACCCCTTCGCCCTTGGAGGTGTAGAACGGCTCGAAGATATGATCACGCTGCTCGCGGGACATACCTATTCCGGTATCGGTGACCCGAACGCGGACATAACGACCGCGGCGAATCTTGAGCGTTTCCGCCTCGACCGACCCGATATTGCAGACATCCGAGCCAAAGCGGATTTCACCAGCCCCCCGGATCGCATCGCGCGCGTTCATGGCCAGATTGAGAAGCGCCATCTCGAACTGCGCGGGATCGGCCAGTGCGGGGCGCGCCCGGCCGCGCGACGAGGAGATGATCTCGATCTTCTCCGGCATCGTGGAACGCAGGATGCGCACGATGCCGGCAATAGCCTCGTCAACATCGATTGGCGCGGGTGCGACCGGCTGGCGCCGCGCGAGAGTGAGCAGCCGCTTTGTCAGCCCCGAGCCGCGCCGCGCCGCGGCAATTGCCGGATCGATGTATTCCGCACGAAGCTCCTCATCCGCCACCTTGTCGCGCAAGGGCAGGAGGTTGCCTGAAATGACCGTCAGCAGATTGTTGAAATCATGACTGATTCCGCTCGAGAGGCGCCCCAGCGCGTCCATCTTGCGCGATTGCATCAGCGCGGAGTTCGCGGCCTTCTGCCGTGTGATATCGATGGAGAGAATATAGAACCCGATCACTGCCCCGCGGGAGGGTTTTTCGGGCCGCAAGAAGGTCCGGATATCCTTGCGACGCCCATCCGGCAAGCTGATCGTCATCTCGAAATCCACCGCCGAGCCCATGCGCGCCTGTTCGAAATAGGGCGCTGCAACCCGATGGGTCTCTTCGGCCAGAATCTCCCGGCTGAAGCGGCCGATCATTTCCTCCGGTTTCAGCCCGTAGGCCTTGGCAAACCGCGAGTTTGCGTAGAGCACCACCAGATCCTCGTCGAGATGGGCGATACCTGCAGGCACCTCATTGGCGATGATCTTGAGCCGCGCCTCGCTCTGGCGCAGCGCCGCGGCGCGATCGGCTGCCCGTTCCTCCAGGATCGCCTCGCGCTCCTTCTGAGCCGTCACGTCGGTATAGACCGTTACGAAGCCTCCATCGGGAAGGGGCGCGCCAGAGACATGGATCACGGCCCCATCTGGCCGAACCCGCTCGAAGCTGTGAGGCTCGAACTTCCAGGCATCTGCCACCCGCGCCGCAACCAGCGCCTCGACCGGCCCTGGGCCGTATTCGCCGCGCTCCGCGTTGTGCCGGATGAAACTGGCGAAATCCGCTCCGACAAAGGCGAGGTGCGCGGGGAACCCCAGAAGGTCGAGAAACTGCCGGTTCCAGGCCAGCAGACGCAGTTCGCTGTCGAATATGGAAAGCCCCTGATCGATCCGGTCGAGCCCCGCCTGGATCAGCGGACCGAGCCTGTCCTCGCCATTCATCGCGAGTGCGCACATGCCGCGCCAGCCCCCGTTACAATTCGCAACATTCTCGACATCATCCTGCAAGAACCATCTGCGACCCATGTCGCAACGACAAGATCAAAAAAGAATGTCGGGGGGAGTATGATGCACAATATCTATGAGCAGGGTTTGGAGATGACCCCGGCAAATTACGTGCCGCTTTCTCCGCTCAGCTTCATGGAACGGACCGCCGCCATCTGGCCGGATCGCCTTGCCGTGGTTCATGGGGATGTGCGGCGGACCTGGGCCGAAACCTATGCGCGCACTTGCAAGCTGGCAGGCGCCCTTACGGCGCGAGGCATCGGCAAGGGCGATACCGTCTCGATCATTGCAGCCAACATCCCGGAGATGTTCGAGGCACACTACGGCGTACCCATGGCGGGCGCGGTGCTGAACACGATCAATACGAGGCTCGACGCGGAGGCCATCGCCTTCATCCTCAATCACGGTGAGGCGAAGGCGGTGATCGTCGATCCGGAGTTTTCCGAAGTGGTCGAGCGCGCGCTCCGCATCGCCGGACAGAAACGCATCGTCATCGATATCGAAGACGTAAGCTTCGAGGGTGGCGAAAAAATCGGCGAGACCACCTACAACGACTTCCTCGAGGAATGCCCCGAGGACTATGAATGGCAACTCCCTGCCAACGAGTGGGATGCGATCAGCCTGAACTATACCTCCGGCACGACGGGCGATCCGAAAGGCGTCGTCTACCACCACCGCGGTGCGATGCTGAACGCGATGACCCACATCGCCGATTGGAGCATGCCCAAGCACTTTGTCTATCTGTGGACGCTGCCCATGTTCCACTGCAACGGATGGTGCTTTCCCTGGACCATTGCCGCCGGAGCGGGCGTCTGCGTTTGCCTGCGATCCGTTCGCGCCGAACCGATCTACGAGGCTATCCGGACCGAGAAGGTCACGCATTTCTGCGGTGCGCCCATCGTTCTCAACATGCTGGGCAACGCTCCCGACGAGGTGAAGGGCGGTTTCACCCACGAGGTCAAGGTCATGACCGCCGGCGCCGCACCACCAGCGGCTGTCATCGGCAAGATGGAAGCCATGGGGATCGACGTTACCCATGTCTACGGCCTCACCGAAACGTACGGCCCCTCCGTCGTCTCGCCCTGGCAGGAAAAGTGGGACGGCGTTTCTCTCGAGGAAAAGGCGAAGCTCAAGGCGCGCCAAGGCGTGAAGAACACCGTGCTGCATGGCCTGATGGTCGCGCATCCCGGCACCATGGAGGAACTTCCCGCAGACGGCCAGTCCATCGGCGAGATCTTCATGCGCGGCAACAACGTGATGCGCGGCTACCTGAAGAACCCCTCGGCCACCGACAAGGCCTTCCAGGGCGGCTGGTTCGCGTCCGGCGACCTCGGCGTGATGCACCCGGACGGATATGTCGAGATCAAGGATCGCTCTAAGGACATCATCATCTCGGGCGGTGAGAACATCTCGTCCATCGAGGTCGAGGACGTGCTCTACAAGCACCCTGCGGTCATGGAAGCCGCGGTCGTGGCAAAGCCGGACGAAAAGTGGGGTGAGACACCTTGCGCCTTCATCGAGCTCAAGCCGGGCCAGGACGTGCCCGAAGAAGAGCTCATCGCCTTCTGCCGGGCCAACATGGCGCATTTCAAGGCGCCGAAGACCGTCATCTACGGCCCGCTGCCCAAGACATCGACGGGCAAGATCCAGAAGTTTCTGCTGCGCCAGCAGGCCCGCGACCTGGAACCGGCCGACTGAGCGGGCGGCCCCGCGCCGCCAAAGCCTCCGGCCCAGGTCCAATAGGGAAAGACAGAATGGCAACGACCGAATATGTCCTCGAAACCGAGGGACTGACCAAGGAATTCCGCGGCTTCACCGCCGTGGATGACGTAAACCTGAAGGTCCGCCGGCACAATATCCATGCCATGATTGGCCCCAACGGTGCGGGCAAGACCACGGTCTTCAATCTACTCACCAAGGTGCTGACACCCACCCATGGCAAGGTGGCCTTCAACGGTCGCGACATCACCTCGGCGAAACCCGCCGAAATTGCCCGCATGGGCATCATTCGGTCGTTCCAGATCTCGGCCGTTTTCCCGCACATGACCGCACGGGAAAACGTGCGCGTGGCGCTCCAGCGCCAGCTCGGTACGACGTTTCATTTCTGGCGCTCGGACAACTCGCTGAAGGTGCTCGACTCGCGCGCCGAAGAACTGCTCGACATGGTCGGTCTTGAGCGCTTTGCGGATGCGACCGTGGCGGACCTGCCCTATGGACGCAAACGCGCGCTCGAGATCGCGACTACTCTTGCCCTCGAGCCGGAACTTATGCTGCTCGATGAACCGACGCAGGGCATGGGACGCGAAGACGTCGACCGCATCACCAAGCTCATCAAGCAGGTCTCGAAAGGCCGCACGATCCTGATGGTCGAGCACAACCTGGGCGTCGTCGCCACCCTCTGCGACCGGATCACTGTGCTCCAGCGTGGCGCAATCCTGACGGAGGGCGACTACGAGACCGTCTCGAACGACCCGCGGGTCAAGGAAGCCTACATGGGGAAAGCCGCATGAGCACCGAGACGCTTCAACCCCATATCGAGATCGGTGGGCAGCACGCCTCCGAGAGGATCGAGGAAATCCGTATTGCGGATCTCCACGGGTTCTATGGTGAGAGCCATGTTCTCCACGGGATCGACCTCACCGTCTACCAAGGCGAACTGGTGACGCTGCTGGGCAGGAACGGAGCGGGACGAACCTCCACCTTGCGCGCCATCGTCGGCCTCCTGCCTCGTCGCCAGGGATCGATTATGCTCAAGGGGCAAGAGGTCATTGAAAAGCCCCCCCATACAATCGCGCATCTTGGCGTCGGCTACTGCCCGGAGGAGCGCGGCATCTTCGCGAGCCTCAACGTCGAGGAAAACCTGATGTTGCCGCCCAACGTGGGCCCCGGTGGCATGTCGGTGGACGAGATCTACGGCATGTTCCCCAACCTCAAGGAGCGCCGCCGCAGCCAGGGAACACGCCTCTCGGGCGGCGAACAGCAAATGCTCGCCATGGCCCGGATCCTGCGAACCGGAGCCAATATCCTGCTGCTCGACGAGATCACCGAAGGCCTCGCCCCGGTCATCATCGAGAAGCTCGGGGAGGTGCTGACCGAACTGAAATCGCGGGGCTATACAATCGTTCTGGTAGAACAGAACTTCCGCTTCGCGGCACCGCTCGCGGACCGGCACATTATAATGGACCACGGACATATCGTCGCAACCGTGGCCAAGGACGAACTCGATTCCAAACAATCCGTATTCGATGAGTATCTGAGCGTCTGAAGACGCCAAAAACCCTACGGGAGGACAAAACATGAAATCACTCAAGGCGCTATCGCTTGGCGTATCGACCGCCGCCCTGCTCGCATCCGCAGCTTCTGCCGAAGTGAGCGATGGCGTGGTCAAGATCGGCATCCTGACAGACATGTCCGGCACCTATTCGGACCTCGCGGGCCAGGGTGCGGTGACAGCGGCACAGATGGCGATCGACGATTTCGGCGGCGAGGTCGCGGGCGCACCGATCGAGCTGGTCTCGGCCGACCATCAGAACAAGGCTGACATCGCGGCGAACACCGCGCGCCAGTGGGGAGATGACGAACAGGTCGACGTATTCGGCGAACTCGTGACCACTTCGACAGCGCTCGCCGTATTCGAGATCGCTAAGCAGCAAAACAAGATCGCGCTCGTGACCGGGGCTGCTTCCTCGCCGCTCACCAACGATGCCTGCATCCCGACCGGCTTCCACTGGGCCTACAACACCCGTGCGCTTGCGGTGGGTACCGGCTCGGCGGTCGTTGCCGAGGGCGGCGACAGCTGGTATTTCCTGACCGCCGACTACGCCTTTGGCGAAAGCCTCCAGAACGACGTGGCGGCTGTGGTCGAGGCCGAAGGCGGCACGGTACTCGGATCGATCAAGCACCCGTTCCCGGCCACCGACTTCTCCTCCTTCGTTCTCCAGGCCCAAGCTTCGGGTGCGAAGGTGATCGGCCTCGCGAATGCCGGCGCCGACACCACCAACGCGATCCGCGCCGCCAACGAGTTCGGCGTCATTGCCAGCGGCCAGTCGATTGCGGCGCTTCTGATGTTCATCACCGACGTGAACGCGCTTGGCCTCGACATCGCGCAGGGCATCCAGCTCACGACCGGCTTCTACTGGGACTACAACGACGATACCCGTGCGTGGTCGGCCAAGTATGAGGAGAAGATGGGTTCCAAGCCCACCATGGTCCATGCCGGCATCTATTCCGCCGTATCGCACTACCTCAAGGCCGTCGAGGAAACCGGCACCGATGACACCGATACGGTCGCGGCCAAGATGAAGGAGACCCCGGTCAACGACTTCTTCGCGCCGAACGGTGTCCTGCGCTCGGATGGCCGCATGGTCCACGACATGTATCTCGCGCAGGTCAAGGCACCGGGCGATTCCGAAGGCCCGTGGGACTACTACGACATCGTTCGCGTGATCCCCGGCGAAGAGGCCTATGGTCCGCTCGAGGAAAGCACCTGCCCGACGAAGTGATCCACGGACACACCCCGTCCCCATTCTATCGGGGCGGGGTGGCTTCCCGACAATTATAAGAACGAACCGGGCTGACAGGGGGTGAACCAGCCATGTCTATGATGATACTGGGGGTGCCGATCCAGGCGCTGTTGGGCCAATTGCTGATCGGACTGATCAACGGCGCATTCTATGCGGTGCTGTCGCTCGGCCTCGCCGTCATCTTCGGGCTCCTGAATATCGTGAACTTCGCCCATGGCGCGCTCTACATGCTTGGCGCTTTCGCCGCCTTCTTCCTCGCGCAGTATCTCGGCATCGGCTACTGGGGCGCACTGATCGTCGCGCCCATCATTGTCGGGGCGTTCGGCATCCTGATCGAACGCTTCCTGTTGCGCCGTCTCGTTGGTGTCGATCACCTCTACGGCCTCCTGCTGACCTTCGGGCTTGCACTGGTGATCGAGGGCACCTTCGTGAAGTTCTTCGGCGCCTCGGGCATGCCCTTCCCGACGCCCGCCAGCATGCAAGGCGGCGTCAATCTCGGCTTCATGTTCCTGCCCTGGTATCGCGGCTGGGTCGTCATTGCCGCCCTCGCGGTCTGCATCTTCACCTGGTGGCTCTTCGAGCGCACCAAGATCGGCGCCTACCTGCGGGCTGGCACCGAAAACCCGACACTCCTGCAGGCCTTCGGGGTCAATGTACCTCTGCTGACCACTCTCGCTTACGGCTATGGCGTGGCGCTTGCGGCGTTTGCGGGTGTTCTGGCGGCTCCCATCACCCAGGTGAATCCGCTCATGGGCTCGAACCTCATCATCGTCGTCTTCGCGGTCGTGGTGATCGGCGGAATGGGATCCATCGTGGGTGCAGTGGTCACAGGGCTCGCAATGGGCGTGATCGAAGGGCTGACACGCGTGTTCTGGCCCGAAGCTTCCGCGACGGTGATCTTCGTGGTGATGGCGATCGTCCTGGTGCTGCGGCCCGCGGGCCTCTTCGGCCGGACAGCGTGAGGGGGCAATCATGACCAAATATATCGGATACGCCATCGCCCTCGCCCTGCTGCTGGCAGCACCCCATTTCGTCTACCCGGTCTTCCTGATGAAGATCCTGTGCTTCGCCCTCTTCGCCTGCGCCTTCAACCTGATCCTCGGCTACGGCGGGTTGCTGAGTTTCGGTCATGCCGCCTTCTTCGGCGGCGCGGCCTACCTCACCGGCCATGCGCTCAAAGTCTGGGGATGGCCGACGGAACTCGGTATCCTGTTCGGGGCGCTCTGCGCCGGCGCACTCGGCGTGGTGGTCGGCTCGCTGGCGATCCGGCGCCAGGGCATCTACTTCGCAATGATCACACTGGCGCTTGCACAGATGGTCTACTTCTTCTTCATTTCGGCGGATTTTTCCGGTGGGGAGAACGGACTTCAAGGCGTCCCGCGCGGGTATTTCCTCGGCATGATTGAACTGCAGGACAACATGAACATGTACTATTTCGTTCTCGGCGTGTTCATCCTCGGCTTCCTGATCATCGCCCGCGCCGTGCATTCGCCTTTCGGGCAGGTGCTGCGTGCCATCCGCGACAACGAGGCCCGCGCCATCTCGCTCGGCTATGATGTCGACCGCTACAAGCTGCTTGCCTTCGTCCTCTCGGCCTCGCTGGCGGGGCTCGCGGGCGCCACCAAGACCGTGGTCTTCCAACTCGCCTCGCTCACGGATGTCCACTGGCACATGTCCGGCGAAGTGGTCCTGATGACGCTCCTCGGGGGCTTGGGCACGATCCCCGGTCCGGCGGTGGGCGGCGCGATCATCGTGACACTGCAGAACTACCTTGCCTCCGGCCCGCTTTCAGCCTGGGTGCCGGTGGTGATCGGGGTGATCTTCATCATCTGTGTCATGTCCTTCCGCCGTGGCGTCGTCGGCGAGTTGCGCGAGTTCATCCGAAAGTCGTTCTGATCCGAGGATGACCGATATGCCTGGCCGCGCCCCTGACGGGGCGCGGTTACGGGCGTTGCGGGACATTCCGTTTGGCCGAGATGCGGCCTTTCTCGCCACCGGTAATCTGCGCTATATCACTGGGCAGGCGCCTCGAATGGAAGGCGCACCGAACAGGACCTGAGCTCTGCATCCGAAAGCCGGATCGAGACAAACGAAGGAAGTTCAGATGACAAGCAAACTCGACCAGCTGCGCAAGATGACCGTTGTGGTCGCAGACACCGGCGACATCGATGCAGTGCGCAAACTCCAACCCCAGGATTGCACGACCAACCCCTCGCTCGTGCTGAAGGCCATCGGACTATCCGCCTTCGAAAGCCATGTCGCAAAGGCAGTGGAAGCCGGCCGCGCTGCGGGCGATATCGGAGCGGTCGTCACCGAACTGACCGTTGCCGTCGGAGCCGAACTGGCGGGCATCGTGCCGGGGCGCGTATCAACGGAGGTCGATGCGCGGCTCTCCTTCGATACGGAAGCCTCGAAAGCCAAGGCCCGCGACATCATCGCCGCCTATGAGAAGCGCGGCATCGGCCGCGACCGCATCCTGATCAAGCTTGCCTCGACTTGGGAAGGCATTCGCGCCGCCGAAGCTCTCCAGAAGGAAGGCATCGACTGCAATTTGACCCTGCTCTTCAGCATGGCTCAGGCACGGGCCTGCGCGGATGCAGGCGCTTTCCTGATCTCGCCTTTCGTCGGCCGGATCACCGACTGGTACAGCAAGGCAACCGGCGAGACCTACACCTCCGAGACCGACCCGGGGGTTCAGTCCGTCCGACGCATCTACGCCCACTACAAGGAATGCGGCATCGAGACCGTGGTGATGGGCGCATCTTTCCGCAACACCGGCCAGATCGAGGCGCTAGCGGGTTGCGACCGTCTGACCATCTCGCCGCAGCTCCTTGGTGAGCTGGACGCAGATACAGGCACGCTCGAACAGAAGCTCTCGCCTGCAGCCGCCAGCTGCACGGCCGAACCGCTCGCGGAAACGGAATTCCGCTGGGAGCTCAACGAAGACGCAATGGCGACCGAGAAGCTGGCCGAGGGCATCCGCAACTTCCACGCAGACACGCTCAAGCTCGAGAAGCTTATCGCCGAGAAGCTCAAATCACCAGAGCCGGCGGCCTGATCCGACGAATCCTATGGCGGGAAGGTTCCTATGCTTCCCGCCTACTTCGAATAAGGCGATGCCCGTGCAAATCGGCGGATGTCTACCGCTTAAGAAGATCATCGACCTGCTGGCTTAGCGATTTCGCCAGGTCTGCCGGATACAGCCGCCCGTATCTCCGCGCATCATTGTCCCAGTAGCGGCCCGTCGCGTTGGTGAACTCACTGGCCAGTGCTGCACGGACAAGGATGTCGGTGCCGATATTGATGTCATTTCCGGAGGTTCCAAACCCCTCCCGCACCATCCGCGTCGCCAGAAGCGAGCCGGGGTTGACCGCGATCGACACCGGGCCGTCGGGATGCTCGGCGGCAAACTGCTGGCTCCAGAGTGCGATGGCCAGCTTGCTCTGAGCGTAGGCCTGCATGTCCTGCACGCGCACGTCGCCCCGCAACGCTCTGGGATCTACCGGGGACTGCGCCGCCGAGGAAAGGTGAATGATCCGCCCGTCCTCCGAAATGACAGGCAGCAGTTTCAAGGTAAGGAGCGCCGGCGCAAGCGTGTTGACGACGAAACGCGCGTCGAGTCCGGCACCCGTCACCGGGTCAGGCATCTTGTATACCCCGGCATTGTTGATCAATACATCGATCCGGGAATGATGCTCGACGATGCGGTCGGCCATCTCCGCGACCTGATCGAGATCCGAGAGGTCTGCCTGGACCGTCTGAACCGATCCGCCCAGGGCTGCCCTCGTCTCTTCCAGTCTTTCGGCGTCGCGCCCGTGGATGATCAGGGAGTGCCCCAGTTGCACGAATTTTTCCGCGGTGGCGCGGCCAAGGCCCTGCGTCGCACCGGTGATAAGAATTGTTTTCATGACAGGACCTCAGTTGAAGTTGGGCAGTACATTGCGCGCCAGCCGCTCAAGGGATTCGTCGATGGGCGCTCTGTTGAAACGCAGGTTCAAGGCAACGTGGTTCACACCGATCTCCTCAAGCTGCTGGAGATACCTCAGCAGCCAGCGGTAACCTGTTCGCACACCAAGGTGTATTGGAGTGGGTGTCTCATCCGGATTGTCCGAGAGGTCGATGTAGAGAGGTTGCAGCACGGGCTTGAGCGGCTGTCCCAGCGCGGTCAACCTGTCATTCCAATCCCTCAGGACCTGATCCTGAGCGACACCGGCGCGCGGGTAGGTCATCCAGCCGTCCCCATGCTCTGCGATCCACTCCGGCGACTGGCGACTTGAGCCCGTCACCAGGAGAGGAAGGCGCACCCCCTCCGGCTTTGGAAGCATGTCCATGATGCCATCGACGCGTCCAAACCCATTCTCGATGCGGGGACGCACCTCCGACATTGCGCGGATGTAGTCGAAACTTTCACGGAAAGCTTTGCCGCGCTGGTCGAAGTCCCGCCGCATTGCCGGATATTCCTCGGGACGATCACCTGAGGCGACGCCAAGTATCAGCCTACCGCCCGACAAAACGTCCGCGCTTGCCGCGGCCTTGGCCACATGCGCCGGATGCCGGAGCGGAAGCACGATGCTGGCTACACCGAGCGCGATGTCGGAGGTCTGCCCGGCAAGGAAGCCGAGATACGTGAAGGGGTCGAAAAGCTGCCCCGCATCGCCGAACGAGGGCACGTTGAAGGGCACATCCCGCAACCAGACCGCCCTGAACCCAAGCCGTTCGGCCAGTTTCACGCGTTCCATATGTCCGGCCATGTCCGGTACTGCGCTGTCTGCATAGCGCGCGATTGGCACCACGAGACCGATGCTCAACCGGCCGACAGCAAATGTCGCGTTGTAGCCACGATTTATCGGCGGGAAGCTGGGAGGAATTTCGTCTCGCATCTCGGAGTTGCTCCGGTTCAGTACTATTTGACGGTTTCTTCGATGAAACGACGGGCCTTCGGAACCACCGGTTCCTTGGCACGATAGCCGAAGGTGAACATAGCCGCGGGTTTCTAGGCTTCGGCGTAAATGCCGAAGAGATCCCTTCCCGTCCGGGTATTTTCGATGTCCCGCGCGCTTCCGGAGTGCTCCGGGTCGGAGATTTTCGTCGCGCGACCGGATCGAAACGCCTCGAGGACCTGCTCGCCAACGTCGGCTAGCGTCGGGGTGAGCGCGTTCATCTCCAAGTTCCACAAACCGCAATGTCTCGTCCCGCTCGACATAACACAGGCCGAACGAAGAAAAATCCGGCCAGAACCGAGTTCAGTTTTCCGATTCTGTGGAAAATAACCTTAGCCTGCGGGTCATCTTGCGGAACTGCTGCATCGGTTCCGGATGCTCGCAGGCAGATCAAAAGCTGGCGCTTGCGGCCGCCGTCCCTCTGCCTGTAGCTCTTGAACGAAATCAGGGAGGCGAAGACAACCGGGATGGATCAGCCATCGTCAGAACGGCCCTCGATGCTCGCACCGCTTCAGGACAGCACATTCCGGGGCATGTGGCTCGGAACACTGGTGTCCAATTTCGGCGGCCTTATCCAGGCCGTCGGCGCAGCGTGGCTGATGACATCGCTCACTGAATCCGCGAACATGGTGGCACTGGTCCAGTCCGCGACCACCCTTCCGGTCATGCTCCTCTCGCTCGCTTCAGGCGCCATTGCGGACAGCTTTGACCGCCGGAAGGTTCTCATCGTCGCGCAAGCCTTCATGTTCGCGGTTTCCGCCGCGCTTGCGGTCTGTGCCTGGAGCGGGCTGGTGACACCCTGGATTCTCCTCGGCCTTACCTTCCTGCTCGGTTGCGGGGTCGCATTCAACAACCCCTCCTGGCAGGCTTCGGTCGGCGACCTGATGCCGCGCCCGCTGCTTCCTGCGGCGGTCGCGCTCAACTCCATGGCGTTCAACATCACCCGAAGCCTCGGACCTGCCATCGGCGGCGCGGTGGTCGCGGCGGTGGGAGCCGCCGGCGCTTTTGCCATCAACATGCTGAGCTACCTGCCGTTCATCTTCCTGCTCGTGCGTTGGCGCCCCCAACGCCCACCGCAGACCCTCCCGAGAGAACGGCTCTTCACCGCCATGGGGGCAGGCGTCCGCTATGCGGCCATGTCTCAGGGGCTTCTTTCGATCTATGCCCGCGCCTTTCTCTTTGGCTTCTCCACCATCGCCATACTTGCGTTGCTGCCCCTCGTGACCCAGCGCTTCGAAAGCGGTGGTCCCGTGACTTATGGGGTTCTGCTCGGTGCCTTCGGGATCGGTGCCGTGGGCGGCGCGCTGATGACCGGGCGTGTCCGTGCCGCCTTCAGCAACGAGACACTCGCGCGCGGTGCCTTCCTGATCTTCGCAACGAGCGCGGCGATCTGCGCCTTGAGCGGTACGATCGTCGTAACTGCCCTCGGGCTTGTCGGCGGGGGCGCGGCCTGGGTCACGGCGCTTTCCCTTTTCAACACCTCCGTTCAGCTTTCGACACCACGCTGGGTCGTGGGCCGGGCGCTCTCGCTCTACCAAGCGTCGGCTTTTGGCGGCATGGCCATGGGAAGCTGGCTCTGGGGCGCGCTGGCGGATCGCTATGGCCTGGCGGAAGCGCTCGGAATTGCCGCATTCACAATGATCCTGGGGGCGGCCGCCGGCCTCCGCATCCCGCTTCCCCGAATGCTCGCCGTCGATCTCGACCCGCTGAACCGGTTCCGCGAACCCTCAGTGGCCATCGACATTCAACCGCGAAGCGGCCCCATCGCCATTCTGATCGAATTCCGCATTGCCGAAGAAAACCTTGAGAGGTTCCTCGCTGCAATGACCGAACGCAGCCGGATACGCCGTCGCGATGGCGCGCAACACTGGACCCTGACCCGCGATCTCGAGGATCCCGAACTCTGGTATGAATACTACCAGACCCCAACCTGGACCGATTACGTGCGCCACAACACGCGCCCCACGCTGGCCGACGCCGCGGTGGGTGACACGCTCCGCGCCCTGCACAAGGGGCCTGAACGGCCGAAGGTGCACCGAATGATCGTGCGACCTACGGCGCCGCGAAGCACGGCACCGTTCGTTCCGGCCGCACCGGACATTCACTGAAAGCGTGGATCGTCACCGAGCCTAGCTGAAGATGAAGTCACCGTTGCCGAAGTCGCTCTTGTTCATGTCCTCGACGATGACCTTGGTGCTGGCCCACGATATCTCCACGTCAGAACCCTTCTCCGAAATCATGAGCTTACCGAACTTGTTGGCGCCTTTGGTGATCTCGATCCTGTCCACGCCATCCTCGTAGTCAGTTATCGTATCGGTTCCATGGCTTTTGCCGAAGACAAAGACGTCTGCGTGCTTTCCGCCGGTCAGCTCATCGTTGCCGCCGCCCCCGTAGAGGCTGTCCTTGCCCTTGTTCCCGAAGAGAACGTCCGCGCCGCGATTGCCCCAGATCTTGTCATCGCCTGCACCACCATAGAGCAGATCCTTGTTAAGGCCGCCCCAAAGCTTGTCGTTGTCATTGCCACCATAGACAGTGTCGTTACCATCTCCGCCGGAAACCCGGTCCTTGCCGACACCCCCTGCGATTTGGTCGTTACCGTCGTCACCGTAGACCTCGTCATTGCCGCCTTGGCCGGAGACGCTGTCGTTGCCCTGATTGCCATGGAGCGTATCATTCCCGGCGTCGCCATAGATCGCGTCGTCGCCTTTGTTGCCATAGATGATATCGCCGCCATCCCCAGCCGTTTCCTCTCCTTCTTCCATGTAGGCCGGATCATCGCCACCGTAGAGCATGTCATCTCCCTGGCCGCCGTAGACCGTGTCGGACCCTTCGCCGCCGAAGACATGATCCCGGTCATTGCCGCCATAGGTCGTGTCGTTGCCCGCTCCGCCATAGACCTCGTCACTGTCGTCACCGCCGGCAATGTCATCATCGCCCCCGCCGCCATAAACCGTGTCATTGCCTTCCTGACCACCGGCCCGGTCGTTTCCGGCTCCACCATAGACGTAGTCGTCGCCTTCGCCTCCCTCGACGGTATCCTCGCCTCCGCCACCATCCAGCATGTCCGCGCCGGCTTCGCCATGGATCTCGTCATCACCGCCACCGCCGTCGAGATCATCATCTCCCGCGCCGCCGCTGATCGTGTCGCTGCTGGAATGGCCCTCGTAGGTATCATTGCCCGCGCCGCCCGCCAGACTATCTTCGCCGGGCGTGCCCCCCGTTTCGGCATAAAGCGTGTAGGTGCCGCTCCCCAGATCGACGTCACTGCTCGCCTCGACATAGAAGGTGCCATCCGCCTCGGGCGAATAGGACAGGTGGTCGATATAGCTGATATACAGGAACCCGGTCTTCTTCAGATCGCCCGCATCATCGTAGATCCGCAATTCGGGGTCGTCGAGCGTGCCACCGGCGTCATCGGTTCCATGCAGGCGGAAGATATACTGATAGCCTTCGCTCAGTTCGATCTCGAAAAGATCCCGATCACCGTCGTCCTCGATCTCGCCAGAGGCAGAGGTGTCAGGCTCAAGGGCACCATAGGGGTTGGACGCATCGCCGACGCTGTCGGCATAGTCGTCATTGGCCGCGAGAAGCTCCGCAAGCGTATAGCTCACGCCCTTGAACTCGTAGCGCTCGAAGTTCGTCAGTTCATCAACGCCTTCATCCGCATTGTGATGCAGCGTGTCATTCTGACGTTGGGTTGGTGTCCGGTTGTCATCCACCATGACAACGCCATCCTCCACCCAGACGTCGTAATTCTCCCGATCTCCACGATAGACCGCCGTATCATAGTAGGAGGATGGGTCCGCAACGATCCCGCCGGGACCGGTGCCGCCGTCGAGGGTATCGTTGCCGCCGTAGCCCTCGATGCGGTTTCCATTCTCGTTGCCAGTGATCTCGTCTGCGCGCTCGGACCCGGTAATGTGTTCGACATTGCCGATTTCGTCAGTGTCCAAGCCCTTATCGACGGTCGTATTTCCGGAATCCTGTAGCTCGACGACGATCCCCGTGGAGTCGACGCCCCAGTAGCTCACGGTATCAAAGCCGGACCCACCATCGACCACATCATCGCCCAGACCCGGGTAAAGGAAATCGTCGCCTGCACCACCCGAGATACTGTCGTCGCCCCCGGCACCAGCAAGTGTGTCGTCTCCTGCACCGCCTACGATGATATTTTCGAGGTCGTCCCCGCGGATATTATCATCCTGCGGGGTGCCAACCACATTCTCGATGAAGTTGATGTAGTCGACATCACCGTTGCCTATGAGTACCTCACTGACGGCATCTATTGCGGACGGTGTATTGGGAGGATTCAAAATCGTCTTGGGAGCCAAAAGATCTACGTATATGGGCTCATCAATGTCCGAATAATCGACGGTATCGATGCCGTTGTCGCCGACGAACTCATCGCCGCCACCGACGGTGTCATTGCCGAGCCCGGGCTTGTAATAATCGTCGCCGCCTTTTCCATAGAGAATATCGTCACCGCCCTTGCCCTCGAAATAATCACTCTCAGCGGGATTGGAGGGAGCGCGAAGATTGTTGTCGTTATCGTCGCCAATAAAGTCAGTCATCACTTTTTCCAATCTCTTGTTTGCCTGAAATTTGCAGGTCTGCACAGTCTTGAGAAATATTGCCCACAGGCATCTTTATGTCGCCAATCAGCCAGCAGCACCCTTCATCTGAAAAACCTGGAGTAGAGCGGGAACAAATACACTCTCCTCGAAAAATACTGAATTCGCATTCAGCCGCTGAATAACTTGGCAATCTTCAATTCGACTTGAATAATACAACATCTACGCCAGACGAACAATCATCTGGCGTAACAATTTCAATTTGGCAGAGGCAAATACCGGAGTTCCGGCGTACTCGAGCGATCAATGCGCCATGAGCACCGGAATCTTCGTGTCCTTGAGCATGTTGGTGGTCGTGCCACCGAAGATGCGCTGCTTGAGCCGCGAGTGGCCATAGCCTCCCATCACGATGAGTTCCGCCCCCAGATCCAGCGCCATGCGATTGAGCGTCTCGCTCACGTCGCGCCCCTCGCGCGGCATGCAATGCACAGTGGTCGAAATGCCGTGCCGTGCCAGGTAGGCCGCGAGGTCGGCGCCCGGCTCCGGACCATGGCCATCGAAAGTAGGAACCGGGTCTACCAGCACCGCGTCGACCGCCTCCGCGCCCTGCATGAGCCCGATGGAATCGCGCACGGCCTTCGAGGCCTCGACACTCGCATCCCAGGCCACCATCACGCGCTTAGGGTTGGGAAAACTGTCGCTGCCCTCGGGAAGCAGCACCACCGGCCGCCCCGACTCGAAGAGCGCCCCATCGCTGATGCAACCACGGATCGGTTGAAACTCCTCGGCGGCCGGGAAAAGGAGCGTGAGATCGGAGTAGCGGGCGAAACGGGCCGCAATCGTTGCGATCGTGCCTCGGTCCACATAGTTGGAATCGACCGTGGCAGGACGCCCCGCGGCTGCGAGCTTTTCGGAAATCTGCTTCGCACGCGCCCGAGCCGTTTCCTGGCCTTCGGTGATTTCGCCGGCCCAGACATCGTTGGAAACCACACCGTAGGGAGAGGCCGGCGGCGGCGGCGCCACTCCGACCACCAGAACCATGAGGTGGGCATCGAGCGTGCCGGCAATCGCCATGGCCCTCTCGATCTCCGTATCATCCTGATGGACATCAACCGCGGTGAAAAGGGTCTTGAAGGACATGGGAGATCTCCTCTTGTGGCGGCCTGCAGACGATAGAGCCGCACCCGACCGAATGGCCTTGCGCTGGATCAAGATTGGCGCGCAAACTGTGGAGCGGCCGCTGCTCAACGATAACCCGCTCGGCCGCAGGAGGAAACAATGGCATTGGAAGAATTCCGTCTCCAGGTCGCGATGCTGCTCGACTCGATATCGAACCAACCGGAAGACATGCACGAGCTTCAGGAAACCCTGCGCGAGAAACTCGCCGAGATGCAGTCGCTCGGCCTTCCCCTGCCCGAAGATCTCGTCAATCTCGAGGATTACCTGGAGGGCGAGTTCGAGAGGCAGGGTCGGAATGGCATGGAACCCGACCAGCCGGAAACCTGACAGCCCAACGACGTTGAAAAGCCGATCCGATCGCCCGCGCTCAACGCCTCGCGCGGGCTTTCACGATACGGGCGGCATTTGCCACGACCAGCAGCAGGACCGCGGCGGTAACGATTGCGGGACCAGCGGGCAGGTCCAGATGCAGCGAGCCCTCGAGACCAAGTACCACCGAACCGGCCCCCGCCAGAACCGCCAGAACCATCATGGTCTCGGGGGTTCGCGAGAGCGCCCTTGCCGTCGCCGCGGGAATGATCAGCATGGCCGTAATGAGCAGAACGCCAACCGCCTTGATGGCAATGGCTACGAGCAGCGCGAGCGCAAGCGTAAGGATCATCCGCTCACGCGCCGGATTGACACCGGCAGATACCGCAAGTTCCTCGTTCAGTGTGGAAAGCAGCAACGTACTGCGTCTCAACACCACCAGCCCCGCCACGAATATCGCCCCACCCCAGATAAACGCCAGATCCCCGCGTGAAACCGCAAGAATGTCGCCGAAGAGGAAACCGCTGAGATCGATCCGAACCCCCGGCAGCAGGCTCAGCGCGACAAGCCCCAGCGCCAGCGCGCCGTGAGAGGCGACGCCCAGCATCGTATCGACGGCATATGTCCGGCCCGAGGCAAGCGTTACCCCGATGGCCATGACGATCGCCGCAATGGTCACCCCCAGAACCACCGGCAGATCGGTCGCCAGCGCAAGCGTCACGCCCAGGAGTGCCGCATGAGCAGTGGCGTCCCCGAAATAGGCCATCCGCCGCCACACAACGAAACAGCCCAAGGGACCGGCGGCCAGCGCGACACCGAGCCCGCCGATCATGGCGCGCACAAAGAAATCGTCGAGAAAAGTCATGCACCGGGGTCCGCGTGGTGGTGATGGTGTCCAGGGGCACCGCCCCCGTGTCTGTGGTCATGCGCGTGACGATAGAGCGCGAGCGCCCCCTCGGTACCCAGACCGAAGAGCGCGCGATAGGCGGGAGCGTTCGACACATGCAGCGGCGTGCCCTCGCAGCATACATGGCCATTGAGACAGACTACCCGGTCCGAGGCCGACATCACAACGTGCAGGTCGTGGCTGACCATCAGCACGCCACAACCCAATTCCCGCCGGATTTCCTCGATCAGGCGATAGAAATGCGCGATTCCGGGCTGGTCTAGCCCCTGTGCCGCTTCGTCAAGAACCAGCAGTTCGGGATTTCTCAGGAGTGCCTGCGCCAGAAGTACCCTCTGAAACTGCCCGCCCGAAAGATCGATGAGTTGCAGTTTCACCAGCTTCTCGCCGCCAACCTGGGCGAGTGCCGCCATTCGCGCCGATGCACGGCGCTCCGACAGCGCTAGAAAACGGTCGACGGTAATCGGAAGCGTGTGATCGATTGAAAGGCGCTGGGGCACATAGCCGATACGCAAGCCGTCCCGGAGTTCGATCGCTCCCCCCGTGGGCCGCAAGGCACCGATCAGAAGCCGGACAAGCGTCGTCTTGCCGGACCCGTTCGGCCCCACGATGGTCACGATCTCACCCGGCGCGATGGTGAGGTTCACATCATCCAGCACCCGCTGGCCACCGATCTCGTAGTCGAGGTGAGTGGCGGTGATCAGTGCGGCACTCATGACGCCTTCCCCCGGCACTCGGCGCAAAGCCCCTCGGCCTCAACTACGATCCGCTCCATCCGGAAGCCCACATCTTCCGCCTGATGACCAAGTGCACTGATTGAACCCGGAATCTCCGTTTCAGCCACCCGGCGACACATGCGACAGATCAGAAAGACAGCCTGGTGCGACCCCTCGCCATGCATGCAGGCCACAAAGGCCGACAGGCGTTCGATCCGGTGCGCGAACCCGTTTTCCAGCAGGAAGTCGAGCGCGCGGTAGACGACCGGCGGTTGACTTCCGAGCCCCGCTTCCCGCAACCGATCAAGTAACTCGTAGGCCGTCATAGCCTTGTGCCCCTCAAGAAGTGCCTCGAGAACACAACGTCTTTGCGGGGTCAGTCTCAGGCGCCGCTCCTCGCATTCCGCGACAACGGTTTCGAGCGCCGCCTCGCGACAGGCGGTATGATCGTGGCGATGGAACGCATCGGCCGGCACGTCGGACATTTCGGCACTTGTCCTATGTTCTGTTAGATTATAACAACCCTCGCAAGCAACCTAGTTATCCAGACTCGGGCCTGCAATCACAATCGAAAAGACTGGAGATCCTCATGATGTCCCTCCCCAGAGCCTTGCCCGCCTCTGCGCTCGGCCTCACGCTTCTGAGCCCGATCACCGCTCTCGCCGATGCGCCTCTGGTGCTGACAGACATACTGCCCGTGCACTCGATCGCGGCCCGGGTCATGGAGGGCGCGGGCGAGCCGGAGCTTCTACTCCCCGCCGGCGCATCACCTCACAGCTATTCCATGCGCCCGTCAGAGGCCGCCACCGTTCAGGATGCGGCAGTCATTTTCTGGGTCGGCGAGAACCTTTCGCCCTGGATGGTCGACCCTCTGGAGACCCTGCCCAGAACCGAGGAGATCGTCGAACTCGCGAACTCGCCCGGCATGCGGCAGTTGCCCTTCCGCGAGAGTGCGGATTTCGGGACGGAACATAATCATAACGGTCATGACGAGCACGCTCACGATGATCACGAGCATGAAGAGCACGCTCACGATGATCATGAGCACGAAGAACACGCTCACGATGATCATGAGCACGAAGAACACGCCCATGATGATCACGAGCACGAAGAACACGCCCATGATGATCACGAGCACGAAGAACACGCCCATGATGATCACGAGCACGAAGAACACGCCCATGATGATCACGAGCACGAAGAACACGCGCACGAAGAGGCGGGGCACGACCATCACGGCCACGATCATTCGGGCATGGACCCGCATGTCTGGCTGGACCCGATGAACGCTGTCGTAATGGCCGATGTCATGGCAGGCACATTGGCCGAGGCAGATCCGGAAAACGCTGAACTCTACGCTCAGAATGCCGAAGCTTTCGCCGACGAGATCGCTGAACTCGTCGATGCGAACACCGCCGAACTTGCTGCCGTGGCCGGCAAGAACTTCGTCGTCTTTCACGACGCATATCACTACTATGAGGCCCGCTTCGACGTAGAGGCCAGCGGAGCGATCAGCTTCAGCGACGCCACGGCGCCCAGCGCGGCAAGGCTCACCGAAATCCAGGAAACGATCGAAGATCTGGATGTCACCTGCGTCTTCGCGGAGCCCCAGTTCGACGATTCACTCGTCCAGACCGTGATCGATGGCACCAATGCGAAGAGCGGGATCCTCGATCCGCTGGGCTCGAGCCTCGAACCCGGCCCGACACTCTATCCTGAACTGATCCAGAGCATAACGGACGAACTGGTCGACTGCCTCTCGCAAGGCTGACTTGCTCCAGGCGCGGCGGGACCGTAGAGACTACGGTGTCCCGCCACTCGTCTGCGAACCGAATGCCATGGGCCGAACCGCCTCAACCGCTCCGTCACTTGCGCTGCTTCTGGCTGCACTTGCCGCCGACCCCGGAAACACCCACCCGCACGTCTTCATAGATGGGGGTGCGGATCTCGTCTTCGACGGCGAAGGCCGTCTTTCGGAGCTCCGCATTTCCTGGATCTACGACCCATTGACGTCGCTCTTCATGATTGAGGATCTCGGCTTGCCGTCTACCGAACCGCTCACGGAGGCGCAGCGCGCGGAGCTTGCCGCCTATCAGACCGAATGGCACCCGGATTTCCAGGGCGACAGTTATGTCTATGACGGCTCTGGAGAGATCGGCCTTTCAGGACCGCAGGAACCCGACGCCGAGATCCGGGACGGGCGCGTGGTCATCAGCTTCACCCGCAAACTCGACACACCCATCCCGCCAAGCGATCAGATCCGCGTGGAGATCTATGATCCCACCTATTATACGGCCTATGCTGTAACGGAGGCTCCCCGGCTTCTGGGCAATGCCGTAGACTGCGCAGCCACGATCGATCCGTTCGAACCCACCCAGGATCTCGTCGCCCTTCAGACCAGCCTCTTCGCGATCCCGGCCGACGAGGATCCAGAGGAAAATCTCGGCCAACTCTTTGCCGACAAGATCTTCTTGAGATGCGACTGAAAGCAACCCTGGTCCTTCTGGCCGTCGGGCTGCTCGCCGTAGCAGCCTGGCAGAAAGGCGCACATCAGGCGCTTTTCTGGTGGCTGGCCCAGAAACAGCACGCGTTGCAGTCACTGCTCGCAGCCCGCATTCAGGCGCTTCAAACCGGCGATCCTTCGGCATTCTGGTCGCTCATCGGCATCTGTGCGGCCTACGGGTTTCTGCATGCCGCAGGTCCGGGGCACGGCAAAGCACTTGTCGCCGGCGGAGCTTTCGCGATGAAGGCCACGGCCCGCCGCATGGTGATGATAGCGGCGGCTGGCAGTCTCGCGCAGTCGCTTCTGGCGATCCTCATCGTCTTTGGCAGCCTCTCCCTGCTTGCAGGCACGGCTCGCGGCACGATTGATGCAGGCGAAGGCTGGATGACGCTCCTCGGCGACGGCATCATTGCCCTGATCGGCGGCTGGATACTGACCCGCGGGCTGCTCCGGATCGCAAAGTTGGAGAAGCACCACGCCCATCACGGTGGATCATGCGGCTGCGGACACAGCCATCACCCCGATCCGCAAGCCGTCGCTTCATCCAGCGGGATGCGGGATGCCGCACTCCTCGTGGCCGGCATGGCCGCGCGGCCCTGCACCGGCGCGTTGGTGGTCCTGATACTTGCCTGGAAGTTGCAGGTCGCAAGTGCGGGTGCTGCAGGCGTTCTGGCCATGGGACTGGGCACGGCAGCCTTCACCGCACTTGTCGCATTTCTCGCGGTCCGGGGACGCGACACTGCCCTGATCGCCGCCGGGGACAGCGCCGCCGCGCGCTTTGTGCTTCCCCTGATACAAATTCTCGCGGGCGGCGCCATCCTGCTTGCGAGCCTGGCGCTCATGACAACATCCCCGGTTTTTGCCTGACCACGAAGCCTCGTCTTGGGCCTTGCCGCCAGATAGCGGTTTTCAGAGGCGGTGGACTGGGTTAACAGGAACGAGTACGGATTACGAAAATAGGTACCGCGGGGGCCATTCGATCATGTCAGTCATCATAGATATCGTTGGGCGTGAAATTCTCGACAGCCGGGGCAACCCGACGGTTGAGGTAGACGTGCTTCTCGAAGACGGCTCCATGGGCCGCGCAGCGGTGCCCTCGGGGGCCTCCACCGGCGCACACGAAGCAGTCGAACTGCGTGACAAGGACCCCAAGCGCTACGGTGGCAAGGGCGTTCTGCACGCGGTTCGCTCGGTCAACGGTCCGATCTCGGATGCGCTCTGCGGCAACCTTGCTACGGACCAGGTCAAGCTCGACAAGCTCATGTGCGGCCTCGACGGCACCCACAACAAGGGTCGCCTGGGGGCCAACGCGATCCTCGGCGTCAGCCTCGCCTGCGCAAAGGCAGCTGCCCAGAGCCTCGGCACCCCGCTCTATCGCTACATTGGCGGAACCGGAGCCCGCGTTCTGCCGGTGCCCATGATGAACATCATCAATGGTGGTGAGCACGCCGATAACCCGATCGACATTCAGGAATTCATGATCATGCCGGTCGGCGCCGAAAGCATCGCCGACGCGGTCAGGATCGGGGCCGAAGTGTTCCACACCCTGAAAAAGGAACTCAGCGGGGCTGGCCACAATACCGGTATCGGCGATGAAGGCGGTTTTGCCCCCGCGCTTCAAAGCGCCGACGAAGCGCTCGATTTTATCATGAAGTCGATCGAGAAGTCCGGCTACATGCCCGGCGAAGATGTCTACCTCGCGCTCGACTGCGCCTCGACCGAGTATTACCAGGACGGCGCCTACCACATGAAGGGCGAGGGCGTGACACGCTCGGTGGACGAGAACGTTTCCTACCTCGCGGATCTCGTGGCACGCTACCCGATCATCTCCATCGAGGACGGCATGGCCGAAGACGATTGGGAAGGCTGGAAGAAGCTCACTGACGCGATTGGCAACAAGTGCCAACTCGTGGGCGACGACCTCTTCGTTACAAATACAAAGCGACTGGTCAAAGGCATCGACGAAGGCATCGCCAACTCGATCCTCGTCAAGGTCAACCAGATCGGTTCGCTGACCGAAACGCTCGAAGCGGTCGAAATGGCGCACCGCGCGCGGTTCACCGCCGTCATGTCGCACCGCTCGGGCGAAACCGAGGACTCGACCATCGCCGATCTCGCCG
The DNA here is from genome assembly GCF_049800915.1 of Amaricoccus macauensis. Classification (GTDB taxonomy): domain Bacteria; phylum Pseudomonadota; class Alphaproteobacteria; order Rhodobacterales; family Rhodobacteraceae; genus Amaricoccus; species Amaricoccus macauensis_A. Next base: position 70,016 of record NZ_JBNAFY010000004.1, read on the forward strand.
TGGCAACCAATTGCGGCCAGATCAAGACCGGTTCGCTTTCGCGCTCCGATCGACTCGCCAAATACAACCAGCTCATCCGGCTTGAAGAAGACCTCGGCGAAGACGCGATCTACGCCGGCATGTCGATCTTGAAGTAAGTCGGGAAAGTGGCGGGCGCGACGGCATGTCGGAGGAAACATCAGCCAGACTGTATCTCGTCGCGCCGGCTGGCCCCGGCCTGAGCAACTGTGCGGAGGCGCTTGAGCGCCTTCTCACCGAGAATGATGTGGCCTGTCTGCGTATTGCCGCCGGAGCTGCGTCGGAGGACGACCTCTGCCGTGCCGCAGACACGCTCCGCCCCATCTGCCACGCACAGGATGTTCCCGTCCTGATGAGCGATCATTTCCGCCTCGTAACGCAACTCGGGCTCGATGGCGTTCACCTCACCGATGGATCGAGAAAAGTGCGCAGCGCCCGCAAGGCGCTTGCCAAGGACGCGATCGTCGGGGCCTATGCCCATGCGTCGAGACATGACGGCATGACGGCAGGTGAGATCGGCGCGGATTATGTCAGTTTCGGCCCACTCACGCAGTCCAGTCTCGGGGATGGGGTCCTGGCCCCGCTTGACCTGTTCCGCTGGTGGTCGGAGATGATCGAGCTTCCCGTCGTTGCGGAAGGCGGACTGACCCCGGAAATCGCTGCAGATGTTGAACAGGTTTCCGACTTCATCTGTCTTGGAGATGAATTATGGTCCAGCGATGATGGACCTTTTGCGGCGATGAAGCGATTTCAGGCGGCCATTTCCGGCGCCGCCGTCGCCTGAGCTCCGAAACCCTCGCCCTTGCGGCCAACCAGCCGTTTTCCGGTGGCCGCAACCAGAGTCCCCGACAACTGCGTCAGGAGTGAAAATCTCTGCCGGCTGGCATCAGATGTCGCCGCGCATCCATGTTTCGAGTTCCTGTTCAACCTCTTTGCGAATACCGCTGTCCAGGCGTTCAAGCTCCTGATGAGCCGCATTGACATTTCGCGACGACGGGCTCCGAGCAGCATTCGCCGTGGCCATTGCACAAGGATGTTCCGCCCCTAGCCGTGCCGAAATCACGGCGCTTAAAGCCGTGTAGAATCTGTCTTCGACAGCAAAGTCCATTGTTTCCTCCTCTAAACGCCGAACCTTTCGTGGTCCGGTCATTTCCTCCCAAGGTATGTCTGCACACCCACAAAAGCAATCGCATAGGTTGTGCTTTTCGTTGGGCCATCCTCCTTTCGGCCTGGCTACGTCGCGCCCCCGCCCCCTTCCGAAGCTACTCGCGAGTAGATCCAATCAATAGGGAGTAACACCCGATCAAAGAGTGCCCTTGGTGGAATCATGCGTCCTTGACGTGACGCAAACTCAACACTCGAAAGCACAATATGGTTGCATGGAAAGCAGGGCTGCAGGTTCATTCTGCCCTTGTTTTATTGATCCTGCCGGTCACATCTCCGTCAACACCATGGCCTCTCGGCGGACTGCCTCTCTGACGAAAGAAAAGCCGCCGAGCACTCGACCCGGCGGCTTCCCTACTCACGACGGATGTCTGTCATAAGGACCGTTGATCACTCGTCGCGAATGCGGAGGTGAACGACTTCGTTGACGGTCTTGGCGGATGCTTCCTCGGCATTCAGGCCGGTCTGGGCGATGAGCTGCTGGAAGGCGGCTTCCGAGATCGCGCCCTTGGCAACGCGGTCACCGAGCGTTTCGGCGGATGCGATGGAAGCGCCACTAGCAATGACAGCTGCGGCGAGGGCGAAAGAACGTGCGATATTGGTCATGTCTGTCTCCATGGGTTGCCGGATCACTCCGGCATTTGAAACGGAACCGTTTCGTTCCTATGTTTGTTTATATAGCGCACGCTTGAGCTCGCACAAGAGTAAACCGAACGGTTTCGTATCAGAAAGGCAGGGGCTGACTGCCGCGCGCGTGGACAAAGGGGCATGCAACCAGTAACATTTGGGAGACACGGGAGGCTTTAGGGTCTTGAAAATGAACGACATGACGAATTCCGAGGGCTTGATGACGGACTGGCCGGCAATGTGCCCGGCCTCCAGCCGTTCGGAGAAAAAACTCAAGCAGATCCTGGATGGCGCGCGCGCCGTGTTCCGCGAACAGGGTTTTGCGGGCGCAAGCGTTGACGACATCGCCAAGAGCGCAGGCATCTCGAAGGCGACGATGTATCGCTATTTCCCCGACAAGGCCTCGATCTACGAGGCGGTCATGAAAGGCGACTGCAAGTTGCAGGCGGAACTTGCGGAAACCTGCATCGAAGGCCTCCCGATCCGGGAGAAGCTGCTCAAGCATGCGGTTCACCATATCCACATGTTCCTCTCGCCCTTCATACGCGACATCTACCGCGCCGCGGTTGCCGAGTCCGCCCGAATGCCGGAGATCGGCCAACAGTTCTTTTCGTCCGGCCCCGAAAAGCGCAAGGCAATGCTGTCACCCATTCTCGCGGAAGCTAGCCACAAGGGTGACCTCGCGGTCGAGGATGCCGATTTCGCAGCTTTCCAGTTCTTCGCGCTCTGCGCTTCCGAAATTCAGATGAAGGCGCTCTTCGGGGTAAAGCAGGACTATACGGATCGCGAGATCGACGAATATGCCGCGCGGGCGGTCGACACATTCATGCGCGCATACGCCCCCTGCTCCGAGCAACAGGGGGCGGCATGACGGATGCCGCGCCTTTCACCCCGCGCTCTCATGCCCCTGGGCGATAAGACCCTCGACCTCCGCACGTGACGGGGCGGAAGCCGACGCCCCAGGCCGCGTGGTCGCAAGTGCGCCCGCCGCCGAGGCAAAGCGAAGCGCATCTTCCAGCGGCATTTCCTCGGAGAGCGCGACGGCAAGAGCCCCGTTGAAGCTGTCACCCGCCGCAACGGTATCGACGGGATCGACGCGATAGGGTCCCATCAACCCTTCCGTTCCATCCGTGGCGGCGTAGGCAAGCCCGCGCGCTCCCATCTTGATGACGCAAACCTCCGGTCCCAGCCGGCAAAGTGCCCGCGCGGCAGAGATCGCATCGCTGCCGCCACCCGGCGAAAACCCCAGAAGCGCTTCAGCCTCCGTCTCGTTCGGCGTGACAATATCCGCGGCCCTCCATAGCCCGTCGGGAACGGAAACCGGCACGGGGGCAGGATCGAGAACCACCCGCGCCCCCTTAGCCTTGGCCGAAATCATGGCGGCACGCGTTGCCTCGAGCGGCGTTTCAAGCTGAAACAGCGCGACTTTCGCGCCTTCGAAGACCGCCGGGTCCGGTCCTTCCGCCGGCCAGGCCAGGTTTGCCCCGCCCATCACCGTGATCGTGTTCTGCGAACTGGCATCGACATGGATGAGCGCGATACCCGTGGTCACATCCGAAAAACGCTGCAGATGATGGAGAGGGACGCTCTTGGCGGCAAGTTCCGCGCGCAACATTGCACCGAACGCGTCCTCCCCGGTCGCCGAAACGAAACGCACCGGATCGCGCGAAAGCCGCTGAACCGCCACGGCCTGGTTCGCTCCCTTGCCGCCGAGCCCGATGCTTTCCCGCCCGGAGTGGATCGTCTGCCCTGGGCGCGGGAGCATGTCCACATAGACCGTCAGGTCGAGGTTGACCGATCCGAAGACGACGACGCTCATGTTCCCCAAGCCTTCCGGCCCCTATGGTATCCTTTGCCCATTGTCCCCTCCCCTGCAACGCACCCAAGCGCATCGCAGGCTAGTCGCAACCGCGGCAATGTCCAGCATGTCGCGCCTCCGGTCACACCCCGGCTTTTCAGCCCTCGAAGTCAGACAACCGCCGTGACGCCGCGATCTGGCCTTCCCACACCATGTCTAGCGCTTCGACCAGTGGCAGGCTCTGCTGTCCTTCCCAGAGGTGGATTGCCCGCGAGGTACAGCAGACCGCATTGTCCGCCAACGCCATGGCAATCTGCCGGTCCTTCACCCGCTCGAAGAGGCAATCCGCAACCTCGTCGCGCTCGCTGACAAGATAGCCGTCAAGCACGCCGAGAGCCTTGGCATTGGAATGGACCACCGTCCGGACCATGCGAAGCGTCTCCTCCTCGGCGATGAGCGAGGCCATGTGCCTGTCGAGAAACAGCTTGAGATCGCGGGCGATCGGCGCGGTGCCGTGGCGCAAAGCGGTCTTGTCCTCCTCCCTGAAGCCCGGCGGCCGACCGACGGCGGCGGATTCCTTGTTGGGATAGTAATTGAAGAAGGTGCGAGCACTGACCCCGGCGGCGGCGGCAATGGCCTCGGTGGTGACGTTCTCGAGCCCCTGGTCGAGCGCGAGTTTCAATGTGGCGAGCTGAATGTCGCGGGCAGTCTCCTGCCGCCGACGCTCTCGTAACGGAAGTGTCATCGAATTTACTTTGCGCACTCTGCAATGTTTGCCTATGAAGCAATATGGGGTCAGTGTAGTCAAGGGTCTAGAAGGCGATGAAATCCTTCGTATGTAAATTTGTGTTGGCGGTTACCGCCGCCGCAGCGGTCACGTCCGCGGCAAATGCCCAGGGCGCGCCGGGAGCCGGCCCGGTTGAAGTGGGTTTCGTCGAGGCCTCGTTGCAGGAGGTGCCGCGCACCGTGACCCTTCCGGGGCGCGCCGTTGCGTTTCAGGAAGTGGAACTGCGCCCCCGAGTGGGTGGCGTGATCGAGGAGATCCTCTACACGCCGGGCCAGCTGCTCGAGGTCGGCGATCCACTTTTCCGCATCGACGATTCCTCCTACGTTGCAGCAGAGGCTTCCGCCCGTGCGGATCTGGCAACCGCCGAAGCCAATCTTCCGGTCGCGCAGTCGGCCTATGATCGCGCGGAACAGCTCGCCGGCCGCGGCTACACGGAAGCCGAAGTCGAATCCGCCCGCGCCACCCTCGCAGAAGCCGAGGCCACACTCGATTCCGCCAGGGCCGCGCTCGACTATGCCCAGACCGAGCTATCCTGGACGACGATCACAAGCCCCATCTCGGGACGCGCGGACGTCCCGACGGTTTCCGTGGGCGATCTCGTTACTGCGGGCCAGAGCGACGAGTTGACCACCATCGTCCGGTCGGACCCGATCTATGTCGACATGATGGAAGCAAGCGCCCGGATCCTCTCCATCCGAAAAGGCATTCGCGAGGGCACGCTCCAGCAGAACGACAGCATCAAGGCCTCGCTTCAGCTCGAGAACGGCGACGTTTACCGCGGAACGGGCGCTCTGGTGACCCCCGGCAACTTTGTCTCCACCACGACCGGCACGGTGACGGTCCGCTTCGAGTTCGACAATCCGCATCACGTCGTCATTCCGGGCATGTTCCTGCGCGGCGAGGTGACCATCGGAACGGCACAGGCCTATCTCGTACCCCAACGCGCGGCGACCCGTGGAAATTCCGGCGAGCTGACCGTCTTTGTCGTCGGTGAGGACGGCACCGCGGAGCAGCGGACCTTGCAAGATCAGGGCAGCTATCAGAACTCCTGGATCGTGCAGGACGGACTGGCCGAAGGCGACAAGATCATCGTCGACGGGCTGTCCTCGCTCCGCCCCGGCCAGGAGGTCACGCCCGTGGCGGCGACGATCGACGATAACGGCATCGTCCGCGATATTGCAGCCGGCGAAGAAGAGAACTGATCCATGGCATCGTTCTTCATTCACCGCCCGGTCTTCGCGTGGGTTCTGGCCATAGTCGTCATGCTCGTCGGCACCTTCAGCCTCACAAGCCTTCCCATTTCCCAATACCCCGATATTGCGCCCACCACCGTCCGGATCAGCGCATCCTATTCCGGCGCCTCGGCGGAAACGGTGGAAAACTCGGTGACCACGGTCATCGAGGACGGGCTGACCGGCCTCGACGGGCTCACCTACATGACATCGTCCTCGACCGAAGGTTCAGCGAGCGTATCGCTTACTTTCGACGATTCCATCGACTCCGACATGGCGCAGGTGCAGGTCCAGAACAAGTTGCAGCTCGTGGAGTCCCAGCTTCCGGACACCGTGACGAACTCGGGCGTTTCCGTCACCCGCTCCACGAGCTCCATCCTGCTGGTGGGCGCCCTGGTAAGCGAGGATGGCCGCTACGACTCCCTGCAACTCGGTGACATTCTAGGCAGCACGATCGAGGACGCGGTGCAGCGAACGGAGGGCGTCGGATCGATCAACATCTTCGGCACCGAATACGCCATGCGAATCTGGCTCAACCCCGATCGCCTCTACCAGTATCAGCTCACCCCCAATGACGTGACCTCGGCCGTTTCGGAGCAGAACACCAATGTCACGGTCGGGAGCCTGGGCGATCAGCCGGTCGCCGAAGGCCAGCAGTTCACCGTTTCGCTGTCCGCGCAGTCCCAGCTCGAATCCGTCGAGGATTTTCAGAACATCCTTCTGAAGACAAACACGGACGGATCGGCGGTCTATCTCGCGGATGTGGCCACCGTCGAACTCGCGGAGGAGCAGTTCGGCCGTTTCAGCCGCTACAATGGCCACCCGGCCGCCGGGTTCGGCGTCAACCTCGCCACCGGCGCCAACGCGGTCGACACCGCCGAACGGGTCCGCGAGGTGATCTCCGGCCTTTCAACCGCCCTGCCGGAAGGCGTGAGCGTCGAATACCCCTACGACACATCGCCTTTCGTCGAGGACTCGATCGAGGAGGTCTACCATACGCTCATCGAAGCCGTGGTACTGGTGTTCCTCGTTATCCTCCTATTCCTCCAGAGTTGGCGTGCGACAATCATCCCGACCATCGCCGTGCCCGTGGTTCTTCTGGGCACATTCGGTGTCCTGGCGGCCTTCGGCATGTCGATCAACACACTCACGATGTTTGCCCTGGTGCTGGCCATCGGCCTGCTGGTGGACGACGCCATCGTCGTGGTCGAGAATGTCGAACGCGTCATGGAGGAGGACGGGCTGGACGCGAAGGCCGCGACCGAAAAGAGCATGGGCGAAATCTCCACCGCCCTGGTGGGCATCGTCATGGTCCTCTCGGCCGTATTCCTGCCCATGGCCTTCATGTCCGGCTCGACCGGCGTGATCTACAAGCAGTTCTCGGTCACGATCATCTCGGCCATGGTTCTGTCGCTTTTCGTAGCTTTGATCCTGACGCCGGCCATGTGCGCACAACTCCTGAAGCCGAGCCATGGCAAACAGCCCATCGCTCCCCTGCGCTGGTTCAACACCGGGCTCAACCGCCTGACCGACGGTTATGGCGGCGCAGTCGGCCGTCTGTCGCTGCGTCCCTTCCGCATGCTGCTGGTGCTGGCCCTTGTCGGTTTCGGCGCCTGGTGGATCTATGACCGGCTCCCGACCTCGTTCCTGCCCACCGAGGATCAGGGCGTGCTGATGACGATGGTCGAATTGCCCCAGGGCTCGACCTCGCAGCAGACCTCCCATACCGCCTCGGTCATCGAGGACTACCTGCTCAGCGAGGAGTCCGAGGTGGTTGAGAGCGTGTTCTCCAATATCGGGTTCAGTTTCGGCGGGTCCGGCCAGAACAACGCCATGCTGTTCATCAAGCTGAAGGATTACGATGAGCGTCCCGGCGTGGACGCGGCCGATGTGATGAACCGGGCGAATGCCGCCTTCTTCCAGTCCCGGCTCGGAAGCGTGTTCGTCCTGCAACCGCCCGCGATCCAGGGCCTCGGAAATACGTCGGGCTTCTCGATGTATCTCGTCGACCAGTCGGGCGTCGGCCAGGAAGCCCTGAGCGCCGCCGCCGACGAGCTGGTCTCACTTGGCAATGCCGATGGCCGCGTGACCAACCTGCGCGGCAATGACGACGCGACCGAACCGGCCCTGAAACTGCAGATCGACCAGCAGAAGGCCGAGGCGCTCGGCGTGTCGCTCTCGGATGTGAACTCGATGCTATCCACGGTCTTCTCCGGCTCCTACGTCAACGATTTCCCCCTCGGCAACGACCTCCGCGAGGTCATCGTCCAGGGCGGGACGCCGTGGCGGATGCAACCGGAGAACGTCGATCAGTGGTATGTCCGCAACGACGATTCCGAAATGGTGCCGCTCTCCTCCTTCATCAGTCGCGAATGGGAAACCGTCACGCCCAAGCTTGCGCGCTACGGCGGCACCCGTGCCCTCGAGATCTCCGGGGCAGCGGCGGCAGGCCTGAGCTCCGGTGACGCCATGAGCGCCATGGAAGACCTGACATCGGAACTGAATGGCTCTTTCGCCTCCGCCTGGACTGGTCTGAGCTACCAGGAAAGACTGTCGGGCAGCCAGGAGCCGATCCTCTACACCCTGTCGGCTCTCGTGGTCTTTCTCTGCCTCGCGGCGCTCTACGAAAGCTGGACAGTCCCCTTCGCCGTGATGCTCTCCGTTCCCGTGGGCGTGCTCGGCGCAATGGCGGCGACCTGGGCATTCGGGCAATCTAACGATGTCTATTTCAAGGTCGGCCTGCTCACGACCATCGGCCTTGCGGCCCGAAACGCGATCCTGATCGTCGAGTTTGCCGAGGCCCAGCGCGCACAGGGCATGGCGCTGATGGCGGCAACGGTCTCGGCAGCACGCCAGCGCCTGCGCCCGATCCTGATGACCTCGCTTGCCTTCGGCTTCGGCATCACGCCCCTGGTTCTTGCCTCCGGGGCGGGGGCCAATGCCCAGAAATCCATCGGCACCGGAATGCTCGGTGGCATCATCTTTTCGGCGGTGATCGGGGTCATTCTGGTCCCGGTGTTCTATGTCGCTGTCATCAAGGCCACGGGAATGTTCCGGGCACGTGTGGAGGCTGCACAGTGAAATCCACTTTGATCCTCGTCGGCCTGCTCGTCGCAGGCTGCGCAGTCGGCCCCGACTACCAGCGCCCCGACGTCACCCTCCAAACGCGCTTCGTGGATGGCGATGCGGATGCCATCGGTGCGGTTGCCACGGAACGCTGGTGGCTGACCTACAATGATCCCCTGCTCGATCAGTTGGTTGCGCGCGGGCTTGCGCAGAACCTCGACGTGCTCTCGGCGACCGAAGCCGTCAGGCAGGCCCAAGCTGAACTGCGTGAAACTGGCATCAACTCCGCCTTGGACGGATCGCTGACAGGAACGCTCGAGCGATCCGGCGGCGATGCGGTCGATGGCGTCACCACGGTGGAATCCGGCGAGCTGGGCGCATCGCTCGTCATCGATATGTTCGGTGGCCTCCAGCGCGAACGCGAAAGCGCTTTGGCATCGCTGACGGCCGCGCAGGCCGATGTGGAGACCGTGCGGCTCGCATGGCTCGCGGAACTTGTCGCCGCCTACTCCGATGCCCGATCCTACCAGGAAATCCTGGCCCTGACGCGCGAAACAATCGAGGCGCGGGAGGAAACCGTCGAAATCACGCGCAGCCAGTTCGAAGCCGGTGCCGCAACCGAATACGAGGTCGCCGAAGCCCAGGCCCTGCTCTCGAATGCCCGCGCGGCCCTGCCGCAGTATGCCGCGCTCTTCGATGCCAGTGTCTATGCGATTGCAACGCTGCTCAACGAACCCGCCGGCCCGATCCTCGCCGACATGCAGAAGGGAGCAGCCCAGCTACGCACCCCCGGCGGCGCACAGACCGGCGTGCCCGCCGACCTCCTGCGCAATCGCCCCGACGTTCGCAGCGCCGAAGCCGATCTCGCCGAAGCCGTGGCCGATGTCGGTGTTGCCGAAGCGGATCTCTATCCCTCCCTGTCGCTCTCCGGTACGGTCGCGAGCGTCAGCGGTGTCGAGGCCTGGAGCTTCGGCCCGCAACTTTCCCTACCGGTCTTCGACCAGGGAGCGCTCAGGGCAACTCGTGATGCAGAGATATCGGAAGCGAAACAGTATGAGATTACCTGGCGCGTCTCCGTTCTCGATGCGGTCGAGGACGTCCAGGTCGCCCAGTCCAACCTGACCCGTTACCGGCAGCGCGCCGCCTTGCTGCGAACGGCTGCGGACGAATACGGACGAGCTCTCGACCTCGCTCAGGAAAACTACCGCAGCGGTGCGATTACCCTTCTGGACTTGCTCGACACCGATCGAAACACCGCATCGGCCCGGATTTCGGCGGCATCCGCCGTGAACGACGCAGCCCAGGCCTGGGCGACCCTGAAGATCGCAACCGGCGCAGGTGCCGCCGCAGCGGGCAATATCACCAACTGACATGCCCAATCCTCACCGGGGAAGCCGTATCACACAGAATGTGGCTTCTCTCACTCCGCCGCAGGCTTCACGGAACTCGAGGCAAATGCCCAGAGACGCTCGACCTCCGGGCGGCTTCGCTCGATGGAACGATAGAGCCGGATCGACACCGTCTTGGCATGGCTTTCATCGCCCGCGAGCTTCAAGGCCCCCCATTTGAGCTCGTTCCGGATCGAGATCTCCGGCAGCCATGCCAGCCCGCCGCCTCCGACAGCCACCGCTTTCAGCGCCTCGGTCATGGAATTCTCGTAGTGGAACTTCAGCCGCGAACCCAGCGCGGAGCCCGAAACGATCGGGTTGATGATGCGCCCCATGAAGCACTCCGGCGGATACCAGAGATAGGGAATGTCCTCGTCGCGCCTGAGATCGTATTTCGGCGCGCCGTCCTTCCGCGCGGCACTCACCGGCAGGATGCGGTCCACCGAAAGTTCGATGGAGGGAAAGAGATTGATGTCGAGCGCACTCGGAACGCTCGGATGCGCATAGCAAAGCATCAGGTCGGAGGAGCCGGACATGATCGCCTCCACGCAACCCGAAAGATTGTCCGCCACCATGCGGATCTGAATCTCGCCGATACCCTCCTGCACCTGCGCGATCCATTTCGGAAAGAAGTTGATCGCCATGGTATGCAGCCCGGTGAACGCGACCAACGGACCTGAGCGCGGCACCAGCCCCTTCGCCTCCTCGCGGGCATATTGCAGCGTCTGAACGGTTTCCTCGGCCTGCTTGCGGAACGCCTCCCCGGCGGGCGTCAGCGCGATCGGGTAGACGCCGCGATCCACAAGAGGCGTGCCGACCCAATACTCCAGATTGCGAATGCGCCGGCTGAAGGCCGGCTGACTGACATTTCGTGTCTCGGCTGCCTTCGAGAAATTCCCGGTGATCGAAAGCGTGAGGAAATCCTCGAGCCAGCTCAGTTCCACGCCTGTCCTCCTTGCATTGCCTCACCCCCACCTAACATGCGTCAGCGCGATTGCTTATGCAAATTTTGCATGATGCATGTCGAAACGGCATTGGATATGCGCCCCTCGCTCGATCATAAAAAGTTTAACGAAACGGCCTGACCGCAGCGGAGCCCCGGAGCAAACCACCACGCTCATAGCTCCAGACAGGGCGGGCCAAATCGTCGAATGCCTGACTGACTGAACCGGGCGCGCACGCATGAACACATGCGGCGAACGGGAGAGTTCTGCCATCGCGGCGCTCCCGATCACCGCGCTCGGCCCGATCCACCGGGGCTGTCCCCGACTCAGAGACCTAGAACCGCACGCCACCGCGCACCAAGCAGGAGCAAACGACATGGACCAAACATCCGGCACATCGCAGGGCCTTTGGGGCCGCTGGAGAGCAATGATGCTCTGGAAGCAGATCTTCATAGCCCTCGGGGCGGGGATCGTCATCGGCGTCATCCTGAACCAGACCGGGAATGAAGCCGCTGCCACCGCAATCAAGCCGGTGGGCACCATCTTCATCAATGCGATCAAGATGCTGATCGTCCCGCTGATCTTCGTCTCGCTCGTGACCGGCATGACGTCCATGCACGACATGACCAAGATGGGCCGCATCGGGCTCAAGACCGTGGCGCTCTACCTCGGCACCACCGCCGTTGCCATTACCATCGGCCTTGCCCTCGGGGTGATCTTCCAGCCGGGCGCCGGTCTCGACATGACCGCCTCCGCCGCCGCGGAAGCGCAGGAAGCACCTACCCTCGTCGAAACCATAACCGGCCTCGTTCCGACGAACCCGATTGCCGCCTCCGCCGACGGCAACGTGCTCCAGATCATCGTCTTCGCCATCTTCTTCGGCCTCGCGATCAACCTCTCGGGCGAAAAGGGCAGGCCGGTGCGCGACTTCTTCGAGGCGCTCTCCGAAGTCATCTACAAGCTGACCGCGATCATCATCGCCTTCGCCCCATACGGTGTTTTCGCGCTCATGGTCTGGGTCGCAGGCACCTACGGGCTCGACCTCCTGCTGCCGCTCGGCACGGTGATCGGTGCTGTCTACCTCGGCTGCGCCATCCATGCGCTGCTCGTCTATGGCGGCCTGGTGAAATTCGGTGCCGGCCTCAATCCGGTCCGCTTCTTTCAGGGCGTCCTGGAGCCGCAGATGGTGGCCTTCACCAGCACCTCCAGCTCCGGGACCCTCCCCGTCACCATGACCGCCGTGCAGAAGAACCTCGGCGCCTCGAAGGGTGTCTCCAGCTTCGTGCTGCCGCTCGGCGCCACGATCAACATGGACGGCACCGCTCTCTACCAGGGTGTCTGCGCCCTCTTCGTGGCCCAGGCCTTCGGCGTTGATCTGGGAATGGGCGACTACATCACCATCATCCTCACCGCGACGCTCGCCTCCATCGGCACCGCGGGCGTGCCAGGCGCCGGCCTCATCATGCTCTCGCTGGTTCTCACCTCGGTCGGCCTGCCGCTCGAAGGCGTCGCGATCATCGCCGGCATCGACCGCATCCTCGACATGGCACGCACCGCGCTGAACGTCACCGGCGACAGCGCCGTCACCGTTGTGGTCGCGAAAAGCGAAGGCGAGCTTGACGTCGAGGCCTATGACACGCCCCATGTCATGGACGCTCCCAAACTGAGCGAAGCCATCTCCTGAACCGGAGCCCGGGAGCGGCGCGACCGTGCGCCGCCTCTCCCCTGACCTTCACCCGCTGCCACGGACCCAAGGATAATGACCTATCAGTCCCCCAAGAGAAACAAGCTCGGTATCGTCGGCGGGCTCGGCGCCATCGGCGGCGCCGACCTGCTGATGAAGATCATCAAGTCCACACCTGCCGGCGGCGACCACGAGCAGCTCGACATCAGCTTCGAGCAACAGCCCTTCGACGACGCCGGCGCCATTGCCGACGCGCACTACAACCCGAACCACCGCAAGTTCTACGTCTACAACACGCTCAAGGAAATGGAGCGTAGAGGCTGCCAGATCGCCCTCCTGCCCTGTTTCATATCCCACAGCTTTCTGGGCGAGGTCGCTCCCGAGGTCAGCCTCACCGTTCTGAGCCTCGTCGATGCCGTTCAGGACAAGCTCGCCCGCGATCACCCCGAGGCCCGGCGCGTCGGTGTCATCACCTCGAGCTACGTGCGCAAGACCGGGCTCTTCGATCGCGCACTCGGCCCGTCCCGCGAGGTGATCTACCCCGACGACGACGTGCAGAGCTCGGCCGTCATGCCCGCCGTCTACGGACCCGCCGGCATCAAGGCCGGACGACTGAGCGGCAACTCCGTCGAATGGCTCGCAGAAGCCTGCGAGAACCTCGCCAGCCTTGGAGCGGATGTCATCATTCTCGGCTCCACCGAGCTTCCCATCCTGATCGACACGCTGCGTCCGCGCATCGCGACCCCGATCCTCGACGTCAACCAGGCCTACGCCGAATACGCGCTGGCCCATGGCGGCGCAGGCCGGTCGCAACCTTTCAAGATCGGCGTCGTGGGCGGCGTCGGCCCCGCAGCGACGGTTGATTTCATGGACAAGGTCGTGAAGCGCACCAAGGCCGCGCGCGATCAGGATCACATCAAGATGGTCGTGGAGCAGAACCCGCAGATCCCGGACCGCACCGCGAACCTCATCAGCGATGGCGACGATCCGACCATCCCGCTCTATTCCACCTGCAAGCGGCTCGAGGCGGATGGCGCGGATGCCATCGCCATTCCCTGCAACACCGCTCATGCCTATGTCGCCCGGATCCAGAGCCACCTCGGCGTGCCGATCGTCAACATGCTGACCGAAACCGCAGCCCACATCCGGGCCGCCCACCCCGAGATCCGCAACGTCGGGCTGCTGGCAACCGCCGGCACCGTGGCTTCCGGCGTCTACCAGGAGGCGCTCGAAGCCGTGGGACTCACGCTCATCACGCCCGATGCACCGATGCAGGACCGCGTCATGGCCGCGATCTACGGGGAAAAAGGCGTGAAAGCCGGTTTCACGACCGGTCAATGCCGAGAGGACCTTCTCGCCGCCATCAAGCACGTGCGCGACAAGGGGGCGGAGGCGGCCATCCTCGGATGCACGGAACTCCCTCTGATCGCACCGGATGGCGCAACCTCCGAGGGGCTTCCCGTCCTCCTGGACCCGACGGACATTCTCGCGCGGAAATGCGTGTCCGTGGCGCAGGGCACCGCAGCACCCTCGGCTCAGACCGCATAGGAGCACCGCCCCTCACGGATCGGGGCAGGCACGCTCCCAGACCGACCGGGGGAGAAGATGCACCCCCGGCACGGCCCGCTCACCTTCCCCGACGATATGGCCCACACCCTCGGCCATGACCGCGAGCGTGACATCGAAGGCATTGAGACTGTCGCCCTCTCCGGCCGTCAGGTTCGCCATTGCCCCGCCAACGAACAGATGCACCTCCCGCCCATTGCCCAGGCGGTAGGTCGTGATGCTGGGCAGGCTTTCCTCCGCCGGCAACTCCAGCAACGGACCAAGCTCCATCTCGTCGATCCGGTGACCGGCATTGAGCAGGATGCAGCCGTTCTTGAGCCCCGCAATCACCTCGAACGGCAGCACATGGCGCGCACCCGTGGCGGTGACAATCACATCCGCGACGGGGGCAAGCCTGTCAACCGAACCGGTCGGCCACCCGTCATAGCGGGCTTGCAGGATGCGCGCCGGATCGGTCTCGGCCACCTGAACCATTCCGCCAAAAGCGCGGGCAGACGCCGCCAGCCCCTGCCCCACCGAACCATAGCCGACAACGAGCACGGTCTTCTCGTGAAGGCTGAGAAGGGTCCGGTTGAGGAACGCCGCCCATGTTGTCAGTCCGACCATGTGGCGGTTGTGCAGCCCCTCCTTCACCGGCAGATCGTCCCAGTTGAAGATCGGCCAGGGCGGCAGGTTCCACTGCAACCGATTGATCCCTGACCCGGTGGCCTCCAGCGCCGCGCGCACCGGCGGCATGGGACGGTCGTGCGTCAGCAGGAAATGGGTATAGTCCGCACCCATCTCGCTCAGATGGGTCGGCCCCCAGTCGAGCCCCGCGGCAACCGCGGCCCGCCAGTCCTTATCTGCCATGTCCTTCCAGGCTTCGACCCGCGCTCCGCAGGCCCGCATGGCCTCGACCACGTCGTCGCGAACCGTCGCGGGATTGCAGGTGGTGATGAAGAGCGCCGCTCCGCGATGCACAAGCCCCTCGACGAGCGGTACCATCTTCATGTCGAGATGCATGCTCATGGCCAGCTTGACGCCCGCCATGGCGGGCAGACTTTCGATGGCCCGCCGCGTGCGGGGCATGTGCCGCCGCGCCCATGCGCTGGTGATCTCCGTCATGTCTGGCACATCCCCGTTCTGGCCCCGAACCGGCCCCTCGGCCATCTTGCGAATGGTATATATGCCCGAACCGCTCAGCCATGGCGCCATTCTTGTCACCACTGACATCAATCGTGCACTTATACATTTTCTCATTGCATATCATGATGCGCTCCCCGGCGGCGGCGAAAAACCGAACCGTAATCAGGAAGGCCCGGTCCCCGTTTTCCAGTTCCCTAAGCGCAGGCCCGCTTTCCTACCGCAGCGTGTCTCCAGCCTCACAGGAAGCAGTCATGCCGGAAAGCTCGATCCTGACCAAAGCGATGGCATTGATGGACTTGGTCACAGAGGCCGAGACGCCGCTAAACCTCGCCGAAATTACCTATACCTGTGGCTGGCCCAGAAGTTCGGTCCATCGTCTGCTGGTATTGCTGCGCGACGCCGATGTGCTGAGCTGTGACCCGGAGTGGCAGACATATGACCCTGGATCCCGCCTGATGCGGTGGGAGGTGCGAACGCAGACCCGGCACCATATCGCACGGATCGCGGCACCACACATGAAGACACTCTGCCGCGCGACGAAGTTGCGGGTGGCCCTGTCAGTCCTGGATGCGCGATCGGTGCTCTTCATTCATACCGAAGAGGTCGGCCTTCCGTTTCGCCTCGCAGATCGAACAAGTGAAGCAAGACGGCTTTGCCGTCAGTCTGCAAGAGGAATTCCGCCAGACCTGCGACATCGCCGTGCCCGTTCGGGATGACCGTGGCCACATCTTGGCCGCGCTGAGCCTATGGAAGGTGAGCGACGAGGATGACGATGATCTCGCCCGCGTCAGGATAGTTGCCGACGATCCATTCCTTCCGCACCAGGAAATCGCGGGGTGTCGGCACCACAAATTGCGCGGCCCAGCCGCCATTCGCTGCAGCTGGACCGAATGGCGACAAAGGTGCGGACGTCAGTTGTCAACCAACGAGGCCAGGAACTCGCCACCGACACCCCTTCCCTGCGTCAGCCCATTGACCTTTTCCACAATGGCAGCGGCATCAATGCCATGGTGTCGATAGAGGTCGCCAATTGTGCCGGTCTGGCCGAAGTGCTCAACACCCATGGGAATGGTTTGGTGCCCCCCGACAGAGCCAAGCCACGAGAGAGTCGCGGGGTGGCCATCTATCACGGTGATGATCTTGCAATGGGACGGAAGCCCGGACATCTTCGCCTCGATATGGGACTGTGCCGCCTTGTTGCCACGTGATCGGGCACGTTGCGCTGCCGTCCACCCCGCATTGAGCCGGTCCGCCGAGGTCACGGCCAAGACGCCGATATCTCTGCGAACTTCCCCAATCAGGCCAGCGGCCTTGATCGCTTCAGGGGCAACGGCGCCCTGGTAGGCGATGACCACGTCACAATTCGGACCCGGCTTGCGCAGCCAATAGGCGCCGTCGATAGTCCCCTGACGGAAATCTTCGTCGCCCCGCTTGCCCGGTTGCTCAACCGGATTGGTCGTCAGGCGCAGATAGACGGAACCACCGGTTTCGTCCCGCAGCCAAGTACGTTCGCATGGATCGCCTTCGCCATCGCGCTGGATATAGTCGAACGCCCACTCCATGATCACGGCCAACTCGTCCGCGAAGGCGGGTTCGAACGAGGCCAGCCCGTCCTGGCTCATGCCGATCAGAGGAGTGCCGACAGATTGGTGCGCTCCACCTTCGGGGGCCAGGGTAACGCCTGAAGGCGTGCCGACCAGAATGAAGCGCGCATCCTGGTAACAGGCGTAGTTCAACGCATCGAGGCCGCGAGCAACGAAGGGATCATAGACAGTGCCGATGGGGATCAGGCGCTTGCCGAAGATCGAATGCGAAAGGCCTGCCGCTCCCAGAAGGAGCATCAGGTTCATCTCCGCGATACCAAGCTCGATATGCTGACCTTCCGGCACAAAATCCCATTTGGCGGTGGAGGGAATGCGGTGCTTTGAGAACGCATCGGCCTGCTGGGAGCGCGCAAACAGCTTTCGTCGGTTCACCCAGGGCCCGAGATTTGTGGTCCCGGTCACGTCCGGCGAGGTTGTGACGATCCGCGCGGCCAGATCGCTGTCGCCCTTGGAGAGATCGTCGAGGATCTTGCCGAACGCCATCTGGGTCGAGGTCTCGCGCGAGGTGTCGATGGCGATCGCGGGCACGGCCACCTTGTCGTCGCGGTATCGGCGCGTGCCCCGGACGAAGAACGGCACCCGGGCCAGGAAATCCTGCAACGCCGCCGGATTGTCGACCGTCGCCATCGGCTCCCATTCCATTCCTTCTTCGACACCCATATGGGCCTGCCACGCCATGAACTGCGCCTTGTTCATGAGGCCACCGTGATTGTCCTTGTGGCCAGCAATGGGCGTGCCCCAGCCCTTCACCGTATAGGCAAGGAAGCAGGTCGGGCGATCATGGTCGATGGCAGCGAATGTCTCGGCCATTGTCTCGACGCAGTTGCCGCCGAGGTTCTCCATCAGCCTGGCCAGTTCCTCGTCGCTGCGTCGGTCGATCAGGGCAGAAACATCGCCCTGATCCCCCAGGTCGTCCATCAGCCGCTTGCGCCAGACCGCGCCTCCCATGAAGGTCAGCGCCGAGTATTCCTGGTTCGGGCAGCCATCGATCCAGTCCCGCAACTTTTCGCCACCGGGCTCCTCGAACGCCGCGCGCTGATAAACGCCGTGCTTCACCCGCACCACATCCCAGCCGAAAGCGTCGAAGATCTTCTCGATGCGCTCGAACAGCCCCTCCCGAACGATACCGTCGAGCGAGTGTCGGTTGTAGTCGATGATCCACCACGTGTTGCGAAGGTCGTTCTTCCAGCCTTCCTGCAGCGCCTCGTAGATATTGCCCTCGTCCAGCTCGGCATCGCCCACCAGCGCCACCATGCGACCCATGCGGACATCAGCGCCCCAGCTCTTCGCCTTTATGTAATCCTGAATGATCGAGGCAAAGGACGTGAATGCCACACCAAGCCCCACGGACCCGGTGGAGAAATCCACATCATCGATATCCTTGGTCCGGCTGGGATAGGACTGCACACCGCAGAAGCCGCGGAAATTTTCCATCTTCTCGCGGGTCTGGTTCCCCATGAGATACTGCATCGCGTGGAAGATCGGCGAGGCATGAGGCTTTACCGCCACTCTGTCCTCGGGCCTCAGCGCCGTGAAGTAGAGCGCGGTCATGATCGACACCATGGAGGCAGACGATGCCTGATGCCCACCAACCTTGATCCCGTCGACCTTGGGACGCACGTGGTTGGCGTGATGGATCATCCAATGCGACAGCCACAAGAGGCGCTGCTCAATGATCTTCAGATGAGTGGAGTCAACGGGCATGGTAGGGTCTCTCGGTCAGATGGTATGGTCCGCCCACGCCTTGCGGGCGAAGTTCTCGCAAAGTGAGAAAAGCCTAGCCATCCTTGTAATGGTAGCTGTAGCCGTTCAGCGCGGGTGCGCCGCCGAGATGGGCGTAGAGAACTCTGGAGCCCTCCGGAAAGAAGCCCTTGCGAGTCAGGTCGATCAGGCCCTGCATGGATTTTCCTTCATAGACCGGATCGGTGATCATCGCCTCGGTCCGCGCAGCAAGCCGGATGGCGTCGTTGGTTTCTTCCGAGGGCACGCCATAGGCCGGATAGGCGTAGTCGGGGTTGATGACGATCTCGTCCTCACGCACCTCACGGCCCAGCCCAACCAGCTCGGCTGTCTTGTCGACGATCCCGTGCACCTGTTCGCGGGTCTGCTCAAGAGTGCCGGAAGCGTCGATCCCGATCACCCGGTCGGCGCGGTCCTGCGCGGCGAAACCAACGATCATCCCGCCCTGGGTCGAGCCCGTCACGACGCAAACCACGATGTAGTCGAAGGTGAAGCCAAGCTCTTTTTCCTGCTCGGCCACCTCTTCGGCAAATCCGACATAGCCGAGGGCACCGTATTTGTGGACGGAGGCTCCTGCCGGGATCGGATATGGCTTGCCACCGGCATCCTTGACTGACTGGATCGCATCTTCCCAGCTCTTGCGAATGCCGATGTCGAACCCGTCGTCCACGAGTCGGCTGTCGGCGCCCATCAGGCGGGTCATCTGAATATTGCCGACCCGGTCATAGACGGCATCGTAATGCGGCACCCACTTTTCCTGGATCACGACGCATTTCATACCCAGCTTGGCCGCAGTTGCGGCAACCATACGGGTATGGTTCGACTGCACCCCGCCAATCGAAACCAGGGTATCCGCGCCGGACGCGATGGCGTCGGGCACGATGTACTCCAGCTTGCGCAGCTTGTTGCCGCCCATGGCGAGGCCGGAATTGCAGTCCTCGCGCTTGGCAAAGACCTCGACCTTGCCGCCAAGTTCGGTCGACAGGCGAGGCAGGTGTTCGATCGGCGTCTTGCCGAACGTGAGCGAATAGCGTTCGAAGTTTTCGAGCAATGACATCGGGCATCTCCTGAAGGGGTGTCTGCCTGGATGATAGAGAAAGCTCCGAAGAATGTGCTTTCATAAATGCAGGCGTTTCATTACATCTTCATAGATACACACACGATGAAACTTCTCTGAAGAAACTATCATCACCAAGTTTGGAAGATTCTTTCATGGCGGATCTGGACCGAATCGATATCAACATTCTAAGGATCCTTCAGACCGACGGGCGACTCACCAATGCGGAACTGGCTTTGCGCGTGAATGTCAGTGCCCCCACCTGCCACCGCCGCACCCAGCGACTGTTTGAGGAAGGTTACATCACCGGCGTTCATGCTCAGATCGCGCCGAAACCCGTTGGCCTTGGCGCGGTCGTCATGGTCGGTGTGGTACTCGACCGCTCCACGCCGGAAAGCTTCGAGGCCTTCGAGCAGGCGGTCATCAAGTTGAAACAAGTGCTGGACTGCAATCTCGTCGCCGGGGATTTCGACTACCTGCTGAAAATCCGCGTCCGCGACATGTCGGATTTCAACAAGCTGCACGGCAAGCAACTCATCGCTCTTCCAGGTGTGCGCCAGACGCGGACTTTCTTTGTCATGAAGGAAGTCAAGGACAGCGCCCCTCTGCCGTTTTGAGACCTGGGACAGCTGCCCTCAGGATATCCTGCACAGCCATATGAATATGTCCCAGCGCTTCGCGGGGCTGCTTTCAGCCAGCAAGTGATGGGCAATTGCGCGAAACGCCTCGCTATTTATCCATTCTTAAAATGATAATCTGGATGTTCTGAACCAAAGCTCTTCGCAGTATTCGCGCAAATCTCTTCGACCCTCACTCATAGCAGTTACACGGCCTATGCCTGAGATTTTGGTGATGGTCTTTTGCAAGCGCCGACAATCATGAGGCACTTTTCGGTCCTTTGCGTTGCCTTTCCCCCGTTCGCTGGGCCAGCGCAGTTTGCGCCGAGACTGCGAAGGCGGGCAAGAAGACGGATGGATTGCGGGCCTATCTGTTGTCCGCCCCGCTGGACTTCGACTGCGCAATTCAGGAGCGCGAGACCTGCCGTCGCGCCATTGCTGGTACAAGTGAAGCCCCGATGCGTGTCCTCGCTCCTCGGCTTGCGGAGGAGCGCCAAAACCATAGATCAGAAGCCGAGGCGATCGAACGCCCCCTCGATGGCGCGCTTTCTTTCGATCGGGTACCAAGGGCTCTGATGGAAGAGCGCGGCCATGTAAGCGCGGCGTGAATAGTCGGGCCATCCCTGGCGAATCCGCGCGAGACCTTCCATGGCTCCACGGCGGTCGCCGCAGATCTCGTTGACCCAAGCCGCCACGGCCAAAGCAAAGGCGTGGACGTTCGGATGATCGGCAATGCGTCGGGCATGACGCAGAGCCTCATCCGTCTTGCGGTCAAAGCAGAGAAGATGCGCCATGATGCAGTGGAACGCGAAGGCCATCGGGTCGAGCGGGCTCAGGCGGATTGCCGCCCGGCAGGAGCACATGGCTTCGGTTTCTCGACCAGTCAGATACTGCGTGTATCCCAGTGAATAGTGCCCGATGGCGAAGCTCGGGTTGAGCGACACCGCGCGCTCGAGATTCTCGGCAGCCGCTCTCAGATCGCCCGAGAACCAGTGCGCTCGACCCAGAGACCAGTGGCCCAGCGGGTCTTGGGGATCCAGAGCGATGCTCTCCAGCGCGAAGTCCCGCGCTTTTCGCTGACTGGTCTCGCGATCCTTCGCGAGGCCGAAGAAAAGCTCCTGCCAGGCTTGCCAGGATCGTGCCGCGGCGATCCGTGCGCAAGAAGGGTCAGAGCGCGCAGCAGCCCGCAGGGTTTCGTCAACCGCGGCAAGGGTCGTCGGATCCTGCCTTTGCAAGAGACTCATTCCGCGGTGCAGCCCGATCCAGGGCGCCACTCCGCGGACAGGCGCAATCATCGCCTGCTTCTGTTCGTTCAGCTCGATCTCCCTCTCGACCGCGGAAACAATCAAGCTGCACACTTCCTCCATCAACTCGGCCACATCGGTGCCGCGTCGCATTACGCGGTCCGCCCACAGGATCCGCTCCGTCCGCGCGTCCACGAGGGTAACCTGAAGGGTCAAGACTTCGCAGACATCCTGCAGGTCCCCTTCTACGAGATATTCGACATCGAGCGCCTCGGCCGCCGCCATGCGACCGTTCTCGCGTGGGATGGCCTCGGCGCTGGCGCTCGCTGCGACTGTCAGCCAACGCGCGCGTGCCAGACCCACGGCGATGTCACGGGCCAGAGCCTGCGCAACGGGTTCGGTCCCAAGCGCCCGAGCGGCAAACGGCAGAACGCCAACGGTCACGTGACCCGAGCGCCATTCTGCCACGGGCGGACGGAAGCTGGCCTTTGCGCGCGCATGGCCTCCGCTCTCCGCCGAAAGCTCCGGTCCCCGGAGAAGCCGGTATCCGGTACCCGGCACGGTCTCGATCCACTCGGGCACCCGCGCCGCGTCGCCAAGCACCCGGCGGATCTCGCGTATGCAGCCGGGCAGCACGCCCGGTGAGACGCTTCGCCCGGCCCATACCCGGTCGATCAGGCTCTCTTTCGTGAACAGGTGCTCGGGTCGGCTCGCCAGTAGGGCCAGCAAGTCGAAAGTTTTGGGTCGCAGACGGACCGACACGCCATCGACCAGGAGGCGGCGCTCCGCAAGCTCTATGCGCACCGTGCTTACCATCAAGCCAACCTTAGCAAAATTTCAAAAGAATCTCATCTCCAAGGCGAAGCAGGCGGCGCAGAATAGCCAAGCAAGCAAGTCTGTTTGGAGGAAATCATGAAGTCAGCATTCGTTGTCGCCGCAGTCGCGCTGATGACCACGACCTCGGTCGCTCAGGAGCCCCCGCGCTTCTTCTCGGAGACATATCCGTCGCATGCGCTCGGGCCAGCGATGCAGTGGTACGGGACCCTCGGAGACGAGGGCGCGGAACTAAACGCCATGACCAGGGAACTCGTCATGCTAGGGGTTTCCGCCCAGATTCCGTGCGACTACTGTGTTTATGCCCACGCCGAGAATGCCCGTTCCGCGGGGGCGACAGAGGCGCAGATCAAAGAAGCAGTGGCGGCGGCCGCGGCCGTCCGCATGTGGAGCACGGTGCTCAACGGCATGAGCTACGACTACGCGGCTTTCACAGCCGAATTCGACAAGATGCACGCCGGCACAGGCCAGTGAAGCCCATCCCTGGTCCCGGTAGGGTGACAGCGCCGGAACCAGGAACAGTCAGTCGAGCGCCACCCGACCGAACAGAGCAAGCCGGACCGTGTATCGGGCCGAACTCTCTGGGACGGGCATTGAAGCCCGGCCATCCATAGTGCGGCGATGGCGGCACGGGGCTCTAGTTGGATAGGTGCCCGGCCACGCGACCCGGAAGATATCCGTCGGCGACACTCCCACCAGACGAACTCCAGATGATCAGAAATCGAGATTCTCGACGCTCAGTGCATTGGACTGGATGAACTCGCGGCGCGGCTCGACTTCGTCACCCATGAGCTTGGTGAACACCTCGTCGGCCTCGTCGAACTGATCGATCCGTACCTGAAGCAGCGTCCGCGCCTCCGGGTCCAGCGTGGTTTCCCACAGCTGATCGGGGTTCATTTCACCCAACCCCTTGTAGCGCTGAAGACTGACGCCCTTCTCCCCTTCCTTCGTGACTGCGTCCAGAAGCTCGCTCGGGGCGTGGATAAGCATCTCGCGATCCTTGCGGGAAAGCCGCGCCACTTCGCCGTAGATCTCTTGCAGCCCTTCGGTATGGTTTGCGAGCCGCCGTGCTTCCGCCGAGCGCATGGCGCCGCCATCGAGAATGCGCACCTCATCGACCCCCCGAAGGGTGCGCCAGAGCCGGATGCCATGATCCTGGGTTGGCCGTCCCTGCCAGCCACGCTCGTATTCCAGTGCGATAAGGTCGAGCCGTGCCGCCACCCGATCCGCAGTGCCCTGCGGATCGTCGTCGAGCACGCCCGGCACCAGCGCGCCTGCGATCGCGGCCTGTTCGATCACGTGCCGCGCGTAGTGGGTCGGGAAGGCGTTGAGCGCAGCGCGCACCTGCCGCGCCTGCTCGACCACCCGCGCCAGATCCGCACCCGCCAGAACCGCGCCGGATCCAAGCCGCAGGGTCGTGCCGTCGAGCCCCTGCTCGATCAGGTAGTTGTCGAGCGCCGTCTGGTCCTTGAGATAGACTTCCGACTTGCCGCGCGCGACCTTGTAGAGTGGCGGCTGGGCGATGTAGAGATGCCCCGCCTCGATCAGCTGCGGCATCTGCCGGAAGAAGAAGGTGAGCAGCAGCGTGCGAATATGTGCGCCATCCACATCCGCGTCCGTCATTATGACGATCTTGTGGTAGCGCAGCTTGTCCATATTGAACTCGTCGCGCCCGATGCCGGTGCCCAGCGCCGTGATCAGCGTGCCGATTTCCTGGCTCGAAAGCATCCGGTCGAACCGCGCGCGCTCCACGTTGAGGATCTTGCCCCTCAGTGGCAGCACCGCCTGGTTCTGCCGGTGGCGCCCCTGCTTGGCCGAACCGCCCGCGCTGTCACCCTCGACGAGAAATATCTCGGCCTTGGAGGGATCCTTTTCCTGGCAATCCGCGAGCTTGCCGGGCAGGTTCGCCACATCCATTGCCGTCTTGCGCCGGGTCAGCTCGCGCGCCTTCCGCGCCGCTTCGCGGGCAAGTGCGGCCTCGACGATCTTGCCGACGATGCTGCGCGCATCCGCCGGGTTCTCCTCGAACCATTCCGCAAGCTTCTCGTTCACGAGCCCCTCGACCGCGGGCCGCACCTCGGAGGAAACCAGCTTGTCCTTGGTCTGGGAAGAGAACTTCGGATCGGGCACCTTCACGGACAGAACGCAGGTCAGACCCTCGCGCGCATCGTCGCCCGAGAGATTGACCTTCTCCTTCCGCGCCAGACCGCTCGTGCCCACATAGCTGTTGATGGTGCGAGTCAGCGCCCCCCGGAACCCGGCAAGATGCGTTCCGCCATCGCGCTGCGGGATGTTGTTCGTGAAGGGCAGAACGCTCTCGTGATAGCTGTCGTTCCACCACATGGCGATCTCGATCCCGATGCCGTCCCGCTCGCCGGAGATGAACACCGGTTCGGAAATCAGGGGCGTCTTGGAACGGTCGAGATAGCGCACGAATTCACGCACCCCGCCATCATAGAAGAGATCCGCCTCTTGGACTTCCGTCGAGCGTTCGTCGCGCAGCGCGATGCGCACACCGGAATTCAGAAACGCCAGTTCGCGGAGCCTGTGCTCGAGCGTCTTGAAATTGTAGTCGAGGTTCGAGAACGTGTCGGTCGAAGCCAGAAACCGCACCTCCGTCCCGGACCTCTCGCCCACCGGGGCAACCCGCTTCAGCGGCTCCACCGTCTCGCCGCGTTCGAACCGGGCGTAATGCTCGTAACCTTCACGCCAGATCCGAAGCTCGAGCCAGTCCGACAGCGCGTTCACCACCGAAACGCCGACGCCATGCAGACCGCCCGACACCTTGTAGGAATTCTGGTCGAACTTTCCGCCCGCGTGGAGCTGGGTCATGATGACTTCGGCCGCCGAAACGCCCTCGCCCTCGTGAATGCCAACTGGGATGCCCCGACCGTTGTCGCTCACGCTGACCGAATGATCCGCATGCAGGGTGACCGTCACCTTGTCCGCATGACCGGCCAGCGCCTCGTCGATCCCGTTGTCGACGACCTCGTACACCATATGATGTAGCCCAGACCCGTCGTCGGTATCGCCGATATACATCCCCGGCCGTTTGCGAACGGCCTCCAATCCCTTGAGAACCTTGATGGAATCTGCGCCATATTCGTCTGGCAGGCGGGCGGGTTCGGCCATTCGCGGGGGCATCCTTTTTGTTGAGCGGGCAGTCTACTCGCAGTGAAAGGGAATGTCACCCCCAACCCTCCCGGCGCAGCGAGCGAAAGCCACGCCGCTTCAATGCGTTAACCATATTCGAATTCCCCTTGCGCCGCCCGGGTGCCGCTTCGCAGTTCAGCCGGCGCCCAAGGCACGGAGATAGAGCATGTAGTCGCCCGCCTCGCTCGGCCGCACCGCACGGGGCTGAAAGCCGGATCCGGCCAGGAGCGCAATCGCCGGAAAGTTGCCCGCCGCACAGATTGCCGAAACGTCCCGGCCGCCGGATTTGCCGAGGACATGCCCAAGAAGAGTTCGCGCGACGGATCTGTGCCGATATGCCGGATAGACGGAAAGCACATGAATGCAGAGCGAGCCCGGCACCAGATTCTCCAGTTCCTGCAAGGGACGCACGAGCCCGGGGAGACGCCGCGCAGTTGCGTCCTGCTCAACGAGTGGCGCGATGACTGCAAGACCGGCTATCTCGCCTTCCATCTCCGCAATGACCGCGCTGCGCCAGGAGGTTGCCAGTGGCGGTGGGCCCGACAAACCCTGACCCTGCCAGGCCCGCTCGATGGGCAGCGCCTGTCCACGCCAGAATTGCAGCGCTGGCCCCTCACCCATGAAATCGACGAGCCGGACCATATCGGACAGATCCTCGGGTTTGGCTGGTCGGAGCCCGATCCCTTGCCCCGGCCGGTCGCAGCTTTCGACTGTCATGCCTACCCCTGAATTCGATCCCGGCCCGCCATGGAGCGGCACAATGCGGGTGCCTGCCTCATCTATTGATGTCGTGCCGATATGTCCGTTACGTTTTGGTTACGAAGTTTGTTGCACCTGAGACCGGTGCGCGCCGTGACAAAGCTCACACTCCCGAGAACTGTATCATATCGCACTGTTCCGGTCGGCGGTTCTTGTGCGATGCCGAAGAGCACGCTAACTATCGATATTCGCCGAGGAAATGGACCATATGGCCCGAAAGCCCACCCGCCGCAGAAAGCAGCCGCCGAAACCGCCGCTCCTTCAGCGGCTCAGAGGCGATTTTCTGACCGGCCTTGTCGTCGTTCTGCCGGTCTTCCTGACCATCTATCTCGTCTGGGTGACGATCGGCTTCGTGGATTCCCGCGTCGTTCCACTGATCCCGAGCCGCTACAACCCCGAGAACGTGTTCGGCCGGAACATCTTCGGCTTTGGCGTCGTGGTCTTCTTGACGTTCACGACCCTCGTGGGTGCGATGACCAAGGGGTTCATCGGACGCCGCATCCTGACATGGGGCGAGGGCATCGTCGAACGCATGCCGATCGTCCGCTCGATCTACAATGGCATCAAGCAGATCGCGGAAACGATCTTCAGCCAGAAGAGCAATTCCTTCCAGAACGCCTGCCTGATCGAATATCCACGCCGCGGGCTTTGGGCCGTCGCATTCGTGTCGACCGACACGATGGGTGAAATCAAGGCGAAATCCGGCGAGGAAGAACTGGTCAGTGTGTTCCTGCCGACCACGCCGAACCCCACTTCGGGCTTTCTGCTCTTCGTGCCCCGGAAGGATCTGCATGTTCTGGACATGAGCGTGGAAGAAGCCGCCAAGCTCATCATCTCCGCAGGTCTCGTGGAGCCGGAATACCCCCGGCCTCCGCGCTCGTCCGGGAACGGAAACGGTGGAAACGGAAACGGATCTCAGCGCGCTCGTCGCACGCGCGGATGAAGGCCGCGCGCCCCACGGGGGCGTAGAGATTGCTTCCTTCAGCCTGCAAAAGCCCCGTGACACTTGTCACACACCAGGGTTTCTCTTCGGCAACAGACCGCCGGAAGGGTTGGTCTTGACACGTTTCTGTCTACATAGTGTCACATACCGGGGGTAAAGAGCGGGAAAATTGGTGATGGGAAAGGATAGACCGATGAAGATCGCGGTCTTGGGTGGTGACGGCTTCGTAGGATGGCCGACATCGCTGCATCTGTCTGAAGCCGGGCATGAAGTCCATATTGTCGATAATCTCAGCCGGCGCTGGATCGATACCGAGCTTGGTGTCCAGTCATTGACGCCCATGGATTCGATCCAGGAGCGTTGCCGGATCTGGCATCAGGAAACCGGTCGACGCATCCACTTCCACCTGATCGATCTCGCCAAGGAATACGAGATCCTCAAGAAGTGGCTGGACGAGGAAAAACCGGACGCCATCATCCACTTCGCGGAGCAGCGCGCCGCGCCCTACTCGATGAAGTCGGACCGTCACAAGAACTACACGGTCTCGAACAACGTCAACGCGACGCACAACCTGCTGAACGCGCTGGTGGAAATCGATCTCGACGCGCATCTGGTCCATCTGGGGACCATGGGCGTCTACGGCTATTCCACGATCGGAGCCGCCATCCCCGAAGGCTACCTGAACGTCGGCGTCGAGACCCTCGACGGCTCGGTCAAGGATATGGACATCCTCTACCCGACGCGCCCCGGTTCGGTCTATCACATGACCAAGTCGCTCGATCAGATCTTGTTCCAGTTCTATGCCCAGAATGACGGGCTCCGGATCACCGATCTTCACCAGGGCATCGTATGGGGCACCCATACCGAACAGACGCGCCGCCACGAGCAGCTCATCAACCGGTTCGACTATGACGGCGATTACGGCACCGTGCTGAACCGCTTCCTGATCCAGTCCGCCATCGGTTATCCCATCACCGTGCACGGCACCGGCGGTCAGACCCGCGCCTTCATCCACATCCAGGATTCGGTGCGCTGTATCGAACTGGCTCTGAAGGATGCGCCCAAGCGCGGCGAAAAGGTCAAGATCTTCAACCAGATGACTGAGACCCACCGGGTGCGCGATCTTGCCGAGATGGTCGCAAAGCTCACGGGTGCAGATATCGCCTGGCTGCCCAACCCGCGCAAGGAAGCCGCCGAGAACGATCTGATCGTGAAGAACGAGCAGTTCCTGGCCCTCGGACTCGATCCGATCACCCTGGCCGAAGGTCTGCTGGAAGAGGTGGTCGAGGTCTCGAAGAAGTATTCCTACCGCGTCGATCGCAGCCGCGTGGCCGCCGTGTCGGCCTGGACCAAGGAAATCGCAAAGGTCGTCGAGCGCGATCCGGAACACCGCAACCTCAAGTCGGTTTCCTGATCTCCTGACGCATGGCACCCGGAGCATTCGGGCTCCGGACCGCCCGTCCGCGCCCGGCCCACCGCTCGGCGCGGCCCCTTCCTCGAGTTTGCCTGCATGACCAGCCGCGCCTACGTCACCCTTGTCACCAACGACGCCTACCTGCCCGGCGCCATCGCGCTTGTCCGTTCGATCCGCCACACCGGCACCCGCGCGGATATCGTCGTCATGCACACCGGGGCCGTCGCATCCGAAACCCTCGCCCCCCTGACCGCACTCGGCGCGACGCTCTTCCAGGCCGACCTTCTGCCCACCTCGACCGCGTTCAACAACGCCCACGCCAAGCGCGAGATCCACGGCAAGAACCCGTTCACCAAGGGCGAAAAACCGAGCTTCCACACGCCGCTCGACAATTTCGTCAAGCTGCGCCTCTGGCAGCTCACGCGGTATGAGAAGATCGTCTTCATCGACGCCGACGCGCTCGTCCTCCGAAACCTCGATCGCCTCTTCGACTACCCCGAGTTCTCCGCGGCCCCGAATGTCTACGAAAGCCTCGTCGATTTCCGCCGCATGAACTCCGGTGTCTTCGCCGCGCGGCCCTCGGAGGCGACCTTCAACGCAATGCTAACGGCGCTCGACACACCAGGCGCCTTCTGGAAACGCACCGACCAGACCTTCCTGCAGCACTTCTTCCCGGAGTGGAACGGGCTCACGGTCTACGACAACATGCTGCAGTATGTCTGGTTCAACATGCCCGACCTCTGGGACTGGTCGATGATCCGCGTCCTGCACTTCCAGTATGAAAAGCCCTGGCAGGAAGATCACCCCAAGGCGGAGAAGCTCCAGCCGCTCATCGACCTCTGGCGGGCCTTCTACACCGGCAAGGGCATTCCGGCCGACATTTCCGCTCTGCCCGGACCGAGAGGCGCGGCCACCTGATGCATGTGCTCCTCACCGGCGGCACGGGCTATGTCGGCCGTTTCATCGCCGAGAAGCTGCACGCATCGAACCATGAAGTGATCCTGCTGGGACGAAACGGGCTCTCTCCCCATGCGTTCCACCCCTGGAGCCTGACCGACCCTTCTCCTGTCCTGCCCCGGGCCGACGCGCTCGTCCACTGCGCCTATGATCATGTTCCGGGCGCCTATCGCGGCGGCGAAGGCGACGATCCTGAAGGCTTCTGGGCCCGAAACCATGACGGCTCGGTCGCGCTCTTTGACGCCGCCGAACGCGCAGGGGCCTCCCGTATTGTATTTCTATCCTCCCGCGCGGTCTACGCCGATGCCCGCCGCGGCGAGACGCTGCGCGAAACGGACCCGGCGGAACCGGACTCGCTTTACGGCAAGCTCAAGCTCTCCCTCGAAAAAAACCTGGCCGACCGCCCCGGCCTGACCGCCGCCTCGGTCCGGGCCACCGGCATCTACGGCACCGCACCGGGCAATGGTCGAGACAAGTGGCGAGACCTGTTCACGGACTATCTTGCCGGCAAGCCAATCAAGGCGCGCATGGGCACGGAACTGCATGGTGAGGATCTTGCCGCCGCCGTTCTGCTTCTCGTCGAGTCAGGCGCAGCGGGCGCCTTCAATGCCTCGGACATCCTGCTCGACCGCCACGACCTGCTCGAGCGCGTCCAGAAGCGCATCGGCTGCCCACACCCCCCACCCGAACGATTCTCCGGGACGCCACCGGGCATCATGGACACACAGAAGCTCCAGGACATGGGCTGGTCACCCGGAGGCATGAGGCGCCTCGCAGATTACCTCAGCGCCGCGTCACTCGAACGGATGAGCCGCGATTAAACTGACGGTAAGTCAAATCAGCTATCTCCACCCTGATCGGGAGCTGGAGATGGCTGATGTATGGCATGATCAATGAGGGAATCCGTTCCTTCATCGTCGAGAACCACGGGCAGGAAGCCTGGCGGGACATCTGTGCCACAGCCGGTCTGAAGTGCACCGAGTTCGAGCGCATGACCAACTACAGCGATACGCTGACCTATGACCTCGTCGGCGCCATCAGCCAGCATACTGGCCTTCCCGCCAACGACGTGCTCAAGGTTTTCGGAGAATATTGGCTCGAGTTTGCCGGAACGACCAGGTTCGGAAGCCTGATGCGGCTGGCCGGGCGCACATTCGTCGAACGCTTGCGCTGGCTAGATGACATGCACGACCGGATCGTGACGTCCATGCCCGGCCTGAATCCACCCTCCTTTGAACTGGAGGTGATCGAGGACCGCAGGTTCCACCTTCACTATTTCTCGGACCGCGAAGGGCTCGCTCCCATGGTCATCGGGTTGCTATACGGCCTCGCCGCCGAGACGGGAGACGTGATCGAGATCCGCCACATGATACATCGTGGCGACCAATCCGATCATGATGTCTTCGAAATAACGATGCAGAGCTAGGGACCGGGCTTCATGACCATCGATGCGAGTGCGAAATTCGGACTTTCTGCCGACGTTATGGACATGCTGTTTCCCTTGCATGTTACCGTCGATTCCGCCGCAAGAATCGAAACCATGGGCCCGACCCTGCGCAAGGTCGTCGGGGCCGATTTCGTGGATCGCTCATTCTTCGAGGTCTTCACGGTCGAGAAACCGCGCCGCGTCACCAATGCCGACGCATTGCGCAAGCACTTGAGCGCAAAGCTGCACGTGCGGGTAAAGGGCGCCGACGGAAAACCGATCAGCCTGCGCGCCGTGGTTGCACCGCTCAGTTGCGACAGGTCTCGATGCTTCGTGGACCTCGCCTTCTGCGCAGACTTGAAGGAAATTTTCGAGCGGTTTGAACTCAATTGCGCCGATTTCAAGCCAAATGATTCGACCGTCGACGCCTTCTTCACGTTCGAAACCCAGAAGACACTGCTTGAGGACAGCCAGAAACTCGCAGTCGAACTTTCGACCGCCAAGGAGGAAGCCGAGCGCAAGGCCTATATCGATCCTGTCACCGGAATCGGAAACCGGCGCGCGCTTCATGGAAGACTCGACGAATTGCTCGAGGGCAAGGCACAGCCCGGTTCGGACCACGCTCTTCTGCATATCGACCTCGACAAGTTCAAATCCGTGAATGACACCTTCGGGCACAACGCGGGAGATCAGGTGCTGATACACACGGCCCGCGCCATTCAGGAAGTGGCAGGTCCCGGCGATCTCCCCGCCCGGATCGGGGGGGACGAGTTCGCGCTCGTGCTCACCCGCGCGCCTGGAAACGCCGAGTTGACCCGAATGGCCAGCGAGTTGATCGCATGCATCTCGGCCCCGGTCCGCGCGGACGGGCATGTCTGCCAGGTTGGCGCCAGCATCGGCATCGCCCGCTTCCGGCCCGGTGGCGGCCTGAACGCCGGCCGGCTGCTCAGCCACTCGGACATCGCGCTCTACAATGCCAAGGAATGCGGAAACTCGACGACACTTCTCGAACCCGAGATGATCCGCGAACAGGAGCGAACCAAATCCCTGATAGCGGAGGTCGAGGCCGGCATCCGGAACAACGAGTTCGTGCCGTATTTCCAGCCTCAGGTCGATCTGTCATCCGGCCAGATTCACGGGCTCGAGGTTCTCGCGCGCTGGAATCACCCCCGCCACGGCACGCTTCCACCTTCAACTTTCCTCGAAGCCGCGATCCGCTCCAACCTGATGGGGGAGATTGACCGGCAGGTCCGGCAGAGCGCCATGCGTGTCTTCTCGGGCTGGCTGAGTTCCGGCAAGGACCTCGGGCGGCTTTCCCTGAACCTGACCGCCTCTAACCTGCGCTCGAGCGGATTCGTCGAAGACTTGCTCGACGAGATGCTCACGTCCGGCCTCGGTCCCGGCACGATCCAGCTCGAGCTTCTGGAGTCGATTCTCTTCGATCAGTCGGATGCGTTTCTCGTCCGCCAGTGCCAGGCACTCCGGTCCGCCGGCTTCCTGCTCGCCCTCGACGATTTCGGGACCGGTCATTCCTCGATTGCCACTCTCATCGAGGCTCCGGTGTCCATGCTCAAGATCGACCGCTCCTTCGTGTCTGGCCTTGGGCAGAATCCGAAACTCCTGCGTGTCACCGGCTCAATGCTGGCAATGGCGGGCCAGATGGGTCTCGAAGTTCTGGCCGAAGGTGTCGAGCGCCGCGAGGAACTCGAATTCCTGGTCAACAACGGCTGCCGACTGTTTCAGGGCTACTTCTTCGCCGCCCCCATGGAGGAAGAGGAAGCGCTGCTCTGGATCGAGAACTGGCAGAAGGAGCCGGTGCAGCTCGCCAGTTGATCCCTGCTTCCGCCGGCAGCGCTCCTCCTCCCTTGCCCTATTCGGACGCCCACCACACTTCCGGCGCCCAGCCGATCCAGTCGCCATAGACCGGAAGCTCCTCCGGGAAGTGCAGGTTCGCCGCGTGGGCGATGTAGCTCTCGTCATTGAACCAGAACGGCACCACGTAGCGCCCTGCGGTCAGCACCCGGTCGAGCGCCCGAACCGCCGCAACGAACCCCTCGCGATCCGGCGCGGAAAGCAGCTCCCCGATCAAGGCATCGACCGCGGCCGAATCCACTCCGGCGTAATTGCGCGTGCCGGGCGTTTCCACCCCGTTGCTGCCCCAGTAGAGATACTGCTCGTTGCCCGGACTGAGCGAGAGATTCCACGCGCCCACGATCATGTCGTAGTCATAGGCGCTGATGCGTTCGTTGTATTGCGCGCTGTCGACCCGCTCGATCGCGATCTCGATGCCGAGCTGGCGCAGGCTATCACCATAAAGATTCGCCACCGCCTCGGCATTCCCGGCCCAGCGATCGCTTACACCAGAGATCAGGATCTCGAACCGGAAAGGCTCGCCCGCACCGTTGCGCAGCACGCCATCCTCCACAGTCCAGCCCGCTTCGGACAGAAGACGCGAGGCCGCGCGCATGTTGCGTCGGTTGCGTGGGCTGCCATCAGCCACCGGCAACTCGTATCCCTCCAATGTTCCGGGTGTCAGATCGTCGGCGAAAGGTGCAAGAAGATCCGCGACGAGCCCCTCCGCAGCACCGCCCGACATGCCGAGTTCCGAGTTGGAGAAGTAGCTGCTCACCCGCGGCAGCGCCCCCCCGTTCAACGTTTGATTGATGAACTGGAAATTGAATGCCTGGATCAGCGCCTCACGCACCTGCCAGTCGGAGAAGAGGTCGCGGCGCGTGTTGAAAACGAAACCCTGCATTCCGGAAGGACGCGCATGCGGAATCTCGTCGAGCACGATCCGCCCCGCGCTCACCGCCGGGAAGCCGTATTCGGTTTCCCAGAGCATCGGAGAGGTCTCGCGGTAGAAGTTCACCTCCTCGGCCATCACCGCCTGGAACCGCACCCCCGCATCGACAAAATACTCGTATCGAATGGTATCAAAATTATGCAATCCCTGATTGTAAGGAAGATCCTGCCCCCAATAGTCGGGATTGCGTGTGAACTCGATGTAACGGCCCGGCTCGAAATTCCCCACGAGATAAGGCCCCGAGCCGGTCGGAACCCTCAGGGAGGAGGCGGAAAACGATACATCCTCCCAATCCGATTTTTGAAGTACCGGACGCAAACCGATGATGAGAGGTAATTCCCGATCAGCTTCCGCGAAAGTGAACCTCACCGAGCGGGGCCCCGTCTGCTCGACCTGTGCCACTTTCGCCCACGCATTTGCGTAACGAGGCTGTCCTTCGGACGCCAGGGTCTCCATCGACCAGATCACATCCTCCACCGTGACGGGCGAGCCGTCGGAGAATCGAGCCTCGGGCCGCAGGGTGAATTCGACCCAGTCGCGCTCCGGACCGGTCTCGATTGATTCGGCCAGAAGCCCGTACATCGTGAAAGGTTCGTCCCAATTCTGGGCCATAAGGGTCTCGAAAACGTGAGATCCCACCCCCCAGGGGGCGGTTCCCTTCAAAATGTAAGGATTAAGGGAATCAAAGCTGCCGACCTCTCCGAAGATCACACGCCCCCCCTTGGGCGCCTCGGGATTGGCATAAGGCAGAGACACAAAATCCGGTGGCAGAGCCGGCTCTCCATACATAGCAATGCCATGCGAAGGCTCCGCAGACCCAACATCTGGGAGCAGTCCGATCGCCAGAATACAACCCCAAATCCACCCACGATTGCGTGACATTTTCATCACATTCTATGTCCTCCGTTAACTGTGATCGACCTTATAGGGGGTTATGGGCGTGCGCATCACGATTTTAGGCTTGGCGATAGATTGTTGATTTTGTATAAGGGTTTCACTGCTCGATAGGTTTCTTGCCTGTATGAAACCTGCCTCAACGACTTGACGCCCTCCTAGTGAGGGCGTCTTTTTTTATCCCGCAACTTCGTTTCTTGCTCTTTCGCAACTGCGAGCGATATGTTCCGCACACTGTTTGCAACAATGCGAGGGATCCATGTCGATCACGGGCAAATGCGCCATCATCACCGGCTCCAATTCCGGTATCGGATTAGGCGTCGCCGAAGAGCTTGCAAAACTGGGCGCAAATGTCGTCCTCAACTCGTTTTCCGACCGTCCGGAAGATCATGCCCTGGCAGAGAAGATCGCGAACGAACACAAGGTCAGGGCGGTCTATGTAAAGGCCGACATGTCCAAGGGGGACGAGTGCCGCGAACTCATCTCTAAGGCGAACGATGCAATGGGCTCTGTGGACATACTTGTCAACAACGCAGGCATCCAGCACGTGGCTCCGATCGATGAATTTCCGGCCGAGAAATGGGACCAGATCATCGCGATCAACCTCTCGTCCGCCTTCCACACCACCGCCGCCGCACTGCCCCTGATGCGCAAGCAGGGTTGGGGTCGCGTGGTCAACATCGCCTCCGCGCACGGGCTTACCGCATCGCCCTACAAGTCGGCCTATGTGTCCGCGAAACACGGCATCGTCGGCATGACCAAGACGGTCGCTCTCGAAACCGCCGAGGAGCCGATCACGGCAAATGCGATCTGCCCCGGATACGTGCTGACCCCGCTCGTCGAGGCCCAGATCCCGGACACGATGAAGCAGTACAACATGGACCGTGACACCGTGATCCGCGAAGTCCTGCTCGAGCGCCAGCCCTCCAAGAAGTTCGCGACAGTGGAGCAGCTTGGCGGCACCGTGGCCTTCCTGTGCTCCTCAGCCGCGGAACAGATCACCGGCACGACCATCTCGGTAGACGGCGGCTGGACGGCTCTTTGACCGATCAGGAGCCGGAGGCCGGGCAGGACAGGCTGGACATCTCGAACACCCACCTCTGCGGATCGCGCTTCTCATGCGTCAATCTTTCGGACAGCGACATAACGGACAGCATCGCCGAAAGGCTGTCCTTCGATGATGTCGATCTTTCCGACCTCCAGCTCCTCAATGTCAACGCAAGCGGCGCGCGGGTGAAGGATGCCTCCTTTGCCCGCGCGACGTTCTCCGATGTGTCTTTAGAAGGCGCTACCTTTGATCGCGTTTCCCTGCGCGATGTCGCCATAACCAGCGCGGATTGCACGGGAATGACCATTGACGGCGTTTCCGTGGGCGATCTTTTCTCCGCGTGGAATAGCCAGCAAGGAGACGCGTCTCGATGAGCAAGAAAATGGCCGTGAATCTGGCCCTTCAGGGGGGAGGCGCGCATGGCGCTTTCACTTGGGGCACGCTCGACCGTCTTCTCGAAGAGACCGACATCGAAATCGAGGCCATCACGGGCACATCCGCCGGTGCAATGAATGCCGCAGCCTTCAAGCATGGCTGGATCAGGAACGGGCGCGAGGGAGCGCGGGAAGCACTGGCCGACTTCTGGCTGAGCCTGGCGGGCCTCGATGGCGCCATGGCCGATGCCATCATCGAGTGGCTCCAGGTGCTCTCGCCAAACCCCACCTTCATCGCTCGCGCCCTCGAGGCCAATCCGGCCGTGATTGCGGGAGATGCGATTTCTCGCACGCTCTCCCCCTATCAGCTCAATCCGTTGAACTACCACCCGCTCCGCCGCACGGTCGAATGCCTGCTCGACTATGACCGGGTCTGCGCCACACAGGGCCCCAAGCTCTTCATCACCGCAACACACGTGCGCTCCGGCAAGCCAAGGGTCTTCACCGGCAAGGACATCACACCCGATGCAATCCTGGCTTCGGCATGTCTGCCAACGCTTTACCAGGCGATCGAAATCTACGATCCCAAGACCAAGCAGATGGAAGCCTATTGGGACGGTGGATACATGGGCAATCCGGCCCTGTTTCCTCTCTTCAATTCAACGAAATCCCCGGACATCATCATCGTGCACATCAACCCTCTCGAGCGGGAGGATGTGCCCACGACAGCACAGGGAATCTTGAACCGGATCAATGAGATCAGTTTCAACTCTTCCCTTCTGCGCGAGTTGCGAGCGATCAACTTCGTCAATCGCCTGATCCACGAGGGCAAGCTCGAGAAAGACGCGATGAAGGTCAATCACGTCCACTCGGTCCGGGATGATGACTTCATGAGCCAGCTCGGCATTGCCACCAAGGTTACGCTCAACCGGACGCTCCTGATCCAGCTCATGGAAGCAGGCCGCACGGCAATGGACAACTTCTTGTCCGACCACCGGGATGATCTTGGCAAGCGCTCCTCCACGGATCTGCGCACGCTCTTCTCCTGACACGCTCCCCGGCACAGACATTCTGCGCTCTAATGGCATGGCGGCCTGGCAAAGGCATCAGTCCTGCCACGCCTTGGCGGCCGCAGATTGCAACTATAAGCTGATTTTTGCTTTTGGCCTTGCAAGGGCAAATATTTAACTGGATTAAATTGGCAATAGATTGACCTGATCTACATGATTGTATCAGTATTCGTTAATCGTATAATCAAGCCATGCCAACTATCAAGACAGAG
Organism: Amaricoccus macauensis; assembly: GCF_049800915.1. GTDB lineage: Bacteria > Pseudomonadota > Alphaproteobacteria > Rhodobacterales > Rhodobacteraceae > Amaricoccus > Amaricoccus macauensis_A. The sequence goes on from NZ_JBNAFY010000004.1 coordinate 107,564, forward strand.
GAAATGAATTTCCCGTCGGGAGGGTGTAATTACTCCTTCTGCAACATTTCCCTTGGCATTTTCCGCGCCGATCAGCCCACGCACCATTTCTCCTGTTGTTCCTCCAAGGCGGATCACAAGCCGGTCGAAAAGTATCAGGGCTGGATATTGCCGGCAGGAACGTCAGGTGTCTGCGAGTTCGACGATCAACACGAGATCACGGTTCTCAGCATCGACCCCCGCCTGTTCGAGGAAGCCGGCATGCCGCGGAATTCCGATTTCCGGCCCGTTCTGGGCGACATACACCCTCTCGCCGTACAACTGGCCCTGAACTCGAAGAACTTCGCCGGCCAAGGGAGACTTTACAAAGAGACGATGGACCGCGCGCTAGTTGTGCAGCTGCAACAGATGCTGGGCCCGGCTTCAATACGGGTGCCGGATCTCGACGACCTACGCCTCCGCCGCGCCGTGGATTTCATCCACGACAACCTGTCCGAAGATCTTTCGCTGACGGGCATGGCGAATGTCGCCGGCATGAGTCCGACCCATTTTGCGAAGGCCTTCAAGAAGGCCATGAATCTCTCGCCGCTGAAATACGTGATCCTTCAACGGATGGAAGTGGCGTCGGTGCTGCTCCGCACAACCAAGCTGATTGTTGCCGAAATCGCGTGGCGAGTCGGCTACGGGGATGTCAGCCGCTTCACCCAGCATTTCAAGCGGCAGTTCGGCGCCACGCCTGCGGCCTACCGCGTGGGCTAGCCTCGCGCGACGCGGGAGCCATACAAATAGCCATACGCTTTCCATATCGATTCCATACCGTTTCCATACTCGCAAAACGGCATGAATTGCGCCCTCCCTTGCGCACGCGCGTCCTTCAGAATTCCACCTCGAGCTCGATGATCTCGTCGGGTTCCGCAAGCGCTCCTTCGATCCATTCCTTCATCGGTTCCCAGTCGAAAATCGTCTCGCAATAGGCCTGGAGTTCCGGTTCCAGTTCCACGGCATAGGTGCGAAACCGGGTGCAGACAGGCGCGTACATCGCGTCCGCAACCGTCGGCTGCTTGCCGAAGAGGAACGGACCGCCATAGGCGTTCAGGCACTCGCTCCAGATTTCCTTGATCCGTTCCACATCCGGCCGTGCGCCGGTGAAGATCTTGAAAGACTTGTGCTTTGCCTTGATGTTCATCGGCAGGGCCGAGCGCAGATTCTGAAATCCGGAGTGCATTTCACCCGTCACGGAGCGGCAATGGGCCCGCACGAGAATATCCTCGGGATAGAGGTTGGCTTGTGGGAAAAGCTCGTTGAGATAGCCCGCAATGGCAAGCGTGTCCCAGACCGATGCGCCATTGTGGGTAAGCCGTGGCACCCGCACCGACGGAGACAGCAGAAGCAGTTCCTGACGCATCTCCGGGTCATCCATATCGACCGGAACCTCTTCGAAATCGAGCCCCGCCATTCGGCAGAGAAGCCAGCCCCGAAGCGACCAGGACGAGTAGTTCTTCGAAGAGATCGTCAGTTTCGCTTTTTCCATGTCCCGCTCCCGCACACCATCCGAACCTGCGTAACTCTACAATCTTCTCGCACCGCAACATGAAATGCACTAGTTTTTTCTGGAGGCGTCGAAAACATGGAGTGAGATACGCATGATCTACCAAGCATACCAGTTGCAGGATGATCTCGTCGCGCCCTTCCGGACCCTCGCCTCCGCCTTCAAGAACGGTGCGATGCCGGACTGGTGGAAGACGCTTCCGACTCACGGTCACATCAGTGCATCGCTGGAAATGCTCTCGCGCTTCAAGCTTACGCACCAACGTCCGCCCTTCGGAATTGAAGAGGTAATGGTTGGCAATCGGATCGTGCCGGTCAAGGAGGTCGTCGAGCTGGAGAAGCCTTTCGGCAACCTGTTGCACTTCGAGAAGGACATCGACACGCCCCAGCCCAAGATTCTCGTGGTTGCGCCCCTTTCAGGCCATTTCGCCACCCTGCTTCGCGGAACTGTCGAAACGTTGCTCCAAGACCACGACGTCTACATCACCGACTGGATGAATGCCCGTGATGTGCCCGTTTCGGCAGGGAATTTCGGCATCGAGGACCATGTCGACTACATCATCGAGTTTCTCGAACATCTCGGACCCCGATCCAACATTCTGGCGGTCTGCCAACCCTGTGTTCAGGCGCTTATTGCCGTTGCAATCATGTCAAAGCGAGAAAGCCCCGCCACGCCCGTGACGATGACTCTGATGGCCGGCCCCATCGACACTCGCGAGAGCCCCACTACCGTGAATGATCTCGCCAATGAAAAACCGCTCGAATGGTTCAAGAACAACGTCATCGCGACCGTACCTGCCCGCTACAAGGGTGCAGGACGCAAGGTCTATCCCGGCTTTCTGCAACTGACCGCCTTTATGATGATGAACATGGATCGCCACCGTGAAGCACACAGGAAACTCTACCTGAATCTGGCGAATGGAGATATGGAAAAGGCTCAGAAAACCATAGACTTCTACGACGAATATTTCGCTGTGCTTGATCTCTCTGCAGAATTTTATATTGAAACCATCGAGCGCATTTTTCAGCGCGCCGAGCTCGCGGAGGGCACATTCCACTACCGAGGAGAGCTTGTGGATTGTGGAGCTATCCGTAAGACTGCCCTTCTGACCGTCGAAGGAGGCCGTGATGACATCTGCTCCCTCGGCCAGACCACGGCCGCGCACGATCTCTGTTCCTCCCTTCGCCCACACCTCAAACGCCATCACCTTCAGGCCAATGTCGGGCACTACGGTGTCTTCAATGGCAAGCGTTGGGAGAAGGAAATCTATCCGATGGTTCGCAACCTGATCCTTGCGATGGAATAATCAACTGCTCGCCAGGGCCTTGCCAAGCCGCGGCATACCCGCACGCTTGAGCAACGCCCTCAATGGTTGCTCACGTCCGGAAACGTACTCGGCTCTTTCGCGCACACGCGCAGCCACCCCTCTGAGATCAAGTTCTGTAAGATGGATTTCAAGGAGAAACCCATCAGGATCGCGCGGGATCACACCATGGCGCGACAGAGCCCGATTGGGAAAGTCCTTGCGGTTGGAAGTCACGATCACGTCCGCTGCACCCGCCAGGGCCGCTGCGACCACATGCGCGTCATCCGGATCAGGCAGCGCAATTGCCTGCAACTGCTCCTCACGCACATCCGCCATCGCGTCTGGCCAGTGCGCTTGCATCGCCGCGATTTCTTCGCGTGCGAACGCTTCGGCTCCTTCCGGCAGCCGTCGGGTCGCGCGCGCCCATTCCTCCAGGATTCGCTCGGACCAGACTGGCTCGAAACCGCCGTCATTCGCTGTGGAAAGCAGCATTTCCCGCATCACGCTCGGAAACAGCACGCACGCATCCAGGCAGGCCCGCACCCTGCCCTAGCGCCCGAATTGCATGTGTTTGAGATAGCGGCCTTCAAGCCCCCGGAATACCCAGACCAGCATGAAGGTGATTGCCATATAGAGCAACGCCGCGGTCAGAATGCCCTCATAGGCAAGATAATAGCGCGCATTCAGTGTGCGGCCCGCACCGAGGATATCCTGCAACGTAATTACACTCGCCACGACGGAACTGTGCAGCATGAAGACAGCCTCGTTGCCATATTGCGGCAAGGCGCGGCGCAGGGCGGACGGGATCAGCACGAGGAAATCCGCCTGTCGCGGCGAGAGACCAAGGGCCTTTGCCGCTTCCATCTCGCCCTTCGAAGTCGTCTCAACGGCTCCGCGAATGATTTCAGTGGCATAGGCCCCTGAGTTCAACGAGAATGCAATGAGTGCGCACCACCATGGTTCGCGGAGGATAATCCAAGCCCAGCTATCGCGAACAAAGTCAAACTGCGACAGCCCATAGTAGATAAGAAAAGTCTGCACGAGCAACGGTGTGCCCCGGAAAAGGTAGACATAGCCGTTGATAATCGGAGACCAGATTGGCTTTCTGCGGGCACGGGCGATGCCCGATGGTAGGGCAATGCAGAATCCGATAGCGAGCGACAAGAAGGTCAGCTGCAAGGTAAGCCAGACACCACCTGCAAACATCTGCCAATGCTCGAGGACGAGATCAACGCGCATTGGCCATTCCCACCGAATAGCGCTTCTCGATCCGCTCGAAGATCAGCGTCGAAGCCCATGTGATCAGGAGATAAACTGCGAGAACAGCGACAAAGAAGATGAAGGGCTCACGCGCCGTTTTCCCCGCATCGTTCGCGAGACCGACAAGGTCCTTCAGCCCAATCACCGATACGACCGCAGTGGACTTTACCAACACCTGCCAGACATTGGCGTAGCCGGGGAGCGCGAAGCGGATGAGCTGGGGAATCGTCACGTTCCAGTGCAATATGAAACCGCGCAAGCCGAGGGCCTGTGCAGCCTCAACTTGGCCTTTCGGAATGGTTTGATAAGCGCCGCGAAAGGTTTCCGTGAGATAGGCGCCATAAATGAAACCGATTGCGACAACGCCTGCCCAGAACGTCGAAACGTTGATCGGTTCGCCACCGACTGCATTCAGGATCGTATTCACCAGTCGCTGCCCGCCAAAATAGACCAGCAGGATCATGACAAGGTCGGGAATGCCGCGGGCCATGGTCGTGTAGACAAGCACGGCCCCTTTTCCAAATTTGGAGCCGCCAATGCGCCCCGCCGCGCCGAGCGCGCCGAGGCAGGTTGCAAGGAACAATGAGATCACGGCAAGCGAAACCGTCACGAGCGCGCCGCCCGCAAGCAGAGGCGCGTATCTGATCAGGCTTTCCATTGCCGCGATCCCGACAGGATGTCGTTATTCGCCATAGATGTCGAATTCGAAATACTCGGACGCGATCTCGTCATATTTCCCGCTGTCGCGGATCGCCGCGATCGCACCGTTGAGATCTTCGCGCAGTTCGTCCTCTCCCTTGCGAATGCCGATACCCACACCATCGCCGTGATATTTCGGGTCAAGGTGCGGCTCACCGAAGAACGCGAAGTCCTCGCCGTCCGGGGTCTGCAGAAAGCCAAGATCGAGCACGACGGAGTCCGCCATGACAGCATCCACTCGGCCCGCCAGCAGATCGAGATTGGCCTCGTCCTGGGTGCCGTAGAGCACAAGGTCCGCGTCGGGATAAGCCGCTTCCACATAGCCGTGGTGCACGGAGCCGCGCTGAACGCCGATCCGCTTTCCAGCCATGCCTTCAGGGCTATCCACCAGGTCTGTGCCCTCCGGCGCAATCAGCCGGGCGGGCGTGTTGTAATACTTGTGGGTAAAGTCGATGACCTGGGAGCGCTCGGGCGTGATCGACATCGACGCGACGATGGCGTCGCACTTGCGCTCCAGAAGGGCCGGTATGATCCCGTCCCAATCGGTTTTCACCATTTCACACTCAACCGCCATTTCGGTGCAAAGTGCGTTGGCGATATCGATGTCGAAGCCAACAACCGATCCGTCCTCTGCCGTTTCGGAGAATGGAGGGTATGCGCCCTCGACACAAATGTTCAACGCCAAGGCAGGCGTTGCTGCCGCCATGCACAATGCGGACGCCGCTGCCAGAAACCTGCACATCATCGAGACCTCATTCCCCGCTAACTGGTTCGATCGGAGCCTAAAGCGGGGGAGGGCGGCGTCAAGCCGATTGCGCATCAATGGAGGGTTTGGCAGGCCCGAGGATGCCCGGAAAGGCTGCGTCACGCGTAGAGGTATCAAGCCACTGAGCCATATAATCGGCCACCGAGCGGAAGCACATGAGTTCAAGCCGCTCGGGCACGGGCATCCAGATTGCCGCGGCAACCTGACCGATCCGCGTCCGGCGAAAGTCGCCGACACCAAAGGCCTCGTAGGCGAGGTCCACAGGCGCGCCCTTGGCGATCACCTCACGGGCAAACGGCCCGTCCACCCGGAAGATCTCGCGCGCGTCCGAGACATCGAGCACCAGCGCATGCTCCTTGGCGAGCGCTGTTTCAAGACCGGCTGCAATTGCGGGGGCTGACTGTCCGGAACAGAAGATCATCAGCTCGTCGGGCGACATCCACGCCACACCGATCTGACCGGGGAAGACGATCCGGCGCGTCTCAGGTATCGGACAGCCAGTGATATCCTGAAGGGCTTGTGCGAGAGGCTCGCTACCGAGGTCGCCTCGAAGGGTGATCATTCCCGGTTCGGCAAGCCGGGAAACCGTCGCGCCGGAGGCAGAAGTATCAGCCATGCAGACGGCTCCCTTCCTTGTCAAAGAATGCCGGCTCGACCACCTGCGCACGAATGGTCCGCACCTTGTCGATCGGGAAGGCCAGCGTCTCGCCCATTCGTTCGCGACCTCGCTCGATCAGCGCCATCGCAATCGAATGACCGCAATTGTGAGAGAAGTAACTCGATGTGACATGACCGATGGTCCGCATCGGCGGCACGAAGGGCCCCGAGCCTTCTACCGCATGCGCCCCGTCGGGGAGCACGTCGGCGCCGTTCTCGGTCAGAAGTCCCACGAGTTGGAGCCGGTCCGGCCTCACCAGGTCGCTGCGCTCCTGCGCTCGCTTGCCGATGAAATCGGCCTTCTTCTTAGAGATCGCCCAACCGAGGCCCAGATCCTGCGGCGTGACGGTTCCATCGGTCTCGTCTCCGATCATGATGAAGCCCTTCTCGGCCCGCAGGATATGGAGCGCCTCGGTTCCGTATGGCGCGGCCCCAAACGGTCGCCCGGCCTCCAGAAGCCGATCCCAGAGTTCGAGCCCACGTCGCGCTGGCACGGCAATCTCGTAGGAAAGTTCCCCGGAGAAGGAGATGCGATAGACGCGTGCGGGCATTCCCCCAATCGTGCCTGCCGCCCATGCCATGAAAGGCATTGCCTCTGCCGAAAGGTCGATATCGCCTCCGAGCGTTTCGAGCAGTGTGCGCGCCTGCGGACCGGCGACGGCCACCTGCGCCCAGGATTCGGTTACATTCGCCACGTAGACATTAAGGTCCCACCATTCGGTCTGCAGCCATTCCTCCATCCAGGCATGCACCCGATCGGAGTTGCCGGTGGTCGTATGGCAGAGGAAACTGTCTTCCGACAGTCGGACCACGACACCGTCATCGAACAGGAAACCGTTCTCGGTGCACATCAGCCCGTAACGGCATTTGCCGACGGCCAGCGTCGACATCATGTTGGTGTAGAGCCGATCAAGCAGAACGCCCGAATCCGGACCCTTCACCAGAATCTTGCCAAGGGTAGAGGCGTCCAACAGCCCGACACTTGTGCGAACACCGAGCGTTTCACGGGCTACCGCACCTTCCACACTCTCGCCCGGAAGTGGAAAGCAATAGGGTCGCCGCCAGTCACCTACCGGCTCCCAATGCGCACCCGCCTTGTCATGACTTGCATCCATCGGAGTGCGGCGGACCGGCTTGAAGAGTGGTCCGCGCGCTTCGCCCACCAATGCTCCGAGCGTCACGGGCGTGTAGGGGGGACGGAACGTTGTGGTGCCGGTTGCTGGGATGGGTTGGGACAGCGCATCCGAAAGAATCGCCAGTCCGTTGATATTGGAAAGTTTTCCCTGATCCGTTGCCATGCCGAGCGTCGTGTAGCGCTTGGTATGCTCGACACTGCGATAGCCTTCGGATGCCGCGAGTTGCACATCGGAGACCTTCACATCGTTCTGATAGTCGAGGAACGCCTTGCCCTTGAGATGACTGTCCGCTCTTGCCGGCATGATCCAGACCGCCATGGGGCTGGCCTCGGCTACGTCCTCAGCCGTGGGTGCGAGATCCTCGCCGGGGGTCGAACCGATCTCCTCGGCCGCGCAATGCCCTGCCCGGTGAGCATTTTCCAGACAGGAGCCCAGCCCGAACACACCGGAGGCGGCCCCCGCCGGGATCACGAAACCAGCACCGTCCGCGCCTCGAGGGGGCCGGGCCCGGTCAGGCGCAAAATGCAAGGCCGCCTCGTCCCAGTTGAGCTTTCCACCGGAATGGGACCAGAGATGCACAACCGGTGACCAGCCCCCCGACATGGCAACCGCATCACAGGGAATGGTCTCCCCCGCGCCGCCCGAACCGTCCATCCGAGCGACAAGAACGCCATTGACCCGCCGATTGCCCAGCACCTCGGCCACGGCCATGCCTTCCAGGATTTTCAGGCCACGATTGCGCGCCTCCTGCGGCAGCGCCCCGGTGGTTTCGCTCCGCGCATCGATGATCGCGGGCACCGCAAGGCCGGCCGAATGCAGCGCAAGCGCCGTGCGATATGCATCGTCGGATGCTGTCACCACTACTGTCCGGTCGCCGGGGCTCGCTCCCCAAAGTTCGACAAAATCGCGCACCGCAGAGGCCAGCATCACACCCGGAATATCATTGCCCGCAAATGCAATGGGCCGCTCGATTGCGCCAGTCGCCATCACGATGCGTTTTGCCCGAATGCGCCAAAGCCGCTCGGCAGGGCCCTCCTCACCCGACAGGGTTTCCGACGCCAGCATGTAGCCGTGATCCTCGGAGGCTGCGGCCATCAAGCCGAGCCGCATGGAGACATTGGGCATTGCCTTGAGCGCAGCCACTTCCCGATCAATCCAAGAGGCCGAGGGCATCCCTTCAATGGAACCGCCATCAACAAGCGAGCGGCCACCCCAATGGCCGCCCTGCTCCATCACCAGTACGCGAACGCCAGTCCCAGCCGCTGCACGAGCCGCCGCGAGACCGGCAACGCCACCACCCACAATGACGACATCGGCGAAGGCATAGAAATATTCGTAGCGATCGCCATCGGCCTCTTGCGGGGGCGCACCCAGCCCCGCGGATTTCCGGATCACCGGCTCGAAGAGATGCTTCCAGGCGGCGCGTGGATGGATAAAGGTCTTGTAGTAAAAACCCGCAGGAAAGAGTTTCGATAGCTTCGCGTTGATCGCACCCACGTCGAACTCAAGGCTGGGCCAGTGGTTCTGGCTCTTCGCCTCCAGGCCCGCGACAAGCGGTGTCGTCGTCATTCGTGCGTTGGGAGTGAAACGTGCGCCCTCCCCGAGCCCTGCAAGCGCATTGGGCTCCTCAACCCCCGAAGCGACAATGCCCCGCGGCCGGTGATACTTGAAGGACCGCCCGACCATTATCCGGTCGTTGGCGAGAAGCGCGGAGGCGAGCGTATCGCCGGCAAACCCCGATAGCGGCCTGCCGTTCCAAGTAAACGAGACCGGCCGGTTCCTGTCGATCAGGCGGCCGCCATTCGCCAGACGTCCGCTCATGCGCGTAATCCCTTCTCGGAAACGCGTGCAAGAATGTCTGCTGGCGGTTCGGCGAGCTGGGCGGAATAACTGCCGAACACTTCAAGGGTCGCGGTGCAACGTGCCACGTGGAACCACTTTCCGCAGCCATAGACATGACGCCAGCGCTCGAAATGCACGCCTCGTGGGTTCCTGCGCTCAAACAGGTAGCCCGTGAATTCATCATCTGATGAACCCGGACCAAAACGCTTGAGATGCGCTTCTCCTCCGGGGTGAAATTCGGTCTCCTCGGCGCGTACGCCGCAATAGGGACAGGTCAGTTCGAGCACGGGACCCACCTTTGGACAAGCAACAGGGATTGAAGGAATGCCGGCCTCGCCTCCGGCTGGCAAGTTTCGCCACCCGCTACTACGCAAGCAAACCCCGGCGCAGCTAGAGGACGACGAACCAGGCGAAGATCGTGCCGATTACCGGAAGCGCCAGCGGCAATGTGCGCGCGATCAGAACCTCGTCGTCTGCCTCCAGGCAGTTCATGTCGAGCCCGAGCACGCGCTGGCGACGCCGGATCAGCCCTTCGAAAACGCGACTGACAAGCGGACCGGTTGTCGTGAGCACCGCCAGAACCGCGAGGTGCACGCTCATGGTGTCGAGGGCAATACAGTAGCCCATGAGCCCGAGCACGACGGCAAGCATACCGAGACAATGAAGCCAGATGAGGCGCTTCATCTGAGATCGTATGCGCATCGAGGCCAACCTTCCCTGCTGATCTAACAGACAGTTCGGGCGTATATACCATGTCGTTACGGACGAACGCGCGGAAAATCCAAGCACGGCGACGTGCGGGACCGGCCGGAAAACGGAGTGAAAGATTGGCAAGCATAGGAAGCCCCGGCAGAAGGCAAGTATGCCCTTCAAATCGCACAGCGTTGCGGAGCGGAAACGACCAGACCCGTCATTCCATATCTCGACTGCGACGCGAGGGGGAATTCGGAGCCATGGCGGCTTGCAGCCGTGGGTCCGAAAGCGCATGCCCCCGGACCCACGCAGAGGTCAGGACGTTTCTGTATCGTCCGAGGAGTAACCGTCATCGCCGGTTGCGTAGTCCGGGGCACCGGCTGGCCGGCCGGTGCCTGAAGTGCCGGACCCCGCCTGCGCGATCGGCAGTGGTGCCGCGGCATTGTCCATATGAACGTGCATGTCGGTCTGCGGATAGGGAATCGAGATGCCGTTTTTGTCGAAGGCTTCCTTAACCTGCCGGGTGAGATCCCAATAGACAGTCCAGTAGTCGGCGCTGTTCACCCAAGGCCGACAGACGAAGTCAACCGAACTCGCGCCAAGCTCATTGACCCGGATCACCGGCGCGGGGTCTGCGAGGGTCATCGGATGCGCCTGAACGACCTCCTCGAGAACCCGCTGCGCATCCTCAATGGAATCGTCGTAGCCGATGCCAAAGACCAGGTCCACGCGGCGTGTCGGGCTTGCCGTGACGTTGGTAATCACGTTGCCCCAAACAGAAGAGTTCGGCACCACGATCACCTGGTTGTCGGGGGTGGTCACGGTCGTTGATACGATGGAGACCGATTTCACCGTACCGCCGACACCGCCGATATCAACATAGTCACCTTCATCGAAGGGGCGGTTGATCATGATCATCAGGCCGGCCGCAAGGTTGCCGAGCGTGTCCTGCATGGCAAAGGCGATGATGAAGGAAGCACCACCGATCAAGGCAAATACAGGCGTGATGTCGATACCGAGGCTCGAAAGCACCACCATCAGTCCGATCGCCATGGTGATCCAGTAGATCAGCGTGACGATGAAGGCCTGCAACAGTTTGGAGAGATTTGGCACCTGCCCGATCCAGCGTCGTGCGATCCGCCGCACGGTGCCCGCAACAAGCGCAAGAACAAAGAGTGCGCCCAAAATGATTCCGACTTGGATCACCAGATGCAGACCGCCGTCCCGATCCAGCGCCCAGGCAAGCGCACGGCGAGCCAGTGTCTCGACATCTTGGGTTCGCTGTTCTTCGACCAGGATCGAGCGCCGATAGGTTCGGAAGGTCTCGATTTCGGCCGGATCTCCGCCCTTCTTTTCCCACTGATCAAGTACGGCTTCATATTTGGCAAAGATCAAGCCGCGGGTTTCTGTCAGGGCATCAAGCTCGTCGGCATTCGCGTCCTGATCCGAGGAAATCGCTTCTACCTTCGCCTCCACAAGCGTCTCGGTCTGGTCTCGGGCAAAACCTTGCCATTCGCCGGCCAGAGCCGCCAGATCGTCAACAGTCAGAGGTTGGAGCAACAGGTTGAACGCCTCCATATCCGTTTCCGGATCAGTCAGACGCACATCGAAACTTGGTCCATCCTCTTCAGGCGCAGGTTCCGAGTCGGCAGTGGTCTCGCCGCTGTCGGTAGGCGCCTCGGTGGAGGCGGGATCCTCCTCTTGCGCCAGAGCCGGAACAATCGTCCAACTACAAGCCAGAACGAGAAATAGGATTGTGAGTAAATGCCTTGCGAAGGCGACTAATTTCATTCCGCATTCCCCCTGCGGTAGATTGACTGGGAAGGCGCCCTTAGCAATTGCCCCTTTCAACTTCAACCCAACGAGCGAGGAAACATTGGAAATGCAGAGTATTACGCCGCCGGCAAAATTGCGACACGGCTAGGTCATTCCAGGTAACGAGCCGCCGCGGCACCTACCCAACGTCCAGTGGCGAGGCAGGCAGTTAGCAGGTAGCCCCCCGTCGGGGCGTCCCAATCGAGCATCTCGCCGGCGCAGAAGACACCGGGCAACGCGCGAAGCATCAGATCGTCATCCAATGAAGCACGGGCGACGCCTCCCGCGGTTGAAATGGCCTCGGCGATGGGATGTGGGCCAGTGATCGGCAGTGGAAGCGCCTTGAGGGCCCTGGCCATTTCCTGGGGCGATGCAAGAGCCTCAGGCGCGCACTCCCTGACAAGCGCGATCTTGACCGCGGAAAGGCTGAGCACCCGGCGCAGATGATTGGAAATCGAGAGTTTGCCACGCGGCCTGGCAAGCCGCGCCTCCACATCGTCGCGCGTCCGATCGGGAACCAGATCGAGCGCAAGCCCTGCACCTTCGCGCAAATGGTGGGAGACCGCATAGATCCCGCCTCCTTCCACCCCGCGCGAGGAGATCACGAATTCACCCTGAATGCGCTGCCCCCCGGCCAAAAGCACAACAGGCTTAACGGCTGCACCAAAATGCCGCGCCATGTGATCTGACCATTCCACGGCGAAACCGACATTGGAGGGCTTGAAGGGCATGGTCCGGACACCGGACTGCACCAGGATGTCCTGCCAGGCGCCATCCGAGCCGAGTCGCGGCCAGGATGCTCCGCCGAGAGACAGAACGGCCACCCTTGGGCGGACCTCGCACCGTCCGTCAGGCGTCTCGAAAGCGAACACGCCTCCGGATAGCCTCACCCAACGCCAGTTGGTGCGAACCGAAAGCCCCCGTTGATTGAGGCGCGCAAGCCAGGCGCGCAGGAGAGGAGAGGCTTTCATTGCCTTTGGAAAGACACGGCCGGAGGAGCCAGCGAACGTGTCTGCTCCGAGTTCATCGGCCCAGGCGCGCACGTCCTGTGGCCCGAAGGCACGAATCATTGGCGCAAGCCAGTCGGCGCCGTCGGTATAGCGCGTGATGAATGTAGACGAATTTTCATCCTTGGTCAGATTGAGGCCTGACTTTCCCGCCATAAGGAATTTGCGCCCGACCGATGGCTTGGCGTCCATCAAGGTTACATTGTGCCCTGCGTCGGTCAGCGCCTCAGCCGCCATGAGGCCGGCCGGGCCACCTCCAATAACAAGGGCGGGGACATCTTCCATGGGTCGCTCATGGCCGAAGCTTCTCCGCGACGCAAGGAGCATGGCAGGAATGTCGGGAACCGACCCACAAGCGGCGCTCGCGGTGTTGGCGACAATGCGCGGCTTTGTCATTAGGGAGAGCATCACCTTTCGAGTTCCGGGAGCCCATCCGCCCATGCGTCGCTATTCCGCCTTTGCCATCGCTCGCGAAGCTCTGCGCCACCATTCCGGATGGGGAGAGGCCTGGGGCTCGCCTGAGCCGAAGCCGGGCTATGACGTGGTCATCGTTGGCGCTGGTGGCCATGGTCTTGCCACGGCCTACTACCTGGCGAAGAACCATGGCGTGAAGAACGTGGCGGTGCTTGAAAAGGGCTGGCTCGGCGGCGGCAATACGGGCCGCAATACCACGATCATCCGCTCGAACTACCTCCGCCCGCCATCGACGGCCATCTTCGAGAAGGCCCGCTCGCTCTATGAAACCCTGAGCCAGGACCTCAACTTCAACATCATGTTCTCGCCGCGCGGCGTGCTGATGCTTGGCCAGACCGAACACGAGATGCGGGCCTGGAAGCGCACATGGCATGCCAACCGGTTGGCCGGTATCGAAACCGAGATGGTGAGCCCGGAGCGGATCAAGGAAATCGTTCCCATCATCAATCTCCACGGCCCGCGCTACCCCGTGCTGGGAGGGCTCTGGCAGGAACGCGCAGGCACCGCGCGCCATGATGCAGTCGCCTGGGGATATGCTCGTGCGGCCTCCGACATGGGCGTGCACATCATCCAGAACTGCGAGGTGACGGGCGTAGACCGTGATGCCAATGGCGTCACGGGCGTACAGACCACGAAGGGCCCGATCTACTGCAAGAAGCTCTGCATCGTTGTTGCAGGCTCCTCGGGCGTGCTCGCGGACATGGCGGGCTTCCGCCTGCCCATCGAGAGCGTCGCGCTTCAGGCGCTCGTATCTGAACCGGTCAAGCCGATGATCGACTGCGTCATCATGGCCAACACCGTGCACGGCTACATCAGCCAGTCCGACAAGGGCGAATTGGTGATTGGCGGCGGCGCGGACGGGTTCAACAACTATACCCAACGCGGCAGTTTCCAGCACATCGAGGAAACCTTGCGCGCTCTTGTCGAGATGTTCCCGCCCATCTCTCGAATGAAGATGCTGCGCAAATGGGGCGGCATCGTCGACATGACCGGTGACCGCTCGCCCATCATCGGCAAGACACCGGTGCCGGGAATATTCATCAACTGCGGCTGGGGCACGGGCGGGTTCAAGGCCATTCCGGGCTCGGGCTGGGCGACAGCCGAGATGCTGGCCAAGGGCGAGCCGGGCGACCTTGCCGCGCCCTTCTCGCTCGACCGGTTCCGTGAAGGTCGCATGATCGACGAGAGCGTGGCTGCCGCTGTAGCGCATTAGAGTTCACGTCGGATCGGTTGGCCGCAAGCCTTGCACTTTGATCTCAGCGTGACAAACTCGGTGCCGCCACAACGGAGGCTTCCATGCTGCATTGTCGCGCCACCCGGCGCATGACCCTTTCACTCATTGCCATTGCGTCCACACTTGCCCTTGCTGCCCCCTTGGCAGTCGCTCAGACACCACCGGGCGTGCTTGCGGTCGGGCAGGTCGCCGAACCGAAATCGCTCGACCCCCACGCGGTAACCGCCGCAAACGACTTCCGCATCGTCATGAACATCTATGACGGGCTGGTGAGATACGCAGACGGCACACTCGAGGTCGAACCCGCGCTCGCCGAAAGCTGGGAAGTGAGCGAGGACGGGCTGACATATACGTTCAAGCTGCGTGAAGGCATCAGCTTCCATGATGGCACACCGTTCAACGCCGAAGCCGTGGTCTTCAACTTTGACCGCATGCTCGACGAGGAGCACCCTTATTACGACACCGGACCGTTTCCCCTGTCCTTCTTCTTCTCTTCCGTGGCGGATGTAGAAGCAGTAGACGAGACAACCGTCACCTTCACACTCAGCGAGCCCTATGCGCCGTTCCTCTCTAATCTCGCCTATGCGACCGGCCTAATCGTCTCGCCTTCGGCTGTCGAAGAGCACGGACAGGATTTTGGCCGAAACCCGGCCGGGACTGGCCCCTACAAGTTCGAGGAGTGGCAGTCGAACTCTCGCGTTGTAGTGACTCGCAACGAGAATTACTGGGACGGTACACCCGGTCTGGAGGCTGTCGTCTTCCGCCCGCTTACGGACGCCAACACCCGGGTATCGGAAATGCTCGCTGGCGGGATTGACCTGATGGTCGAGATCCCCCCCGACAATGTGCCGACCTTTGACGGCAACGGCTTTCAGCTCCACGAGCAGTCCGGCCCGCACCTCTGGTTCCTGATTCTGAACACCAAGGAAGGCCCAATGGCGGACAAGCGTGTCCGTCAGGCCGTCAATTACGCCATCGACAAGCAAAGCCTCGTCGAAAACGTTCTTCAGGGAACGGCCGAGGTTGCGGCCGGACCAACGCCGCCCGCCTTTGCCTGGGCCTACAACGAGTCGCTTCAGCCCTACCCCCACGACCCCGAACGGGCCCGCGCACTGATCGCAGAAGCAGGCGCGGAGGGCGCAGAGATCACCTTCTTCGTCACTGAGGGCGGCTCCGGTATGCTTGATCCCATTCCCATGGGAACGGCAATTCAGGCGGATCTCGCCGAAGTGGGGCTAGATGTGAAGATCGAGACCTACGAGTGGAACACCTTCCTCGCCGAGGTAAATCCGGGACTGGAGGGCAAGGCGGATATGGCCGAGATGGCCTGGATGACCAACGACCCCGATACCCTGCCCTATCTCGCGCTTCGTACCGAGGCTTGGCCGGATGCAGGCGGGTTCAATTCGGGCTACTACTCCAACCCCATCGTGGATGAGATCCTCGAGAAGGCCAGGCTTTCGACCAGCCAGGAGGAACGCGCGAGCCTCTACAAGGAAATGCAGGCGATCGTGCAGGATGATGCACCTTGGGCCTTTGTTGCCAACTGGAAGCAGAACGCTGCCACGACAGACATGGTAGAGGGCTTCAAACTCCAGCCCTCCTTCTTTCTGCTCCTGAAGGATGTGACCAAGGGCTAGATCCTTGGACGACGTCATCGAACACGTGCGGCGCATCTGCCTCGCACTGCCCCAGGCCACCGAGAAAGAGGCCTGGGGTGATCCGACGTTTCGTATACGCGACAAGATCTTTGTCATGATCAAACGGGGCGATGGCGCACTTTCGGCCTGGATGAAGGCACCGGAGGGCGCACAGGAGATCCTCATGGACGCAAACCCCGCGCTCTATTTCCGCCCGCCCTATGTCGGCAAAATGGGATGGATCGGTTTGCGGCTCACGCGCGTTGAGCAATGGGACGAGGTCGAAGCTCATATTCGGCGGAGCTACAAGATGATCGCCCCCAGGAAGCTCGCTGCGCAACTGGAGTAAACCAATGCTCGCCTACGCATTGAAACGCGTTCTCGCGCTGATCCCCGTGCTTTTGGGTCTAACCGTCATAGTCTTTGCCATCATGGCGATGATCCCCGGCGATCCGGCAATGGCCATTCTCGGGGCCTATGCAACGCCGGAGAATGTCGAACGCATCAACCGGGATCTTGGTCTCGACAGGCCCTTGGTCAACCAATACCTCATATGGCTCGGCAACATGCTCCAGGGCGATTTCGGCCGTTCCTACAGCCTCAACCGTCCGGTGATCGACGAGGTGGTGGAACGATTTTCTGCCACCCTGGTTCTCGCCGGCACGGCACTTGTTCTCTGCACGATCTTTGGCCTTCTGATCGGCATTTGGACGGCTGCGCGGCAATACGGGGCGGTGGACAAGGTGCTGACCTTCGTAGTGCTCATCGGGATCTCGATCCCGTCGTTCTGGCTCGGCCTCCTGCTGATCCTGCTCTTCGCGGTGAAGCTCCGCTGGCTGCCCGCAAGCGGGATGTATGCGATCTACGGCGGAGGCGATCTGCCCGACCTTCTGTTGCATCTCATCCTGCCCGCCACGACGCTGGCGGTGGTGGCGACCGGCGTGATCGCGCGGCTCACCCGCTCGGCCATGCTCGAAGTGCTGCGCCAGGATTTCATCCGCACCGCCCGCGCCAAGGGCCTCACAGAGTCCCGCGTGCTCTACGGCCATGCCTTCCGCGCCGCCCTCGTCTCGATCATCCCGGTGATCGGGGTGCAGGCCGGTTTCGTGCTTGGAGGTGCCGTCTATATCGAGACCGTCTTCCAGTGGCCCGGCGTCGGTTCAATGCTGGTCACGGCCATCTCGACCCGGGACATCCTGCTGGTGCAGGGCGGCGTGCTGGTGGTGGCGGCGAGCTACGTGCTCTTCAACCTCCTGGCCGATCTTGCTCAGAGCTGGCTCGACCCGCGGGTAAAAACATGAAGACGATTTCGCTCATCTGGCGCAACCGCCTTGCGGCCTTCGGCGGCATCGTAATCGCCTTCGTCATCCTTATTGCGCTGGCGGCCCCGATCCTGCCACTCGCCGACCCGAACGCGACTAACCCGGCCAACCGACTGATCCCGCCGTTCACCCCGGGCGCCTGGCTCGGCACCGACCATTTGGGGCGCGATCTGCTCGCAAGACTCGTATGGGGCACACGGCTCAGCCTCGCGGTGGGCATCGCAGCCGCCGTCATCGCCGCGGCCATCGGCTCCACCCTCGGGATCGTCTCGGGCTTCTTCGGCGGGCGCACCGACAATCTCATCATGCGCGGCGTCGACATGCTGATGGCGTTTCCCTACATCCTGCTCGCGCTCGCCATCGTCGCGGCACTCGGACCCGGGCTCGTGAACGCGCTCTATGCCGTCGCCATCGTCAACGTGCCGTTCTTTGCCCGCAACATCCGCGGCGTCACGGTGAGCCTCGCGCACCGCGAATTCGTCGATGCGGCGCGGCTGTCCGGCATGAGCAATTTTCGTATAATTGCCTCCGAAATCCTGCCGAACGTCCTGCCCGTGATCGTGATTGCCATGTCCACCACCATCGGCTGGATGATCCTCGAGACCGCGGGCCTCTCTTTTCTCGGCCTCGGCTCCCAGCCGCCCCAGGCGGATCTCGGCTCGATGCTGGGCGAAGGACGCAAGCTTCTGATCAACGCGCCGCACGCGTCCATCGTGCCGGGTGCAATGATCTTTCTCATCGTGATGAGTGTGAACCTCCTGGGCGACGGCATCCGCGACGCGCTGGATCCCCGCCTGCGTTCCGGCGCGCTTTCCCGGCCTGCCGCCGCAACCACGGTCAAGATCGATGGCGGCGGCCAGGATAACACCGTCGCCAGGGATGGCAGCACCCTGCTCACCGTCTCGAACCTCCAGACCCAGTTCCACGTCGGCCCCCGGACCTACCGCGCGGTTGACGGCGTCGACCTCGCGGTGCGCCCCGGCGAATGCCTCGGGTTGATTGGCGAGTCGGGCTCCGGAAAATCCGTGACCGCGCTTTCACTCATGCGCCTCGTGGCCTCGCCGCCCGGAGTGATCACCGGCGGCAAGGTCGATATTGACGGCAAGGACACGCTCACCATGCCCGGCGAGGGGCTGCGCAAGCTGCGCGGCGGCCGCGTCTCCTACATCTTTCAGGACCCGCTCGCCACGCTGCACCCGCTCTATTCCATCGGCGATCAGATGGTCGAGGCGATCCGCGCCCACCGCACCGTTCCCCGGCAGGAAGCTTGGGATCATTCCGTTTCGCTGCTCACCCGCGTGCGCATCCCCAACGCCGCGGCCCGCGCGAAATCCTATCCCCACGAACTCTCGGGCGGCATGCGCCAGCGTGTAGGTATTGCTCTCGCGCTGGCGAACGATCCTGACCTCATTATCGCCGACGAGCCCACCACCGCGCTCGACGTTACGGTTCAGGCACAGGTGCTGGCGCTCTTGGACGAATTGCGCCGCGAGCGCGATCTTGCCCTCGTCTTCATCACCCATGATTTCGGTGTGGTCGGCCAGCTCTGCGACCGCGTCGCGGTGATGTATGCCGGGCGCATCGTCGAGACCGGCCCGACGGCAGAGGTCCTCGAGAGCCCTGCCCATCCCTACACCAAGCGGCTCATCGAGTGCGTGCCGGAACTGGGCGAGGGTCGGCGGAAGCTCGCGGCCATTCCTGGCCTGCCGCCCCCCGTTGATGACCTACCCCCGGGCTGCGCCTTTGCGCCGCGCTGCCCCAAGGCGCAGGACGAATGCCGCCGGGGCATTATTCCGCTCGAACCCGCCGCGAATCGTGCTGTCCGCTGTCTCTTTCCCGAGGAGGTGTCCGCATGAGCGCAGCGCTTGAAATCGAGGAGCTTTGCAAGACCTTCGGCGGCGGCAGGAGCTGGGCCGGCCTCGGCAAGCCGCTCCCGGCGGTCCATGCCGTGCAGGACGTGAGCGTCACGGTGCCCAAGGGAGAAACGCTCGGCATCGTGGGCGAGTCCGGTTGCGGCAAGTCAACGCTCGCCCGGATGCTCGTAGGCCTCCTGAAGCCATCCACGGGGGCCATCCGCATGGAGGGGCGCGATCTCTCGGACCAGACCGGGGACCCGGCGAGTTTCGGCAAGCTCATACAATACGTCTTCCAGGATCCGATTTCGTCGCTCAACCCCCGAAAGACCATTCGTCAGATCCTGGAGGCCCCCCTGAGGCATCTGCTCGGGCTTGATGCCGCTGCCCGCAAGGCACGCATCGCCGAGCTGTTCGACGCAGTGAATCTCCGCCCCGAATTCCTCGACCGCTACCCGCACGAGTTTTCCGGCGGCCAGGCGCAGCGGATCGGCATCGCCCGCGCGCTGGCCGCCTCCCCCCGCATTCTCGTTCTCGACGAACCTGTCTCCGCGCTTGACGTCTCGGTCCAGGCCCAGGTGCTCAACCTGCTCGCCGATCTGCGCAAGGAATTCGACCTCACCTATCTCTTTATCTCGCATGACCTTGCAGTAGTCGAGGCGGTCAGCGACCGGGTGGCCGTGCTTTATTTCGGCCGGGTGGTGGAGATTGGCCGGGCAGAAGCGATCTTCGCCCGTCCCCGCCATCCCTACACCGAGCTTCTGGCACGCAGCGCGCCGCAGGTCGGCAAGCCGCTCGGCGGAGGCGAGGACGAGACGGCCGAGTTGCCCGATCCGCTCAACCCACCTCCCGGTTGCGCCTTCGCGGCCCGCTGCCCGCGCGCGACGTCCGAATGCCGCGCCGCGCCCCCTGCGCTTCGGGAAATTGCCCCAGGTCACAGTGCGGCCTGTCTGCACCCATTGTGACGACCGGTCTTGCCCCTCCCACGGAAACGCCCTAGACGGCCCCTGTCTCGAGATTAGCGGAGGGTTTCCCATGTCGGCACCGAAGAAGGTCGTTCTCGCCTATTCCGGCGGACTGGACACCTCGATCATCCTCAAGTGGCTCCAGACCGAATACGGCTGCGAGGTGGTCACCTTCACTGCCGATCTCGGCCAGGGCGAAGAGCTCGATCCCGCGCGAAAGAAGGCCGAGTTGCTTGGTATCAAGCCCGAGAACATTTTCATCGAGGACGTGCGAGAGGAGTTCGTCCGCGATTTCGTCTTCCCGATGTTCCGCGCCAACACGCTCTATGAGGGCCTCTACCTGCTCGGCACCTCCATCGCCCGGCCGCTGATCTCCAAGCGCCTCGTGGAAATCGCCGCCGAAACCGGGGCCGATGCGGTGGCACATGGTGCAACCGGCAAGGGCAACGATCAGGTCCGCTTCGAACTTTCGGCCTATGCGCTCAACCCCGCCATCAAGGTCATCGCCCCGTGGCGGGAATGGGACCTCTCCTCCCGTACGAAATTGCTGGAGTTTGCTGAGCAGAACCAGATCCCCATCGCCAAGGACAAGCGCGGCGAGGCCCCCTTCTCGGTGGACGCGAACCTGCTGCACACCTCCTCCGAAGGCAAGGTTCTGGAAGACCCGGCCGAAGAGGCACCGGCCTACGTCTACCAGCGCACCGTTGATCCGGAGAAGGCGCCCGACACTCCCGAATATATCGAAGTGGGCTTCGAAAAGGGCGATGCCGTTTCGATCAATGGCGAGGCGATGTCGCCCGCGACCCTACTGACCAAACTCAACGAGGTCGGCGGCAAGCACGGCATCGGACGGCTGGATCTCGTGGAAAACCGCTTCGTCGGAATGAAATCCCGCGGCATCTATGAGACGCCCGGTGGCACCGTGCTGCTGATGGCTCACCGCGGCATCGAGCAGATCACCCTTGATCGGGGCGCAGGTCATCTCAAGGACGAACTGATGCCGCGCTATGCCGAACTCATCTACAACGGCTTCTGGTTCTCCCCCGAGCGCGAGATGCTCCAGGCAGCCATCGACAAGAGCCAGGAAAACGTCTCCGGCACGGTTCGGCTCAAACTCTACAAGGGATCGGTGAACGTTGTGGGTCGCTGGTCAGACCAATCCCTCTATTCCGAGGCACATGTGACCTTCGAGGAAGACGCCGGGGCCTATGACCAGAAGGACGCAGCCGGTTTCATCCGCCTTAACGCCCTGAGACTCAAACTGCTCGGCGCGCGCGACCGGAGCTAAGAGCCGCCCCCGGGCTCAAGGAACCCTGTCCGGCTCTAGCTCTTCGAGCGCAGAGCCTCGGCAACCGCAATCGCTGCGGCCGACTTTCGCAGGAGATCATCCGCCAGCTCGCTGTGCGGATCATACTTGTCGGCCGCGAGCGCAAACTCTCGCGCCCGTTCAAGCGCTATTCCAATGCAACGCTCGCGTTCCTCACGAACGATTGCCGCCCTCACATCCGAAAGACGGGGCACATCGTCTGCCATTGCTCCGTTGACCAGCATCAAGCCCATTACCCGTTACTCCAAGGGGCGAGGCGCGCTGCACCGACCCGCATATCGACACCAGAGAACTGCCTGCACGACCAACTATCTGGCCTGCGCCAGTTCCATTCTGACTGCTCGGGCTAATGCCTTCTCCTTGTAGAGCAACCCTAAGCCCGGTTTGGTGAAGAAACCCCCAACTGCTTCAGATTACTCCATTCGCCTGTTCCGGCACCTGTCCGAAACGTCTCCACCCTAATTGGCAAGACGGACCTAACCGCTCCACTCGGCGCGATTGCCAAGGCGTTCGATCAGGAAGTCCATGAATATCCGCGTCTTCGGCGTCAGCACATTCGACCGCGGATAGACAAGCCAAAGCACGGAGCGGTCGTTCATCTTCCAGCCGGAACAAACCCGGAGAAGTCTCCCGGCTGCAATTTCGTGCGACACGCTCCAAAGCGAGTTCATCGAGATACCGGCCCCCGCAAGGGTGGCCTCGCGCTGCGCATCACCGTCATCAACAATAGCCCTGCAGTCCATCCTGCCCGGATCAAGTGTGGCCACATCGCCCGTGCTATTGATCAGTTCGCGCGGCTCGAGGTTGGACCAGGCAATGAACGCATGACCGGACAGGTCTTCGGGTCTGTCCGGCATGCCGGCCGCATTCAGGTAGGCTGGCGAGGCACACAGAATTCGTGTGTCGTCAGACAGTTTACGTCCTTTCAGGCTGCTGTCCGCAAGGGGCGCACTTCGCAAGGCCAGATCAAAACTGCCCTCAATGGCATCTACCCGAGTATCGGACAATCGCAGGTCCAAGGTCAGGTCTGCATAAATCGATTGGAACTCGGGAATTAGCGGCATGATGTGCAACTGCGCAAAGCTGCTCGGCGCCGCGAAACGCAGTGTTCCCTTCGGCCCCGCTTCGGCCACTCCCAATGCCGCTCGCGCAGCGTCCGCTTGCGCGAGTATTTCCCGCGCGTAGGGAAGGAAGTCAGACCCCTCCAAGGAGAGAGCAACCTTCCGGGTGGTCCTCCGCATGAGTTCCACCCCCAGTTCCTGCTCGAGCTTTGCAAGCCGCGCGCTGGCAACCGCAGGAGCAAGACCAAGATCACGCCCCGCTCGACTGATATTCAGTCGCTCGGCCGCCATCACGAATAGACGAAGATTGTCTGTATCCATTTTATTATATTCGATTTCCGAAAAGAGAAGCGCATTCTCCCTCGTTTCTCTCCACTTTCTCAAGGCTTATTTTTGACCAGTCGGCCGCGGTCAACAGCCGAAATACGAAAACTCGTTGGGAGACGGATCATGGCAAAGACAGGAACGGTCAACTATCATGTGCAAAAACCCGAACGCCAAGCATTCACGATCGATGCAGGCGGCATTCCCGGTAACGTTCTGTCACCGGAGTTGAAACCAACTATTGTCCAACTGTCAGACCTACGAAATGGGGGCGTTTCAGCAAATTTTGCCGATGACGGATTCGCATATCTCGCAGCCCCGTCAAACGTGAACAACTTCGACGATACGGGCGCTTGGGAATCGCCATACAACTGCGAAATTATCGATTTGCTCCATAGTGAAATCGGAGCGCGACAAGTCGAGACCTTCGATCACACAATCCGGACCGATGATCCCAATTCAGAAAGGCGCCCTGCACGAAACGTGCATAGCGACTACAGCCGCAGCGGAGCAGAAAAGCGCCTTGTCGACATCCTTGGGCCCGAACGTGCCGCCGAATGGTCTGGCGGTCATTACGCTTTCATCAATATCTGGCGGCCAATCGAGAACCCCATAAACAGCGCTCCGCTTGGTTTTCTTCGCCCTTCTACCGTCGAACCAGACGATTGGGTCCAGATCGACCTGATATATCCGGGACGCCGCGGATACATCATGGGGCTTGCAGCCAACGACCGACATGAATGGGTCTATACATCTCGCATGAAGCCGGATGAGGTTGTGTACTTCAACATCTACGATAACTCCGGCCGCCCGTCCGTTGGGCATAGCGCCATCGATCTCATTGAAGATCCGAGCATCTCATCAATCCGCAAGAGCATCGAAGGCCGCACAGTGGTTCGGTTTTGAATTGGCTTCTCTTGGGCCGGTGATACTGCCGACGACGGACAATTTCTCCGAACCAGCTCAGGATCGGGCGTTTGGGGAGGACAAAAAAGCTCCCTTCTCGCCCAAATTATCCCGAGAATCGGAAAACTGAAATCAATTTTCCGCCGATTTTATTCCTCTCCATGCGCCGTATATCGAGTTCAGGGATCAATTAGTAGGAGCTACCTATGCAGACCATGACCTTGAATGAATACGGCCCCGAAGCCCGCTTCACTCCGGCGGACCTGCCGCGCCCGGCGGTCAAGGGAGGCCATGTTGTCGTCCGTATCAAGGCAACGAGTGTCAACACCATCGACACCATGATCCGCAGCATGGGGAAGGATCTGCCGCTTTCTCCCGACCTGCCGGCACTGTTGGGGATGGATTTTGCAGGCGTAGTCGTAGAGGTCGGCCAAGGCGTTTCCGACTTTGCGGAAGGCGATGAAGTCTACGGCTGCGCCGGTGGTCTGGCAGACATACGGGGTGCATTGGCGGAGTATATCCTTTCCGATGCCCGCCTTGTCGCAAAGAAGCCGAAGTCACTCGACATGCGCCAGGCAGCGGCTTTGCCTTTGGTGGGTATCACCGCTTGGGAAGGCCTTGAACGCTCGGCCGTCAAAGCAGGTCAAAAGGTGCTGATTCAGGGGGGTGCCGGAGGCGTAGGTCACATAGCGATACAGATCGCGAAGCACTTGGGCGCCGAAGTCTCGTCCACCGGAACGGGAGACGCCCAGTTGTCGACGATCTCCCAACTTGGCGCCAAACCCATCGACTTCATGGTGGAGAAGATCGACGACTATGTGGCATCGCACACGGGTGGCGCGGGCTTCGACGTTGTTTTCGATACGGTTGGCGGCAAGAATTTGACGAATTCCTTCGCCGCCGCGGCCTTGAATGGCCAGATAGCGACAACGGTTTCTCTGCTCGAACTCGATCTCAACCCTGTGCATTTCAAGGGACTCTCGCTGCACGTGATCTTCATGCTCTTGCCCATGCTGCACAACATAAGGCGCGAAGCACACGGCGAAATCCTGTCCAAACTGGCGGAACTTGTGGACGCGGGCGCGGTCAAGCCAATCCTGGACGAGCGCAGATTTGCGCTTGCCGAGGTGAACGAAGCCTACGAACGCCTTCAAAGCGGTGAGACGATCGGCAAGGTAGTGCTCAAAGTCTGACGCTGCATTCGCTGATTGTTTGAGAACCATAGGGGCGCTTCGGTGAAAGCCGATGCGCCCCCTGGCGTCAGACAAGCCACTGAAAGACGTTGGATTATTGGACGATGAACTCCGCGTGGAGTGCGCCGGCCGCCTTTATCGATTTCAGTATGTCGATCATGTCGTGTGCAGAAACGCCAAGCGCGTTCAGACCCGCCACGACCTCCGGAAGCGAAACCGAGGTTTCGACGATCGCCAGACCGTTGCCCGGATCTTCCTCGATCTCGGCATTGGTGCGCGGGATCACAACGGTTTCTCCCTCCGCGAACGGATTTGGCTGAACCACGAGAGGCGCTTCCTCGACACGCAGGGTCAGATTTCCCTGGGTTACCGCGACCCGGCTTATCCGAACATCCTGCCCCAGTATTATCGTGCCGGAGCGCTGGTCGACAACAACCCGTGCCCTGGTGGAGGTTTGAACCTCGATATTCTCGATCTGCGCAATCAGACGTGCGGGAGAGGACACCCCGAAAGACGCCAGATCAAGCTGAACCGTGCCACTATCGACCATCCGTGCGATCCGGCTACCAATGTCCTCGTTGATCGCGGCCTCGATCCGAGCGGCCGTGGTGAAATCCGGGTTCCGCAGTGCGAGCCGCATTTCACGCATCTGAGTGAAATCGAAACTGACCTCACGCTCGACGCGCGCACCACTCGGCACGATACCGGACGTGGGAACCCCCTGTGTCACCGTGGCGGCTTCGCCTTGTGCAGTTACCCCGCCCGCGATGATCGAGCCCTGCGCGACAGCGTAGATCTGCCCATCGGCGGCATTGAGTGGGGTCATGACAAGCGTTCCGCCCATAAGGCTCGACGCGTCTCCTATGGCAGAGACGTTGACATCGATCTGGGATCCCGCTCGAGCGAAGGGAGGCAGAACACCGGTCACGAGGACCGCTGCGACATTGCGCGCCCTAAGCTGCTCACCCGTTACGTTCACGCCAAGCCGTTCCAGCAGGTTGACTATGGCATCTTCCGTGAATGGCGAGTTCCGCAGACTGTCGCCGGTGTTGTTGAGCCCCACGACCAGACCGTAGCCCAGCAGGTCGTTGCCCCGAACGCCATCGACTTCGACGAGGTCCTTGATACGCGCAGGCGAGGCGTCGGCCGGGCCCATAAGCCCGCCGCTCGCCATGAAAGCTAAGACGAAGAATGTTCCGAGCGCCCGCAGAAAGGCCATTTATCGACCTATGTGATTAAGGAAGCTGAGGTTGGAGAGACGCGCCGTAACCGTGTAGACCGTCTCTAGCTGCGCTTCGAGAGCCTGGAACACTGTGGCCGTTTCCGTTGCATCTGCGGAAATCAGATCGACCCTCGCAAGTTCCAGCGCATCAGTCTCGGCGACGTTGTAGGCCTTCGCCGTCTCCACATGCTCCTGGTAGACCCCAATGGAACTCATGTAATCGATGAGGCCCTCGTTTGCCTGCAGCAATTGAGCTCCGGACTCGGCGATTACATCCATCTGCTCTTCTCTGTTGCCAGTCAAAGCCCCACCGGCAATGACAGCCGAAAGAGCCAGCCCCTGCAGCATTGCAACGATCTCATCGTCGTCCGCGCGTGCACCGAAGCCAATGCGGTTGTCCTCGCCGACATCCACAGCGCCCATGTCGTCCGTCGAGCCGAGATAGCCGTTGGTATAGAAAGCACCGGCCATGGGCGTCTTTGCGAAATACGCTTCCACCGTCGAGATCACGTCAGCTGCCGTGGCATCTGCGGCGACGAGCGCATCTAGCTCCGCGAGGATCGTCGCACCGGATGCGAGGGCCGCACCGTCAAGCTCTGCGCCGGCAAAAAGCGTCTGACCGTTGTACTGCCCGTTGAGGGCTGAAACGGAATTGATGAAGTCGAGGCGGGCGCCGTCGGCGAGTGTCATTGCGCCAATGTAATCGCCTGCACCGGAGGCGCTGACCATGTCGACCGACAGCTCGGCGAGCGGCTCCTGGACCCGGCCAAGTGCACCTTGCATACCGTCGAGCCGCTGCTCGACAAGAACGATGTTGCGCTCGTATGCGGCCTGGCGCGCCAGCGAGCGTTCGATCCCGTGAAGCTTGGCGAGGTTGCCCCCGGTTGCTTCGTGCAGATCGGTCTTGAGACCCGTGGAAAGTTCCTTCGATGCGGTATCCAGGGATTCCTGGATAGACCCCGCGCGACGCTGGAAGGCCTGCATACGGGCCATTTCCGTTCCGTGATAGACTTTCATCCCCTCAGATCTCCAGTATCCGCTGCATCAACTCGTCAATCGCCGACATGACCCTCGCATTCGCGGCGTAGGCATCCTCGAGAACCATGAGATGCGCGAGTTCCTCGTCGGAATCGACGCCCGTCTCGTTGATCTCGTTCTGCGCGAGGCTCGCCTGAAGACTCGAGAGAAACGACATGTCTTCGTCCGCCCTATCGGCAAGACCCGAGAAATAGGACGCAATTCCCGAGGCCATCGCGGAGGAATCTGCAGAGGCCGTCTGGTAAGTGAAACCGGCAGGACTGCGGTCGGTTGCCATGGCATCGGACATGGCCAGGACGAACTCCGTAAAGCCCTTGTCACCCTCCGATGCGGCCGAAAGACCGTCGCGAAGTCGCCAGATCTCTCCACCCTGATCCGGATCCACCGCCGTATTGATTTCGATACGACCTGCAACGCCCACACCCGCCCCGGCATCCACGAAGAGGCCGTCACCTGCGCCGTCAACGAAGCCCGCAGGCATCAGATCCCGGAACCGTTCGATCAGATCGGTTGCGAAGGCATCAACTTCTGACTGATAGTCGGGCACGACGGAATCGCGCAGCTCGAAGAGCGCCCCAAGTGAGCCGCCGTCGAACTTCCCCGATCCGATCCCGGCATCGACAGTTACGGGCCCTGCGCTCGACCCTTGATCCTGCATCAGGCTGCCCAGCGGCGCACCCAATGTCATTTCAGCGGTGACACCGCCACTGTTGGGTTCGAAGCTGAGTTCGTAGACCTGCGCGTTGAGCAGAACCCCACCATTGGTGGAGTATATTCCGATCATCCCATTGTCGCGTTTCACGGTACTGACCGGAACGATCGACGAGATGTCATCGACCAAGCGCGCGCGTTCATCCTCAAGAGAGGTCGTGTCATTTCCAAGCGTGCGTTGCGCCGCAATCTTTTCGTTGAGTTCGTCGACCTTGTGCAGCGACGCGTTCACGGTATCCACCTGCGCTGAGATTGAGTTCTCGACATCGGTGCGGATCGTGTTGTTGTCGGCGGTGACCGCGTTCAGTTTGTCGGCAATGGCCTGCGCCGAAGTCAGAACTGTCGCTTGGGCCGTGGTAGAATCCGGGCTTGCCGCAAGCGAGATCAAACCCGCTTCCATATCGTCGACTAGCCCCATGAGCGAACCGGCCTCGTTCGCAGACGTGCCTATGAGATCCATGATCTGGCTGTAAGCGCTCGAAAGGGTCGAAGCGGCGCCGAGCGACGAGTCGGCTGCGCGCCGCTCGGCAGTGACTTGTGCATTCTCCGCGCGTGAGGTTCCCACGACCGCAACGCCCGCACCCTGCCCATTGTAGAACGTTGAGGAGACCTCGGTCGTTCTGCGGGCATAGCCTGGTGTCAGTGCATTGGACACATTTTTTGCGACCGTTTCGACGAGACGCGAGTTGGCGCGAAGACCCGAAGCGGCACTGTTGAAGGCAGATGCGATACTCATGATGTGTGGAAACCCCTTAAGTCACGCGGTAGGACGCATCATCGTTTCAGATTGGTTGTTTCCTGAAGCATTTCGTCCACGGTCTGGATGACCTTTGCGTTGGAGGAATATGCGCGCTGCGTCCGGATCATCTGCGTCAGTTCGGTCGCGATGTCGGTGGTCGACAGCTCCAGAGCAAAACCTTCAACAGTACCCGTAGGTCCGTCGCCGGCTTCCCAGAGATACAGCCCACCACTTTCGGCCGAGATCGCGAAAGACTGATTATCCAGCACACTCAGTCCAGAAAGGTTCGGCACGTCCGCCAGCGGGATCTGATACAGTGTCTTCGAGAATCCGGTGGAATAGGACGCCTGGATATAGCCGTTCTCGTCGATCGTCACACCCTGATAGGTACCTGCAGGCGCGCCATCGGTCGAGACACCCTGCTGGGAGAAGCTCGACGAGAGCTGGCTCATGTACTGCGGACCACCGGAGTCCGACCCCATGCCAATCTCGATGATCTGACCATCCAGATC
Source organism: Amaricoccus macauensis (assembly GCF_049800915.1). Taxonomy (GTDB): domain Bacteria; phylum Pseudomonadota; class Alphaproteobacteria; order Rhodobacterales; family Rhodobacteraceae; genus Amaricoccus; species Amaricoccus macauensis_A. Next base: position 136,794 of record NZ_JBNAFY010000004.1, read on the forward strand.
CATCGTGAGCATGCCGGTCGCCGAGTCGTAGACCGTGGTGTAGGCGCCTGCGCCGCCACTGTTGGTGACGACGGATCCCGCAAGGATCTGGCCTGCTGTCGCCGGCGCATCATCGAACGTCATGTCATAGTCGCCGACCGTATTGCCGCTCTTCTCATCGACGATCGTCATGTTCCAGGTATTGGTCTGCGGATCGCCGGCAGTTGCCACACCCTGTGCAGTGAATGTCACCGTGAGATTCTGGGCCGAACCGAGCGTGTCGACATATTCGAGCGTCATGGTGTGCGGATCGACAGGAGCGACCTCAGCCGTATCCGTGGCCGGGAGGTTGCCATAGAGATCGATCTGCTCGGTCGGCACCGCAGCAACGGAGGAGAGGTTGATCCGGACCGGGCTCAGGCCGGCGGTCGTGTCGCGTGCCTGCTCGGGAATGGCGCCGGACTCATCGGCTTCCCAGCCGAGCAGAACCAGTCCGCTGGACGTGACGAGATATCCGTCCTTATCGGTGCGGAAGGAGCCTGTCGTGGTGAGCATGAGGTCAAGCTCGTCGGGATTGGCCTCATAAGCGGCCATCGACGTGATCGGCAGCATTCCGCGGCCGGAAACGGCGATGTCCGTGCTGTTGCCAGTGCCCTCAAGCGCACCCTTCGCATCGATATCCCAGATGGCGTTCGTGGACACACCACCCGCAAGAGCCGTGCGTCCGCCTCCCACTGCACCGGAAGACCCGCCGGAGCTCACCGTCATTGATGCGAAATCGATGTCGGAGCGCTTGTAACCGTAGGTCTCGGAGTTTGCGATATTGTCGGCGATGGTAGAAAGCTTGTTACCATTCGCATTCAAGCCGGAAACACCGGCGTTCATCGACGTGGAGATACCCATACTCAGTCCTTTGCCGTGAGGGGCGGTCACTGGAACCCTTTACCAACCGACTGAATGCACCACTTGCCTTAATATCCCGCTAACGGGCCCAGATAGCTCTCAAATCCGCTCTTTCGCGCAACGAAAAAGCGATCGGGCCGCCTTTTGAGGGGCGGCCCGTCTGGGTAGATCAGGATCTCAGAACTCCCTCAGGAGTATGATTTCGATGCGTCGGTTTCGCGAATCGGCGGGGTCTTCCTCGATCACGGGCCCCCTGTCCGACTGGCCCGTCACCCGCTCGATCCGCGCCTCTTGCAAACCTCCAAGGATCAGAAGCTCTCGCGTGATCTGCGCACGATCGGCTGAGAGCATCCAGGGGTCGGGCGCAGGATCCACGGCCTCGGTATCTCCGGTCGCAAGGTGCCCGGAGACCGCAACCTTGTTCCCCACCCGACCGATCACCCGACCAATCATGCGCACAAGGCGTTCATAGATCGGGTTGAACCGTGTTGTCGGCCCATCAAAAAGTGGTGAGAGCGGTCGATCGAAAACCTCGATGATCAGCCCCTCGTCGGTGATCCGGGTGGCGACATGCTCGAGAAGCGGATCGGCTTCCATCGCATCGCCACTCGCGCCAGAAAGCTCTCTCTCGATTTCGGCCAGTGACGGGCTCAGCGCGTCCGCGTCTCCATCGGACTTTGGGCCGCCGGCGGCACCGGTCTCGTTCTGTGCAAGCGAATGGTCGCTGAAAAGGCTCGATCCTTCGAAGATCCCATCTCCTCCGCCGGCCCGATCATGGATCGGAACCGTCGGGCTGAAATACTGCGCCAGCCCCTGCCGGGTAACTTCATCTGAAGCATTCAGAAGCCACATGAGCAGAAAGAACGCCATCATGGCCGTCACGAAGTCGGCATAGGCCACCTTCCAGGCACCACCATGGTGACCGCCCGCGATCACCTTCTTGCGCTTGATAATAGTCACGTTGGCGGTTGAATTGCTCGCCATGACCCTGTCCCCCAATTAACCCGCAACCAACAAACACCAAAAACCTGAAACTTGGGTTACCCGGTGCTGAAAAGATTGGTGCGCTTCTTGGAATGGACGGAGAAAGGCGGCCCCACCCGCGATCAGACCGGCGCCTGATGATCCTGGACCGGCAACTCGCACCAGCAGGGAACGAGGTTGCCTTTCATTGGTCGAGCGGCGTAAACACCGCGCGCGATAGCCCGCGCAAGACAAAGGCTCGCGGCGTGTTCCAGTTCCAAACGCGCCGGAAACGGATCCCCCGGCAGTGCCTTGCTCCCGGTTGCGGCCGCGAAGACTAGGTCGCCATCATAAGGGGTATGAGATGGCACAAGCGCTCGCGCCAGCCCGCCATGCGCTGTTTCGGCCATGCGATGTGCTGCAGTCTTGTCGAGTTCCGCATCGGTCGCGACGATCGCAATTGTAGTGTTGAGAGCCGAAGCGGCCGAGTTCGACGTCAAAGACTTGACGGGCAGCGTGGCTTCCGGCGGAACCGCTTGAGGCAGCGGACCCAATCCACCGAATTCGTCGGCAATCTCGAAGGCAGCCGCCCAAAAATGCCGTGTGCTTGGGACTACGGCATTTCCGAAGGCATTCACCGCAACAAGTGCACCTACAGTAAAACCCGAGGGAGTAACGATCGATGCCGAGCCGAGCCCGCCCATGAGCCCACCCGCCATCGCCCCAGTGCCTGCCCCGATGCTGCCCAACGAAAAATTGGTCGCGACAGAAGCGTAGGCCATCGTTCCAAGATCGCGGTAGGGCGTTTCCACCCAATCCTTGCGACCGCCGTTCGCAAGGTCGAAAAGGATCGCCGACGGCACTATGGGCACAATGGCCGGACCTGCCCTGAACCCGCGGCCCCGCTCCCTGAGTACATCCGAAACCCCGGAAGCGGCATCCAACCCGAAGGCGGACCCACCAGAGAGAACCAGAGCATCAACCCGTTCGACAAGCTTGCCGGGCGCGAGCAGATCCGTCTCCCGCGTCCCTGGCGCGCCTCCCCTTACATCGACCGCAGCGACGAAGGGTTGCTCCGAAGTAAGAACTGTCACCCCCGATTTTAGCGCTTCATCGGAGGCATTCCCGACGAGAAGCCCTTCGACATCCGTGATCAGGTTGCGCGCTCCGGGTTTCATGCCAGACGGACCTCCGAGTACGATCGGCAAAACGCCGAATGGTGAACGTCATTCTTCGACCTGTAACACCCAGCGTATCGCGGCCGAACCCCAATGAATGCAATTTCGGAAATCTGATGCTCGACGCAATCCTGAGAAAACACATCGACCCCCCCCTTGACCGCATCGGCAGAACTCTTGCCGCTCTGGGGGCAAGTGCGAATGCCGTAACCATCGCCGGGCTTGCATTGGGGTTGGCGTCCGCTTTGTTGATCGCGTTGGGGGAATTCAGGTGGGCTCTGTTACCCTTGCTCGCCTCACGCATTGCCGATGGCCTCGACGGGGCCGTGGCACGTGCGACCCGACGCACTGATTTCGGCGGTTTTCTCGACATAACCAGCGATTTTCTATTCTACGGCGCCGTCCCTTTCGCCTTTATCCTCGCAGACCCCGCGCGAAATGCCACAACCGGCGGTTTTTTGCTGCTTTCCTTCTATGTGAATGGCGCGAGCTTTCTCGCCTACGCGGCAATGGCGGCCAAACATGGCTTGAGCAGCGACGCGCGCGGCTTGAAGAACCTGTATTACTCCGGGGGTTTGTTGGAAGGATCCGAAACAATCGCCTTCTTTGTTGCCATTTGCATATTCCCGCAAAGCTTTCCAATCTTGGCTGGAATATTCGCCGGCCTCTGCTTTCTGACCTGCATGCAGAGATGTCTTCACGCCTACCGGACGTTTTCATGACGCTCCAACTGCGACAATGCTGCAATCTACCGCCGATTTAACTCTGATAACTCGGTGCCCGGCTTTGACGCCTAGCATAGGCACTGCTAACACCCTGACAGTTCCGAATCGCTGGTAAAGGGTTTTCGATGACCGCGCCTAATCTTGTTCCGATTCCCGAGTTGTATGTCTCTTATGACAGCGCCGCTAAGCTTAAGCTTGAGGCTGCGGATCTCGTTTCCTGGGATCTGACTCCCCGTCAGATCTGTGACCTCGAACTCCTGATGAATGGCGGCTTCAACCCGCTCAAGGGGTTCATGAGCGAAGCCGACTATAACGGCGTCGTTGAAAACATGCGTCTGGCAGATGGTTCGCTCTGGCCCATGCCGATCACCCTTGATGTTTCCGAGGAGTTCGCGGCCAAGATCGAAACCGGTCAGGACATTGCCCTCCGCGACCAGGAAGGCGTGATCCTCGCGATCATGTCGATCTCCGACAGCTGGACGCCCAACAAGTCGCTCGAAGCGGAAAAGGTCTTCGGCGCCGACGACATTGCGCACCCGGCAGTGAACTATCTGCACCACAAGGCAGGCCCCGTCTATCTCGGCGGCCCGATCACCGGCATCCAGCAGCCGATCCACTACGATTTCCGCGCGCGCCGCGATACGCCGAACGAACTGCGCGCCTATTTCCGCAAGCTCGGCTGGCGCAAGATCGTCGCCTTCCAGACCCGGAACCCGCTGCACCGTGCGCACCAGGAACTTACCTTCCGCGCAGCGAAGGAAGCCCAGGCCAACCTTCTGATCCACCCGGTTGTTGGTCTGACCAAGCCCGGCGACATCGATCACTTCACCCGCGTTCGCTGCTACGAAGCGGTGCTCGATCAGTATCCCGCATCGACCACGACGATGAGCCTCCTGAACCTTGCCATGCGCATGGCCGGCCCTCGGGAGGCTGTCTGGCACGGCATCATCCGCCGCAACCATGGCTGCACGCACATGATTGTCGGTCGCGACCATGCAGGCCCCGGCAAGAACAGCCAGGGTGAGGATTTTTACGGTCCCTATGATGCCCAGGAACTCTTCCGTGCGAACATGGAAGAAATCGGCGTCGAAATGGTCGACTTCAAGCACATGGTCTATGTGCAGGAGCGCGCCCAGTACGAACCCGCCGACGAAGTGGAAGAAGGCGCAACCGTGCTCAACATCTCGGGAACCGAGCTCCGGCGCCGCCTTGCCGAAGGCCTCGAGATCCCCGAGTGGTTCTCTTTCCCAACGGTGGTCAACGAACTGCGCCGCACCCGTCCGCCGCGGGCCAAGCAGGGCTTCACGGTCTTCTTCACCGGCCTTTCCGGCTCGGGCAAGTCGACCATCGCGAACGCACTCATGGTCAAGCTGATGGAAATGGGCGGTCGTCCGACCACGCTGCTCGATGGCGATGTGGTCCGCAAGCACCTCTCGCAGGAGCTGGGCTTCTCGAAGGAACACCGCGACATCAACATCCGCCGCATCGGTTACGTTGCGTCCGAAATCACCAAGAACGGTGGTATCGCCATCTGTGCTCCGATCGCGCCCTATACCGCGACGCGCGCGGCTGTTCGCGAAATGATCGAAGCCTACGGTGCCTTCGTCGAGGTTCATGTCGCAACCACCGTCGAGGAATGCGAGCGCCGGGACCGCAAGGGCCTCTACAAGCTGGCCCGCGAAGGCAAGATCAAGGAATTCACCGGCATCTCGGACCCCTACGAAGAGCCGGTCAACCCGGAAGTCCGCCTGGAAACCGAAGGCAATGACGTGGACTACTGCGCACAGCAGGTTCTGCTTAAGCTTGAGAGCATGGGCCTGATCGGCGCTGAGTAAGTAGCGCCACAATTGAACGAAAAGCGCCGGTGGCCAGACATGGCCGCCGGCTTTTTTCTTTTTGCCATTCGGCTTGCCATGAGTACCCGCGCCGGCAAAAAGGCAACTATCAGATGCCACGGAATTGGCCATTTCGCAGCCGCAAACCAGCAACGCAAGAGAAACAAGCAAACTCGCCGATCTAAACGGTTAGGTGATTCAGAAACGCGAGTTCGCGCGCATCCGGCTCACAACCTGGAACGCAACCGCACCGGCAAAAAGCAGGGCCATAGCATACCATGTCAATGCGTAGGAAAGGTGGGAGTTGCGGAAGCTGACGATCGTAAGCCCCCCGCGTGGCCAGGAATCCGCCTCTGCCGAATGCTCTGCATCCACAAAAAACGGTGCGCTGCTGTCGAGCCCCGCACGCTCAGAAAGCGCCCCGAGATCGCGTGACACCCAGCGATCGATCTCCGGTCGGTTTCGCTCGAGCAGTGTACCACCGGGTTCGTCGGGCCGTAGCAGCCCGGTGACCGTCACGCTACCCCGCGGCAGGTCCCAGCCGGAAGGCTCCTTCTCATCGAGGGGGACGAAGCCACGATTGACCCAGATGATCCGCGCCCCCGTATCAAGCGGCGTCATGACCCAGTAGCCAGGGCCCAACTCGGTCACGGCCTTCACAAACGCCGTATCTTCGTGCCGGTAGGTACCCTCCATCACCACGCGGAGATAAGCGTGCTCTTCAGGGTCATAGACATTCGGCCCTGGAACCGCGACCGGCTCACCGAACGCACGCGCTTCAACGGCCTCGATCAGGTCCAGCTTCCACGCAAGACGCTGTATCTGCCAGTTTCCCAGCAGAACGAGCCCAACAACGATCCCGGCAGAAACTCCCAGGAGGAGAATGTCGACCCAACGCGCGCGCCGCTGCTCGCTCACGGCAGGTTGCGGATCCGTTCGATCTGCTCGTGGGCGGGCATCATGTTCTCGTGGAGGTGGAACATCACCCAAAGCGAACCGGCGAGCACGATCGCCAACAGCAAAACGGTAAAGAGGAGCGCCATCACCTGCCACCCCTCATCGACCTTGAGCGAGACATGCAGGAAGTAGTGCAGGTGCACGACCATTTGCACTGCCCCGAGGGCAAAGATGATGAAGATGGCCACCTCGGCACTCTCAAGTGGCCGTCCCAGCACGAGCCAGAAGGGTATGACCGTCAGAACGACGGAGAGCAGGAAGCCGATGATGTAGGATCGGAGCGAGCCATGTCCGCCCGCATGATCGTCGTGTGCGTGCTCGTTCATAGCAGAACTCCGGTGAGATAGACTAGGGAGAAGACGCCGATCCAGATCAGGTCGAGGAAGTGCCAGAACAGGCTGAGGCACATGACGCGCCGGCGGTTTTCAACATTGAGGCCATGCATTCCAATCTGGATCAGCAATACCACCAACCAGATCGACCCGGCGGTGACGTGCAGCCCGTGCGTCCCGACCAGCAGGAAGAACGAGGACAGGAAGGCCGAAGCCATCGGTGTCGCGCCCAAGTGCCAGAGATGCTGGAACTCGTAGACCTCAAGTCCGAGGAAGGCGAGACCAAAGAGGCCGGTCACGATCAGCCAGAGCACAGTCCCGCGCCGATCCCCCTTGTCCATCCGAAGCACCGCGAACCCGTAGGTGATCGATGAGAATAGCAGCATGAAGGTCGAGACGAGGATCATCTCGATTTCGAACAGATCCGCCGGAGATGGCCCTGCAGCGTAGTTCTGCCCGAGCACCGCATAGACAGCAAAGAGGATACCGAAGATGAGGCAATCGCTCATCAGATAGATCCAGAACCCCAACATCGTGGTGGTGTTGTGGTCTGCTTCGTCATCATGCCCATGCCCATGGGCATGCGGATCTTCGAGAACGAAGAATTCGTCTGTCTTGGTCATGGAGGGCGCCATCATTCTGCAGGTACCGACAGGAGCCGGGAACGTTCGTTTTCGATCTGCCGGACCTCGTCGGCCGGAACGTAGTAGTCGCGGTTGTAGTTGAAGGTGTGCGCGATGCCGTAGAAGATCGACGCAACGAAGGTCGCTGCCGCAGCCCACCATATGTGCCACACCATGGCAAAGCCCATGACTGTCAGCAGACCCGCGATAACAACACCCGTTGCGGTATAGCGTGGCATGTGGATCGGAGCGAAGCCCTCGCTCGGGCGCGTGTAACCGGCGGCTTTCATATGGTCATAGGCATCGAGACCATGCACGCGCGGCGTGAAGGCGAAGTTGTAGTAGGGTGGCGGTGACGACGTGGACCACTCCAGCGTCCGCCCGCCCCACGGATCGCCCGTGGTGTCGCGCAGTTCGTCCCGCTTCCAGATCGAGACGCCGAACTGGACGAGACTGGCGCCAATGCCGGCCGCGATCAGCAGTGCGCCGATCAACGCCGTGACGAAGTAGACCGAGTAGAACGTATCCTCGAACTGGCTCAGACGCCGGGTGACGCCCATGAGGCCGAGCAGGTAGAGCGGCATGAAGGCCAGATAGAAACCGGACACCCAGCACCAGAAGCTGACCTTGCCCCAGAACGGCTCGAGCCTGAAACCGAAGGCCTTGGGCCACCAGTAGGCGATACCGGCGAAGACCCCGAAGACAACGCCGCCAATGATCACGTTATGGAAATGCGCGATCAGGAACAGCGAGTTGTGCAGCACGTAATCGGCTGGCGGCACTGCGAGCAGAACGCCGGTCATGCCGCCAATCACGAAGGTGAGCATGAAGGCCACGGTCCACATCATCGGCAGTTCGAAGCGGATCCTGCCTTTGTACATCGTGAAGAGCCAGTTGAAGAGCTTCGCCCCGGTCGGGATCGAGATGATCATCGTCGTGATGCCGAAGAAAGAGTTCACGTCCGCGCCGGCACCCATGGTGAAGAAGTGGTGCAACCAGACGAGATAGCTCAGCACCATGATCACGCAGGTCGCGTAGACCATCGAGGTGTAACCAAAGAGCCGCTTGGAGGAGAAGGTCGGCACAATTTCCGAAAAGATCCCGAAGATCGGCAGAATGAGGATGTAGACCTCCGGATGGCCCCAGATCCAGATCAGGTTCACATACATCATCGGGCTTCCGCCCAGATCGTTTGTGAAGAAGTGGGTGCCGAGGTAGCGGTCGGCCGTCAGCAGGGCCAGCGTCGCGGCCAGAACCGGGAAGGTCACGACGATCAAAATGTTGGTGCAGAGCGCGGTCCAGGTGAAGATCGGCAGCCGCATCCACGTCATGCCCGGCGCGCGCATCTTCACGATGGTCACGACGAGGTTGATACCCGAAAGCGTCGTGCCGATCCCGGCAATATTCAGCGCCCACAGGTAATAGTCCATGCCCACCGATGGACTGTATTCGAGCCCCGAGAATGGCGCGTAGGCAAGCCAGCCCGCGGTCGAGAACTCACCGATGAAGAGGGACGCCATGATGAGGATCGCGCCCGAAACCGTCAGCCAGAAGCTGAAATTGTTCAGGAAGGGAAAGGCCACGTCGCGCGCGCCGATCTGGAGTGGCATCACGTAGTTCATGAAGCCGGTCACGAAGGGCATCGCGACGAAGAAGATCATGATCACGCCATGCGCGGTGAAGATCTGATCGTAGTGGTGGGCGTTAAGGTAGCCCTCGTGCCCGGATGCCGCGAGTGCCTGATGGCCTCGCATCAGCAGCGCATCGGCAAAGCCCCGCAGCAGCATGATCAGGCCCAGCACCATGTACATAATGCCGATCTTCTTGTGATCGATGGAGGTGAACCATTCCTTCCAGAGGTAGCCCCAAAGCCGGAAATACGTCAGTGCCCCGAGGACCGCGGCACCGATGATCACGACACCGATAAAGGTGACGAGGACAATGGGCTCGTGGAAGGGAAGCACATCCCAGGAAAGCTTTCCCAAGAAAGGATCAACATCCGTTCCGTGCGATGAAGTGCCGTGAGCGGCGTCCGAGAGGGCCATTCGTTTTCCCCAGATAATCCGTAATCAGAACTCGGCCGCGCGGGCCGGCGGCAGAAGCGAGAGGGCGCTGGTGATTTCGGGTGCGCGCGATTGTGCTTCGGGCTTCAAGAGCGCCATGAAGGCACCCGGATCATCCGAAGAACAGATCCCGCGAAACATCTCGCGGTTCCATAGCCCTTCGAGCCCGCCTCCACCCAAGGCATCGGCCATCATCATGTCGTGCTTGCAGAGGTCGTCCTCGCGGACACAGATATTAACGATGCGCTCCCAGAGGCCCTCCTCAAGGTCCCCGTAGTAGGTGACCGGGTGGGAAATCGATGGCTGATCGAGTTCGGCGAGGGTCTGGCGGTCGAGCAGTTCGCTGCTGGACCGGACCTCTTCGACCCAGGCGTCGAAATCACCCTCTTCGAGCCCGTGGAACTTGAAGTGCATCTGCGAAAAGCCTTCACCCGAGTAGTTTGCGGAGAACCCCCGGTAGACACCCTCCTCGTTGATCACGGCGTTGAGCTCGGTCTGCGCACCCGCCATGGTGTAGATCTGACCGGCCAGGGCTGGAACGAAGAAGGAATTCATGACCGTGGTGGAGGTCAGGCGGAACTCGATCGGATGATCGACGGGTGCCGCGACCTCATTGACCGTGGCGATGCCCTGCTCCGGATACATGAAGAGCCATTTCCAGTCCATCGCCGCGACTTCGATGACGAGCGGCTCCACATCCGGCACATCCGGGATCTCTTCCGAAATGCGCGTGAGCGGGCTGTATGGCTCGAGACGGTGCGTTGCGACCCATGTCAGTCCGGCCAGGCAGATGATGATCGCGAGCGGCACGGACCAGACAACGATCTCGAGACTGATCGAATGATCCCATTCCGGTTCATAGGTCGCCTCCTCGTTGGAAGCCCGGTATTTGATGGCGAAGAAGATCGTCAGCGCCATGACCGGAAGGATGACGATGAGCATGAGAACCGTGGCGTAGACGATCAGGTCCGCCTGCTGCCTGGCCACGTCGCCAGCCGGGTTCATCACCACAAGATTGCAGCCCGACAGCGCAGATGCCAAAAGAGCCAAGATTATCAGACGCCCGAGTTTCATTCGACTTCCATCCGAAGATTTGATTTTCAGTGCCAATGCTGGACAAGCTAGCGTACCGAGCCAGTATGGAAAGCGATACGCCAAGCAGAACTCGCAAACGCTGACTATCGCGGAGAGGTGGTGGTGTGCAAGCTTCGCAGGTGCAACAATGAGAACAAATCCGAATCGTCTAGAATGCAGCGCAGACAGGTAACGAGAACATGAGCGACATGACCGCGCACAAGGCCCATGTGGCAACGATCGACGAGGTCGTGACCACGGTGATCATGGCCCGGGTGACCGATTTCTTTGGCTTTTTTGTCTATGCCATCGCATCGGCGCTCGTGTTCCCCACGGTGTTCTTCCCGATGCTCAGCCCGACCGCCGGGCTCATGGCATCCTTCGCCGTCTTCTCCTTGGCATTCCTTGCGCGGCCGGTCTCGAGCCTCATGGCGCGTCGTCTCCAATATGTGATTGGCCGACCGGCAAAGGTGGCCGCAGCCCTCATGATCCTCGGAACGGCCACTGTCGCCATCGGTCTTTTGCCCTCCTACGAGCGAATCGGCTGGTTGGCCCCGACGCTTCTCATCGCGCTCCGGATCCTGCAGGGGATCGGGCTCGGTGGTTCCTGGGACGGCCTGACGCTGCAATTGCAGGATGCCGCGCCAGAAGGCCGCAAGGGCGCCTATGCGATCATTCCGCAACTCGGCGGACCGATCGGGTTCGCAGTCGCCTCCGCGCTCTTCTTCGTTCTCACGGGCTTTCTCACGGAGGAGGAGTTCCTGCAGTGGGGTTGGCGCTTTGCCTTCTTCGCCGCAATGGCCCTCAATGTCGTGTCGCTCTTCGCCCGGATCCGGCTGCTCTCGACCGATTTCGGCGCGGATCAGTCGCGGCTACAGTCCGCACCGCTTCGCCCGCTCATCCGCGACCAGTGGCGCGAGATCCTGCTTTCGGCCTTCGTTCCGCTGGCAAGCTACGCCCTGCTCCACGTGGTGACCGTCTTCCCGCTCGGCTACGTCACGCTGTTTGGCTCCGAGCCCATTTCCAGCATCCTTCTGACCCAGATGCTCGGCGCGGGCTGCGCGATCGTCACCGTCATCATCTCCGGCTCGCTCGCTGATCGATACAACCGGCGCACGGTGATGTTCATCAGCACCCTGCTGATTATCCTGCTTTGCCTTGCGTTGCCCTTCCTTCAGGACGCCCCGCGCATATTCATCCTGTTCGGTTTCGTGGTCCTCGGCCTTGCATACGGCCAGGCCGGTGCAATCGTACCCAAGCGCTTCCGGGAGGAGTATCGCTACTCTGGCTCGGCACTTTCGACCAACCTGTCCTGGATCATCGGCGCGGCCTTCGCACCGCTGGTCGCACTGACGCTCGCGGTCAACTTCGGGGTCACGGCGGTTGCGCTCTACCTGCTCTCCGGGGCCGCCGCGACGCTGATCGCCCTGCGTCTGCTGAACCGCCGCGAAGCACGCTGACGAAAAGAGGGCCGGACTGTCACCAGTCCGGCCCTCAGATTGACCATTCAAGCGAGGCGTTCTCGCCCTGCCCTTCGTTCAGTAGACGTCGCGCTGATACCGGCGGGCGTCGCGCAGATTGGCCAGATACTCCTCGGCTGAATCAGCCTCCATGTTTCCCTGACGGCGCACCACCTCGACCAGCGCCGAGTGCACGTCCTTGGCCATGCGGTTCGCGTCGCCGCAGACATAGAGGTGTGCCCCCTCCTCGATCCACTTGAACACTTCTGCCCCGCGCTCGAGGATCCTATCCTGCACATAGATCTTCTCTGCCTGGTCCCGGCTGAACGCCACATCGAGCCGGTCGAGCAGGCCGGATTTCAAGTAGCCCTGCAGTTCCACCTGATAGAGGAAGTCTTGGGTGAAATTCGGATTGCCGAAGAAGAGCCAGTTCCGCCCTTCCGACCCGTGCGCGTCCCGCTCCTGAAGAAAGGCCCGAAACGGCGCGATCCCGGTGCCCGGACCGATCATGATGACCGGCGTATTCGGATCTGCCGGAAGCCGGAACGCATCGTTGCTTTCCACGAAGACCCGCAGGCGATCGCCTTCACCGGCACGCCGCCCCAGATGCCCCGAACACCCGCCGAAATGTGCGCGATCGAACGCGTTCCATTCCACGACGCCCACGGTCAGATGAACTTCGTCTTCAACCTCCGCCTGCGACGAGGCGATCGAGTAAAGCCGAGGCTGCATTCTGCGCAGCGCATCCACAAGCGCTTGAGGTTCCAACGCGCCCGGATGCTCGCGCAGAACATCAAAAATCTGCCGCTCACCGAGATAGTCGCGAAGCGCTTGCTTGTTCCGGGCCAGATCAAGAAGGGCCGAATTGTCAGTGGCCGCAGCGTATTTCTCGATGAAGGCCGGATAGGACTGGGTCAGTTCCAGATCCTCGATCAACGCCGTGCGCAAGGATTTCGCCGCCCCCGCCACGATCACTTCCGCGTCGCCATCGAGCCCGAGCAGTGCCAGGAGCGCTTCGACCTCGACCGGGTCGTTCTGGAAGAAGAGCCCGAGTGAATCCCCGGGCTGATACGTAAGATCCGAGCCCTCGAGCGAAATCTCGACATGGCGCACGTCTCGACTGCTGTCCCGCCCGGTGATCTTCTGAACCACACTCACTTCGGCCGAGAAGGGGGTCTTCCGCGAATACTGCGATGTTGCCCCCGCGGTCTGCGCAAGCCCGGGCATGGCAACGACATTGGTGGGCTCCGCCTGCGCCTTGGCTTTCAGTTCGGGCTCGAATCTGTCAAGCGCCGTCCCGATCCAGTCTGGTGCGTGGTCGTCGAAATCCACGTCCAGCAAGGCCCGCTCCATGAGAACGCTAGCGCCCAGCGCGGTCAGCCGCGCCTCGAAGTCTATCGCGGTCTGACAGAAGAATTCGTAGCTTGAATCCCCCAGACCCAGCACTGCGACCTGAACGCCATCAAGCTTCGGCGCCTTCTTCGAGGCGAGAAACGCGTGCAGCTTCTCGGCAGGCTCGGGGGGCTCGCCCTCGCCATAGGTCGAAACGACAATGGTCAGAAACTTCTCGTTCTTGAGCTGGGACGGCTTGTAGTCGGCCATGTTCACCAGTCGAACATCCAGTCCCCGTGCCTTCGCGGCCACCTCCAGATCGGTGGCCACATGCTTGGCGTTCCCGGTCTGCGATCCGTAGAGAATGGTCAGCGTCGCCGGCTCTGCGGCGGGAGCCACCACCGGGACAGCCGCCGCAGCGCCCTGGGCCGAGGCTGCGAGATAACCGCTGATCCAGGCCTGCTGGATCGGATCCAGCGACCCCGCCAGTTCGGCGAATTGCCGGGACTGCTCAGGGGTCAGGGGATTTAGCCCCTGTGGCATCTGCGCAAGCATCATGAAGGGTCAGCTCCCGTCCAGGTGTAGGCCGCATTCGCGCACCGAGCCGAAGAAGCGCGTATCCTCCTCGCGCATCCCGTCTTCGAGCTTGCGGGTCGTGTGCGTGTCGCCGACGCTGACATAGCCCTGCTCCCAGAGCGGGTGATACGGCAGATCGTGCGCCTTCAGATACATGTGCACGTCGCGGTTGCTCCAGTCGACGATGGGGTGAAACTTCACCCGCCCGCTTTGGAACTCCAGTATCCGCCGCTCCGTGCGCGTGCTGGACTGGGAGCGCCGCAGGCCGCTGTACCACGTGCCTGCGCCGAGCGACGCCATGGCCTTCTCCATCGGCTCGACCTTGTTCATCTTGTTGTAGATCTTGAGCCCTTCCTCACCCTGGTTCCAGAGTTGGCCGAAGCGCGCCTCCTGCCAAGCCGGCGACATATCCGCCCGGAAGACATGCAGGTCGAGATTGAGCCGCTCCGTGAGTTCGTCCACGAACCTGTAGGTCTCCGGGAAGAGATAGCCGGTATCGAAAAGCAACACCGGAATGTCCGGCACCTGCTGCGTCATCATGTGCAGCATCACCGCCGACTGGATACCGAAGCTCGAGGAGACCACGTGACGCCGTGGAAGGTTCTCCAGGGCCCAGGCAATCCGCACCTCCGGTTCCTGTTCCTCCAGCCAGACATTGGCCGCGGAAAAGACCTTCGGTCCGCGATCGGCCACTTCGGCCTGTTGTTTGGGTTTTCCTGCAAGTGACATGGTAAGTTCCTGCCCTTCATTCGCCTGCGTTCAAGCGTGGAAATCTCTCTTGGAAACTTTCACCTCGGCGACGACCCCGCTGCGGATCGTGAAATCGCCGAAACCTTCATCGGGGTTGCGCTCGCGCACCCAGCGACCGATCAGAATGTCGAGTTCCTCCAGGATCACCTGCGGACTGACATTCTCACGGTAGAGCTTGGGCACACGTGTGCCGATCCTGTTGCCGCCGAGATAGAGGTTGTATTTTCCCGGTCCCTTGCCGACGAGACCCGCCTCCGCAAGCATCGCGCGCCCGCAACCGTTCGGACAGCCGACAACGCGCAGGACGATGTGATCCTGCGGAACACCGTGCCCCGCGAGCAGCTCTTCGACCTCGGCCACCAGATCCGGCAGGAACCGCTCGGCCTCCGCCATCGCCAGCGGACAGGTCGGCAGAGAGACACACGCCATGGAGTTCTTCATCTGCGGCGTCATGAGATCGTCGATCAGGCCATGCTCCCGCGCGATCCGCTCGATCTCGTCCTTCTGATCCTCCGGAACCCCGGCAACCACCAGGTTCTGGTTGGCCGTCATGCGGAAATCGCCCTTGTGGATCTCGGCAATCTTGCGCAACCCCGTCTTGATCGGGCGGTTCGGGAAATCGAGGATGCGCCCGCTCAGGATGAAGAGCGTCAGATGGTGCTTGCCGTCCACGCCCTCAACCCAGCCGAAACGATCCCCCCGCGAGGTGAACTCATAGGGCCGGCTCGGGCCGAACGTCACCCCGGCGCGGCGTTCGACCTCTGCCTTGAACGTGTCGATGCCCACGCGATCGAGCGTGTATTTCGTCTTGGCATTCTTGCGGTTGACGCGATTGCCCCAGTCCCGCTGCACCGTGACCACATGCTCGGCCACCGCCAATGTATGCTCCAGCGGAATGAAGCCAAAATCGTCGGCCTTTCGCGGATAGGTCGCCGTATCGCCATGGGTCATGGCGAGCCCGCCGCCAACCAGAACGTTCCAGCCGATGAGCTTACCGTCCTCGGCTATGGCCACGAAGTTGAGGTCATTGGCGTGCAGGTCCACCTCGTTGTTGGGCGGGATGCTCACCGTCGTCTTGAACTTGCGCGGCAGATAGGTCTCGCCCAGGATCGGCTCCTCGGTGGTCGAAGCTTTTTCGCCATCGAGCCAAATCTCCGTATAGGCCTTTGTCTTCGGCAGCAGGTGCTCCGAGATCCGCTTCGACCACTCGTAGGCCTCCGCGTGGAGCTCGGATTCGACCGGGTTCGTGGTGCAAAGCACGTTGCGGTTCACATCCCCCGCCGTCGCGATGGAATCGATGCCCGCGGCGTTGATCACCTGGTGCATGTTCTTTATGTGCGGCTTGAAGACCCCGTGAAATTGGAACGTCTGCCGGGTGGTCAGCCGCACCGAACCATAGAGCGTGTTCTCCTCGGCGAACTTCTCGATCACCAGCCACTGTTCTGGCGTGATGATCCCGCCAGGCATCCGTGCGCGCAGCATGACGTTGTGCAGCGGTTCCAGCTTCTGCTGGGCCCGCTCGGCACGGATGTCCCGGTCGTCCTGCTGATACATGCCGTGGAACCGGATCAACTGGAAATTGTCGGCAGAAAAGCCGCCCGTGATCGGATCTTGCAGATCCTGCGTGATGGTCCCGCGCAGGAAATCGCTTTCGTGCTTCAACCGCTCATTGTCGGAGAGTTTCCCCTCCACGACGAGATTCGGCCGGTCGCTTTGTGAATCGAGCATGATTTGGGCCTTCGGTTTCGGTTGCGGGCGGTGCGCCGAACCACCTTTGCGGTGATCCGGCCTGTCGTGGAGCCGAATGCGGGATCAGGCGGGAAGCCGGGCCTTGCGCAGATAGGGCAACACGGTCTCGAAGCTTCCGAACTTCGCCGCGGCATCCTCGTTGCTGACGCTGGCGGGAATGATCACATCCGCACCCGGCACCCAATCCGCAGGCGTGGCAACCCCCTGCCCCACGGAGGTCTGCAGCCCGTCAAGTGCGCGCAGGATCTCGGCGAAGTTGCGGCCAACCGTCATCGGATAGGTCATCGAAAGCTTGAGCTTCTTGTCCGGCCCGATGATGAAGACTGAGCGCACAGTGGCGCTGTCCGCCGGCGTGCGGCCGTCGGGCAGATAGGCTTCGGCAGGCAGCATGTCGAACGCCTTGGAAACCGCGAGGCCTTCATCGGCGATGATGGGGAAACCAGCCTGCGCCCCACCATAGACCTCGATATCGCTTTTCCACTTCTTGTGGTCCTCGACCCCGTCGACGGAAACCCCGATTACCTTGGTGCCGCGGCGCTCCCACTCGTCGGCAAGCTTCGCGACGGCGGAGAACTCCGTGGTGCAGACCGGGGTGAAATCCTTGGGGTGACTGAACAGGATCGCCCAGCTGTCCCCAATCCACTCATGGAGCGAGAACGTGCCATGATCGGTCGTGACCTCGAGGTCCGGGATCGTGTCATTGATGCGAAGAGCCATCAGTCTACCTCTATTCAGTTCATCTTGCAGTGCAACGCCGCTCCATGGCGGTGCCGCCCGCGAATTTCGGTTGATCTCCCCAGGCGTCTCCCACGCGGACATGCACTGAAAACTCCAGCCAGTCCCGCTGGGGGCGCCCTGGGCGGATTGCTCGGCTTCACGTCCCCCCGACCTCCGAAGACCGGGGCATCGGAAAACCTTGCTGTCTTGCAAAGACATAGACGGGGGCCGTTTGCCGAACAACAGCACCCGGATGCATAAGGGAAGTTGTCTCGATGTTTCTGGCCGAAGCGGAACCCGCGTTCCTAAATTCCTCTACAAGCCGAAACAGGCACACGGACCACCGCCGGGGCACGAGCGCCAGAGCGCGCCTTGCACCGCACAACTCGATCCGCGAGAGTTCTTAAAACGGCGAATTTGCGCCTGTTTCCAGGTGCGCTCTTCTGGAATCCTGTGGTAGGATTCGGCATCCTGCCGAATACCGTCTCCAACCCTTCGAAATGCCGCGCATGCGGATGTCAAACCCGAACCGCCGATCCGCCCCCCGAAAGGGGAGTTGCCGGGCACCGGATCGGCTGCAGAGCCAAGCCCGGTTAGAAACTGTTGCATTCTGGAGCCAAATGGCATACCAATGCATACAACAGACTTATCGCGGCGCGCCCGTTGCAACGGTCGAGCTGCGCTCAAGCCTATTCCATTACTGATGCGTAGGGATCGCCATGAGCTTGTACACGGACTACCTTGAAGAAATCGAAGCCCGCAAAGGTGAGGGTCTGCACCCCAAGCCCATCGACGACGGCAGCCTGGTGGCGGAACTGATTTCCCAGATCAAGGACACCGGCAACGAGCATCGGGACGACTCCCTGAACTTCTTCATCTACAACACGCTACCGGGCACCACGAGCGCTGCCGGCGTGAAGGCGAAGTTTCTCAAGGAGATCATTCTCGGTGAGGTGGTCGTTCCGGAAATCACCCCCGCCTTCGCCCTCGAACTCCTTTCCCACATGAAGGGTGGCCCTTCGGTCGAGGTTCTTCTCGATCTGGCGCTGGGAGAAGACCCGGAAATCGCACGTCAGGCCGCGGATGTCCTCAAGACCCAGGTCTTCCTCTACGAAGCCGACACCGACCGCCTCGAAGCCGCCTACAAGGCCGGAAACCCGGTCGCGAAAGACATCCTCGAGAGCTACGCCAAGGCCGAATTCTTCACCAAGCTTCCCGATGTCGACGAGGAAATCGAAGTCGTGACCTATATCGCCGCGGAAGGCGATATCTCCACCGACCTGCTCTCGCCCGGCAACCAGGCGCACTCGCGTTCGGACCGCGAACTTCACGGCAAGTGCATGATCTCCGAGGCGGCGCAAAAGGAAATCGAGGCGCTCAAGATCCAGCACCCGGGCAAGCGCGTCATGCTGATCGCCGAGAAGGGCACCATGGGCGTGGGTTCCTCTCGCATGTCGGGCGTGAACAACGTGGCGCTCTGGACCGGCAAGAAGGCCAGCCCCTATGTGCCTTTCGTGAACTACGCCCCCGTGGTCGCCGGCACGAACGGCATCTCGCCGATCTTCCTCACCACCGTTGGCGTGACCGGCGGGATCGGTATCGACCTGAAGAACTGGGTCAAGAAGCTTGGCCCGGACGGCAAGCCCATCCTCAACAACGAGGGCAACCCGATCCTCGAACAGAAATACTCGGTTGAGACCGGCACGGTCCTCAAGATCAATACCAAAGAAAAGAAGCTTTACAACGAAGCCGGGGACGAAGAGCTCGTCGATCTCGCGCCGTCCTTCACGCCGCAGAAGGTCGAGTTCATGCGGGCGGGCAGCTCCTACGCCATCGTCTTCGGCAAAAAGCTCCAGACCTTCGCCGCCGAAACTCTCGGCATCGAGGCGCCGGCGGTCTTCGCCCCCTCCAAGGAAGTTTCACACGAGGGCCAGGGCCTGACCGCGGTCGAGAAGATCTTCAACGCCAACTCGGTCGGCGCCACGCCGGGCAAATCGCTCCACGCCGGTTCGGACGTGCGCGTCAAGGTCAACATCGTGGGGTCGCAGGACACCACCGGCCTGATGACCGCGCAGGAACTCGAAGCAATGGCCGCGACCGTCATCTCGCCGACAGTCGATGGCGCCTACCAGTCGGGCTGCCACACGGCGTCCGTCTGGGACAAGAAGGCGCAGGCCAACATCCCGCGCCTCATGTCCTTTATGAATTCCTTCGGCCTGATCACCGCGCGTGATCCGAAGGGCGAATATCACGCCATGACCGACGTGATCCACAAGGTGCTCAACGACATCACTGTGAGCGACTGGGACATCATCATCGGTGGCGACAGCCACACCCGCATGTCCAAGGGCGTGGCGTTCGGCGCGGATTCGGGCACCGTGGCGCTCGCGCTCGCGACCGGAGAGGCAACAATGCCGATCCCGGAATCGGTAAAGGTCACCTTCAAGGGCAAGATGGCCAACCACATGGATTTCCGCGATGTCGTGCATGCCACCCAGGCACAGATGCTCCAGCAGCACGGCGACAACGTTTTCCAGGGCCGGGTCATCGAGGTTCACATCGGCACCCTGCTTGCCGACCAGGCATTCACCTTCACCGATTGGACGGCCGAGATGAAGGCCAAGGCGTCGATCTGCATCTCCAACGATGAGACGCTGATCGGATCGCTGGAACTGGCCAAGTCCCGCATTCAGGTGATGATCGACAAGGGCATGGACAATGCGGCCGGCACGCTGCAAGGCCTGATCGACAAGGCCGACAAGCGCATCGCCGAGATCAAGTCGGGTGAGAAGCCTGCACTGCGCCCCGACGACAACGCGAAATACTTCGCCGAAGTGGTCGTGGATCTCGACCTGATCGACGAGCCGATGATCGCGGACCCGGATGTGAACAACGCCGATGCCTCCCGCCGGTATACCCACGACACGATCCGCCCCGTCTCCTTCTACGGCGGCAAGAAGAAGGTCGATCTGGGCTTCGTCGGCTCCTGCATGGTGCACAAGGGTGACGTGAAGATCGTGGCCCAGATGCTGCGCAACCTCGAGAAGGCCGAGGGAAAGGTCGAATTCAAGGCACCGCTCGTCGTGGCCGCTCCGACCTACAATATCATCGACGAGCTCAAGGAAGAGGGCGACTGGGAGATCTTGCAGAAATACTCGGGCTTCGAGTTCGACGATCTCTTCCCGAAGAGCAACGCACGCACCGAATACGAGAACATCCTCTATCTCGAGCGTCCGGGCTGCAACCTCTGCATGGGCAACCAGGAGAAGGCCGCCAAGGGCGACACGGTTCTCGCGACCTCCACCCGCCTGTTCCAGGGCCGCGTTGTCGAAGACAGTGCCGAAAAGAAGGGCGAGTCGCTCCTCGCCTCCACGCCCGTCGTGGTTCTCTCAGCGATCCTCGGTCGCACCCCCAACGCGGAGGAATACAAGACCGCCGTGGAAGGGATTGACCTGACCAAGTTCGCCCCGCCGCAGGACATTCCGGAAACCACCCGCTCGGTGCATTTCTGAGCCGCGTGCCATAGGCCTCAATCGGGCAGGTTCCCTCCTGCCCGGCCAAGCTCGAGAGACGCGAATGGGCCATCGCAGCCTGTTCGCGTTTCTTTACGAACGTCGTGCCTGCGTCCAAAACGCCTGTCTTGATACGCTGCCATGGGCTATTCCTGACGAAAGGGAAGCGGCGTCCGCCGTTTTTTCCACGTCTTGGAACCTTTCGGATCCACAGGAGCGGCACATGGCAGACCTCGAAGACCCGCAGAGCGACGAACCGGGCATCATGGATCCCGGCAAGACCAACATCCAGGTGATCTACGTTCTCTACCTTGCGGCTTCATCTTCGCGATCACCGTGCTCATCGGCCTCGTGATGGCCTATGTGAATCGCGGCAAGGGCGAGGCCTGGCTCGACAGCCATTACACTTGGGCGATCCGAACCTTCTGGATCGGGCTCCTCTACGCTTTCGCGTCTCTGATCCTGAGCTTCATCTTGATCGGCGTTCTGGGTTTCATCGCCACGGCCGTATGGATGATCGTCCGTGTGGTCATCGGCTTGCAGACGGTCGGGCGCCGGGAACCGATCTCCAACCCCACGAGTTGGATCATCTGAAGCGGTGGGTCGCCCCAAACAAAACAGCCCCGCAGCCGGGCGGCTGCAGGGCTCCGATCCTTGCCACAGGAAATCGGATCAGACAGGTCTTACGCTTCGGCGGCTTCCGCCTGCAGCGTTTCCTGCTTACGCGTCACCTCGATCTTGCGAGGCTTCAGCGCTTCGGGAACTTCGCGCACCAGGTCGATGTGCAGAAGTCCGTTCTCGGTGGCCGCTTCAACGGCCCTCACGTGGTCGGCGAGCTGGAACCGGCGCTCGAAGGCCCGGGTCGCGATGCCGCGATGAAGGAAATTGTCCTTCTTCTCGGTCTCGGTCTCGCTCTTGCGGCCCGTCACGATCAGCTGCCCTTCACGAGTCTCGATCGAAAGCTCGTTTTCCGCGAAACCGGCAACCGCAACGGTGATGCGGTAGGCGTTATCGCCGGTCTTCTCGATGTTGTAGGGCGGATAGGAGGCCTGGCTCACATCGCCGGCCATGACCTGATCCAGAACATTCGCGAGCCGGTCAAAACCGACGGAACTGCGATAGAGCGGGGTAAGGTCGAAATGTCTCATCTTGCATCCTCCAGAAAGCGATACAGTGTGTCGGACCCTCGCACTGGACGGGTCCTTGTTCCTTGCCTGACCCTTATCGGCCTCAGGCGGGAGGTATGTGGGAAGACATTTCGCGGCTTTCAAGAGCCAGCCGGCTCAATCCGCATCACCGGAGAACGGCAGATGATTCCGCCTCCGATCGCTCCGGACAAGACGCCACAGCGCAATCATTCTCGGGCATATGCGAGAGGAAATTACTGGCGACCCCTCCAGGACTCGAACCCGGAACCTGCTGATTAGAAGTCAGCTGCTCTATCCCGTTGAGCTAAGGGGCCGCCGATTGCGCGGCAGCGGAGCCGTCCGCCAACGCGCCAAGGCTCTATACGTCCGAATTCTCATGCGGAAAAGCGTGAAACCGGCCTTCGGCTTCATCCGCTGGTCATTTCCCGCTCGCCGCCGTCAATGCGTCCAGGCACCGCGGCGCTGAGAGGCGAAATTGTCGCCATAGCCGTTCTGGCGCAGGATGTGCTTGCGCGGCTTCGGCTCGAAGACCTGCGCCTCGATCCCGTGCTTGCGTGCGTAGGCCTGCGCCGCTTCCTTGGTCTCGAACCGCAGCCGCACCTGCGAATTCATGTCCCCGGACCCGGTCCAGCCCATGAGCGGATCGATGAAGCGCGCCTCGGCCGGAACGAACTCGAGCACCCAGTGCTTCGTCTTCGCCTGCCCGGATTGCATCGCGTTGCGCGCCGGCTTGTAGATCCTCGCAATCATACCCAAGATCTCCGCTTGAAACTCACATCTTATATGACCAACTGCTCCCGCGGGATCAAGCTGCGGATGGCCCGCTGGGGAACCGGTCAAGAAAAAGCCGCCTGAAGAAGGCGGCAGGATGGTCTTCTTTGGAGGGAAGTTGAAGCAAGCGGGTCGTCAACTGAGCCCGAGGGAGCGAGGGGTGGGGTGGGTGTACGGACCCGGTTGACGACCACTGTGCTGCTTGCAAAACCCTTATAGCGCGAATCCATCGACACACGCAATGGTTTAGTTGTGTAAAAACGCTTTCAAAAATTGCGCAAAAGTTGTCCCGCGTTAACTTGCCCTTTACCTTGATTTTCTCGGCCCGCCCGCCAACTCTCTACCGACGCACCGGGAGAACAAAATGAGTCAGACAGAGATGATCGAACAGTCCGCCCCCCCTGCCCGGCGCGAAAAACTGGAGGGTGGCCAACGTTTCATACTCAAGTCGGAATTCGATCCTGCGGGCGATCAGCCCACGGCCATTGCCGAATTGGCCGAAGGGATTCGCCAGTCGGAGCAGAACCAGGTGCTCCTCGGCGCCACCGGCACCGGCAAGACCTACACCATGGCGAAGATCATCGAGGAGACCCAGCGGCCCGCGATCATCCTCGCCCCGAACAAGACCCTCGCAGCTCAACTTTACGGCGAATTCAAGGGGTTCTTCCCGGAGAACGCCGTGGAGTATTTTGTATCTTATTACGATTACTATCAGCCCGAGGCCTATGTCCCGCGCTCGGACACCTACATCGAGAAGGAATCCCAGATCAACGAGCAGATCGACCGGATGCGCCATGCCGCCACCCGCGCGCTGCTCGAACGCGATGATGTCATCATCGTCGCCTCCGTTTCCTGCATATACGGTATCGGCTCGGTCGAGACCTACGGCGCCATGACCCAGGATCTGATCGCGGGCCAGGCGGTCGAGCAGCGCAAGGTGATCGCGGGTCTCGTCGAGCAGCAATACCGGCGCAACGACCAGGCATTCCAGCGCGGAACTTTCCGCGTGAGAGGAGATTCCGTCGAGATCTGGCCGGCCCACCTCGAAGATCGCGCATGGCGACTCAGCTTCTTCGGTGACGAGCTCGAATCGATCCACGAGTTCGACCCGCTCACGGGCTCGAAGACGGGAGCGATGGAAAAGGTCCGCGTCTACGCCAACAGCCACTACGTCACGCCGCGCCCGACCATGCAGCAGGCGATCAAGGGCATAAAGCAGGAGCTCCGCACCCGGCTCGACCAGCTCGTGGCCGAAGGCAAACTGCTGGAGGCCCAGCGGCTGGAGCAGCGCACCAATTTCGACATCGAGATGCTGGAGGCCACCGGCGTCTGCAACGGCATCGAGAACTACTCGCGCTATCTCACGGGCCGCGCACCCGGTGAGCCGCCCCCCACCCTCTTCGAATACATCCCCGACAACGCCATCGTCTTCGCCGACGAGAGCCATGTCTCCGTGCCGCAGATCGGCGGCATGTATCGGGGCGACTTCCGGCGCAAGTTCACCCTTGCCGAGCATGGCTTCCGCCTGCCCTCCTGCACCGACAACCGCCCCCTGAAGTTCGAGGAATGGGACGCCATGCGCCCGCAATCGATCTTCGTCTCCGCCACCCCCGCTGCCTGGGAACTGGAGCAGGCCGGTGGCGTCTTCACCGAGCAGGTCATCCGGCCCACCGGCCTGCTCGATCCTCCCATCGAGATCCGCCCCGTCGAGATGCAGGTTGACGACCTGCTCGACGAGATCCGCAAGGTCGCTGCCGAAGGCGCGCGCGTGCTCGTCACCGTGCTCACCAAGCGCATGGCCGAGGATCTCACCGAGTATCTCCACGAGCAGGGCATCCGTGTGCGCTACATGCATTCGGATATCGACACGATCGAGCGCATTGAGATCCTGCGCGACCTCCGCCTCGGCGCCTTCGACGTGCTGATCGGCATCAACCTCCTGCGTGAGGGGCTCGACATCCCCGAATGCGGCCTCGTTGCCATTCTGGATGCGGACAAGGAGGGCTTCCTCCGCTCCGAGACCTCGCTGATCCAGACCGTGGGCCGCGCCGCGCGCAATGCCGACGGCCGTGTCATCATGTATGCCGACCGGATCACCGGCTCCATGGAACGCGCCATCGGCGAAACCAACCGCAGGCGCGAGAAACAGATCGCCTACAACGAGGAACACGGCATCACGCCGGAAACCGTCCGCAAGAACGTCTCCGACATTCTCGAGGGGCTCTACAAGGGCGACACCGACCAGGCGCGCATCACCACCAAGGTCGACAAGCCGCTCGTGGGTGCAAACCTCCGCGCCCATCTCGACCACCTGCAGAAGGACATGCTCAAGGCCGCCGAGAACCTCGAATTCGAGGAGGCCGCCCGGCTGCGGGACGAGATCAAGCGGCTCGAGGCCGTGGAGCTTGCCGTGGCCGACGATCCCCTCGCCCGCCAGCAGGCGGTGGAAGCGGCCTCGGACGCCGCGGTCAAGGGCCGCGGCCGCTCCACAGCCGGCAAGGGCGGCACCCGCGCCTACCGGGGCAAGAGCCGGGGGAAGATGGGGTAAGGGTCGATCTAGGGGGCTGACCATTACCGTCGCTTTCCAAGAAAGCTGTTGCGAAAGACTCGGACTTTGGAGTTAACCGCACATTTAGCCAAGCGACTCAAATTATGATTGTTTACAACAACTTACCAAATTCGACAGCGTCACTGCGGGAATTTTCGACTTTTTTGCGAACTATTCCCATCCTGCTAGACACTCATCAGAGAATCCAGATATTCTCGATGATGTACTATGTGGATACATTGCTTCGAAACTACGAAGATGCGCTTTCTTTAATCGAAGAATACTCTGGAATGATCGATGAAGACTTTCCACTTGAGGAACGCCATAAACTTTTTGGCTCAATCTGGGAAATCGTCGAGACTTTTGATGGGATTGAGAAACTATTGCCGCTTTCGAAGGGGCTTTTCGATCAAGCGAGCTCGTATGCGAGAGTCAAGAAGAACCTTGGCAAAGCGCGTGCACTTCGAAACCAGAGACAGCATCTAGCGCAAAATATCCGCAACCATTCAAGAAAAAGATATCTTGAACCTGTTCATGGCATCGTGATGTGGAACTATGGCGTTCAAATTTTTGACGATCATGCCAAATTTTACACTCACTGCACGAGCATAGATCCCACCTTACACAACTTCAAAATAAACCTGCCTGATCATTTCGAAGTTGTAAGAGGCAATTTCGACAATATAACACTATGCGCATTCGGGAAGAGCGCCAATGTTTCGCAATCCATCCGCGAATTTTCTAATTTTTGCGACGAAAGTGCCCTAATAATTGAAAGAGAGATAAATTCCGCGCCAGCGCATGTCGCTCGCTCCGACGATTTGCCAGAAGAACAGAGAAAACCATTTAACATCATCGTCGAAGCCTCTTTGAAAGGCAACAAGGTCCTGCCCGTCGAAAAAGATCTACCAAGATTCGGAACTGGCTTAGCAGAATAGCTCTGTTGTTAGATCCTGTCAGCGGGGCGCCGGTGGCGCGCCGCGTGATCCGGCTGGCTGTAGCGCTATGCGCGGAGGTCGAAAGGGGCGAAGCTGCCCCCGGAGCGGCTGTATCCGGGCGTGCAGCGTCACGCGGAAAGCGCGCAGCCTCGTAACGCCAGAGGCGTGCCATTGGCACGACAGGGGCTGCGCGGAAGGATGTGTCGCAGGCCAATTCCGGCAAGACGTCAACGGGATCTGATGGGCGCCGCGTCAACCAGAAGTAATCATTCGTGTGACGCCAACACAAGCGTGCCTGGCCGTTCCCCGTTCCGGGAGGAGTGCCGTGGAATCGCATTTCTCCCATGAGCGAAACACGACCGAGCCACCGTGGAACACTCCTCGAATTTGCCCCAGTTTCAATGCGAACCCTCCCCATTTTGATGTCATTCCAGAGGCTTGCGAGGGAATGTTGTTAAACTTCCGGTGAACTTAGGATCCTATGTTTCAGCGCACTGTTAGGCAGTTCGCCTATCGGAAAGGAAACCAAAGTGATCTCGAGTATTTCCAGCGGTGTCTCGGGCCTGACAACCCAGAGCATCGCCTCGCAGCTTTCCGCGCTCACACAAGGCACGGAAAGCGCAACATCGTTCCAGTCCAGCGAGAAGACGACCGCAGCGCCGCCCCCTCCGCCGCCACCGCCTCCGCCCAAGGAGACCTCCGAGACGAGCGACGCCGACCTCGAGTCCCTGTTCGAAGCGCTCCTCGAAGAGACCGATACCGACGAGGACGGCACGATCTCGGCGACCGAACTGGCAGCCGCCGAAGCCACCGACAGCGGTGAAGCGACCGAGGGCAGCATGGCCGGCCGGGAATTCGGCCCCCCGCCACCACCGCCACCTAGCGCCGCGGATCTGACGGGTGAAACCGCCGAGAGCGAAACCGCAGCCGCATCGCCACTCGAGGCGCTTCAGGCCGCCATGGCAAATGACGAGAACGCCACGCAGTCGGCGACTCTCGCCGCCGGCCTCACCCAGCGCTTCCTCGAAACACTGGGCGCAACCGCCTGATCCCCAACCGGGGCCGCGCGGACCCGAATACCGGCTTCGCGCGCGCCCTCGCATCCCGCACCAGACAGATTTCCACATTTTCAATCGGTTTTTACCAAACCCCGCTAGGGTTCCGCACTCCTCCAACATGAATGGATACCGAGATGACGGACCGGAAACGGACGAAGTCCGAGGAACGGAACTATGCCGAGCTCATGGCCGATCTCTACGAACTCGACCTCTGGCGCAGGCAGAACGAGATGAAGCTCAGAAACATCCCCGAGGGATGGCACACCATCGAGCGGGAAATCCCCTGCACTCCGAAAAAGGCCAAGGTCACGATGAACCTCGATGCCGACATGCTGCGCTGGTTCCGCGCCATGGGCAAAGGCTACCAAAGCCGGGTGAACGCGATCCTCCGGGTCTACATGCTCGCCGTCCTGTCGAAGGAAGTCGAGACCCAAAAGGACCGCAGCTGGAAGGGCGACCCGATCTGAGCCGCGTCCCTCCGCAGGGCCAATCGAGCCGGGCCACACGCGCCGGGCCAGCGCAGGATTAACGCCATTTGAACGAGTTACTGCGATCCAGCACGAAGTGATTGCCAAGTCATTGGAGTATCGGCGTGCGTGTAGCCGTTTTTGTGATCTGCGTGACAGCCGCGATTGGCGGCACCGCATGGGCCGCCGGCGACAGGTCCGATTTCGTCCGGCCGCTCGACATCCCTTTCCCCGAACACGCGCCCTACGACCCCCAGATCGCGACACTCGGGAAGATGCTCTTCTTCGATCCGCGCGTCTCGGGCGCGCAGAACATGAGCTGCGCAAGTTGCCACAACCCGTCGTTCGGATGGGAGGCCCCCGTCGGCAAGGCCGTGGGCGCCGCCAATGTGGCCCTCACCCGCCACGCCAATACCGTCATCAACAGCGCCTGGATCGCGCCGCTCTTCTGGGACGGCCGCGCCCCCGACCTCGAGAATCAGTCTGCAGGGCCGATCACCAACGAGCAGGAAATGAACGCCACGTTCGAGCAGGTCGTGGACCGGCTCTCGGAGGTCGAAGGCTATGCCCTCTGGTTCGACAGGCTCTTCCCCGACCGTGGCATGACGGAAGCGACGATCCTCACCTCGATCGCCACCTACGAGCGCACGATCGTTTCCGGCTGGTCGCCTTTCGATCGTTGGGTCGAGGGCGAGGAAGACGCGATTTCGGCCTCGGCCAAACGCGGTTTCGATCTCTTCACCGGAAAGGCGCAATGCGCGAACTGCCACTCCGGCTGGAACTTCACCGACAACCTGTTCCACGACATCGGCGTTTTCACCGATGATGTCGGCCGGGCGGAATTCGAGCCCGAAAATCCGCAGGCGGCACATGCCTTCAAGACACCGGGCCTGCGCAACATCACGCTCCGGGCGCCCTACATGCACAACGGCTCGATGGAAACGCTCGAAGAGGTGCTGTTCCACTACGCATCGGGCGGCATGGAGCGTGCCTCCCGCTCGCCGCTCATGCAGCCCTTCGACCTGAGCGACGAGGAAACCGCCGACCTCCTCGCGTTTCTCGAAAGCCTCTCCGAGGAAGAAACGGAAGTGCCCACCCCCATACTACCCGCGAATTGAGGCCGATCATGTCCCTCAACACCCGCATCTTCGCCCCAATTCTCACCGTTGTTCTGGCCGGGGTCATCAGCTTCTGCTGGCTCGCCTGGCGCGCCATCGAAGTGGGGCAGGCGAGCAGCGAAAGCACCGAGCAATCGGTCGAGATCCTTGCGCAGGCAACCCGGATCTCGACCAACGCGGACCACTTGAGCGAGATCCTCGACGACCTCCTCGGGATGACCCGCCTCTATGACACCGATGCAGCCTGGGGCCGGTTCAGCGAAATCGCGGAGGACATGCGCGCAGACGTCGAAAGGATCGGCGTGAAGGCCCAGAGCGAGGCGATGCGGGCTCTCGTGATCGAACTCGAGGAAACCCGCGCCATGCTGGTGGCCGATGCGGGGCTCGTCTTCGGGATTGCCCCCGCGCCCGCCATTCCGACCGCGGAGAAGCTCAACCGACACACCGCGCATCTGGCCGGACTGGTCGCGGCCGTGAACGCGCAGGCCAGCACGGACGCACAGGCGGTTGCGGCGGAGAATGCGCTGGTGCTTCGGGACCAGATCACCATGGCCGGGGCGCTTGGGGGAACCGCAACGCTCGCTGCCGTCATCTTCGCGGGCATCATCGCCATGAGCCTCTCGCGCCACATGCGCCGAATTGCCTCCGAGCTTCAGGTCATGTCCGGCACTGGCACAGGCACCGACACTGCGCCCCGCGACAGGCCCGCCCGGCAACCACGCAACGAGATCCTCACGATGCTGCGCGCGCTCGATGTGCTGAAGGAAAGCCTCGCGAGCCGCGATGCCCTTGCTGCCCAGGCGCTTGAGCACGAGAAGGCCCGCGCCGAACAGATGGCTGCGGAGCAAAGGCGCGCAGAGGAGGATGCGCAGCGCATGGCCGAGGAACAGAAGCGTGTGGAGGCACAGATTGCCGCCGAGCGTCAGCAGGCTGCCGAACAGGCGCGCCGCGCCGCGGCCTTTGCAACCTTCGAGGACGCACTCGCCCGGACCGTGGCCGCCGCATCGAATGGCGATTTCTCCGCGCGCGTGCCCACCGAAAGCCCCGACCCGGCACTCGCCTCGATTGCCGAACAGCTTAACGCGCTCCTGCAGGGCACGGAAGCGGCGATCACCGAACTATCCCATGTTCTCAACGGCTTCGCCTCGGGCGACCTGACCTATCGGATGCGCGGCAGCTACAAGGGACTGCTCGCAAGCCTCCAGAAGGACGCCAATACCACCGGCGACAAGCTCCGTTCGCTGGTGCAGGACATCCAGAATTCGGCCCGCCAGATCAACAGCTCGATCTTCACGATCTCGAACGGTGCGGGCGATCTCTCGTCCCGCGCCACGGAGCAGGCCGGCAATCTCGAACGCACGTCCTCCTCCATGGAAGAAATCGCATCAACCGTGAAAGCCACCGCCGAGAATGCCGCTCATGCCCAGGCGCTCTCGGAAACCGCCCGGACGGAGGCTGCCAACGGCGCCGAGATTGCCGAACGTGCCATGGCGGCCATCCGGCTCGTGGAGGTGAGCGCGAGCAAGATCGCCGAAATCACCTCCGTGGTCGATGGCATCGCCTTCCAGACCAATCTCCTTGCGCTCAACGCGGGCGTGGAAGCGGCCCGCGCCGGCGAGGCCGGCAAGGGCTTTACCATCGTCGCCTCCGAAGTGCGCGCCCTCGCCCAGCGCGCCGCCGATGCAGCGCGCGAGATCGCGGCGCTCACAGCGGAAAGCAGCGAGCAGGTTTCCCAGGGCGTGACACTGGTGGAGAACACCGGCAACGCGCTTTCGAAGATCAGCCGTCAGGTCGAGACCTCCGCCCAGGCGATCAGCGACATCTTCGAGGCGGCCCAGGCGCAATCGAGCGCGGTGGCGGAGATCAGTCAGGACGTGACGGAGCTGAAAGCCAACACCCAGAAGAACGTGCATCTCGCCGTCGAGAGTGCCGATGTCGCAAGGGGCGTCGCGGCAGAGGCCGACCAGCTCACCGATCTGATGTCCTTCTTCAAGGTCGGCAACGGCGCTGTCCACCCGCACGCCGGTCGCGCAGCCGGCTGACCCGCCCGGGGTCTTGTCAGCAAGTTAGAGTGTCGCCACCCGCCTTGAGCCGGCCCCTTCCGGGATCGAGGCGTCCGGTAAGCGAATGGTTAACGTGCTTGGCCCGTTTCTCGACCCTGAACCCACCTGGCCATACTTTCAGCCATACCGAAACCATACGTTTTCCATATCGATTCCATACCCCCGAAAACGCCCCGACATGCTGTCAAATAGGCCAACTTGAGCCGACCCGCCCCGCTTGCTAAAGATCCGGACCGAAGGGAATTTCAGGGGTGCGGAGCATGGTCAAACTCAGCCACGCAGAGGAAGACAGGGCAAGGTCGAAGACCCTTTCTCCCCTCCGCGGACTAGCCCCGTTTCTGCGCCCATACCGGCTTCTCGTCGCGGCCGCGTTCGCCGCGCTGATGCTCACGGCCACGCTTTCCCTGACGCTTCCGATCGCCGTTCGGCGGGTGATCGACGAATTCTTCAATGAATCCGTGGCCTTGGTGGATCTCTATTTCGGTGCGGCACTGGGTATTGCCTGCCTTCTCGCACTGGGAACCGGGCTTCGATACTACCTCGTCACCCGGCTTGGCGAACGCGTGATCACGGATATTCGGCGCGCGATCTATGACCAGGTGATCGCCATGAGCCCGGCCTTCTACGAACGCATCCGGACAGGCGAGGTGCTCTCCCGGCTGACCACCGACACCACCCTCGTGCTCTCGGTCATCGGCTCTTCGGTATCGGTGGCCCTGCGAAACATGCTCACGGTGATCGGGGGGCTCGTGCTTCTCGTGATCACCAGCCCGAAGCTCACCGCCATCGTCTTGATCGTTGTGCCCCTTGTCCTCGTCCCGATCCTCACGCTCGGACGTAGGGTTCGCCGCCTATCCCGCGAGAATCAGGACAGAATTGCGGAATCGAGTGCGCAAGCCTCCGAAACGCTGCTCGCCGCCCACACCGTGCAGGCCTTCACGCATGAGGCCGCGAGCATCGCGGAATTCGGGAGCCTTTCGGAAGCAGCCTACCGGTCGGCGCGCGCCCGCATTCTCGTTCGCTCGGTCATGACCGGTTTCGTGATCTTCCTCGTGTTCGCCTCCGTGGTCGGCGTGCTCTGGATCGGTGCTCGCGACGTGCGCGCGGGTGACATGACGCCGGGCGAGTTGGTACAATTCGTGATCTATGCGGTGCTCGTGGCCGGGGCGGTCGGCTCGCTCTCTGATATTTGGGGCGAATTGCAACGCGCAGCCGGCGCGACCGAACGCATGATGGAACTCATTGCCGCAAAGGATACGGTTTCCGATCCGCCTCAACCGCGTGCCCTGCCCTCCCCGGTCAAGGGAGCGCTCCGCTTCGAAGATGTGACCTTCCACTACCCGGCCCGCCGTGAGACCGCAGCGCTCACCGGCTTCTCACTAACAGTGGAACCTGGCGAAACGATAGCGCTCGTGGGCCCGTCCGGGGCTGGCAAGACGACGGTCTTCCAGCTCCTCCTGCGCTTTTTCGACCCCTGCACCGGCAGGATCTCGATTGATGGCGAAAATCTGAGGAACCTTGCACGCGCCGACCTGCGCCGACAGTTCGCTCTGGTGCCGCAGGAGCCGGTGATCTTCGCCACGTCGGCGCGGGAGAACATCCGCTTCGGGCGCCCCGAGGCCAGCGATGCGGAAGTGGAAGCCGCGGCGCGCGCCGCAGACGCGCATGCCTTCATCAATTCCCTGCCCGAGGGTTACGAAACCTATGTCGGTGAGCGCGGGGTAATGCTCTCGGGTGGTCAGAAACAGCGCATTGCCATCGCACGCGCCATCCTTCGCGATGCGCCTGTCCTCCTCCTCGACGAGGCCACGAGCGCATTGGATGCCGAAAGCGAACGCGCAGTGCAAAGCGCGGTCGATCGGCTCGCAGAAGGTCGCACCACGCTTATCATTGCGCACCGACTTGCCACGGTGAAACGCGCCGACCGTATCGTGGTCTGCCAGGAAGGCCGGATCGTCGCGGAAGGCACCCATGGTGCCCTCGTTGCGGATGGAGGTCTCTATGCACGCCTTGCCCGCCTTCAGTTCACCGACGGTGCGGCCTGAGCCGCATCATTCCTCTGTTGCGAGGCGAGACGTAGGCGATCATTATTGCCTGAAACCGATGGTTCAGACACGTCGGCGTCAGGGAGACAGCAATGGACATCGAGTGCCGCGAGCTTGCAGACAAAATGCGCGCCGAGGCGGAAATGCCGCTTTCCGACCGCTGGTCGTCCCGGACGCTCTTCGAACAGCTGAGTAGAACGGCAGCATCCTTCCCCGACCGCCCTGCCCTTGCCTTTCAGCTCACATCTGGCCCCACGGATCCCGTCAGTTCCCTCACTTGGGCCGAGCTTCGCAGCGATGTCATCCGCACCGCAAACCTGTTTCGTAAGCTGGGGATCGGCCCTGAGGATGTCGTGGCCTACATCCTGCCCAACGGAATAGAGGCACCGATCACCCTGATTGCCGGCGCGACTGCGGGCATCGTCAACCCGGTCAATCCGCTCCTTTCCGTCGAGCATATCGCAGGCATTCTGCGGGAGACGCGGGCCAAGGTGGTTGTGACGCTCGCACCGTTTCCCAAGACCGACCTCGCGCAGAATGTCGCCAAGGCTGTCGCGCTCGCGCCGGGCGTCCGGACCGTTCTCGAGGTGGACCTCGCACGCCACCTCAATTTCCCCAAGAGTCTGGCCGCACGGCTCATTCGCCCCCGTTTTCGGCGGCGGCATCAAGCCAAGGTGGTCGACTTTCACGCCGCCATCGCATCGCAATCGTCGGCTGAACTGGAATTCGCCGAACGACGCGACAACTCGGTCTGTGCATACTTTCATACCGGGGGCACGACCGGACTCCCCAAGATTGCCCAGCATCGACCCGACGGCATTCTCTACAATGGCTGGTGTGGAAAGGCCTACATGTTCACCGAAGTGGACACGTTGATGTGCCCGCTGCCACTCTTTCATGTCTTCGCGGCCTACCCGGTCTTCATGTCCTGCCTGCTCACAGGCGCGCAGATGATGATGCCGACCCCCCAAGGGTATCGCGGGGATGGCGTGATGGACAACTTCTGGCAACTGGTCGAACGCCACAAGGTGAGCTTCATAATCATGGTGCCCACGGCTGCGGCTGCCCTCATGCAACGCCCCGTCAATGCCGATATCAGCAGTCTGCGCCTCGCGATCAGTGGCTCGGCAGCCATGCCGCTCGAACTGTTCAACCGTTTCGAGGCGGCCACGGGCGTCACGGTTCTGGAGGGCTATGGCATGACGGAGGCCACCTGCCTCGTCTCGATCAATCCCCCCTTCGGCGAGCGCCGCGTGGGATCCGTCGGCTTTCCCTTCCCCTACACCGACGTGAAGATCCTCGATTGCGCACAGGACGGTTCGATAAAAAAAGTATGCACCGAAGGTGAGGTTGCAGAGATCTGCGTGCGCGGGCCCGGTGTCACGGACGCAATCTATACCGAGGCCGAAAAGAACCGCGGCGTCCTGACACCCGACGGCTACCTGCGGACCGGCGATCTCGGGAGGATCGATGAAGATGGCTATATCTGGATCACCGGACGCGCCAAGGATCTCATCATCCGCGGCGGGCACAATATCGACCCGGCCATGATCGAGGATGCCTATATGAGCCACCCGGACGTGGCATTTGCGGGGGCCATCGGCCAGCCTGACGCGCATTCCGGCGAAGTGCCCGCCGTTTATCTCGAGTTGATCGAGGGGGCAACAGCCTCGCAGGATGCCATCGATGCTCACGCGCGAGCGAAGATAACCGAACGCGCGGCCATGCCTCGCCATGTGGAAGTTCTCGAAACCCTGCCTAAGACCGCTGTGGGCAAGGTCTACAAGCCAGAACTCCGCGCGCTGGCGATTTCCCGTGTTCTGAACCAGACGCTCGAAGCCGCTGGTACATCCGCACGCGTCGTGGCGGTTATTGAGGACAAGCGCCGGGGACAGGTCGCTCAGATTTCTCGTTCAAGCCAGGCGGAGGGCGATGAAGCTGCTAGTCATGTTCTCGGCGAGTTCGCTATACCGTGGGCATGGAACGAGACAGCGGATCCGACTCAGCCATCACCGCAGAGCTGACACGCCAGAAGGCTGTCCGCCGTTCGCTGCAGAATGCGTTCAATGCGATGGCGATCGCGATCATGGCCGGTTTCCTGCTCTATATCGGCAGGAGCATCATCGTGCCCATCGTCATGGCGGCCATCGTCGTCTACGTGATCGTGGGTTTGGCGCACTATCTCGATCGTCTGCCCGTTCTTGGCCGCTACCTCCCCGGCTGGTTGCGCCAACTTGTCGCGGTCTTCGCCATCGGCGCCGCAATCGCCTCCATGATTGCACTCATCATTACCAATGCCAGCTCGGTTGCGGCTGTCATTCCGCGGTATCAGGAACAGCTTCTCAGCCTGATCCAGTCCGCTGCAGTGCATCTGGGTGTGCAGGAGGAACCGACCTGGACAACGCTCCGGGATCAGGTTCTGGCGGAGATCGAGTTCCGACCGCTGATCCAGACAACTCTTTCTTCGGTTTCGCAGATCGTCGCTGTGGCTGCCGTGGTCTTCATTTATGCCGGGTTCCTGTTGAGCGAGCGGGTGACCTTCGGCACGAAAATCAGCCGCCTTTCCAGCGATCCGGAGACCGTGGCCGAGATAAACGCCATTCTTGCGGAGGTGAACGATCGCGTCGGGGCCTATCTCGCGCTCAAGACTTTCGTGAACATTGTTCTCGGCGCAATCAGCTGGGTGATGATGTCGGTGGTCGGTGTCGAGTTTGCCGCCTTCTGGGCTGTGCTTATCGGCCTGCTTAACTACATCCCCTATGTCGGCTCCTTCATCGGAGTTCTGTTTCCGGTCGTTCTCTCGGCGATGCAGTTCGGGGACATCGGCACCGTGCTGCTCGTGCTCCTTGTGCTGTCGGCGGCGCAGATGTTCGTGGGCAGCATCCTTGAGCCCTATATAATGGGCAATTCGCTCAACCTCAGCCCGACGGTGATTCTCCTCGGCCTCGCGATCTGGTCGGCGCTATGGGGTATACCGGGAGCCATTTTGAGCGTGCCGATCATGGCCAGCCTCGTGATCGTGCTGGCCTCGTTCCAGAGCACGCGCCCCTTCGCGGTCATGCTGTCGCGCAATGGCCAGGTTGGAGAGGCGATCGAGCGGCGCGATCCGGAGACCGGCCCACTCGTGAGTTGATTGCGGTCGATCCACGATATCCCAGGCATCCCGGGTGCCAGCCGCAAATCAGGGCCCAGTGGAGTCGAGAGAAATGTGGGGGGAGCTGCGCTCAGCGCTTGTCCATGCTCGGATGACAACCGGACCCGGCGAGGTCCTCCTGGCGGCGTATCTCAGTCCTGAGAAGCACCAGAGCATCATCGAGTTCTTCGGCGAGATTGGTAAAGGCATTCATTGCCGCATATACCCGAAGCTCCGCCAGGATCTCGAACATCTGCTCGTTGTCTTCAGGTAGATACATATTACAATCCCCGTACGCATGCCGCCACGCCCTCGGGGTGGCCACGTGTTCTTCCTACGCCATATCGCCATCGGGCAACAGATTAAAATTCTCAGAACGCTAAATAGGTTTATGAAAGAGTGGGATAGTTAAAGTATTTGCGCGGTTAGATCGCATGAGTCGATCATGTTTCGGTTTATTTGCGGCATCCGAGCAAATATGCGTCCAAATGAATGCACGCATATCGAATCACGGATGACTGAACTCGCGGGAACAAGGCTGGGATGGCAACGTCCGCAGCGCCGACTTCAAACCGGTTTATCACTGCGCTAAGCTTGATCTGCTCGAGGGCATTCTGCCCGCCGGCATTCCTTATCCGGAGAATGCGATGCGAAATGCGCGGCCAGCCCACCCGGCCATAGAGACAGCCATCAAGGAATTCCGGTCGGGCCATTTGACGCGCCGCGATTTTCTGGTTCGCGCGACCGCTCTCGGAATGGGAGCCGCCACTGCAATCGGGATTGCGGGTCGAGTGCCGCAAGCTGAAGCGCAGGCGCTGGAGCCGAAATCGGGTGGAACCCTTCGCATTTCCATGGCCGTCATGCCCGTGCGCGATCCTCGCGTTTTTGACTGGCCGGAAAAGGGCAATCTTGTCCGGCCCCTGTTGGAACCACTCGTTCGCTTCACGAGAGATTTTACTCTCGAGCCGCATTTGCTCGAAAGTTGGGAGCTGAACGAAGATGCGACCGAGTATGTATTGAACCTCCGTCAGGGCGTGGTGTGGAACAACGGCGATCCCTTTACGGTCGATGATGTGATCTTCAACCTTGAACGCTGGTGCGAGGCTCACGTGCCGGGCAATTCCATGGCGGAGCGCCTGGCAAGCCTTGTTGCACCCAAGGATGACAAAACGGGGGAAGCTGCTCAATTCGGGCCAATACCGGGAGGTATAGAACGGATCGACGCGCATACAGTCCGGCTGAAACTGCGCCGCCCCGATATCACCCTAATTCCCGGCCTATCCGACTACCCCGCCATGATCCTTCATCGGGATTTTGATACGATGGGAGGCGATATCGTAGCCGCACCCGTCGGAACCGGACCCTGGAAACTCGAAACAATGAAGACCGGACAGCTGGCACGCTTTGTCCGCCGGACAGATCCGGATGGCTGGTGGGGCAATTCGGTCGGGGGGCCAGTGCACCTCGACGCGATCGAATATGTCGATCTGGGCACCAATCCACGCGAGGAACTGGCTGCTTTCTCTGATGGCAGGGTCCATGCCAACTTCGAGACCCCGGCAGCCTACGTGCGTACCTTTTCTGATGCCGAACTGATGCAGGACGACATAGTATCAGGCGCGACGATCTGCCTGCGCATGAATACCGGCAAGCCCCCGTTCGGGGACAAGCGGGTCCGGCGCGCGATTCAAAGTGCAATCGACAATGGCGTCATTCTCGACCTGGGCCACGAGGGACTGGGGCAGAAGGCGGAAAATCATCACGCGGGGCCGATGAATCCGGAATATGCCCGTCTGCCACCTCAAGTTGCAGACAGGGAACGCGCCCGTTCGCTCCTGGAGGAGGCCGGACATGAGGAAACCGAGTTCAATCTCGTCTCCATTGATGATGACTGGCGGCGAAACACTTGCGATGCCGCCGCGGCCCAACTGCGGGACGCCGGGTTCAAGGTCACCAGATCCGTCCTGAGTGGTCGGGATTTCTGGACTGACTGGAAAGACTACCCCTTCTCGGGAACGAACTGGAACATGCGCCCGCTGGCTGTCCAGATCTATTCCCTGGGGTACCGCAGCGGCTCCGTCTGGAACGAGACCGCGTTTTCGGATGCCCGTTTTGATGAGTTGCTCAATCAGGCGATGGGCCTCGCGGATGCCGCAGAGAGACGGGATCTGATGGCGGAGATGGAAGCGATCCTCCAAGACTCCGGTGTGATCGTCCAACCTTACTGGCGTGCGCTTCATCGTCACATGCGACCCGAGGTTCGGGAATTGCACATGCATCCCTCCTTCGAGGATCATCTTGAGCGTGTATGGATCGACTCCTGATCGGTGAACCCCTTCAGCAAAAGTTAACAATTTCGATAACCAAGTGACTATTCTCACCAACAGGTGAGGTCTTTTTGTGGTAAGTTGGCGGTAATCTGCCGGAGTTAACGCTGCTAGTCGGAAGAATTTCGATTCCGATTGATGTGCTTTCGGTGACCACGATATGCGCTAGCCCTGAAGACAGACAGGATTGAACCATCCCCGTCCGCGAAACGACTAAAGTCCGGACATTTGCGAGAACCCGGAGGAATTTCCATTGAAGAACAAGCTCAACTCTGCCGCGTCGGGGCTGCACGGAATGACGGGGCTGTTTGTCGCGATCGCCGTATTCAGTGCGTTCGTCAACCTGTTGATGCTGACCGGCCCCCTCTACATGTTGCAGATTTATGACCGGGTGCTCACGAGCAAATCGGTCGAGACGCTTGTTGCGCTGACAATGCTGATCGGCGCGCTCTTCGCCTTCATGGGCGTGCTGGATTTTGCCCGGGCCCGTATTGCCGCACGGATCGGCGCCAAATTGCAGAGCCGGCTCGACGGTCGGGTGTTCAACGCCATACTTCGTCGCTCGGTACACTCAGGCGAACGCTCCAAACCCGCAACAGGGCTGAAAGATCTTGAATCGGTGCAGCGGCTACTGTCCTCGCCGATCCTCTTCGCGGTATTCGACATGCCGTGGGCCCCGCTCTTCATCGCGGCCATCTACACCTTCCATCCATGGCTTGGCCATCTGGCTGTCTGCGGCACGTTGATCATTGTCTGCATAACGCTGCTCAACCAGTATCTCGCGAAAAAGCCCGAGCAGGAATCCATGATGGCCTCCAACCAAGGCGACGTTTTCGCCGAGAGCATTCGCCAGCAGGGCGAGATGGTCCGGGCGCTCGGCATGAGTGCCGCGGTGACCAACCGCTGGCAGGAACTGCGTCGCAGGGCGCTTTCCGCGCAGCTCTCTTCGAGCGACCGGGTCGGGCAGTTCACCACGATGACCAAGTCCTTCCGGTTCTTTTTGCAATCCGCCATTCTGGGTCTCGCAGCCTACCTGGTGATCCAGGGCGACCTCTCTCCGGGCGCGATGATTGCCGGCTCCATCCTCCTTGGCCGTGCGCTGGCGCCCATCGAACAAGCAATTGGCGGATGGCCGAACGTCATTCGGGCCCGCCAGGGATGGACCCGTCTCAACGAGCTCCTCGCGTCCACTCCGGAAGCGGAGGAACACACTGCACTTCCGCGCCCCCGCGCCGAGCTCGACGTCAACCAGATCACCGTCTTTCCGCCCGAGCAGCAGAAGGCCAGCCTCAGGATGATGTCCTTCCATATGCGTCCGGGACAGGCGCTTGGTGTGATCGGGGCATCGGCCTCGGGGAAATCGACGCTGGCTCGCGTGCTGGCTGGCATCTGGCGGCCGTCCTCCGGCTCGGTCCGTCTCGATGGCGCGGCCTTGGACCAATACGAACCTGATGTGCTCGGCAGCTATATTGGCTATCTCCCGCAGGACGTGGTGCTCTTCAATGGAACGGTGGCAGATAATATCGCCAGGATGCAGGCCAACCCTGACCCCGCACAGATCGTCGATGCGGCAAAGAAGGCCGGCGCGCACGAAATGATCCTTCAACTGCCCAACGGGTACGACACGCCGGTCTCCTCCGGCGGCGGACGGCTCTCCGGCGGCCAGAAACAGCGCATCGGGCTCGCCCGCGCCTTCTATGGCGATCCGGTATTCCTCGTTCTGGACGAACCCAACTCCAACCTCGATTCCTACGGTCAGGATGCGCTCAACAGTGCGATCCGGCAGGCCAAGGAGGCGGGGAAGATCGTCATCATCATGGCCCACCGCCCCGCGGGCATCGCGGAATGTGACCTGATCCTGATCGTGGAGGCCGGTGCGGCGAAGGCCTTCGGCCCCCGTGACGAGGTATTGAAGGCACATGTGAAGAATTACGCGCAGGTCGCGGGCCAGCTACCGGCCCAGGTCAGCGCGGAAGCAAGATAATCGGAGGCAGCTTAGATGTCAGGTGATAGCGAAAAGACTGGCTGGGGGCTCTCCCGGTTCATCATTCTGGGCTACGCGGCGCTCGGCCTCCTGCTCCTCGGACTGGGCGTCTGGGGCGTCACGACGCGGATCGCCGGAGCGGTGGTCAGTTCGGGTATCGTTGCCGTGCAAGGCAACCGCCAAGTGGTTCAACACGAGACCGGCGGGGTGATCGCGGCGATCAACGCCCGCGACGGGGACGAGGTGGAAGCAGGCGAAATTCTGGTTTCGCTCGACGGCCAGAAGCTCAGAACCGAACTCTGGATCGTCGAGGGTCAATGGTACGAGATCCTGGCGAGGAAGAGCCGCCTTTCCGCGGAGCGGGATGGAATGGACAGCATCGACTTCGATCCCGAACTGGTGGCGCGTGCCGAGGTTTCACCGAGTGCCGTCCGGCTCATGAATGCGCAGATCCAGCAGTTTGAAGCGCGGAGACACCTTCTCGAGGAGGAAACCAAGCAGCTGCGCGAACGCCAGATCCAGATCGACAACCAGAATGACGGCCTGGCTTCCCTGGATGCGGCAACGAATGAGCAGATCGATCTGATCACGCGCGAAATCGAGAACCAGGAGGAACTGCTTTCCCAGGGACTGACACAGATCACCCGCGTTCTCACGCCCCAGCGAGAGCTTGCATCCCTCAGGGGCACTGCGGGCCGGGTCGGCGCGTCAATCGCGGAGAACAAGGGCAAGATCGCCGAGATCGAAATCGAACTTGTTCGCCTCCAGGCGCAGGTTCGTGAAGAGGCAATTTCAGAGTTGCGCGATCTCGAGTACCGCGAGATCGAGCTGCGAGAACGCCGCCGTTCGCTGATCGAGCAAATTAATCAGCTTGACCTTCGCGCGCCTGTCTCGGGCATCGTCTACGGGAGCACCGCCGATACGCTTCGCGGAGTGATCCGTGCGGCTGAGCCGGTGATGTATATCGTGCCAAAGGACACCACGCTCATTGCACGGACGCGCATCGAACCGATCCACATCGACCAGATCCATATTGGTCAGGATGCAATTCTGCGCTTTTCGGCCTTCGACTCCCGTTCGACGCCGGAGGTACCCGGTATCATCTCGGAGGTCTCCGCTGACGTGATCGAGGACGAGCAGCGCGGCCTCCGCTACTACGAAGCCGATATCGAGC
Source organism: Amaricoccus macauensis (assembly GCF_049800915.1). Lineage (GTDB taxonomy): Bacteria > Pseudomonadota > Alphaproteobacteria > Rhodobacterales > Rhodobacteraceae > Amaricoccus > Amaricoccus macauensis_A. The sequence goes on from NZ_JBNAFY010000004.1 coordinate 178,296, forward strand.
TGGAATCGGATGTGTTCGAGTTGCTGGGTGACAAGCAGGTCGTGCCCGGCATGCCCGTCGAGGCCTATATTCAGACCGGCGAGCGTAGCCCGCTCAACTACCTGCTGAAACCGATGACCGACTACTTCAACCGCGCCTTCCGCGAGGGCTGAGAGACACGGCATCTGCCGTATTCGCTCTGCCAACGCCGCCCGAGTTTCCGCCGGGCGGCGTTTTGCTCCGGACGTGGAAGACCCTGACTGGCCGCAGGTTTGTGACACGTCAGGCGGATGGACGCCGATTGCTCAGTTGGCGGGTTCGATGGGCTTGTCGAGGGCTTCGATCTCCGGTGAGTTCTTGCCCGTCGCACGCCGCCATTCGATTTCGGCTTTATCCGACTGCGCATCCAGAATGGCGAGAGCATCTTCGGAAGAGAAGTCCTCCGGCAGTTCCGCCCAATCGGATGCGTTCATCTCATCTGCGGCATCCGGAATGAGCGACCAGACCAGCACGCTCATCAGAAAGCCTGCGGCTACGATCTTCAGCGTCGCTGACGAGGGCATATCGAAGTTCTCCAGCTATGGGCACGACTACGCCCAAGCTATGAAGAATAAAGGTTAACCACCTGTTTAGGGTTTCCAGCGTCAAACCCGAGCCGACCAGCGCCGGATTGACACCCCCGATTACTCTGCCGCCTCGTCGTAGCTATCAAGCGGTGGGCAGGAACAGATGAGGTTCCGGTCGCCATAGACATTATCCACCCGATTGACCGGAGACCAGTATTTGTCGACACGGAACGCTCCCGGCGGATAGCATGCGGCTTCCCGGTCGTAGGGCCGGTCCCATTCGCCAACTAGATCCTCGACCGTATGCGGGGCGCGTTTGAGCGGATTATTCTCCGGATCCATGCGGCCCGCTGCGATGTCTTCAGCTTCTTTGGCGATTGCAAGCATGGCGGAACAGAAGCGATCAAGTTCCGCCTTTGGCTCGCTTTCGGTAGGCTCGACCATCAAAGTACCGGCCACCGGCCAGCTCATGGTCGGGGCATGGAACCCGCAGTCGATCAGCCGCTTTGCCACGTCGTCGACCGTCACCCCAGCGCGCTCTTTGAGAACACGGGTGTCGACGATACACTCGTGTGCCACTCGACCGGTCGCGGACTTGTAGAGGATGGGAAAGGCCTCTGCCAACCGGGAGGCGATATAGTTCGCATTCAGGATCGCGACCTTTGTAGCTTGCGTCAGTCCCGCCCCGCCCATCATCAGGCAATAGGCCCATGAGATCGGCAGGATCGAGGCCGATCCGTAGCTCGCCGAAGAAACCATGCCGGCACCTCCCTCGCGGCCCGGAAGGAAGGGTGCCAAGTGCGCCTTTACTCCAATCGGGCCCATGCCGGGCCCCCCACCGCCATGAGGAATGCAGAAGGTCTTGTGAAGGTTGAGATGGCTTACATCGGAGCCGAAATCTCCGGGGCGCGAGAGGCCCACGAGAGCATTGAGGTTTGCGCCGTCGAGATAGACCTGACCACCGTGCGAATGGGTGATTTCGCAGACCTTCCGCACCGTTTCTTCGAAAACGCCGTGGGTAGAAGGATAGGTGATCATGCACGCGGAGAGCGTATCGGAGTGCGCTTCAGCCTTCGCCGCAAAATCCTCCAGATCCACATCGCCGTTTGCGGCCGACTTGACCACGACCACCTTCATGCCGGCCATCTGCGCGCTTGCCGGATTGGTTCCATGTGCAGAAACCGGAATCAGGCAGACATTGCGATGCGCCTCTCCCCGGCTTAGGTGATAGGCCCGAATGGTCATCAGACCGGCATACTCGCCCTGTGCGCCCGAATTCGGCTGCATCGAGATCTCGTCGTATCCCGTGATGGCGCAGAGTTTTTTCGCCAGGTCACCGATCAGGTCTCTGTAGCCCTCGACCTGGTCCTCCGGCGCAAAGGGGTGAATCCGCGAGAACTCCGGCCACGAAATGGGCATCATTTCGGCGGTCGCATTCAGCTTCATCGTGCACGAACCGAGCGGTATCATCGCCCGATCAAGCGCAAGGTCCCGATCCGCGAGGCGCCGCATGTAGCGCGTCATCTCCGCTTCCGCCCGATTCATGTGAAAAATGGGATGCGAGAGATAGGAGCTCGTCCGGATAAGATTTTCCGGTAAACGGTGATCGCGGTCGAGATCCCGGTCGAGCAGATCGCCGCCGAAGGCCCGCCAGACAGCCTGCGTGTGTTCGCGCCGGGTGGTCTCATCGAGGCTGATGCCGATATGGGTGCCACCCACCTTGCGCAGATTGATCCCCTCGGCCCGCGCGGCGTTGAGGATCACTCCCTGCACCGCACCAACATTGACAAGGACCGTATCGAAGAAACTCCCGGTCTCCACGTCGAAACCGAGCCCTTCAAGGCCTTTGACCAGTCGAACGGTCTTGCGATGAATGCGCTGGGCTATGGCCTTCAGACCGACGGGACCATGAAAGACCGCATACATGGAGGCCATGACCGCGAGAAGTGCCTGCGCAGTGCAGACATTCGACGTGGCCTTCTCCCGGCGAATATGCTGCTCCCTCGTCTGCAGGCTGAGGCGATAGGCACGGTTGCCGCGTGCATCGACGGATACTCCGACAATCCGGCCAGGCATCGAACGCTTGAACGGATCCCTGACAGCCATGTAGGCGGCATGCGGACCGCCGTAACCGAGCGGAACGCCAAAGCGCTGCGCCGAGCCAATGGCTATATCAGCGCCCATTTCGCCCGGGGGCACCAGAAGGGTGAGCGCGAGGAGATCGGCAGCGACACAAGCCAGCGCCTTGGCCTCGTGCAGTCGGGCAATCGGCTCCGAGAAATCATGGATGTCGCCGTAGGTGCCCGGATACTGGAAGATTGCACCAAAGACGCTCTCGGGCTCGAGATCCTTAAACGGATCTCCGACGACGACCTGCCAGCCAAGGGGTTCGGCGCGGGTGCGGATAACCTCTATGGTCTGAGGGTGGCAGTTATGGTCAACGAAGAAGGTCGTCGCCTTCGATTTCGACGCCCGCTGCGCCAGCGCCATCGCCTCAGCCGCTGCCGTTCCCTCGTCGAGCAGCGAGGCGTTGGCCACGTCAAGTGCCGTCAGGTCGCAGACCACGGTCTGGAAATTCAGAAGCGCTTCAAGCCGGCCTTGGCTGATCTCGGGCTGATAAGGCGTATAGGCCGTGTACCAGGCAGGATTCTCGAGAATGTTGCGCTGAATAACCGGAGGCGTGACGGTGTCGTAGTAGCCCTGCCCGATCAGACTGGTGAAGACATTGTTGCGTCCTGCGACCACACGCATCTTGTGCAGCGCCGCCTGCTCCGAAAGGGCGGGCCCCCAATCGAGCGGTTCGGCCTGACGGATCGAAGGCGGGACAGTCTCTTCGATCAACTCATCAAGGCTACCCACTCCCACAACGTCCAGCATCTGAGCCATCTCTGCGGGAGACGGCCCGATATGGCGCCGATTGGCAAAATCATAGGGGTGGTAATCGGTTTCCTCGAACGGCATCGATACTCCCTGCGGTCCTGACCGCACTCACGTTGTTCGGGTCAGGCAATGAAAGCCGTATAGGCTTCCTCATCCATCAGTTCCTCGAGATCGGAGGGGGTCTCGAGTGTCATCTTGAAGAACCAGCCGGCTTCCATGGGATCTTCGTTCACGAGCGCCGGGTTCTCGACGATGGCCTCGTTCACTTCGGTGATGGTCCCGTCGAGTGGCGCGAGGATGTCGCTCGCGGCCTTGACCGACTCGATCGTCACGATCTCGTCGCCCTTGGCAACCTTCGCGCCTTCTTCCGGCAGTTCCACGAAGACAAGGTCACCGAGTTGCTCCGTTGCGTGCTCGGTGATCCCCACGACAACTTCATCGCCGTCGCGCTTCAGCCACTCGTGTTCCTCGGTGAATTTCAGCATTCCTTGCCATCTCCACTTGGGTTCTTGCTGTCGATTTCGCCTAGCCGCGCTTGTAGCCCGGCGGGATGAACGGCATTTTCGCGACCGTAACCGGAAGCATCTTACCGCGCAGCTTCGCCAGGAGTTGCGTGCCGGGCTCCGAACGTTCCGTAGGGACGTAGCCCATGGCGACGGGACGGTTCAGACTCGGTCCGAAACCGCCCGATGTGATCTTGCCGATGGCTTCACCATCTTCGGAGGCATAAAGCTCGGTGCCTTCGCGCATGGGCGCCCGCCCTTCCGGCAACAGCCCCACGCGCTTGCGCAGCGACCCGCGTGAAATCTGGTCGAGGATCACGGCATCGCCAGGAAATCCGCCTTCCCGCTCGCCGTCCCCGCGACGCACCTTCTGAATTGCCCAGATCAGTCCGGCTTCTATCGGTGTGGTCGTCTCATCAATGTCATGGCCGTAGAGGCAAAGCCCTGCTTCAAGACGAAGTGAGTCGCGCGCCCCCAGCCCGACGGGTTCCACATCAGGAAACGCGGCAAGTCGCGCAACGAAGTCCTGCGCGGAAGACGCCGGCAGGGATATTTCGTAACCGTCCTCTCCCGTATAGCCCGACCGCGATACGACCGCCGGAACGCCATGAAAATCCACGGCGCGGACATCCATGAAACTCATGAGCGCGACATCCGGATGAAGGGCTGCGAGCGCGGCTTCCGCCTTCGGGCCTTGCAGAGCGATAAGAGCCCGGTCAAGTGGTTCCACTTCGCAAGTGGCCGAAAGCGCCTCCTGCATCAGAGCTGTATCCGCAGCCTTGCAGGCCGCATTCACCACCACAAGAAGGTGGTCGCCCCGGTTTGCCACCATCAGGTCGTCGAGGATGCCCCCCCGGTCATCGGTGAAGAAGGCATACCGCTGACGCCCTTCTTCCAGGCCAAGAACGCTTACCGGCACGAGCGCCTCGAATGCACGGGCCGCATCCTCGATGCGCCCGGATTTCGGACGTATGATCACCTGCCCCATATGGCTCACATCGAAAAACCCTGCGGCCTTCCGCGTATGCAGATGTTCTTTCAGTATGCCGAGTGGATAGTTGAGCGGCATGTCGTAGCCGGCAAAAGGCACCATCTTTGCGCCGCGCGACCGATGCCACGCACTGAGAGGCGTCTTCAGAATTTCTTCGACCATTCCCCCACCCAGCTGTGCCTGACCCGCGTGTATGACATCGATCCTAGAGACTGGTCCGGGGGGCTGCAAGTCTCTGCACCCCCAATACGGGATCTCAATTTTCGGCTTTCGAAGAGCTCTCCTGCGTCCCGGGCTGAGCGTTGGCAGCCTCCGCACGCAGCTTGAGCGCCGCAAGACCGCGCTCGTAGTCACCACCGACCAGTTGATCCATGACCAGGCCCATGTAACGCCCCGTCGGCGTATTCCCCATGTCCGCTTCGAGTCCCCATGTCACATTCGTGCTTGTTCCGGATGGCTCCAGCACGAACCATGCTTCACCCGATCCCATTTCGCCAAAATCGAGTGCGGTTCGAACGCTCCGGTTTTCGGTGCTTTCGACGATCTCCTGGCTCCCACGACCGACCTGTGGGTCCATGCTCGACCATTCCATGCGATTTCCGACGCCTTCCGTTGGTCCGCTAAAGACCACCTCCATGTCCGGGTCGTAGTCTGACCATGGCGACCATTCTGCAAAGGTCTGAAGCGAGTTGACCTGTTCAAAAACCACCTCCGCGGGGGCGTCGATCACGACGTCACGTTCTACCGTGATATGGCGCGGCAAGACGTAGGAAAACCCGATCAACACGGCAACGAGAAGCGCCACCCCCACGAGAATTCGCAAGAACGTGACCATGAACCCACCCTCAATTGCACTGGATCGCGCAAGCCTAGGCAATCTCCTCTGGCCAGACAAGGCCGACCTGGGTTCTCGCCTTTTCGCAAGGTGGCGCCCACGCACATGAAACGTGTCAGCCCCCCGCTCGTCCCTTGAGATGGCGCAGAAATTCCTGAACCTTGACAGTGCGATGGAGGTCCACATGGGTCACGAGCCAGAGAGCTGCCGACCAATCCTCGCGAGGCGGCAGGACCTCCAAGAGCCCCTGCGACCCGTCCGGCTCATAGTCCGAGATGAAGCCAATACCCATGCCGTTCCGAACGGCACTGGTGATCACGCTCGGATCCGTTGTACGCAGGGCGAGGCGCGAGGCTGGAACGTTTTCCTCCATCCAACCGGCAAAGGGGAGTCCCCAAGGCTGCCCGACGGATCCCACGAACCAGTGCTCGTCAATATCGCCGTCCACCAGGTGCCCATACCGGTCGATATAGCCTTGACTTGCAAAGAGCCCGAACTGAACCCTGCGAAAAGGTTGAACGACATAGTCCGGATCCTGCGGCTTTTTGCCCGCGCGGATCGCAACATGTGCCTCGCCATGCTCAAGCCGCGCAAGTTGTTCCGTCGCAATGAACTCCAGTTCCACCTCGGGATAGGAACGATGAAAAGCTGCCAAAGCAGGCGTGATCAGCGGAGCACTCGCCGAAAGCGCGGTGATCACGAGCGCGCCCGAAAACTGCCCCGCCTTTCCGCGTCGCCGTCCAGCCAGGTCGACAAACATCTCCTCGGCACGCCCGGCAACCTCAAGTAGATCGCGGCCAGCCTCGGTGAGCGTGTATCCACGTGCATGGCGCTGAAAAAGCGGCGCACCGAAGGCGCCTTCCAGCGTCTCCACATGACGATTGACCGTGGCGCGATGCACGCCGAGGGTTTCTGCGGCAGCTTTCACTGTGCCCAGTCGCGCTACCATCAGTGCCGTTCGCAGCTCTGCCCAATGCTCCATCTCTCGAAATTAGCATTCTCGATATGTCGCATCAACGCGCACAAAGTGCGCATTCCAATCGATTGTGCGCGCAGGGAGGCAGATCTAAATTCCAGCCAAAGGGAAACACCTCTAGGATGACCGCCATGAAACTTCTCGCCTTTGCCGCCACGAACAGCCGCAACTCGATCAACCGGGCGCTGGTGGAATATGCTGCCAACCGTCTCAAGAGCAGCTTTCAGCCTGATGCAGACATCGAGATCATCGACCTCAACGACTATGAGATGCCGATCTACTCCATCGATCGCGAGCAGGAGACGGGCATCCCCGCTGCGGCACGGGATCTCTTCGCAAAAATCGGTGCTGCCGATGGGATCATCGTTTCGTTCGCCGAGCACAACGGGCTTGTCACCGCGGCGTGGAAGAACGCCTTCGACTGGATGAGCCGGATTGACGGCAAGGTTTGGCAAGACAAGCCGATGGTGATGCTCGCAGCATCGCCAGGCCCTCGAGCCGGTGCGAACGTGCTCGCAAGCCAGGAAATGCTGACACCCTTCTTTGGCGGGGAAATTCGCGGCACGCTTGGCATCGGCACCTGGAGCGAGGCCTGGGATGCCGCGAACAGCACCCTGCTGCGCGCCGAGGACAGCGCGGCACTCGACGAGACGCTCGTCAAGCTGGCCGCTTAAGTTAGCAGTCACTCCATCGAATGAGCCGGCGAGTGCAGAAGATGCGCTGGCCGGTTGCGCGCATTTCCTGTCCAGGGCACGTGATCCTCGGCTTTCTGCTTCCACCCGCACTTGTCGCCCCGCGCCGTGGCGGCTAGAACGTGGCACGCATTTTCACGGAAACGGACAGAAGCATGGCCGAGCTTGCCTACAAAGAGCCCGAACCCAAGGTAATCGCGGGCGCGAAGGGCGACTGGGAACTGGTGATCGGACTGGAAGTTCACGCCCAGGTTTCGTCGAAGTCCAAGCTCTTCTCGGGTGCATCAACGGAATTTGGTGCCGAACCCAACAGCAATGTGAGCTTGGTCGATGCTGCCATGCCGGGCATGCTGCCCGTGATCAACGCGTTCTGCGTAGAGCAGGCGGTTCGCACCGGATTGGGCCTGAAGGCCGAGATCAACCTCTTCTCGCGCTTCGACCGGAAAAACTATTTCTACCCCGACCTGCCGCAGGGCTACCAGATCAGCCAACTTTATCATCCGATCGTCGGAGAAGGTGAAATACTCGTCGACATGGCGCCGGGAGTTGCCCGCAAGGTGCGCGTCGAACGCATCCACCTCGAACAGGATGCTGGTAAGTCGATCCACGATCTTGACCCGGACCTCTCCTACGTTGACCTCAACCGGACCGGCGTGGCGCTGATGGAGATCGTTTCGAAGCCCGACATTCGTGGGCCGGAAGAAGCGGCGGAATACGTGCGTAAGCTGCGTCAGATCCTGCGCTACCTCGGCACCTGCGACGGGAACATGCAGGAGGGCTCGCTTCGAGCCGACGTGAACGTGTCCGTGCGGCCCGCTGGCTCCACCGAGCTCGGCACACGCTGCGAAATCAAGAACATGAATTCCATGCGCTTCATCCAGCAGGCCATCGATTACGAGGCTCGGCGCCAGATCGCGATCCTCGAAGATGGCGGCAAGGTGGAGCAGGAAACCCGGCTCTACGACCCGAACAAGGGCGAAACCCGGTCGATGCGTTCGAAGGAAGAGGCGCACGATTACCGTTATTTCCCCGACCCGGACCTTCTGCCGCTCGAATTCGAGCAGGCATGGGTGGACGAAATTGCAAGTGGCCTGCCAGAACTGCCCGACCAGAAGAAGGCCCGGTTCGTTCTGGACTTCGGCATGACGGAATACGATGCCGGTGTCTTGACGGCAGAGGTAGCGAACGCCAACTACTTCGAAGCCGTCGCCGAGGGCCGGGACGGGAAGCAGGCCGCGAACTGGGTCATCAACGAGCTTTTCGGTCGCCTCAACAGGGAAGGCCACTCGATTTCCGAGAGCCCAATTACGCCCGTCCAGCTGGGCGGGTTGCTCGATCTTGTCGCCAGAAACGAAATCTCAGGAAAGATCGCCAAGGATGTCTTCGAGATTCTCTGGACCGAGGGGGGCGATCCGGCGAAAATCGTTGAAGACCGGGGGATGAAGCAGGTCACCGACATGGGCGCCATCGAGGCGGCCGTGGATGAAGTGATTGCAGCAAACCCGGAAAAGGTTACCCAGGCGCAGGCCAAGCCGTCGATGGCGGGCTGGTTTGTCGGCCAGGTGATGAAGGCAACCGGCGGCAAGGCCAACCCGAAGGCCGTCAACGAGGTGGTACGCTCGAAACTTGGGCTCGGGTGAACCCGTATCCGAGGGGGAACTGATGGATCATTTCGACTACAAGGCGGTGCCTGCACCGCGCCGGAGCAAGAAGGCGAAGGGCGTCCGCGAACCCGCCGAGCTCTTCGCGATGACGCTGACCGACGCGATCAATGAGCAGTCGCGTGAAGGCTGGGAATACGTCCGGGCCGAAACGCTTCCGGCCGAGACGCCGCGCGGTTTCTTCCGCCGGGCTGCCGAGGAAGACGTGACGATGCTGATCTTTCGGCGCGCGCGCGCAAGTCGTGACCCTTTGATCGAGGCCCACACTCACGCTGGTGGAGAGCGCCCGCTCATGGCGGCCCGTGCAGAGCCTGCTATTGAGCGCGGCAACGGGAACTACGAGAGTCAGGCGCGCCCTGCCCGGCAAGAACCGCGGTTCTCGCAAGACAATCGGGGTCGCCCGGACGAGTTCTCCTCTCCGCTCCGGCCGACACCGCAACTGGAATCAGCAGACTAGGGAAACGGCGGGGCACCGGTATCAGGTGCCCTCAAGTTCCAGTGTCAGTGCGTGCACACGACCTGCCAGTTCTTCAGCGAGCACCTTGTGAACCGCTCGGCTTCGCCCGACCCGCGAGAGATCGTTCAACGCAGCCGAGCGCATGACAACGCGAAAATGAGTCTCGCCGCCCTCGCGCCAGCCACCATGGCCGCGGTGGTCCTCGCTTTCATCGATGATCTCCAGATAATCAGGAGCAAAGGACTGTGTAAGTTTACTGTGCATCGAATCCCGCACAGGAGTCGCTGTCTCGACCATGGGCCTCTCTCGGTTAAGAACGGGCTTGGCCCGCTCGCCCAAAAGTCTAAACTCTAGCGCCCGAGTCGCAAGCTTGAAAGGATACGGCCCGCGATGAGCCGTCGCTCACCATTCGAATTCGACATTTCCGTCAGCGCCGACAAGAAGAGGCGTGCGCGCGGCCGTGCCAGATCGGGCGCAGTTGAAAGCTCCAGCCGGACCTGCGCCCATCCTGATTGCAACGAGCCCGGAAAATACCGCGCGCCCAGATCGCCCGACCACCTGGATGAGTTTCTGTGGTTCTGCCTCAAGCACGTGCGCGAGTACAACCTTAAGTGGAACTTCTTCGAATCCTCCAGCGACGATGAGCTTGAGCGGCAGTTCGATGCCGACAGGGTCTGGGGACGCCAGACACGACCCTTTGCCAGCGCAGGCGATGGCTCGGGCACGCACCCCCATCCGGAAGGGCGCGCTTGGCAGAGGCTGGGCATCGACGACCCCATGGACATCCTGGGGGAAAAAGGAACGCAGACCCCGCCCGGAGATCGGGCGCGCAGCACGCAACGCCGACTGCCGCCCACCGAGCGCAAGGCACTCGAAATTCTCGAAGCGCAGGACATGCAGACCAAGGCCGAGATCCGGCGCCAGTACAAGGCTCTGGTCAAGGATCTGCACCCCGACATGAACGGTGGACGACGCGACGACGAAGCGCGCCTGTCCGAAGTTGTCTGGGCTTGGGAACAGATCAAGGCAAGCCGGAGTTTCAAGGACTGAGGGTCCGGCGAACAAACTGTCCGGGGGGCCGCTTGCATCCCCGGGTCAATTGCGACACATAAACCCAGACATGGGCCGCCCGATATCCGGGTGGCGAGTGGGGCTGACTACAATGGCGGACGGCAGTATGGAAACGGGCATCGAACCCTCGGTCGATTTCAGTGTGCGCGATCTCTTCGGAATCGACACGGATATGACCATAAAGGGCTTTCCCGATCGCTCCGACAGGGTGCCGGATATCGACCCGACATACAGGTTCGACCAGGATACGACCCTCGCGATTCTTGCGGGCTTCGCCCATAATCGCCGTGTGATGATCCAAGGGTATCACGGCACGGGAAAGTCGACCCACATTGAACAGGTTGCAGCTCGCCTCAACTGGCCCTGCGTGCGCGTAAACCTCGACAGCCACATCAGCCGCATCGACCTGATCGGCAAGGATGCGATCAAGCTGCGCGATGGCGTGCAGGTGACCGAGTTCCAGGAGGGCATCCTGCCCTGGGCTCTGCGCAATCCGACGGCGATCGTTTTCGACGAGTATGACGCCGGCCGCCCGGACGTGATGTTCGTGATCCAGCGAATTCTCGAAGTAGACGGCAAACTCACGCTGCTCGACCAGAACAAGGTGATCCATCCGAACCCGTATTTCCGGCTCTTCGCGACGGCCAACACGGTCGGTCTGGGTGACACCACGGGCCTCTATCACGGCACTCAGCAGATAAACCAGGGCCAGATGGACCGCTGGAGCCTCGTCGTGACGCTCAACTACCTTGAGCACGATGCGGAAGTGGACATCGTGGTGGCCAAGCACATGGAATACGGCGACGCAGAAGGTCGCAAGACGGTCAAACGCATGGTGACGGTCGCGGATCTCACGCGCGCAGCCTTCATGAACGGCGATCTCTCGACCGTCATGAGCCCGCGCACCGTGCTGGCTTGGGCCGAGAACGCGAAAATCTTTGGGGATGTCGGCTTCGCCTTCCGTCTCACCTTCCTGAACAAATGCGATGAACTGGAGCGCCAGACGGTTGCCGAGTTCTATCAGCGCTGCTTCGATGCCGAGCTGCCTGAAAGTGCTGCCAGCGTCAGCCTGGGCTGATCGGAGGCACATTGAGCAAACCCGGCACAAACAACCCGGCGGATCCGTTCAAGAAGGCGCTCTCGGAAGCAACGCGCGCGATGGCGTCCGACAAGGACCTCCAGATCGCATTCAGCGTCGATCCGCCCGGACTTCGCGAAGAAACCATGCGCCTGCCTCAGGTCACACGGAGGATGACGCGTGACGAGGTTATGCTGGCACGCGGAACCGCGGATGCATATGCATTGCGTCTTCGCTTTCACGACAACGCCACCCACCGGCGATATGCCCCTCAGGGCGATATTGCGTCGGAGCTTTTCGAAGCGATGGAAACCGCGCGTTGCGAAGCCGTGGGTGCCCGCGCCATGCCCGGAACTGCGGGCAACATCGACGCCAAGATCGCAGCTGAAGCCGCTCGTGCGGGCTATGCCGACATTTCCGACCCCGCTCGGGCACCACTCGCGCAGGCCGCGGGTTACATGATCCGGCAACTTGCCACGGGGCGGGATCTGCCGGCTGGCGCCGAGAATGTCCTCAATCTCTGGCGCGGTTTTCTCGAGAGCCATGCCGCTGATACCTTCGAGAACCTCGACGAGGTGCTCGAGGACCAGCGGGCCTTCGCCAAATTTGCCCGGCAGGTCATCACTGATCTCGGATACGGGGAGCAACTCGGGGAAGATCCCGATGATGTGCCTCTCGACGAGGATGATGACGACCAGCCCGATGACTCCGGCGAGGACGAAGAGGAGCAGGATCAGCCAGGCGGGGACGCACAGGACGATTCCGAGCAGGAAAGCACAAGCCAGGACAGCGCACCGGAACAGTCCGCCGACGAGGACCAGCTACAGGCGGCACTCGAAAGCTCGGACGACGGCGACATGGCCGAGGATGCCGAGATCGAGCAGGGCGAGGCGGACGAAGAGCCCCTGCCCCCGCCGATTTCCGAGGCCGACCCCGGCTACAAGGTTTTCGAAACCAGGTTCGACGAGGAAATTCGCGCCGAAGAGTTGGCCGATCCGCTCGAGCTGGAACGCCTTCGGAGCTACCTGGATCAACAGCTTGAGCCGTTGAAGGGCGCGGTCGCACGTCTTGCGAACAAGCTCCAGCGCAGGTTACAAGCACAGCAGAACCGGGCTTGGGAGTTCGATCTGGAAGAGGGCACGCTCGACGCGGGCCGGCTTGCGCGGGTCATTGCAAACCCCTTAACCCCCCTTTCGTTCAAGCGGGAACGCGATACCGAGTTCCGCGACACGATCGTCACGCTGCTTCTCGACAATTCCGGATCGATGCGGGGCCGGCCGATCTCCATCGCCGCGATTTCGGCGGATGTGCTTGCCCGAACCCTTGAGCGTTGCCAGGTCAAGGTCGAAATCCTCGGCTTCACCACGCGCGCCTGGAAGGGTGGGCAAAGCCGAGAAAACTGGCTTGCCGAAGGGCGCCCCTCGCTGCCGGGGCGGCTCAACGATCTTCGCCATATCATCTACAAGCAGGCAGACGCCCCTTGGCGGCGTGCCCGACCCAATCTCGGGTTGATGATGAAGGAAGGTCTTCTCAAGGAGAATATCGACGGAGAGGCGCTCGAATGGGCCCACCGCCGAATGCTTGGCCGCCCTGAAGCGCGCAAGGTGCTGATGGTGATTTCGGACGGTGCGCCGGTCGATGACTCGACCCTTTCGGTCAACCCGCCGAACTACCTCGAGAAGCACCTGCGTGACGTAATCGAAATGGTCGAGCGGCGCAGGGCCGTCGAACTTGTCGCCATCGGTATCGGTCATGATGTGACCCGGTACTATCAGCGCGCGGTTACGATTACCGACGTGGAACAGCTCGCAGGCGCGATGACCGAGCAGTTGGCAAGCCTTTTTGACAACGATCCCGTGCTGGCCGGGCGCAGGGCCCGCTTCCAATCCAGGAACTAGACACTACCTGCCAGTCAGCGGGATCTACATCTCTTTGGAACGAGGGGCTGACATGAGCGTTGAAGTGACTGGAATCGGAGGGTTCATCCTTCTTGTTCTGAACATTTGGGCCATAGTTTCCGTCATAGGGTCCAGCACAAGCACTGCAAAGAAGGTGATCTGGATCCTTGTCATACTCCTCCTTCCTCTACTGGGGTTCATTGCCTGGCTGATTATCGGCCCGCGGTCGGCACGCCCCTGATATCGGAGCAATTATGCACGTCTTCATCTGCCAGAAATGCGGCAACATGCTGCATTTCGAAAACTCGACATGTCTGAATTGCGGAACTTCACTTGGCTTCCTGCCCGAGTCCCTGACGCTCAGCGCAATTGACCGGCAGGCCGATGGAAGTTTGAGCGCAGTCGCCGCACCCAATGCGATGTACAAGCCATGCGGGAATGCCACCGTTGCACATTGCAACTGGCTGGTCCGTGCGGACTCGGAAGAAACCTTCTGTGCCGCCTGCAGGCTCAACCGAACGATTCCTGACCTTTCGGTAGCTGGCAATGACGAGCGCTGGCAGTCGATCGAGGAAGCGAAGCGACGGCTGATCTATGCGTTGAAGAGACTGAATCTGCCTCTGACAAGCCGCCTCAATGACCAGGAGAATGGGCTTGCCTTCGATTTCCTGGCCGACAAGCCGAATGATCCCGCCATGACTGGCCATGCCGATGGCCTCGTCACGATCAATATCTCCGAGGCGGATTCCGCAGAGCGCGAGCGCCGTCGGATTGAGCTCGGAGAGCCCTATCGGACCATGCTCGGACACCTCCGTCACGAGGTCGGCCACTACTATTGGGATGTGCTGGTTCGGGATGGCGGCAAGCTCGATGCGGCGCGCGCCGTGTTCGGCGATGAGCGCGCAAGCTACAGCGAAGCCTTGAAACGACACTACGAGAACGGCGCTCCCGCCGGATGGGAAAGTGCCTATGTCAGCGCCTATGCGACGATGCACCCCTGGGAGGATTTCGCGGAGACCTGGACTCACTATCTTCACATGGCCGACACGCTGGACACCGCGGCAAGCTTCGGTCTGGCCATTGACCCGGTTGCGACCGATGACGAGGAGGTCAACACGGAAGTCGCCTTCGACCCATATACGGAGCCGAGGTTCCAGAGGATGGTGGACGCGTGGATACCACTGACCGTGGCCGTCAACAGCCTGAACCGCTCAATGGGACAGCGAGATCTCTATCCCTTTGTGCTCAGCGACCCCGCCATCGCAAAGCTGGGCTTTATCCACGACCTCGTTCGAGGGGCCTTGTAACCCAGAGGGCAAAGGCGACACTGGCGAGAAGGACAACGAGCGGAAGCCCCAGCGCTGCTTGAACAGTAAAAGACCAGAGGGTTTCGAGGCCAAGCCCCTTGATGCCCTCGGAGAGATCATAGTAGCCGCGCGGCATCGCGGATCGAATGACATCTTCGGCCGAAACGAGGCGGAATTTGATACCCCGCAGCATCGTTGACTGCCAATCCAGCCATCCCCTCCAGAGGGCGGCAAAGGCTAGTCCGACGACAAGTAAAGTCCGCATGGCTACCACTCAACTCAAACGCGATTCACATGTGATTAAAATACCTTCTGTTGACCAGTGCGGCAAACACTCGATAAACGAATGGTAAAGATGGGGGACGGAACCGTTAACACCATACAGACCTTCAATCGTCGCACGACGCCCGAGACCGGCGCTCCACGGCTGGCGCTCTTGCGCGAAGCCATGCAGGCCGCAAACGTTGATGCCTTTCTCGTTCCCCGTGCAGATGCGCATCAGGGCGAGAATGTGGCGGCGTGCGATGAGCGCTTGGCATGGCTGACGAGTTTCACGGGATCGGCAGGCTTTGCCGCGGCGACCCAGGATGCCGCGGGCCTCTTCGTTGACGGTCGCTATACCATTCAATCTCGAATTGAGGTCGATGAAGCCGCGTTCTCAATTCTGCGCCATCCCGAAGACAAGTTGTCCGACTGGTTGCGGAATGCGCTTTCGCCAGGCCGGCGGATCGGCTTCGATCCATGGCTCCATACGGCGGGCGAAATCGAACGCCTCGAGAGCGATCTGCGAAGCGCACAGCTCACGATGGTTCCCTGCCCGAACCTCGTGGACCGGGTCTGGAAGGATCGTCCCCCAGCGCCTTCGGCCCCGATCCTGCCCCATCCGATTGAGGTAGCCGGCCGCAGTTCGTCACAGAAGCGTGCCGCCTTGTCCGCTGATCTGAAAGACGCTGGCCTTGCCGCGTTCGTCCTGAGCCTGACCGATTCAATCGCGTGGCTCCTGAACATTCGCGGGGCCGACATTCCGCGCACGCCCGTTCCGCGTGCGTTCGCAATCCTGCATGATGGTGGAAACGTCCAGCTATTCACCGCCCCATCACGTTGCGACGATAGGCTTAAATCCCATCTTGGCCCCGATGTGGCGATCCTGCCCCCCTCGGACTTCGAGGGTGCGATCGGGGCGCTCTCCGGAAGGATCGGCGTCGACAAGTCGAGCGCGCCTTTCTGGATCTCCGACAGGTTGCGGGCTGCGGGCCAGGATGTTCACTGGGCGCGGGACCCCTGCATTCTTCCCAAGGCCCGAAAGACCGATGCGGAGATCGCGGGCAGTCGGGACGCACACCTGCGAGATGGCGCGGCCATGGCCAGGTTTCTTGCCTGGCTGGACGCCGAGGCACCACGGGGCGCGCTTACCGAAATCGATATTGTGCGCCGGCTGGAGGCATTCCGGGCAGAAACCGGCGAACTGCGCGATATCTCGTTCGAGACGATCTGTGGTGCCGGCCCGAACGGCGCAATCGTCCATTACCGGGTCAACGAGTCGAGCAATCGGGCGATCAATCCGGGTGAACTGCTGCTTGTCGACAGCGGAGCGCAGTATCAGGATGGAACCACGGATATTACTCGAACCATCGCGGTCGGCAGTGCACCCGTAGAGGCGTGCAAGCCCTTCACGCTGGTGCTCAAGGGCCTGATTTCCATGAGCCGGCTCCACTGGCCCGAGGGGCTCGCGGGCGCGCATATCGACGCATGTGCACGAGCCGCGCTCTGGGCCGCCGGACTGGACTATGATCATGGCACAGGGCATGGCGTGGGCTCGTATCTCGGTGTGCACGAAGGTCCGCAGTCGCTCTCTCGTCGTTCAATGGAGAAGATCGAACCGGGAATGTTTCTGTCGATCGAACCCGGCTACTACCGCGAGGGTGCCTTCGGAATCCGTATTGAGAACCTCGCGGTCGTTCAAACCCCTGAAATTCCCGGAGGCGGCGAGCGAAAGATGCTTGGATTCGAGACGCTTACCTTCGCTCCCATTGATCGGAAACTGATTGACCCTAGCCTCCTCACACAGGTGGAGCGCGATTGGATTGATGACTATCATAGGGAAGTATTGAACAGGATCTCTCCCCTTCTGGACGAGAAGACTGTATCCTGGCTACGACTTGCCTGCTCCGCGTTGTGATCGCGTGCCGCTCTGGACCGGCGCGTCACCATGGAAGGACTGGAAATGCTTACGAAGAAAATCACCATTGTCCCTGCCGAGGGAACCTGGGTTGTCCGCGCCGGCGGTGCGGTCATCGGCGAAAGCACGAATGCGCTTGAGTTGATAGAGGACGGGTCGGCCTCGCAGATCTATTTCCCGCAGGATGATATTGGAATGGCGTTCCTCGAAGCTTCGGAACAAGAAGCACAGATCGATGGACTCGGCCGCGCGGCGTATTTCGGTATCGTGACCCGGTCGACCACAATCCAGAAGGCGGCCTGGACCTACTCCGAACCAGAGAGCAATGCTGCCAGGATTGCAGGCCACATCTCTTTCGATCCGAACAAGGTAACCGTCGAGCGCGTCTAGGACACGCCCGAAAGGGAAGGCAGACAAAGGCATGTGCAGGGCGATCAGGTTCTGGTTAGCGCCTTGTCGAGAATCTGCCTGTGCAATGGTTTTCCGGCTACGAACACGCCCGGTGAGGTCGGCATCTCTTTGTTGAAGATCAGGGCCTCACCACGACGATCCGTGACCATGGCGCCAGCTTCACTGGCAATCAGGGCACCGGCCGCGATATCCCAGTTCCAGGTATCGCGGAAAGTGATCATGCCGTCGAAACGCCCCTCGGCGGCAAGGCACATACGATAGGCAATCGACGATCTGAAATGGCGCTCGAGCGTCGGAACGCCCCCCGGCCAGAAACGCGGGTCAAGCTGGCTGGATGTGACGAGCACCCTTGCCCCGGACAGATCGCCGCAATGACTTGACCGGATCGGCTGGCCATTGCACGTGGCACCTGCCCCATCCTGCGCGCAGTACATCCTTTCCAGACGCGGCATATGCACCACCGCCGCTACCGGCCTGCCATCCTCCACCACAGCCAGGGAATGCCCCCAGGCATTCCCTCCCTCGACGAAAGCCCGGGTCCCGTCAATCGGGTCCACCACGAAAACCCGTTTGCGCCCCAAGCGGTCCGTGCTGTCTTCGCTCTCCTCGGAAAGCCAGCCGTAATCCGGCCGCGCCGCCAAGAGCATCGTCTTGAGCGTCTCATCGACCTCGATATCGGCGTCCGTGACCGGGCCTTGATCACCGGGCTTCTGACGCGCCGCACGGCTTCCGACAAAATGACGTTGCGCGATTTCACCTGCGGTTTTCGCCGCTTCGACAAGTAGAGCGAGGTCAGCTTCCGGCAATGACCAGCCCTTCGACCAGCAAACTGGGAACCACCCGGCTCAGATGCGCGCGCGCGTCATTTGCCGCCACGATCTTGCCAAGCATATTGCGGAGGTTGCCGGCTATCGTGCATTCGTTGACCGGCCGCGTGATCTCACCGTTCTCCACCCAGAATCCGCTCGCGCCGCGCGAGTAGTCACCGGTGTTCGGGTTGATGGTCGAACCGATCAACCCGGTCACGAGCAAGCCCGTACCCATGTCCCGAAGGAGGTCTTCCCGGCTCTTATCGCCCTGTGTCAGAGCCAGGTTCGAAACGGCCGGGCTCGGAGGCGCACTCGTGCCGCGGGCAGCGTTCCCCGTGCTCTTCATCCCGAGCTTTCTTGCGTTCGCGAGATCCAGCGTCCACCCCTGCAGCACGCCGTCAAGAACAAGCGCGCGCCGCGCGACCGGAAGCCCCTCCGCGTCAAAGGGCCGCGATCCCGAAACGCGCGGCCGCCTCGGCTCTTCGATGAGGTCCATACCGCGCGGAAGCACCTGTTCACCCAGCGCCTCCTTCAACCAGGAAGCGCCCCGCGCGACGGCGGATCCATTCACGGCCTGTACGAGATGACCGACCAGGCTCGACGCCACACGCTCGTCAAAGAGCACGGGCCATGCGCCGGTCGGCGGGCGACCGCTCCCGATGCGCGCCACGGTTCTCTCACCTGCCAGGGTCCCTATGGCCTGTGCAGTGGGGAGGTCGGAGCGATAGTTGCGCACTTCGAAGGCGTAATCACGCTCCATTCCCACGTTATCGCCGCTGATCGCAACGGCCTGTATAGCGTTGCTTGTGCGGGCATAGCCGCCCGAGAATCCATTGCTGGCCGCAAGGTGAATGCGGCTGTGATTCCAGCTTGCACCGGCGCCATCCATCTTGGTCACGCCATCAATCGAAAGTGCGGCAGCTTCCGCTTCCAGTGCCATCACCTTCAACTCATCCGGAGACGGGGCAGCACCAGGATCCTCCAGTTCGAGGCTCCCGATATCCCAATCCGACGCCAGCTCCGCCGGATCTGCCAGACCGCAGAAGGGATCCTCCGGAGCCTCCCGCGCCATGGCCACGGAACGTCCCGCCATTTCCTCGATCGTCGTCTCGCTGATATCGCTCGCGGAAACGCATGCCTGGCCCTGGCCCACGAAAACGCGCAGCCCGATATCCACGCCTTCAGCCCGTTCGGCATGCTCGAGGCCGCCATCGCGAACTTCGATGGACAAACTGTCTCCTGCGACGACAATCGCGTCCGCGGCGTCGGCACCGGCCTTCTGCGCCGCCTCAAGCAGCCTTTCGGCCAACCGGGAAAGATCCTGCGTCATCGGCACACCGCCTGCAGGCAAACACCCGGCAATCCAATAGCTCTAAAACGCGGGATTGCCCGGGGGGCCCGAACGCTTGCGGAGACAGTCATCAACCACCTTCAGATCAGCAATAAACATCTGACCTAGCTAGGGTGAAACACCGCTACAGGCAACCTCTTGTGATTCGAGACGTTCAGCCCAGCGCCCGAACCGGATTGAGCCGTCGACGCTGGCCATATCTCGGCGCAGTCAGGACAGTCTGATGCCCGCCCTGCCCGCCAAGCTCTAGGGTGCGCTCGCGCAGAACCTCGGTGGCCTCCGCTGATCCGGATGGCAAGGTTGCCGGATCTATCGCTTCGCCGATCGTGATCTTGTAGGGCTGGTGCTTCTTGTTCAGCACCTCGTGGAACAGAGTGATGTCGCGCAAGGTCGGATGAATGCGGTCGAAAAGATAGAAGATCGCGGAATTCCGGGCGGTGATGTGGAGCGGCAGGATCGGCAGATTGAACCGTCGCGCGAGCATGGCCCCGCTCGGCAGCCAGGGGCGCTCGTGCAGGGAAAGCCAGCGTCGCTTTGCAAGACGACCGGACGGGAAGAGGACCGCGAGTCGACCATCCTTGAACGCGGAATGGGCGTAGGTCATCGTTTCCCGGTTCTGCTTGTGACTGCGTTTTTCGGGGCGCCACTCGACAGGGGCAATCAACTCGGAGAGCTGCGGCATGACGCGGATCGCGTCGGCATTCGCGAATACGAACAGATCCGGTCTCCGCCGCGCCAGAGCGCTGTAGAGAACGATGCCGTCCGCAATTCCGGTGGGATGATTTGCGACGACCATCGCAGGCCCACTGGTCGGCACGTTGTCGAGTCCCTGAACATCCACATGCCGGGCAAACATATCGGCGAGGGCGTCCATGACGTCCGTCCCCTGCGGCATTGTCTCGAGAACTTCACCAACTGCGACCGTGCGATCATACTGAAGCAGAAGATGCAGAAGCCTTTTGACAGCCGCCACCGCCAGCCCCTGACGCTCCAGCCAGGGCGCTCTCTCGTGGATTAGCTGATCGACCACATCACGAACCATAATGCGCCCCCATTTATCGCGCCATCCTGACATATTGATGACAGAATGGCGAAATCAACCGCCCGTTATCCCTAACAGGCGAGATACCATCTCATTGGTATCCTTGGAAAGGTCCCGCTTGGCCAAGAGCCGCTCCAGTTGCTCTCGCATTGCGATCCTTCGATCTTCGGCAAAACTCCTCCACGCTGAAAATGCCGAAGTCAGACGCGCGGTCGTCTGCGGATTCACGTCGTCCAGACGTATCAGCCAATCGACCACCAGGCGATATCCGGCCCCGCCCGGCACATGGAATCCAGCCGTGTTTCCCATCGCAAAGCTGCCGATCAACGATCTGAAACGATTGGGATTCTTCAAGTCGAAGTCGGGATGTCGGGTGAGTTCATCAACGACCAGGACCGCCTTTTCCGGAGGGGTCTGCACCGCCTGGACGGCAAACCACTTGTCGACAACCAACCTGTCCGAGCTCCAGTCGGCATAGAATTGCCGAAGCGCGTCATCTTCCCGCCCATGAGCGACGAGAAGGGAGAGAGCGGACATTCGCTCAGTCATGTTGTCAGCAGAGGAAAACTGCGTTTCGGCAAGCCCGGCGTCCGGATTGTCAGCCGTCAACAGGGCCAGGGCTCGCGATCTGAAGGCCCGACGACCGGCGGATGATGCATCCGGCGTATACGGTCCCGAGACCGTATGCTCTGCGTAGATCGCCTCCAACGGCTCCCTGATACTGGCCCCGATCTTGCGCTCAAGTGCACGGCGCGCCTCGTGAATTGACAAGGGATCAGGCGTATGCCCCTCGCTTGCGAGGGCAGCAACCACCTCATCGACGCTTGGCAAGGCGAGCGCCAGAGCCTTGAACGCCGGGTCAAGCATTGGGTCGGTCGCGACCTCGGCCAACGCCGAGAAATATTCGTCCGCCGGCTCGACACCTGCCTCTCGGGACATCTGGCCGATCAGTGCGAGCGCAAGCGACCGGCCCGCCTCCCATTTGTTGAACGGATCGGTATCCTTTGCGAGCAGGAAGGAAAGCTGCTCCGGCCCCGTTTCCCGTTCCAGAATGACTGGCGCCGAGAACTCCCGCAGCAGTGAAGGAACAGGTTTTTCCGCCACGTCCCAACTGAAGCTCTGCTCGGAGCGGGTAATTTCCATCAGGCCGGTCTCGAACTCCTCGCCTCCAGGGGAAATGAGGCCATAGGCCACGGGTATGACCACCTCCGCCTTGTGCGGCTGCCCCGGCGTCGCCGGAGTATGTTGGGAGAAGGTAAGCGTGTAGCGCCCATCCGCGAAGGTCTCCTTCACGCCAAGCCGCGGCGTACCGGCCTGGGAATACCACAACTTGAAATGGGAAAGGTCCCGCCCGGACGCATCCTCGAAGACCTTTATCCAGTCCTCGATTGTGCAGGCCTCCCCGTCATGGCGCCGAAAATAGAGATCTAGAGCCTCGGCATAGGTTTCTGCCCCGACAAGACGTCGCAGCATCCCGATCAGCTCGGCACCCTTCTCGTAGACAGTCGCCGTGTAGAAATTGTTGATCTCTATGTATTCTTCCGGCCTGACAGGGTGCGCGAGCGGTCCCGCGTCCTCCCGGAACTGCGCCGCCCGCAGGCGTATCACATCCTCGATCCGTTTCACCGCCCTGCTGCGCTGATCCCCCGAGAATTGCTGGTCCCGGAAGACCGTCAGACCTTCCTTGAGGCAGAGCTGGAACCAGTCGCGGCAGGTGATCCTGTTGCCCGTCCAGTTGTGAAAATACTCATGGGCGATGATCGCCTCGATATTGGCATAGTCCGAATCCGTGGCCGTTTCCGGGCTTGCGAGCACGTATTTGGAGTTGAAGATGTTCAGTCCCTTGTTCTCCATCGCGCCCATGTTGAAGTCGTCCACGGCGACGATCATGAAACGGTCGAGATCGTATTCGCGGCCGTAGACCTCCTCGTCCCACGCCATGGATCGCTTCAGGGCATCCATGGCATAGGCACAGCGCGGCTCGTCGCCCGCCCTGACCCAGATCTGCAGCAGCACATCCCGTCCCGAGCAGGTGACGAACCGATCTTCGACGGCGCGCAGATCGCCGGCCACGAGGGCGAAGAGATAGGATGGCTTGCGGTGGGGATCCTCCCACTCGGCCCAGCCCGGCCCCTGCCCCGTCAGATTGCCGTTTGAAAGAAGAACCGGAACGTCCCCCTCGATCCGGACCCGGTAGGTTGCCATCACGTCCGGGCGGTCCGGGTAGAAGGTGATCTTTCGGAAACCCTGCGCCTCGCACTGGGTGCAATACATGCCACCCGACATGTAGAGCCCCTCGAGCGCCGAGTTCGAAAGCGGCGCGATCTCGGTTTCCGCGGTCCAGACGAACGGCCCATCGGGGATATGCTCGGCCGATACTGAAAGGCCCTCGTCATCCTGCACGAGCACATCCGGGGCAAGCGGGCTGGCGTTGATCGCAGCCGAGATCAGCTTCAGCCCCCGCCCATCGAGACGCAAATCCCGCGACGGGCCGGAGACGGCTGGGTTCGGTCGCATCTCGAGCCTCGCCAGAACCCGTGTCGCCTCCGGGTCCAATCGAAATGTCAATTCGGCGCGATCCACGAGATAGGCCGGCGGTGTGTAGTCAGCGAGCCGGATTGCCGGGGTCTGGGCATCAGTGCGCAGCATGTCATTCCCTTTTTCGATCGGCGCATGCTTCCACCATGGCGTGAAATTGGTCAAGCAGCCGGGCCTTTCAGCATATAGGGCCGGAACATCTCGACGGAACGCCGAGAAAGACCTATCTTCAGACGCGTAAGTGTTTCTGAATGATCGAGTTGGTGCACATGTCCCGACCTGTAATCGGCATTATCGGCAATCACCACCTGGCCAACGACGCCTATCCGGTGCAGGCCGCGGGAATATCCAATATCGAGGCGGTTGCCGACCTGACGGGGGCCATTCCCCTGATCGTGCCTGCACTGCCGAAGGTTGGCGCGATCTCGGATCTTCTCGAAGCGTGCGACGGGTTCCTCTTCACCGGCGGGCGCCCCAATGTTCACCCCAGTCTCTATGGCCATGAACCGACCGACAAGCACGGCTCGTTCGATCCTGACCGCGATGCGGTGACGCTTCCCCTCATTTCGGAATGCGTGGCGCGTGGCGTGCCCATTTTCGGGATCTGTCGCGGTTTTCAGGAGTTCAACGTCGCCTTTGGCGGCACGCTCCACCCCGAAATTCGGGAAATCCCCGGCCGGATCAATCATCGAATGCCACCGGACGGAACCCTCGAGGAGAAGTTCGAACTCCGCCATACGGTTACCCTCACGCCGGGCGGAACGTTCCACCAACTCCTCGGGAAAACCGAAGTCATGGTGAACTCGCTCCACGGACAGGGCATCATGGATCGGGGTGACCGCGTCATCATCGAGGGCCATGCACCGGATGGAACACCGGAGGCAATCGTCATTGAGGGCTCAAGGGGGTTCGCTCTCGGAGTTCAGTGGCACCCGGAATGGAACGCAGCTCTCGATCCCGTATCGAGGCCCCTCTTCATCTCTTTCGGAGAAGCGACCAAGGCCCGGGCGGAAAGAAAACGGCACCCCAATCTTCGCGCTGCATCCTAGGGAGGGTCGTTCCCACTCCGGTCACTCAGGGATGTGGCCCAACGGCAACGCCCACGCAAACCTTTGGATTGCGTATCATCCCTTGTATCCGGCCAGCCGGATATTAGAATAGACACAATGGCTCTGGACAGACGTCTTGGCCTTCATTCGTGAAATGTCCGAGAACCAACGGAGCTTCGCTATATATGTCCTGGACCGATGAACGTGTGGAAATGCTCAAGGCCATGTGGGCCGAGGGCAAGAGCGCCAGCCAGATTGCCAAGGAACTCGGCGGGGTCACCAGGAATGCCGTGATCGGCAAGGTCCATCGCCTGGGCCTGTCGAACCGGACCGGCGCGGAGCCGGCCCCGGAGCAATCCGAGCCCAGCACCGAGCCGCCCCAGGCACCGGCACCCGAGCCCCGCGTCACGCAGGCAGCACCGGAACCCGAGCCAACTCCTCAACCCGCAGAGCCAGAGATGCCAACACCGGAACCGAGCCAGTCGATGAACGGTTCACCGGCGGAAGCAGTCAATCGTCCGGCCGTTGCACCGCCCTTCCAGCCGCGTCCGAACCGTCCGGGCAGTGGACAGCCCCTGCCCCCGCAGCCGGCCGGCGCGGAAATGAGCGAAGAAACCCTGGCGAACCTGGCCGAGGCCGCCAAGAAGGCCAAGCGTCTGTCGCTCATGCAACTGACGGAGCGAACCTGCAAATGGCCGGTGGGGGATCCCGCCACGGACGACTTCTGGTTCTGCGGCCTGCCTTCGGCCCCCGGAAAGCCCTACTGCGAAACGCATGTCAGCGTGGCGTTCCAGCCGATGTCCTCGCGCCGGGATCGTCGATCCTCAGGCGGCAGGTAATTTGCCTCTGCGGGGGCCATCCGGACAATCGGTCCCACCGCCGCGCGGGGCTGAAAACCGTCTGAATGCGCCCGAGACAGGGCGCTATCTGCAATGAACAGCAAGATCGTCTGGATACTCCGGCGCATCAGCAGCCAGATCTGGTTCCGGGTGTCGACCTACGGCATCGTCGCGGTAGCCACCGTTTTCCTTGCCAGTCTGGTTGGCGACATGGTTCCATCGGAGGTTTCCGATCGCATCAGCGACGGAACCGCCCAGGGGATTCTTTCAATCATCGCGTCGAGCATGCTGGTCGTGGCGACGTTCGCGCTCAGCGCTATGGTTCAGGCCTATGCCGCAGCGACGAGTTCGGCGTCGCCAAGAGCCACGAAGATCCTGATTGACGACGCCTTCTCACAGAACGTGCTCTCGACCTTCCTTGGCGCATTCGTTTTCTCGATGGTCGGCATCCTCGCCCTGAGCCTGCAATTCTACTCCCGCGGCGGCGAGTTCGTCCTGGTCGTTGCCTCCAGTATTGTCATATTGCTCGTGATCGTGAGCTTTTTCGGATGGCTCGATCATCTGGCCAACCTCGTGCGGCTTGGCGAAGTCTCGATGAAGGTGTGTTCTCGCGCCGAGGCGATCCTTCGCGCACGGGCCGAAGCACCCCGCCTTGGCGGCATTGCCCCGGATGATCGCTGCAACCCCGGTCATCCAATCTACTCCGAACAAACGGGTTATGTCCGCCATGTCGACCCCTACAAGCTCCAGAACATTGCAAAGGCCGCGGATGGTGCAGTCCGAATAACGTCGATGCCGGGCATACTGGTTGACCCCAAGCTCCCGCTTCTCTGGACATCGTGGCAGGCGGATGAGCAGCAGATCGAGAAGCTGCGAAACGCATTCAGCATTGGCCCGGAACGAAGTTTCGACCAGGACCCCCGGTTTTGCGTCGAAGTCCTGACTGAGATCGGCACGAGAGCCCTCTCCCCCGGCATCAACGATCCCGGTACGGCAATCAGCATCGTCAGCCTCCAGCAAGGACTACTGACGCATTGGCATGAAATGCGTATGGAATATGACGGAACCCCGAGCTGTGATCGCGTGATGGCACCGGATCTTGATGCGTCCGAGCTGTTCGAAGATGCATTCGGCCCCTTGTTGCGCGATGGCGCAGGAATTCTCGAATTCGGAATGCGGTTGCAGCGGACACTTCACCGTCTTGGGCAGCTCGAATCCGAAGAGTTTCGGGAAGCTGCGGAAAAGCTCTCGCGCCTTGGTCTGGCGCATTCCGACAAGGCACTTCCGATACATGAGGAAAGGACACGACTGCGCGAGTTTGTCGCCGAGCTCAACCGCTCAGGTGTATGATAGACTGAGCCAGGGAGTGCGCCAGGCACGGTCTCACGGGACGTGCGGCAGGAGACACACCCCTCATGCGGAGGCGGGAGCAATCAGCAGTGAAGAACGTCACCCTCGCCATTTTGCTTGGAACATTGCTCCCCATCGTGGGCGCAACCGACCCATCCGCGCAGACACGGTGCCGGACGAATACGCTCGGTAGTCAGAATTGTCTCGAAGGCGGAAGCCTGCGCCCACTCGCGCGCCCGCCGGAATTGCTCGAGAGGCAGGAACCCCGTGGCGTCATCAGGGAGGGGGCTGAAAGCCAGTCCGGACCGACGATCATTCCTGCGCGAAACGTCGACAAACTCGGAACCACACTACCCAGCAGGTCCACCGGCGTGAACGGGGCGCGCTGCCGCTCGGACTCGCTCGGCAACATGGTCTGCCGTTGACCGCTGCGAGCCAAAGACGCAATGTGCATTGCAAGTTGAAAAGTTGAGCCAATGCCTTACCGAGATGGGTGCGCTGGAGCACCAACCGAAATTCAATTCTCCATGTTAACCCCTTACGCTCAGGACGCGCAGACCGGCGACGGCATAGGTTTTCGGCACCGGACGCACCGATGAGCCGTCCCTCGACCGACCCGGCGCGCGGCATAACGCTCAAAATTCTTTCCGTTCTGTTCTTCACCCTCATGGCCATCTGCATCAAGGCGGCCTCGGCGCGCGTACCGCCGGGTGAGACCGTGTTCTTCCGCTCGGTCTTCGCGCTCCCGGTAACGATCATCTGGCTGGCGATGCAGGGCCACCTGCAGCACGCATTCGACACCCGTCATCCGTTCGGCCACGTGTCACGCGGATTGGTGGGCACCGCAGGCATGGCCCTCAATTTCACCGCACTCGGCTTGTTGCCTCTGCCGGAAGCGACAGCCCTCTTCTATACGGCACCGCTCTTCGCGGTTCTTTTCGCCGCTGTCATTCTCGGAGAACGGATCCGCATCTTCCGCATCTCCGCGCTTTGCGTGGGGCTCGCCGGCGCCGTGGTCGTCCTGCTGCCGCGCATGTCGCTCTCGCAACTCCAGGGGCCGGAGCAGATGGCGGCCTTTGGCGCACTGGCAGCCATAGCCGGGGCCTTCTTCGCCGGCCTCGCCCAGACCTTCACGCGAAGGCTCACCGCAACGGAGCACACCGGCACGATCGTGATCTACTTCACGATCACTTCGGCCTGCCTTTCACTGCTCACGATTCCTTTCGGATGGGTCATGCCTACGCTCTTCGAGGCCGTCTGCCTCATTGGGGCCGGCGTGTTCGGAGGCGTTGGGCAGATACTGCTGACCCAGGCATACCGAAACGCGCCAATGTCGGTGGTCGCGCCGTTCGACTACCTCTCGCTGGTTTTCTCGATCATTTTTGGCTACATGCTCTTCAGTGAGCTTCCGACCTTGCCGATGCTCGCGGGCTCGTCGCTCATCATAGTCTCGGGCCTCTTCATTATCTGGAGAGAGCACAAGCTCCGCACGTCAAAGGCCCGGCGCAACGTGAAATAGCGTCAGCCGGGCCGCCGGGATCACTTATGCGTTCACTCCAACGGGACAGGTCACACCGGTCCCACCCAGTCCGCAGTATCCGCGCGGATTCTTCGCCAGATACTGCTGGTGATAGTCTTCTGCGTAGTAAAACTCCGGAGCCGCGCCGATCTCGGTGGTAATTTCGCCGTATCCCCCGGCGCGCAGCTTTTCCTGGTAGGCATTTAGAGAGCTTCTGACTGTTGCAAGCTCCGTATCACCATCCACGAACACGCAGGAACGATACTGCGTACCGCGATCGTTCCCCTGTCGCATTCCCTGCGTGGGATCATGCCCTTCCCAGAAGGCCTTCAGCACTCGTTCAAGCGAGATCGCATTTGGGTCGAACACCACGAGCACGGTCTCGGCGTGGCCCGTTCGCCCGGAGCAAACCTCCTCGTAAGTCGGGTTCGGCGTAAACCCGCCCGAATAGCCGACAGCTGTCACCCACACACCGGGCAACTCCCAGAAAAGCCGCTCTGCCCCCCAGAAGCATCCCATGCCGAGCTGAACTTGCGAAAAGCCGTCCGGAAACGGCCCCTTGAGCGCATGGCCGTTGACGAAATGATGCGCCGCCGTCGGAAGAGCGACCGACCGCCCCGGAAGAGCGGCGTCAGGCTTGACCATGGTAGCCGGCTTGAAAAACGATATCACCGCAATCTCCCTCGATGGACCTAGGAACCATGATATAATCCTGCACCACACATTCCACAAAGATGACCGGCAGCGCCTGATCATTTTGTGAAGGCATCCAGTGACCGGCACCGCGGCATCCCCTCGAGGCAAGCCATCAGGCGGGAATACCCCAACGAGAAAGGGCCGCGGCAATGCGCCACGGCCCCTGCATCAAAGATTCGCGCTGAAACGCTATTAGTTCTTCGCGTAGAACTCGACCACGAGGTTCGGTTCCATCATGACCGGGTAAGGCACATCGCCCAGAGCCGGCGTCCGCACGAACTCTGCAGTCATCTTGGAGTGGTCGACATTGAGATAGTCGGGCACGTCACGCTCTGCACTTCCGGAAGCCTCGAGCACGAGGGCAAGCTGGCGGGACTTCTCGCGAACCTGCACGACGTCGCCTTCCTTCACACGGTAGGATGCGATGTTCACGCGCTGGCCGTTGACCAGAACATGGCCGTGGTTCACGAACTGACGCGCCGCGAAGACCGTGGGAACGAACTTCGCACGGTAGACGATCGCGTCGAGCCGACGCTCCAGAAGGCCGATGAGCTGCTCGGAGGTGTCACCGCGAAGGCGCTCGGCATCGGCATAGATGCGGCGGAACTGCTTCTCGGTCAGGTCGCCGTAGTAGCCCTTCAGCTTCTGCTTTGCGCGAAGCTGCGTGCCGAAATCCGACATCTTGGACTTGCGGCGCTGACCGTGCTGGCCGGGGCCGTATTCGCGGCGGTTCACGGGGCTCTTCGGGCGGCCCCAGATGTTTTCGCCCATACGGCGGTCGATCTTGTATTTCGAAGACGTACGCTTGGTCACGTCAGTTCCTTCCTTCTCAACATGTACGGCCCCTTCCTTTGCCGAGCGTATCCCGGCCGACAGGTCTCCCCTTGCAGGGTCCACGGGCGCCATAGAAAACCTCCGCCCAATATGGCGGAAGATCGCGCGCTTATACCGGTCGAACCGGCGCTGTCAATGAAGGAATCTGCATTCTGCTCAAGCTTGACGGTGACCCCGACGAGTTGATCGCATAAGCTTCAATTCAATTAATCAAGCACAATGGGAGGGACATTGGTGCCAATACCGATTTCGAAGCTCGGCCTGCCTGCAATTGCATTCTTCATGGTCGTCGGAAACATCCCGGCGGTTCAGGCGCAGGATTCCGCCCCGGATAGCTGCCACGCTCTGCGCGATGTCGTCGTCGATGGCGCAACCGTGACATCGGCCCGCGTGATGGATGCCTCCGGGGACCTCCCCGCCTACTGCGAGGTCCGCGCCACGGCGTTGCCGACCATTTCCATCGAAATACGCCTGCCCCTCGAGGGCTGGAACGGCGGGTTCTACCAGGCGGGATGCGGCGGCTTCTGCGGCATTCTTGGCCGGGCGGATGCCTCGGGCGGCTTCATCAACGCCATGGGTCCCGGGCTTGCGAAGGGTTACGCGACAGCGACCTCCGACAGCGGCCACCTCGGGCTGTCCGTCGTCGATGCCGAATGGGCCGACAGGAATCCGGGGGCGGAGCGCGACTGGGGGTGGCGGTCGATCGGCGAAACCCATCGCGTGGCCCAGGCCATGATCGAGGCATTCTACGACACCGGCGCCGAGACGGCGATCTTCCAGGGCTGTTCCACCGGCGGTCGCATGGCCAACATGGCAGCGCTGAGATACCCGGAACACTATGACGGCATCATCTCCGGTGCACCGGCGCTCGACTATACCGGCTTGGTCGCGACCGCGATGTCGTGGTTCGTCCAGGCGAATACCGACGACGAAGGCCAGCAGATCCTCAAGCCCGGCAAGGAAGCCCTGATCGGCGACGAAGTCATGCGCCAGTGCGACGGCGTGGATGGCGAGGAGGACGGCTTCATCGCGGACCCGCGCGCCTGCAACGTGGATCTTTCAGGCCTGGAGTGCGGATCTGAGGGCGCGGGCAACCAGTGCCTGACACCCGAGGAGCTCGACGTGATTGCGGCCTGGCGTCAGGGGCCCAGGGATTCCGCGGGCAATCAGCTCTATCCGGGCGGCATACCGGAGGGCTCGGAGCGGTTCTGGCCCGTCTGGCTGACCGGGACCGAAGCCGGTGCGCCCGCGGTCGTCCCGCTCTTTGCCAAGGGGTTCGGCGCCTATATGGCCTTCCCCGACGATCCCGGCGCGACCTGGAGCCCAACCGACTTCGATTTCGACACTGACCCGGCGCGGCTCTCGACCATGGCAGCGGTCTACAATTCCGACAGCACCGACCTGACCGCCTTCCGGGAAGCCGGCGGCAAGATGATCGTCTGGCATGGATGGGCCGACGCGATCGTGCCGCCCTACAAGACCGTGGAATGGTTCGAAGCCACGGCAGAGGCCACTGGCAGTCAGGAGGCCCTGGAGGAGAATGTGAAACTCTACATGATCCCGGGGCTCGACCATTGCGGTATAGTGCCGGGCGAAGGCGGGCTTTCTCAGGCGGATCTCGATCCCCTGACAGCGATCGAGACCTGGATGTCATCGGGAGAGGCACCGGAAACCATCACGAAAGCGCAGTAAGGCGCGCAAGAAACACCCCGGGTATCGAAAGTGTTGCACGGTGCGCTCATTGTGTACCGAGCAACACACGGCCTACCATTTGAAGACGCGCCGCAGCACGCGCAGATTGCCCGCAACCCTGTTGCCGCCCAGATCCCCCGCAAGTCGCTGCAGAACGGCGGGAAAGCCATAAGTGTCGATGGCGTCCTCGACCCGCGCGACTTGCGCCTTGCTCAAGCCATGACGGACGATGCCCTTTGAAGCGTCCACCCAGTCGCCCTTGCGCACGGCGTTCACGACCACGGCATCCTTGCCCTGAAAGTCCGTCACCTTGTGATGCCAATGTATCGCCGCGCGCAGCGTCTCCGGATCGAGCCCGAAACCGAACCGTTTGTTGTCCGCCAGCGCCAATTCTTCGGAGGGTTCCAGATAGGCAAGGTCTCTTGCTGTCCACAATCCGATGTCGTGATAGGCAAGGGCCGTCTCGACCATGGCGCGGTGCTCTTCAGCGCCCCCCAGGAAATGCATCGCGTAGGTGATCGTGCGATAGACATGGCCACGATAAGCGCGAAAATCATTGCCGATGGCATCCCGGTAGGCGCCGAGGATAGTCTCGACTTGGTCGCTGTGGTCGATGATCGTGATGTCACTCATGAGAAACCTCCGGAGGGGTCGGCACGAACGAGATAGAAACGGTTCGAACACAAGTCAACGGGTGTTTACATGAGAAATCCAGCGGAGCTTCAACCGCGCAGGGATGCGGAGGCAACCCGTGCCGCCATCCTCAGAGCCGCCCGCGAAAGCTTCAGCGCGCGCGGTTTCGAGGTGGCGGGGTTGCGCGAAATCGCTGCATCGGCGGGCTGCAACATTGCTCTAATATCGCGCTATTTCGGATCAAAAGAGGGTTTGTTTCGCTCGGTGATGGAGGAATGCCTCGACCTCGGAGCGCTGACGGAGGTTGCCGACGCGGACCTGCCTGCGGCCATCGCCGAGATGGCCCTGGCCAAGGACGGCGGCGCATCCGGGTTCGACGCGATGATCGCAGCTATCCGATCCTCTTCCTCCGAGGCCGCACGGCGTATCGTCCGCGAGGAACTGGGTGAACCCATGGTTGCTGCTCTGGCAGAGCGTCTGGGCGGCTCGGATGCAGATACAAGGGCAGCCTTGGTCCTGAGCGTCGTCGCGGGTTTTGACGTGAGCCGCCACATGATCTGTGTGGATGCGCTTGACCGAACCCATGATGATCGCCTGCGTCCACGCCTTCAGGCCGCGATCGCCGCGATCCTTGAGCGGTGAACCGCGTCGAGCCAAAGGCACCTCCAGTGCCATGAGACGGTCGCACGGGACACGTGCCGGCTGCGGATCGGGGGATGGCGCAACACCGCCTGTTCGACGCAGTTTAAGGTGACGACATGGCCTAGACCGACGGTATGCCCCTGCATCGACGCTGCGCCAGCCCATCCGGTCGGTCCGTCGCAGGCACGGCGCCTTCGGCTTGTTCCGTGCCATTGTTTCCCAGCACCAGTCGCAAGCCCCGGCAAGCTACCGCGATGCAATAGGCACCTGCAAAGCGGTTCCACGCGTCTGGGTCAAAGGCCCTGGGGGCTATACCCTCCAGATGTGCCACCTTTCTTCGCCCTTCTGGTTTTCCAGAACCCGTTCGGCCAGATCTTTCGGCAATTCGAACCGCGCGGTGCCATTGCCCACGTGAATGCGGCCAATCTCGGTCTTCCCGACACCGGCAGCGGTGCAGATCATGCGCAGAATTTCCGCCATGTCCGCCCTTGTCCGCTCGCCGATGGACATCTCGAGCCAGAGCCAGCCCTCGCCCTGATGCTTCGGGGCGACCTGGCGCTCGAGATCTCGGGCCATCGGCTGCGCATTGCGCCAGAGCCGTGCGCAGGCATGGGTGATCGCTTCCGGCGTGAAACTCCGGGAGATCAGTTCCGCCAGCGTGCGGTCCTCTTCCCCGGGCTCGGTGCTGAAGATCGGATCATGGAGAACCTTGCGCTTGTCCGCCTCCTTGATGCAGCGCGCCCTGGGTTGCGCGATCCAGTCGATTTCCCGGTTCACCCTGCGCACGAGGCGCTCGGCCTTCGGCTTCTCCTCGGGCAGGCAGACCAGGACCGCCCGGCCACGCGCGTTCCGCCGCCCGGCCCTTCCGGACCTGTGCAGCAGAAGTTCTGGCGAGTCGGGCACGCCCGCATGAACGATCAGCTCCAACCCGTCGAAATCGAGCCCCCGCGCGGCAACATCGGTCGCGACGCAGACCCGCGCATGCCCCTTTCCGAAGCGTTCCACCGCACCCAGGCGCTGCTCGGAGCCCAGCGCCCCGGTGAGATTGACCACGGTGAAACCGCGTCGATAGAGCTTGGCGGAGAGCCGCGCGGCCTCGTCACGGCGGTTGCAGTAGACGATGGCCCGTTCGGGATGATGAACCCGCAGGAGACTGCCGATCACCCGATCTCGCTCCATCTGCGTGCAGGAAATCGCCTGAATGTCGACATTCGGAAGCCGCATCGCCTCGTCCGAACAATCGACCCGCGCGGGATCGACCAGCAGCCCGGAAACAACACCATCCAGCGCGGGCGTGATGGTCGCAGTATAAAGATGAATGCGCCAGGGATCACCGGCCTGCCGAGAAAGCACGGCCTCCAGATCCTCGTGATAGTCGCCGGACAGAAGCTCGTCCGCCTCGTCGAGAACGACGCAGGCACATCCGTCGAGAGAAAGCGCCCCCGCCCCGGTCATTTCCCCGAAGCGCCCGGGCGTCGTGATGAACACGTCGCAGGCCTTCGGAACGGGAACAGCCGGAACAGGGCCACCCGCCCGGGGCAGACACAGAACCGGAGCGAGATCGGTCCCGCGATAGAGACGCTGCAAGACCAAATTCACCTGCACCGCCAACTCGCGCGTCGGCACGATGACCACCACGAAGCGGCCACGTTCTTCCCCACCGCCCTCGCCCGGCGCCAGGGCACCGACAGCTGTGAGGCCGAAGGCAATGGTCTTGCCCGACCCGGTCGGTGATTGCACGAACATGTCACGGCGCGCGGCATCTGCCGCGAGCACCGCCGACTGAACGGATGTCAAACAGTCAAAATTCTGCTCGACAAGATTGGAGGATAGAGCCTCGGAGAGGCGCTCCGTCGTCTTGTCCATTACTCATTTCCTGAAACTGGGCCCGCCTCGGAGAACGTGGCCGTTGACCGGTTGCAGCGAACCGGATCGGGGACACGCAATCACCCATGCGGAATGCCGAAAGCTTGTCAGCATCGTCACCGCAACATATAGCGGCCCAAGCTTTCAATCTGGTGAACACGCGGGAACCATCATGCCAAAGATCAACGGTAACGAAATCCGCCCCGGCAACATCCTCGAACATGAAGGCGGCCTCTGGGTCGCCGTGAAGGTGAACCACGTGAAGCCCGGCAAGGGCGGGGCCTTCGCTCAGGTCGAGATGAAGAACCTGCGCAGCGGATCCAAGCTCAACGAGCGATTCCGCTCGGCGGACAAGGTCGAGCGCGTGCGCCTCGAGCAGAAGGACCAGCAGTTCCTCTACGAGAACGACGGCATGCTCGTCTTCATGGACACCGAAACCTTCGAACAGATCGAACTGCCCGCCGACATCCTCGGCGATCGCCGCCCCTTCCTGCAGGACGGAATGACGATCCAGATCGAATACTACGACACCGAGGCGCTCAACGCCCAGCTCCCCGACAAGGTCACCTGCACCGTCACCGAGACCGAGCCCGCCGTGAAGGGCCAGACAGCCGCCAACAGCTTCAAGCCGGCCGTGCTCGACAACGGCGTGCGCGTCATGGTTCCGCCCTTCGTCGGTGAAGGCGAAGCCATCATCGTCTCGACCGAGACCATGGAATACGTCGAGCGCGCGTAAGCTCGCCGTGAGAGGCGAGCGCCGCCCGGCAGTCAGGCGACCTTGCTGTTCCCTTGCGAAAAATCACGAGGGGACGCCTCGCCGCCTGCAGGCTCTCCGCTCGATGAGTGCGTGCGGAAACGCGCCACGGCATTCACGAGCGAGGTCACTTCCGCGTCCAGCAGATCCGTGGCGGCGTTTGCCTCTTCGAGGCTTGCGGCATTGCTCTGGGTGATCCGGTTCAATTCGGTCGTCGTGTCGTTGATTTCCGAAACCCTGGAGGCCTGCCGCTCGGCGGTCTGCGTGATCTCACCGATACCGTCGCTGATCTCCTCGATGTGACGGCGAAGGCTCCCGAGCAGTTCCTTGGTGCGCACGACGAGGCTCACGCCCGTCTCGACCTGCGCCGAACTCTGGCCGATGACCCGGCGAATGTCCCGCGCCGCCTCGGAGGACCGTTCGGCCAGGGAGCGAACCTCCGAGGCCACCACGGCAAAGCCCCTGCCCGCCTCACCGGCCCGACTGGCCTCGACACTGGCGTTGAGTGCCAGGAGATTGGTCTGCATCGCAATCTCGTCGATCAGGCCCACGAATTTCTCGATCTCCGCGGATTGCGCCGCGATTGCATGCATGGCGTCTGCAGCCTCCTCGACCGCAATCCCGGACGCAACACCATCGGAGTGGGTGCGCTGCGCCTCATCCTTGAGCGTCCGCGTGCGGTTCGCGGCATCGCCCACATGCCGGGACAACTCATCCAGCGCACCGACGATCCCATGCAACGACGTCG
This sequence comes from Amaricoccus macauensis, assembly GCF_049800915.1. GTDB lineage: Bacteria > Pseudomonadota > Alphaproteobacteria > Rhodobacterales > Rhodobacteraceae > Amaricoccus > Amaricoccus macauensis_A. Next base: position 214,142 of record NZ_JBNAFY010000004.1, read on the forward strand.
CCGTCTGCTCGGAACGATGTGCCATCTCCCGCGAAACCTCGCTGATCTCCCGGGTCCTGCCGGAGACATGCCGGGAACTCGCAAGAATGCGGCCGATCATTTCTGAGAAGGCTTCGACCGTCTCGTTGAAATCGGCTCTGAGCGCCTCATAGGCCTCCGGAAACCGCTCGCCGATCGAAACCGTAAGATCCCCGTCCCGCAGGCCCTTCATCTTGCTGGCAAGAACCGAGACGAGCCTTTCCTGCTCGAGCATCTGCGCCTCGCGGTCGCGCGCAGCCGCTTCGCGAAGCCGTGCGCGTTCGGCCTCTTCGTCGGCGCGTCTCTGGGCTTCAGCCGCCTCGGCCTGACGGGTCCGCTCCGCCTCCGCGAGTTCCGCCTCGCGCACACTGGCCTCCGCCGCCATCTCGCGCTCCCGCGTGAGCCGCTCCGCTTCCTTCTCCCTGTCCCGCCGGAGGCGCAAACCGGCAAGGATACGGTTGAACAGCGCACCGATTTCATAGGATTCGTCCCCCGGATCGAGCGTGATATCCTTCTGCTCCCGATCCGGATTGTCCGCGATGTCGCGCATTGCCTCGACCACGCGCGCCATCCCGAGCGGCGCCCTGTGTTCGGAGATGTTCAGCCCTTCGATTTCGTCCTGCAAGGGAACCCGCAGGGCAGACGGGCTGCCATCGGGAACCGGAAGAACCCGCGCCAGGATCTTGAGAACGAGTGTCGCCACCCCGAAGGCCCAGACGAACGTGAGACACACTCCAAGAAGCTGAACTCCGAACTGCTCCAGCCTTGAGCCAGCCAGAAGGTTCTCGGGCACTGCCAGAAATGCGATCAGCACGGTACCAGCAGCGCCCGAGAACCCGTGGACCGCCACGGCGCCGACGGGATCATCGAGCTTCAGGCCGCGTTCGAGCCATTCGCGCGTCGTGTAGGAAACAACGCCGCCTATCGCACCGATCAGGGCCGCAGATTGCAGGCTCGCCGCGTCGCAGCCCGCGGTTATCGCCACAAGCCCGCCGAGCGTTCCATTTACTATGAACTCCGGGCGATGGTATCCGTGCCTCAAGCGCCCCACGCCGCATTGCGCCAGCCCGCCGAATGCCCCCGCCACCATGGTATTCGCGATGATATGCGCGAAATCCGGCGTGCCCGCAGTGGTCGACCCGCCATTGAAACCGACCCAGCCCACCCAGAGAATGAGGCCGCCGAAGGTCATCAGAATGGGCGAGTGACCATGAAGCGTCACCGGGTTCCCATTCTCGTCGAATTTGCCGTGCCGGGGGCCGATCTGAATGATGGCGGCCAGGGCAACCCAGGCACCGACACTGTGCACGACCGTCGACCCGGCGAAATCGATGAACCCCAAGCGCGCTAGGAAGGGCGCCGTATCACCGCTTAGCAGCCCGCCCCAGGACCAATGCCCGGAAATGGGATAGATAAGACAGGCAATCGCAAGCGCGAGGCAGATATAGGCCTGCATGCTCATGCGCTCCGCGACTGCGCCCGACACGATCGTCGCGGCCGTTCCGCAGAAGACCAGCTGAAACACGAAAAATGTGAGGTTCCAGTCTCCGTCCGTGCTGAGAAACGCCATGTCGCTCGACCAGCCGATGAGCCCCCAGTGGCTTGTCCCGAACATGATCGCAAAGCCTAGGACTCCGAAGGCCATCGTGGAAACGAGGAAATCGAGGAGGTTCTTCTGCGCGACATTGATACTGTTCTTCGCGCGCACCGCCCCGGCTTCGAGCAGGAGAAACCCTGCCTGCATGAAAAACACGAGTCCCGCGGCCGTCATTGTCCAGACGTGGTCGAGATTCTCCTGAAGTGCGAACCGGTCTGCCTGAGCAGCCGCAGGGTCCGCCAGAAACGACAAAAAGGCGGCAAGAACGAAAAGGGTCCACACCGGGGAAACTCCGAGCAATGAGGAAATGAGCCCTTAAATTTGCGCGAGAAAATGTAGGTAGGATTAATGCATGAAATATGTATGGAATATGCATAAGAGTCATATCGCTTTCTCGGGGCAGTTCGACCCCGATCCGCGGCGCTTCAGGAGGTCTGCAACCACGTCAGCGGGTATTCCGCCAGGTCCTCGTAGGAGGGTCCGGATTGGCCAAGGTAGGAGCGGACAAGCACGAAGGATTCTGCTCGAAAACTTGCCCGGAAACCCGCCTTTCGCGCGGCAAAATCCCTTAATTTCAAGGCATCTTCGCCACTCGCGCCCTTCGACCCGCAGCGCGCGATCGTGACGTGCGGAACGTATTTCTCGCGGGGCAGATTCAGGCCCGCAAGCCGCGCGGCCTGTTTCACACTCGCGTTCAGACGCGCCAGATTTTCACTCAGCACCGCCCGGATACACACGAGCCGCACTCTCCCGTTCCCAAAAGCATCGAGCCCTTCCAGCTGCACATCCATGCACGGCGAGCGGATCTCCGAAAGCGCATGATGCACATCCTCCACGACGGGTTCCGGATGCTCCCCGAGAAAGGCCAGCGTGAGGTGGAGATTCTCGGCAGGAACGGGCCGCCCCGCGGGAAGCCCGGCCTGAGCGGCAAGTATTTGAGGCGCAACGGTTTTCGGGATACTGATCGCAACAAAACACCGGATCATCGCGCGCCTCTCTAACTCGAAGTATCGAGGGCCGATCTTGCTTCAATCAAGGGGCGAATGCCACAGCGGATCCGGCCCTGATGATGACCCCCGAGATCAAGCCTGCAAGCGCGATACTGCTATGCTCGACCGCGAGCCAGAAGTGCCATTGATCGGATGTCAGCGGGGGTCGCGCCATTTTCCCGCAGACTGCGCAGCGCGCGTGCGCCATCGCGCTTTGCCAGTCTCTTGCCGTTTTCGTCCCTGACGAGATCGTGGTGATGCCATTTTGGCGCGCGTAAACCCAGTAGCGCCTGCAAGACCCGATGCAGTGGCGTCACCTCCCACAGATCGGCTCCCCGCACCACATGCGTGATACCCTGCCCGGCGTCATCCACCACCACTGCAAGATGATATGCGGCCGCCCCCGTGTCCTTGCGCCCAAGAACAACGTCTCCGATCCCCATCCGAAGGCGCTCAGCATCGACGCCATGAACACCCTTGAAGAGGGAGCCCGTCTCCTCAAACGCGAGACGCTCGTTTCCAATGAAATCAAAAGCTTTTCCAAGATCGAGCCTGATCGCATCGCCCGCCTGCCAATCCGACATCGGCCTGTTCCGGCAGGTGCCGGGATAGATCATCGCCCCACTTCCGGCCGCCGAACCGTCCGTTTCCTGCGGCGCGGATAGAGCTGCCCGAATGTCTGCCCTTGTGCAGGAACAAGGATACGTCAGGCCTCTCTCGCTCAAAAGCTCCAAAGCGGAGCCATAACGAATTAGATGTTTGGATTGCCGGAGAACCGGTTCTGGCCACTGAAACCCCATCCATTGGAGATCCTCGTATATGGCCTGCTCGAACTCCTGTCGGGCACGCGAACCATCGAGGTCCTCGATGCGTAAAAGGCATTCGCCGCCCGCCTCCTCCGCCAGCCCCCAGGCAACCATGGCTGAATAGGCATGCCCCAAGTGAAGCAAACCAGTCGGAGAGGGCGCGAACCGTGTGCGAAACTCGGTCATGGCTCAACCGTCGGCGAGCGCCATCGAATTCTTGTCCCGCCACTCGCGGAGATCCGCCTTTGCACGTGCAGTATACGCCTTGTAGCGTTCCGCCCGGCCCTTCCTTCCACCCCGCACATCATCAACGTGAGGAAAGAGACCGAAATTGACATTCATCGGCTGGAAAGTCTTCGCCTCTGCGCCCCCGGTAATATGCCGCACCAAGGCACCCATCGCCGTCGTCTGAGGTGGTTCGGGAAGCATGCGCCCAAGGCGTTCATGGGCCGCCATGCGACCGGCAAGCAGCCCCATGGCAGAACTCTCGACATAGCCTTCTACGCCGGTGATCTGACCGGAAAACCGGATAGCCGGCCGCATTTTCAATCGCATCTGCGCATCAAGAAGCATGGGAGAGTTCAAGAACGTGTTGCGATGTATTCCGCCCAATCGGGCGAAAGAGGCATGCTCGAGACCCGGAATTGTGCGAAACACCTCGGCCTGCGCGCCGTGGCGCATCTTCGTCTGGAAACCCACAATGTTGTAGAGCGACCCAAGCGCGTTGTCGCGCCGAAGCTGGACAACGGCATAGGGTTTTTGGTCGGGCGCATGGGGGTTCGTCAAACCGACGGGCTTTAGGGGGCCAAAGCGCAGGGTCTCCCGCCCTCTTTCCGCCATGACCTCGATGGGCAGACATCCCTCGAAATATGGCGTTGACCGCTCCCAATCCTTGAACTCCGTCTTCTCTGCAGCGAGCAGTGCGTCAATGAAGTTCTCATACTGCGCTTTATCCATCGGACAGTTGAGATAAGCCGTCCGCTGCTCTTCGGTCTCACCCTTGTCGTAGCGCGACTGAAACCAGGCTTTCGAGAGATCGATCGAATCGAAATGAACAATCGGCGCGATCGCGTCAAAAAAGGCAAGCTTATCCTCACCGGTCAGGTTGCGCACAGCTTCCGCAAGTGAAGGGCTGGTCAGGGGACCTGTCGCGATGATCACGCTGTCCCAATCTTCCGGCGGCAGCCCCGTGATTTCGCCCCGCTCAATCGTGATAAGTGGGTGAGCCTCCAACTTCGCGGTGATCTCCCGACTGAAAGGCTCCCTGTCGACCGCCAAAGCACCGCCTGCGGGCAGGGAATGGCGATCCGCTGAGGACATCACCAGCCCACCGAGTTCGCGCATTTCCCAGTGCAGAAGCCCGACGGCATTGCTGTCGGAATCATCGGAGCGGAAGGAGTTGGAACAGACCAGTTCCGCCAGGCCGTCCGTCACATGTGCGAACGTGCCGACGGATGGGCGCATTTCGTGCAGGACAACCGGCACGCCAAGTTCAGCCGCCTGCCAAGCCGCTTCGCTGCCGGCCAGACCGCCTCCGATGACATGAATAGGACGTAATTCTTTCATGCTGGCCATCTAGTCGAAGCCAGCCGGTTTGCAAAGACGCAATAGATCTTTCCATGGGCGGCAGGCATTGGCTTCAGCCGCATCAGCAGCGTTCATATTGTTTCCGCAGCCCCCGAGCACGGCCAAACGATCCTCGAGGCAACAGCGGTTGGAGTGGCAATACTATCGCCGCTCAAATTGCAGTATAGGTCTCGCGCTTCGGCCAGAGCACAACTCTTGCGACTTTGTGGCTACGGGGTTCGTATTCAGGCTCTGCGGCCAAATTTGGTCGTGGCTGGCGGCGCAGGAAACTCGAAGGTCACACCTGATGACAAATTGGCTGAAGAGCGCGCTCCCCCCCTTCAACTTGCCCTTCCGGAAATGGCGGGCACTCGATCTCGCAATATTTGGCACAAGTATCCTGCTTGCGGCGGTCATTGCCATGCTCTGGATCTGGCTACAGGACCTCCAACAAGCACGTAGCTGGCTTGTCGAGCAAAGCAGTCAGCTCCTTTTGAGGACGATCGATTTCGAGCGCGAAATTGGCTTCGGCGGTTTCATCCACAATTTCAAGAATGCCGTCCTCCGTCCGGACGAACTCTTCTACATTTCTGCAGCAAGCTCCAACCTTGCAAACGCATTGCTCATGCTCGACGAGCTTGACCAGCAAATTCTCATCGCGGGGGCACCGATCGACCTCTATCCGATCAGAAAGACCCTTGAACAGTATTCACAGAGCATTCAGACGTTGATCGATCAACAAGGCAAACGGCTCTCTCCGACAGAACTGGATGCCCTTCTCCGTGTGAATGACTTGGACGCGAACGACAATCTCACTCAACTCGTCGGTATCGCCAGAGAGCAAGTATACGTTCGCATGGAGGACATCCGCGAGAAGATCGCGACCGGCTCCGATTGGTTCGCAATGGCCACGACGCTTCTGACGGCGCTCTTAGTCTTTCTGTTTCGCAAGAGAAAGGCTGACGCGGCGTTCATTCAGAGGCAGGCCGACGAGAAAACTGCGTTTCTGTTGGATCATGTCTGCGAGGGATTGGTGATGCTCTCGGACAATCGTGAAGTGATATTCCTTAATTCGGTGGCGCGGGACTTGTTCGGACACGACGCGATAGCAACGCCATGCCCCTGGCCTTCCGGCCTCGCCCTCCATGATCAACTGCTCGAACCGGACGACTCGGCGGAAGGCGATCTTGTCCAGGCAATCCTGTCCGGCAAGGACTTGAAGATGTATCCCGCCAATCTTACCCGACTGACCACTGGACAATCGATCCCGCTACGCGTCACGACAGTGCGACATTCAGGCGGCAAGGGAAGCTTGGGCGAAACTATGATTGTCCTGCAAGAGGATCAGTTCAGCAGCGCCAAAGGCATGTTCTCGGACGGCCGCATGAAGCCACTCAAGCTCTGCTAGCGAACGCCAAGAGGATCTACGCCATAAAGGCGCGGTGTGTGTGGCCTCGCGGTCATCAGGCGGCATCGACTGCCTGTTCCGCAGCCTGCCTTGCCCACATCGACGCGTATCTTCCACGGTGCGCAAGAAGATCGGCATGCGTCCCGACTTCCGTGATGACGCCCTTCTCGAGGACGATGATCTTGTCGGCATCGGCAACCGTGGACAGACGATGGGCAATCGTGAGCACCGTCCGCCCGATGCTCATGGCTCTGAGGCTGTCCTGTATGCTGCGCTCGGTCTCGGTGTCCAACGCGCTCGTGGCCTCATCCAATAGAAGGATCGGTGGATCCTTTAGCAGTGTTCTGGCTATGCCCACCCGCTGCTTTTCTCCTCCCGAGAGCTTCAATCCGCGCTCACCCACAACGGTGTCATAGCCGTCGGGCAATCTGGTGATGAAGTCGTGGATCTGTGCCGCGCGCGCAGCCTGCTCGACCGCTTCCACACTGGCATCCGGTCGGCCATAGGAAATGTTGTAGCCTATGGTATCGTTGAAAAGCACGGTATCCTGCGGAACAATTCCGATCGCGGCCCGCAGACTGTCTTGGGTGACGTCGCGCAAATCCTGCCCATCAATCAGTATGGCACCCCTGCGAACATCATAGAACCGGAACAACAGACGCCCGATGGTCGACTTTCCCGACCCGGACGGCCCGACGATCGCAACCGTCTGCCCAGGCGCCACGATCAGCGAGAAGTCGTGAAGTATCCCGCGCTCGCCGTCATAGGAAAAATCCACGTTGCGAAATTCGATCTGTCCGCGCTCGACAATCAGCGGCCCGGCCTCCGGCCTGTCGGCAATTTCTGCAGGCTGGCGGAGAAGGTCGAACATGCTTCCCATGTCCACGAGTGCCTGACGTATCTCGCGATAGACCGTTCCCAGGAAGTTCAGCGGCATCGTGATCTGAACCATGTAGGCATTGACCATGACGAAATCGCCCACGGTGAGAGTACCGGACCGCACCCCGTTCGCAGCCATTACCATGACCACGACAAGTCCCGTCGAAATCAGGAAGGATTGTCCGAAATTCAGCCAGGCGAGAGAAATACCGGTTTGCACGGCGGCCTTCTCGTAGCCGCGCATTGAATCGTCGTAGCGTGCGGCCTCGCGCTCTTCCGCATTGAAATATTTGACCGTTTCGAAATTCAGCAGGCTGTCAACGGCCTTCTGATTGGCGTCCGTATCCCGTTCGTTCATCCTCCGTCTGATGCGTACGCGCATCTCGGAAACCTTGAACGTGAACCAGACATAGACCCCAATCACCAGGGAAACGACCGCCAGATACCAGAACCCGAAAACCGAGGCGAGTATGATAAGCACAAGCCCCAGTTCGATGATCAACGGCACGATGGAAAACAGGAGGAAGCGCAGAAGAAACTCCACGCCCTTGACCCCACGTTCGATGACCCGGCTCAGCCCGCCGGTTTTGCGGGTTATGTGATACCGAAGACTGAGCGCGTGAATATGGCGGAACGTCTCCAGGGCGATGCGGCGCAGCGCCCTTTGGCCCACCCGCGCGAATAGCCCGTCTCGAAGCTGGGCGAAACCGACGCCAGCAAGTCGCATCATCCCGTAGAAGATGGTCAACGCGATTGGCCCCGCGAGCAGGAGATACTCGGCCTGGTTCTGGCTATCTTCAGGAGCAAGTCCATCGACTGCCCCTTTGAAAAAGAAGGGTGTCGAGACGGTCGCTATCTTTGAAACGATGAGAGCGACCATGGCCAGAACGACGCGCCGGCGAATTGCTGGCGCGTCCGAAGGCCAGAGCTCCGGGAAGACCTTACGTATGGTTTCCCACCCTGAGTCCGACACATCCGCTGGCTGGCGGTTAGGCTCTGCTGGCATATTCTCGGCTTGGCTTTACTCTTTGAAGCCGGGGATAGTTAAGACCTGGCCAGGGTAAATCAAGTCGGGATCGCGAATGAGCTCGCGGTTGGCCGTGAAAATGAGAGCGTAGTGCACCCCGGTCCCGTAGTGCAATCTGGAGATTGTCCAGAGTGTTCCCCCCGGCTGCACGGTTGCGAGGATGCCTGGCGACTTACCGGCGGCGCTCGTTCCCGGGCGCGGACGCGGGCCATCTGGCAGATCCCGCTGGAAGGGCGTCTCGACCCTGCTTTCAACTTCTCCGTCGTCGCCAATCTGGTCTACCCGCAGACGGTAGAGCCCCTGCTGCAGATCATCAAGCCCGGCCAGCCAACGACCGTTCCCGCCGATCGTGCCCTCGGCCTGCAGGTTGTTGTCGATATAGACGCGAATGGCCGCCTCTGCCGGACCTGTTCCCGACAGTTCGATCTGACCATCGGGGTTGTAGGCGATGCTGCCGAGTGTCACTTGATCGGCTACGATGATCTCGCTTTCATCGACCATCGAACTGACCTCAATGCCGCCACGGCGAACAATCGCGGTTGCAGCTACCCTCTGCGCATCTTCCAATGCCGGATCGGCCTGTGCCTCTGCCGTCTCCTCACGCGGAAAGAGCATGACGACCTCTTCAGACGGGATCATCACATCCCCTGCTCCGGTAGCCTCCATGGAAAGGGCAACTGGCTCGGAGGAGGGTTCTGCATCGAAGAACGCCACAAAGTTGCCATCCGCATCAGCTTCCGTGCTGGCGAGTGCCGTGCCATCGGCCAGGATGGAAATTTCCGCCCCGGGTTCGGCGTAACCCGCGACCAAGGCTGACCCGCGGGGATCGACGCGTACGACATCGAATGACGGCGCTCGACCGGATGATGGCTTGAAATCGGGAAGTTCCGGGGTAAACCCGCTGACACCGGTAGAAGGTGCAGCCGGCACATGTACACCTGCCACCTCCGGGGAAGACAATCCAACCTCTTCCGCGCCTTCAGAGGTCAGGGCCGTTGCTTCAAGCTCCGGAGTGACGAGACCCGACCGGACCACGTAGATGGCTATGGCCGCAAGAAGGATACCCCCAAGGGCGATCGCAACACCAGTATCCGTCTTGCGGGATGTCCGTGTTTCGTCCAAAGGTCAATTTCCTTGTGTGGCGACGCAGGTTTGCGTTGGCATAGCCCAAAACAGTATCAGGCCATCTGAGACCCGGTTGCGATAGGTAGCTCGCAGTTTGGTTAAAATTCTCGAAATACAGGCGATAACCGAGGCACGGAGCCCTCACGAATGTCAGAAGTCATGAAATCGGTTTGCGTTTTTTGCGGTTCGCGTCATGGGAAGAACCCGGAGTTCACCGATGCGGCCTGCGATCTCGGCACGGAACTGGCACTCGCCGGCTTGCGCCTCGTCTATGGCGCAGGAGATGTCGGTCTCATGGGAGAGGTCGCCCGGGCAGCGCAAAAGGCAGGGGGCACCACTTTCGGGGTCATTCCGACACATCTCATGCGCGCCGAGGTCGGCAAGCGCGATCTGACAACGCTGGTCGTCACTGAAACCATGCACGAGCGCAAGAAGGTGATGTTCATGAACGCCGATGCGATCGTGACGCTTCCAGGCGGGGCCGGTTCGCTCGATGAACTCTTCGAGGTGCTGACATGGCGCCAGCTCGGCCTCCACGCGAAACCCGTATATCTTCTAAACATCAATGACTATTGGGAACCGCTGATCACTCTGGTCGAACACATGATCGACGCGGGATTCATCGAGGAAAGCTTCCGGGGCTACTTCACCGTCATACCCGACGTGGCGACGCTCATGGAGCGCCTGCGCGCCGATCTCTGCTGAACGAAGCTCGCAACGGCATAAATGGCCAAGGCCGACCAGATGAGGGGGAAGGCGATGGCATGCCACGGCGTGAATGCCTCTCCGAACACAGCGACCGCCACCGTGAACTGGAGTGTCGGATTCAGATACTGGACCAGCCCCAGCGTCGCGTAATTCACCCGCTGAGCGGCATAGGACATCAGGATCAGCGGCGTGGCTGTCAGTGGGCCCGACCCGACAAGAAGAAGCGACGCGCTTGTGTCCTGGCCAAAACGTCCCCAGTCATCGCCTGCTCCACCATTGCCGAAATGCGCCCAAGCCAGAAAACCTGCAACCAGAGGAACGAACAGGAGGGTCTCGACGAAGACGCTCACCATAGGTTCGATCGTCAGTCGCTTCTTGACCAGACCGTAACAGCCGAAGGTGCCCGCCAAAACCAGCGCAATCCAGGGTGGCTTGCCGAGACCGAATGTCAGCACCACGACGGCGAACGTGGCGAGTGCAATCGCCACCCCCTGCCACAGGGAAAAACGTTCCCTGAAAAAGAAGAAGCCCAGCGCCACAGCGACGAGAGGAAAACAGTAGTACCCCAGGCTCGCCTCAAGCGCGTGCCCCGAATGGATCGAGTGGATGAAGAGAAACCAGTTCGCCGCGATCATTACCGCAGCCACAAGGATGGCCAGGATGACGCGGCGGTCGGCGAATGCGTGCCACACCGCTCCGGCCTGGCGCCTCAGACAAAGAATCCCCCCGAAGAAGACAGCACTCCAGAGGATGCGGTGTGAAAGCACCTCTAGGGGCGCCACGGTGTCGAGTGCCTTGTAATACATGCCGGACAGCCCCCAGATCGTGGCCGCAGCCACCATCGCGCCCAATCCCTTCGCACCGTCCGTCATTGTCAATCTCGCCAGAAAACCGAAGAGGCCCGGCTCACATCGAGCCGGGCCCCATCTTGCATTGCTACGTCCGTTGTCGTCAGAGCTGCGAAGCGACGTATTCCCAGTTCACCAGCTTGTCGAGGAAGTTGGTGAGGTAAGCGGGCCGCTTGTTGCGGAAGTCGATGTAGTAGGAATGCTCCCACACATCGCAGCCGAGAAGCGCCTTCTGGCCGAAACAGAGCGGGTTCACGCCGTTTTCGGTCTTGGTCACCTTGAGTGCGCCATCGGCGTCAGCCACCAGCCAGCACCAGCCGGAGCCGAACTGACCCGCGCCCGCGGCCGAGAAATCCGACTTGAACTGATCGACGGAACCGAAGCAATCCACGATGCGGCTCTCGAGCTCGCTCGGCATTGCGGAGGTGCCCGGGCCCATCATCTTCCAGAACTGGACATGGTTCCAATGCTGGGATGCGTTGTTGAAGATGCCGGACTGCGCGACCGCGTCGGCATTGTAGGTGCCGGTGATGATCTCTTCGACCGACTTGCCTTCCCATTCGGTGCCGGCAATCAGCTTGTTGCCGTTGTCGACATAGGCCTTGTGGTGGATGTCGTGGTGAAACTCGAGGGTTTCACGGGACATGCCATTCTCGGCAAGCGCGTCGTGTGCGTAGGGAAGATCGGGAAGTTCAAAAGGCATTCATATCCCCTCTTTTCTAGGCGGTGCCCCGGTAGGGGACACCTTTGGTCAGCAGCTTCTGGCTGCGTTATAGGCTCCTGCCCCGCCGGGGCAAACCCCTCGCGCGGCACGAGAGCGAAAATCCGTTTGTCCGGCGCAACTTTTCCAGTCGCGCTCCGTCATACCGGCATCAGCGCCGCCGCAACGCGCCGACCTTCCGCCAGCAAGACGTTGTAGGTCCGGCAGGCCGAAGGGGTCGTCATGATCTCGACACCAATCCCCGCCGCTTCGAGCCTCGCTCGCTCCGCAACAAAACTGGCATCGGGCGCAACGAGTTCGCCACCCACTCCGACGAGCAGGACATCGAATTCCCCCGCCCGGTCGGCAAAGACCGAGAGATCATGCAGGCCGGCCCAATTCGAAACCCCGGTCTGAAACAGGGCGATGGCACCATGAACCACCTGTCCACGCAGCCTGAAGCCCTCTGCACCATAGCTATCGATCGGGACCGCGCCATCGGGAAAGAGAACCTCGGTTGCAAGCATGTGGCACTTCCTCGTTCGCTGTTCCGCCGTCTCGCTTAAGTCCCCGCTCAGGCTTCCACGTCAGCGAATTGCGTGCCGGCCTTTCCGGTGGGTTTCGATCCGTCCCGGTTCAGCCCGAGACGCACCAGAAGCATGGAGGCGATGTAGATGGACGAGTAGGTTCCAACCACCACACCCCAAATCATCGCAAAGGTGAAACCCTTGATGACGCTCCCACCAAAGAAATAGAGCGCCAGCAGAGCAATCAAGGTGGTGCCCGACGTCATGATCGTCCGGCTCAGCGTTTCGTTGATCGATAGATCGATCAGATCATCGAGCGGCTTGGACTTGTATTTCCTCAGGTTCTCGCGAACCCGGTCGAACACGATGACCGTATCATTGAGCGAGTAGCCGACGATGGTCAGGATAGCAGCGATGATCGAGAGGTTGAACTCGATCTGCAGCAGGCTGAATACACCGATGGTCAGGATCACGTCGTGAACCAGCGAAGCCACCGCCGCCACGGAAAACTGCCACTCGAAGCGGATCCAGATGTAGAAAAGGATCGCGAGGATCGCCAGCGTTACGGCAAGAACGCCGGCCTGAACAAGTTCCCCCGAAACCTTCGCACCCACATTGTCGACCTGAAGATACGAAATCCCCGGGAACGCGGCGTCAAGCACGGTTCGAAGTTCGGTCACGACTGCGCTCTGCGCATCTGGATCGTCTCCGGTGATCCCCACGCGCATGAGGATCGTCTGCCCGGCTCCACCCTCACCGGAAGAAACCTCCGTAACGGCGACCTGCCCGAGATCGAGACCGTTCAGAATGTCCCGATACTCGCCGATGGGGCGTTCTTCGGGCATCTCCGCCATTACGAGCGTGCCGCCGCGGAAATCGATGCCGTAGTTCAGCCCGAGGGCAAAAAAGAGGATCACGGAAGCAATCATGGCGCCGATCGATGCGAACACCGCAGCCTTGCCAAGCTTCAAGAAGCCGATTGTGGTCGTCTCGGGAATGAGGCGCAGGCGCATCTGTGTTCTCCGTCAGACGGTGATTGACTTGGGACGGCGACGGTCGAACCACGTCACGACCATCAAGCGGGTGATGAAGAGTGCCGAGAACACCGAAGTCAGAATGCCGAGGCCAAGCGTCACGGCAAATCCGCGGACCGGGCCCGATCCCATGAGATAAAGGATGGCGGCGGCTATCAGCGTGGTGATGTTAGCATCAACAATCGCGCTAAAGGCCTTCTCGTAGCCAAGTTGGATTGCGCGCGCAGGCCCCTTCGCCGTTTTCAGCTCCTCGCGAATACGCTCGTAGACCAGAACATTCGCATCAACTGCCATACCGATTGTCAGAACGAGGCCGGCAATACCGGGCAGGGTCAGCGTCGCACCGATGACGCTCAGAAGAGCGAAGATCAGCGCGATGTTGATAACAAGGGCGACGTTGGCAAACAGCCCGAACATGCCGTAGCTTGCGGTCATGAAGACAAGCACGGCGCCAAGCGCCACGACAGCTGCCACCTTTCCGGCCTCGATTGAATCGTGACCGAGTTCCGGGCCGATGGTTCTCTGTTCGAGAACCTTGATTTCGGCTGGAAGCGCGCCCGCGCGCAACAACACGGACAATCGGTTGGACTCCTCGGGCGTGAAATTCCCGGTGATGATGCCCGATCCCCCCGCAATATGGCTCTGGATCACCGGCGCCGAGATCACCTCCCCGTCCAGCACGATGGCGAAGGGAGAACCGATATTCTCGGCAGTGTAGCTGCCGAAGGCCGCGCCGCCTGCCGCGTTAAACCGGAAGCTGACAGCGGGGCGGCCGTTCTGGTCGAAGCTCGGCTGGCTGTCCACCAGTTGCTCGCCCGTCACGACTGAGCGCCGCTCCAGAACGTAGTAGACGCCTTCGATGTCCATCGAGGGATAGACGACCTCGTCCAGCCCCGGCTCCACCGCCGGGTCCGTCGTTTCCCGCACCACGGCATGGAAGGAGAGCCGCGCCGTCTGGCCGATTACCTGGAGGAGTTCTTCAGCCGAGCCGATGCCAGGCACCTGCACCAGAATGCGGTCGGCACCCTGCCGTTGAATAGTGGGCTCCCGGGTTCCGGTCTCGTCCACGCGGCGCCGGATGATCTCGAGGCTCTGGCGCAAAGTCCGTTCATCGATGGCGCGCCGCTCGGCCTCCGAAAGCGTCACGACGACCTCGTCTCCGTCCGTGCGGGTCTCGAAATCGCGCGAAGCTGCTCCGGTGAAGGACAGGACAGGCTGGGACGCGGCACGAACGGCATCCGCCGCGGCATCCATCGCATCAGGATTTCCGATCCGGATCCGTAACTCATCGGGCGCGCTGTCAAGGCGGCGCACCGACCCGACAAGATCGCGCTCTTCCCTGAGAAGGTCGCGCAAGGTTGGCCACAGGCTCTCGATGCGCTCGACATACACGTCGGATGTCTGCACCTCTACCAGCACATGCGCACCGCCCCGCAGATCGAGGCCGAGGTTGACCAGCTTGGACGGCAACATGCCTGGCCAGCCACCAAGCGCTGCCTCCTCCTCGGAGCCAAGCGTCTGCCCGGCTTCGACCATCGCGCGTGCATCATTCGCGCGTTCGACCCGGGAGTAGAACAGGTTCGGCAACGCGAGCGCCAACCCGAACAGGCAGATGAACAGAACGACCGTTCGCTTCCAGAGCGGAAATTGCAGCATGGAGAGGTCCTATATGGGGCGCGGCCCGAGCATTCCGGGCCGAAACCGTCGCGAAGGCCGTCTATCAGGCTTCAGCAGGCTCGGTCTTGCTGAGAACCTGCGTGATCGTGCCCTTGACGATCTTCACCTTGACGTTGGGCGCAATCTCGACTTCGACCTCGTTGTCCGCGACCTTGGTGACCTTGCCGATCATGCCCCCTGAGGTGACGACCTGATCCCCACGCCGCAGCGCCTCGACCATGGCCTTGTGCTCCTTGACCTTCTTCTGCTGAGGCCGGATCATCAGGAAGTACATGATCGCGAAAATCAGCAGGATCGGCACGAAACTGATCAGGCCGCCAGCGGCCCCCTGAGCTCCGGCAGCCTGTGCAAAGGCAGGAGTTGCGAACATGCGTGTGACCCTCTTCTCTATCGGCCGGGCCTCCGGCCCAGGCACCCATCATCCGGCAGGACACCCCGCCGGCAAAATCGCGCGGACACTAGCGCCGGGCCCCGGCGATGGCAAGACGGCGCGCAGTGCGGGGTTCCCCCGGCTCCGGGCGAAACGTTAATGAGAGGCTAAGGAGAGTGGACCCGTTTTTCAACGCGACGGGGGAAACGTCGGATTTTGACGTAAGATGAATTGCATAGAATATTTTCTTGAGTATGGAATCGATATGGAACGTGTATGGTTTCGGTATGGCAAACCAACCATACGCAACGTTTGCGTAACGTCTGCGCAACACGTCAGCCGACAATATTTGATCTGAGGACCGCAGGACAGGATAGTCTCACCGGGGAACTTCTGCGTGAGAAACCGGCGCTACGGCCCCTGTCCCAATGACAATCACAGGTCTACGAACGGTCCCGAATTTCGCGCAGGTAGTCCAGAACAGCGTAGATGACCCTGTAGAGGACATAGTACATGAACAACATGTTGGCGAACGGAATGAGGCTCGAGATTACCCAGATCGCCGGACTTGCCCCCTCGATCCTTCTGGCCAGGAAGAAGTTCCCGATTGCAAACGGGATCGTCAGCAGCACGAGAGGCAGAAATGAGAGTAGCATGTGAATCGCGGGATCAACTGCAGGCGGCTCCATGAACGACTTCCTTCCAGTTCCTTCAAACAAAGAGACGTGCCGCGAACTAAGCAAACATTACTAAGGCCACGTTGCACAAAAGGCTGCAAAACCATTAAAATCTGCAATATTTCTCATGTATGACTACGCTTCTCCTGTGAGGGGCCGAAACGCAGTGTGGACTTCTGTGCCGCAGGACTTTGCGGCGACGAAGCGCCCAAATTGAGGTTATCGACTGCGTCACGCCCGGACCGATGCCAGGCCGACCGGCACGTTATTCGGGCGTGACAAGGCTGCATTCCTATTTCGCGGCGGCATTTTCCCGGATGAACCTGCCGGTCTGAAGGTCACGCATCGCCTCCATCAGTTCGGCGCGCGTGTTCATGACGATCGGACCGTGCCAGGCCACCGGCTCCTTGAGGGGACGGCCGCTGACAAGAAGAAAGCGCACGCCCTCCGCACCAGAACGAACCGTGATCTCGTCGCCGGTGTCGAACCGCACGAGCGTTCGGTTCCCTGACATATCGCGAATGTTGAGCTCCTGCCCCCGATATTCCTTCTCGACCTTCACACCTTCGGGTGCCGAGGCATCCCGAAAGCTCGCGGTTCCCTGGAATACATAGGCGAAAGCACTGGAATAGGTGTCGACGGGCAACGTCTTGCGCAGGTTCGGCGGCACCCAGACGTCGAGATACATGGGTTCTGCCGCGATCCCGTCCACCGGACCCTTCTGTCCCCAGAAACTGCCGACGATGACCTTCACCCGGGTCCCGTCGTCATCGACGATTTCGGGAATGTCCGCGCCCTGAATGTCCTGATAGCGCGGCGAGGTCATCTTTAGGGAGGATGGCAGGTTCGCCCAAAGCTGGAAACCGTGCATCCGGCCCCGCGCGCTGCCCCGTGGCATTTCCTGATGCATGATGCCGGAGCCCGCGGTCATCCACTGAACCGATCCTGCACCGAGCAGCCCGCGGTTGCCGAGGCTATCGGAATGCTCAACCTCGCCATCGAGTACATATGTGATCGTCTCGATGCCCCGATGCGGGTGCCAGGGAAATCCAGCCTTGTAATCCGCGGGATCGTCGTTGCGGAAATCATCGAGGAGCAGGAAGGGATCGCTCTCCGATGTGTCTCCGAACCCGAAGGCCCGGTGAAGCTTGACACCCGCGCCCTCGATGGCCGGGGTCGCCCTTATTTCGTTCTTCACGGCCCTGAAAGACATGACGCACCTCCTGATTTGCTTGCCACTAAAGATACGATCGACACCGGAAGGAACAATGCGCTGTTCTGCGAAAACATTGTTTCCATTTCTGCGCCTAAAATCATGCGAGATCTGATATTTGACCAAACCGGATCCGGCGCGTTTGGAATTTGGAAACCCTTTCGGAAGAGATCTGGGGCCTGGAAACGAACTCAGCCTCCGGAACTTGCCCATGTCTGCGAAACCTCAGTCGATCGACCGGACCCTGTCACAGGCGCGGAGCTTCGCGAAGCGGGGCGAGATCATGCAGGCCGAGGCACTCTATCGCGATGTTCTGGAGCGCTTCCCGCAAAACAAGCGGGCGATCACGGGTCTGCGCGACCTGACGAATGATGTGACGGAGCAGAAAAAGAACGCGCTCAAGAAGAAGGCCGTCCCCATATCCGAGAGGGTCGACCCCGCGACGGCCTCGGTCAATCGCGGGCGGCGATACCTGGCCGCCCATCGCCCCGACCGCGCAGAGGCGGCGTTTGCGGAAGCGGTGCAGGCGAACCCGAAATCGGCAGCCGCCCTGAGCGGGCTCAGCGCCTCGCTCCGACTGCTGGGCCGCACCCAGGAAGCCATCGATGCCGCGAGACGCGCGATCGAGATAAACCCCCTCCTCGGGATCGCGCATGAGAACCTCGGTAGCGCACTGGTCCAGATGGAAGACCATCCCGAAGCGCTCTTGTGCTTCGCCGAGGCCATGCGCCTCAATCCGATGTATTCGGCGACCTACGTCAACACCGCCGAGGCGCTGATGTCGCTCGGCAAATACGACGAGGCGCTGAAGAGCTTGGGGATCGCCCTCAAGATCAAGCCGGACTCTCCGCAGATCCACAGCCAGCTCGGAACGTCGCTGAACAAGATGGGTCGTCACGACGAGGCCCTGGAAAGCCTCAACGAAGCGCTTCGGCTCTCTCCGAGACAGTCGGCCGTGCACAACAATATAGGGGCCGTGCTCGGCGCCATGGGCAACCGCTCAGACGCCTGCAACAGCTTTGCGCGTGCGGTCGAATTGCAGAAGGAGCATGCCCAGGCTCACTTCAACCTGGCGAACTACAAGAAATTCAGCGAAGGCGACCCGCAGATCGCGGAAATGCGTGAGTTGCTGGACCGCCCCGGTGTCTCTTCCGAGGATGCACGCTTCTTCAATTTCGCCCTCGGGAAGGCCTACGAGGACCTCGGCGAATTTGCGGAGAGCTTCCCCTATTATCTCGAGGGAAACCGCTTGCGGAAGGAATCCTCGGGCTACGAGTTCGGCATGGACATCCGGCTGTTCAACCGGATCAAGAGCATGTTCCCCGAAGAGAATCCGCCGGCTCTCACCGACGAAGCATGGGACGGACCGCGCCCGGTCTTCGTGGTCGGAATGCCCCGGTCCGGCACCTCGCTCATGGAGCAGATCCTCGCGAGTCACAGCAGCGTCTATGGTGCGGGCGAGCTCGAGCTTCTGGCCCGTGCCGCGCGGCGGGTGTTCTTCTCCGAGGAAGGCATGACCACCGGCCGGATCACGGACGAGCAACTTCGCGAGTGTCGCGACGACTACCGGGACGGCATCGCCAAGCTCGGGATCGAGTCCCCCGTCTTCGTCGACAAGATGCCGCTCAACTTCCGCTTTGCCGGCTGGATTCTCTCTTCCATGCCGGAGGCACGGATCATTCACATGCAGCGCGACCCGGTCGCGACATGCTGGTCCGTTTTCAAACACTGCTTCGCCAGCCGCGGCAACGGTTACGCCTATGACCTCGATGACCTTGGCAGGTATTTCGGCCTCTATCGGGACCTGATGGCCTACTGGCACCGTCTCTACCCCGGCCGCATCCTCGACATGCCTTATGAGGATCTGACGGAACACCAGGAAGAACAGTCCCGCCGGGCCCTCGAGCATGCGGAATTGCCCTGGGAAGACGCTGTTCTGGAATTCCACCGCACCAAGCGCTCGGTGATGACGGCTTCTGCGAACCAGGTTCGCAAGAAGATGTACAAGGGTAGCTCGCAGGCCTGGCACAAGTATGAGCAGTGGCTCGATCCTCTCAAGGCTGCGCTCGGCGAAAACCTGACGTGATCCTTCCCCTGCGGCCTGCCTGCCGCAGCTGGCACGCAAAGCCGATTGACCATCATTTGCCCAATCCCTAAGGAACCCTCCTGCGGATGGCCGGATGGCCGCGGCGTGAAAGCGTCGAGGAAAGTCCGGACTCCAGGGAGACATGGCGGCGGGTAACGCCCGCCCGGGGCAACCCGAGGGAAAGCGCCACAGAGAACAGACCGCCCGCACCTTCGGGTCGCGGGTAAGGGTGAAACGGTGGGGTAAGAGCCCACCGCGCTGGCGGCAACGTCGGCGGCACGGCAAGCCCCGCCAGGAGCAAGGCCAAATAGGGACCGCGCCGGGGCCTCGCGCCCCAGGGTTCTCCCGCCCAGGCGGTCCGGGTTGGCTGCTAGATCCCGCCGGCAACGGTGGGGCCAGAGGAATGGTCATCGGTGTGCGAAAGCACACGACAGAATCCGGCTTACAGGCCATCCGCAGACCTCACGGCATGGGATCTCATGCCACAGTTGGCTGGCGAATCGCGAGGACGCCCATTTTTCCGGCTTTTGTCGCAAAAATGCCCGCACCGCGCCTTCCAGGGGCGAATTTTGCCTGCGAAAAACTACCTCAGATTGAATCTAGATGTTGCGCCATGAACGCCACGCAATCCCAATATGTTCTTGGAACATAGAATTTTTTGGAAAATTGAGGCAAATCTGCATCAGAGATGCGGTGCAAGACCACGATATCCCACAAAAATCCATTGAGTTGTACAAGGTGCCATGCTATCCAAAATTCCACGGACAGCGGCGTATGACGAACAAGGGTCAAAGCACCCCAAAATCAAAAATTCGGCAGGCTTCATACAGGCACGCAGCTTTCCGCAACGAGGCGAAGACCCGACGCGAACGACGATCGAGAGCAGACCATAAAAACGGCGGCGCAGTCGGGCCGTGGACCCAAAATGGGACCGAATGGCGGGTCGTGCACAGAAGATGCACGGCCCGCCATTCGCTTGAAGAGGGCATTGAGCAGGAGACTGGCCGTTGGCACGGCGCTTCAGAGGCGAATCGGTCCACAAGGTAGACCAGAAGGGTCGCGTGTCGGTCCCCGCCTCCTTTCGCCGTGTGATCGAGGAAGGCGACCCCGACTGGTCCCCCGGCAGCCAGCCCACATTCGTTCTCATCTACGGCCTCCCCGGAAAACCGCATCTTCAGGGCTACACGGTCAAGGGCGTGGCCGAGCTTGAAGCGATGGTCGACCGGATGCCCCGCTTCTCCAAGAAGCGCCGCGCGATGGAGCATATCCTGAGCACGAAATCATCCGATGCCCAGGTCGATGACAACGGCCGCATCATCCTTTCCGCGAAACTGCGCGAGATCGCCGGCCTGAACGGTGAAGCGGTCTTTGCCGGCGCAAACAAGAACTTCGAGGTCTGGTCACCCGAGGCCTATGCCGAGCATGAAGCAATGCTCATGGAGACAATCGACGATCTCGGCGGCGCGGACGCACTCGAGAACATCTTCGAGGAACTCGAAGAAGACGGAGGTGGCCTGTGATCCACACACCCGTCACTCCTCATATCCCCGTCCTGCTGGAGTCGCTGATCCAGGCGGTCTCCCCGGTTTCCGGCGTATGGCTCGATGGAACCCTCGGTGCGGGTGGCTATACCCGCGCATTGCTGGAGGCTGGAGCAGCACATGTGATCGGCGTCGATCGCGATCCGGAAGCCCTCCGTCGCGCCGACGACTGGAAACCCGGCTATGGCGACGCGATCACCGTGCGAGAAGGCCGTTTCGGGGAGCTTGATCTGATCGCCCGCGAGGCGGGATTCGAGAAACTTGACGGCGTGGTGCTCGATATCGGCGTCTCCTCCATGCAGATCGACCAGGACGACCGCGGCTTTTCCTTCCAGAAGGAAGGGCCGCTCGACATGCGCATGGAGCAGTCGGGCACCTCCGCCGCCGATCTGGTGAACACCCTGCCCGAGGCCGAACTGGCCGACATCCTCTTCCAGCTCGGCGAAGAGCGTGCGTCTCGCCGGATCGCGAAAGCGATCGTCAAGGAACGGGCCACTACCCCTTTCGAGACGACGCTCCAGCTTGCCGCGATCATCGAGAAATGCCTGCCACGGCCCAAACCAGGCCAGCCTCATCCGGCGACCCGGAGTTTTCAGGCGCTGCGCATCGCGGTGAATAACGAACTGGGCGAACTGGCAAACGGCCTCACAGCGGCCGAAAATGCGCTCGCGCCGGGAGGATGGCTGGCTGTCGTCACCTTCCACTCGCTCGAGGACCGGATCGTCAAACGCTACATTCAGGCGAGCAGCGGCTCGAACCCCCGCGGCAATCGCCATGCCCCGGAAGGCGGCCCGGTGGATGAGCCGCGCTTTGAGCGCACGACGCGCAACGCCATCGCGCCATCTGCGTCCGAAACCGCCGCCAACCCCCGCGCGCGCTCGGCCAAGCTCCGCGTCGCCCGTCGTCTCGACGCACCCGCACTGCCGGTCGAGCCAGCCGAGCTCGGCCTTCCGCCAGTCGTGTTGCACGGAATGCGCCAATGAAACTGGTTCTCTATCTCTCAGCCATCACTTTCGTCGCCGTCTGCGCCACCTGGGCCTACAGGGTGAATTACTCGACCCGTGAGGCGATGGGGCGGGTCGTCGAGCTCCGGCGAGAAATCGCCCGCGAGCACGAAGCGCTCAACGCCCTGCGCGGCGAATGGGCCTATCTCAACCGTCCGGAGCGACTGCGGGCGCTGGTCGCGCAGAACCGAGACGCGCTCGGGCTCGTACCCCTCAACCCGGAGCATTTCGGCACGGTCGCCATCGTCGCCTATCCGCCCGAACCCGACAATCTTCAGGAAACCGCTGTGGAGGCCGAAAAATGATCAGACGCCCGCTTCGCCCTCTCGCGCGCGTGCTTTCCGCCCGCGAGGCTGGCACCAATCCGGATTTCATCGAAGCGCAGGAACGCCAGCGGCGCTTCCTGGCCCGCCAAAGCCAGGAGCGGCGCAAGGCGGAGGCCCGCCTCGTCCTTCTTGGCGCCGTGTTCATTCTCGGTTTCTCCGCAGTCGCGGGGCGCATGGCCCTGGTTGCGGCCGCGATCCCGACCGAACCCGTTCACGGGTTCTCGCAGGACCCGATCACCACCCAGCGCGCCGATATCGTCGACCGCAACGGCATCGTGCTCGCGACGAACACCGCCACGGCTTCGCTCTATGCCCACCCGCACGAGATGGTTGATCCCGTTGCCGCGGCGAAGGGCCTGGCGTCGATCTTCGAGGATCTCGACGAAGACCAACTGCTGGCAAAATTCACGAGTGGCCGCAGGTTCCTCTGGATCAGGCGAACCGTCTCGCCCGAACAGCGCCAGCTCGTGCATGATCTGGGCGAACCGGGGCTGCTGTTCGGCCCCCGCGAGCAGCGCCTCTATCCCAACGGATCGGTCGCCGCCCATGTTCTGGGCAGCACCGGCTTCGGCCGCGAGGGGGTGAGTGCCGCCGAAATCGTTGGCAAGGCCGGCATTGAACGGACCTTCGACGCACGTCTTCGCGATACCGAGCGCACGAGCGAACCGCTTCGCCTGTCGCTCGACCTGCCCGTGCAGTCCGCGCTTCAGGAAGTTCTCGCCCAGGGCATGAAGGACATGAACGCCGTCGGCGCGGCGGGCATCCTGATGGAAGCCAAGACCGGTCGCATCCGCGCCATCACCAGTCTGCCGGAATTCGACGCGAACTTCCGCCCCGCGCTGCCATCGAGCGGCGATCCGGCGGACAGCCCGCTCTTCAATCGCGCAGCCCAGGGTCGCTACGAACTCGGCTCGACCTTCAAGCCGCTCACCGTGGCCCACGCCTTGGAAAACGGCGTCGTGTCGCCGCACACCATGATCGAGACCAAGGGACCGATGAAATGGGGCCGCTACACGATCCGCGATTTCCGGGACTACGGCCCCCGGCTCAGCGTCACCGACGTTCTGGTCAAATCCTCGAACATCGGCACGGCCCGCATCGCCGTCGAAATGGGCACCGAAAGCCAGAAGGCCCTTCTTGAGGAGCTCGGCTTCTTCGAACCGGTGCGTCTCGAGATCCCCGAGGCGACGCAGGCAATGCCGCTTCTGCCAACCCGCTGGTCCGACCTGACGACCATGACCATCTCCTATGGCCACGGCATTGCCATCACCCCGCTCCATCTTGCGTCCGCCTACGCGACCCTCGCCAATGGCGGCTATCGCGTCACGCCGACGCTGATCGAGGATGGCCAGATCACACCGGGCCCGCGTGTTTTCTCGGAGCGGACCTCCCGCGAGGTGCGCGAGATGATGCGCCAGGTCGTGATGCGTGGCACAGCCAAAGAGGCGGATGTGCCCGGCTACGAAATCGCGGGCAAGACCGGCACCGCCGACAAACCCTCGGCAACCGGTGGCTACGAGCGGGACAAGGTCATCTCCACCTTCGCCTCCTTCTTCCCGGCTTCCGATCCGGAATACGTGCTGATCGTGAGCCTCGACGAACCGGAAACCATCATCAACAAGACCCGTTTCCGCACCGCCGGCCTTACGGCCGCACCGGTCGCTGCAGACGTCATCGCGCGGATTGCCCCCGTATTGGGCATGCGCCCCAAGCCGGAGGGTGCGGGCCCCGAACAGGTGCTTTACACGCTTGCCGGAAACGAATAGCCGATGAGGCGTAGAGGGTCACAGTCGGGGCGCGATGACCGGAACAAAGCGGACAGATACCCTGATCGGGTTTGAGGCACTCGGCCTTCTCACCGGAACCCGCCGGGGCGGTGACTGGGCGGGCGTGCTTCCTGAGATCACCGGTCTCTCGGTGGACAGCCGGAAGACCGAGCCGGGCCACCTCTTCGTGGCCCTTCCAGGATCCAATACCCATGGCGCGGAATTCGTTTCCTATGCCCTGCGCATGGGGGCGGTTGCCGTTCTCACCGATCCGCGCGGGCTTGAACTTGCCGAGGCCGAAATCGGCCCCCTGAACATCCCGGTGATCGTCTCCGAAGATCCGCGCTACAGCTTCGCCATAGCAGCCTCGCGCTGGTTCGGCGGTCAGCCCGACGTGATCGTCGCGGTTACGGGCACCAATGGCAAGACATCGGTGGCAAGCTTCACGCGGCAGATCTGGGAAACCATGGGCGAACGGGCCGTAAACTTTGGCACTACGGGTGTCGAAGGTGCGGTTTCCGCGCCGCTGAGCCACACCACACCCGAACCGATCACACTCCACAGCCTGCTCGATGACCTGACCGACCAAGGGGTCAGCCACGCCGCGATGGAGGCATCGAGCCACGGGCTCGACCAGTGCCGCCTCGACGGAGTGCGCCTGAGTGCTGCGGGCTTTACGAACATCACCCGCGACCACCTCGACTATCACCCAGATTTCGAGAGCTATTTCGACGCAAAACTGCGCCTCTTCCGCAAGATCCTGCCGCGCAACGGCACGGCGGTCATCAACCTCGATGATCCTCAGGGCGGAATGGTCCTTTCCGCCGCGCAGGAGCGTGGTCAGAGCGTGCTTACCGTGGGCCGCACGGAGCTTGCCGACCTCCGCCTGCTCGCTCAGCGTTTCGATGCGACGGGCCAGGAGGTTCTCTACTCGTGGAAGGGCAAGAGCCAACGCGCGAGGCTCAACCTGATCGGCGGTTTCCAGGCCAGCAATGCGCTCATGGCCGCGGGTCTCGCGATCGGCTCCGGCAGCGATCCGGAGAGCGTCCTGCCTGCGATCGAGCAGTTGCGGACCGTGCGCGGACGGATGGAACTCGCCGCAACGCGCGCCAACGGTGCCTCGGTTTTCGTTGATTACGCCCATACGCCCGACGCGCTCACCACCGCGATCAACGCCCTTCGCCCTCATTCCATGGGCCGGTTGATCGTCGTCTTCGGCGCCGGCGGTGATCGTGACAGGGGCAAACGCCCGCTCATGGGGGCTGCCGCCGCACGCGCCGCAGACGTGATTTTCGTGACAGACGACAACCCGCGCAATGAGGACCCCGGTGAGATCCGCGCCGAAATTCTCGCCGGCTGTCCCGATGCCACGGAGATCGGCGACCGCGCCGAGGCCATCCTCGCGGCCGTCGATACGCTGCAGCCTGGCGACGCCCTGCTCATCGCGGGCAAGGGCCACGAAACCGGTCAGATCATCGGCTCCGACACTTTGCCCTTCGACGACATCGAACAGGCCAGCGTCGCTGTTGCAGCACTCGACGGGCTCGGCGCATGACACCTCTCTGGACCCGCGATGAAGCGGTGCGCGCGACAGGGGGCACATGCCCTTCAGACTGGACTGCGACAGGCGTTTCCATCGACACCCGCACGCTCCGGCCCGGTGACCTCTTCATCGCGCTGAAGGATGTGCGCGACGGGCACGATTTCGTAGCCCAGGCTTTCGAGAAGGGCGCTGGGGCGGCTCTCGTCTCCCGCCACCCCGAAGGGGTCGCAGCCGATGCGCCCCTGCTGGTGGTCCCAGACGTGCTGGAAGGTCTCCGCGCCCTTGCCACCGCAGCACGTTCGCGCTTCCAAGGCAGGCTCGTCGCCGTGACGGGATCCGTCGGAAAGACCAGTTCCAAGGAAATGCTGCGTCATGTCCTTGGTGCGCAGGCCATCACCCATGCCGCCGAAAAGAGCTACAACAATCACTGGGGGGTGCCGCTCACGCTCGCGCGCATGCCGGCGGATGCGGCCTTTGCCGTGATCGAGATCGGCATGAATGCTCCGGGCGAGATCGCGCCGCTCTCGCGCCTTGCGAGGCCCGATGTGGCCCTGATCACCGCCGTCGAGGCGGTCCACCTGGCGGCCTTCCGCGACATCCGTGGCATTGCCCGCGAAAAGGCCGCGATCATGGAGGGGCTCGAGCCCGGCGGCATCATCGTCCTCAACCGTGACACGCCCACCTACCCGACCCTCTTGCGCGCCGCCCGTCACCGCCGGGCCGCCCCGGTCCGCTTCGGCAGTACCGGGCGCCCCGAACTCCGCCTCGTGGAAGCCGCAATCGGAAAGACCGGCACTTCGGTCTCGGCGCGCAATGGCAGAACCCCCTTCTACTTCCGCATCGGCGCGCGCGGCCGCCATCTCGCAATGAATGCGCTTGGCGTCCTAGCCTGCGTCGAGGCCCTCGGCGCGGATGTTGGCCGTGCTGCGATCAGCCTCGCGAGCTGGGAACCGCCGGATGGGCGTGGCGCGCGCTGGAAGATCGACCTTGGCCCTGCCGGCATGGATGGCAGCATCACGCTGATCGACGAAAGCTACAACGCCAACCCGGCCGCGGTTGCCGCAACGCTCGAGGTGCTCGCCGCCGAAGAGCCGCAGCATGATGTCGGGCGCGTGGCGAAGGGCCGGCGTATCGCGTTCCTGGGCGACATGCTCGAACTGGGCCCCGAGGAGATCCACCTCCACGCGGGCCTCGCCAAGGTTCCTGCGCTGGACGCCATCACGGTCGTGCACTGCGCCGGCGAACGCATGCAGGCGCTTCACGAGGCCCTTCCGCCGGACAGGCGCGGCGAATGGTTCCAGTCCTCTGACCAGATGGCCACACGTGCACGAAAGTTGCTGGATGCCGGCGACATTGCGATGGTAAAGGGGTCATTCGGCTCGAAAATGGGATTGGTCGTCGACGCCATAAAGTCGCTCGGCGAAGCAACTCCGGAACTCCCCGAGGAAGGCTAGCACAGAGAAGATGCTCTATTATCTCGCCGAACTGTCGGACAGTATCAGCTTCCTGAACGTCTTCAGATACATCACCTTCCGTGCGGGCGGCGCGTTCCTCACGGCCCTCATATTCGGCTTTCTCTTCGGCCGTCCCCTGATCGAGACCCTGCGCGTGCGCCAGGGCCGGGGGCAGCCGATCCGCTCCGACGGACCCGAAGGCCACATTCTCTCGAAGGCCGGAACTCCCACCATGGGCGGACTGCTGATCTTATCGGCCCTTCTCTTTTCCACCCTGCTCTGGGCGCGACTGGACAACGGCTTCGTCTGGCTCGTGATGCTCGTGACCTTCGGCTTCGGCCTGATCGGCTTCGCGGATGACTATGCCAAGGTCCGCAAGCAGCACCACGCAGGCGTCTCGGGCCGGGTCCGGCTCGGCGCGGGTTTCGCCATCGCCGCCATTGCGGGCGGGTGGGCGATGTATCTTCACCCCTCGGAACTTTCCGGCGAACTCGCATTTCCGGTCTTCAAGGAATACCTGCTCGGACTGAGCTTCCTCTTCGTGCCCTTCGCCATGCTGGTGATCGTGGGCGCGGCAAACGCCGTGAACCTCACCGACGGTCTCGATGGCCTCGCCATCATGCCGGTGATGATCGCAGCCGGCTCCTTCGGGATCATCGCCTATGTGGTCGGCCGGGTCGATTTCACCAACTACCTCGGGCTCCACTTCGTCCCCGGAACCGGCGAGATCCTGATCTTCGTCGCGGCCCTCATCGGCGGGGGCCTGGGGTTCCTGTGGTATAACGCTCCGCCTGCGGCTGTCTTCATGGGCGATACCGGCTCACTGGCATTGGGCGGCGCACTCGGTGCGATCGCAGTTGCCACGAAGCACGAGATCGTGCTCGCGATCATTGGCGGGCTCTTCGTGGTGGAAGCGCTCTCCGTCATCATTCAGGTCGCCTATTACAAACGGACGAAGAAGCGCGTCTTCCTGATGGCGCCGATCCACCACCATTTCGAGAAACTCGGCTGGGCCGAGCCACAAATCGTCATCCGGTTCTGGATCATTTCGCTCATTCTCGCGATGATCGGGCTCGCGACACTCAAGCTGCGGTAGAATCGCACGCGCAAACTACAATTCGGAGGCTCCGGAAAAATGCTGCACTATCCCGTGCTCGAAGATGAGACCGAAGACGACAAGTCGGACGACAAGGCACCGGCCGGAAAGGCCGAGGCCCTGTTCTTCCAGAGCCGCAACGTGATCATCACCGGCACGATCAACGACAAGCTGGCCCGTGGTGCGGTCACCCAGCTGCTCGCCCTTGCCGAGGCAAGCGACGATCCGATCAACGTGATCATTTCCTCGCCCGGCGGCCACGTCGAGTCGGGCGACATGGTTCACGACATGATCCAGTTCATCAAACCCAAGGTGCGTGTGATCGGGTCCGGCTGGGTCGCGAGCGCGGGCGCCCTGATCTTTGTCGGCGCCGCGAAGGAAAACCGCTACTGCCTGCCCAACACGCGCTTCCTGCTGCACGAACCCCGCGGCGGCATCGGCGGACAGGCGACGGACATGATGATCCAGGCCGAACAGATCCGCATCATGCGCGAGCGGTTCCACAAGCTCTTCGCCGAAGCCACGGGCCACACCCCCGAGAAGATCGCCGAGGACACCCACCGCGATTTCTGGCTCACTGCCTCGGAAGCGATCGATTACGGTCTGAACAACAAGATCATCAGGTCCGTCACGGAACTCGGCTAAGACCGGCACACCTGACAAGAAGCTCATTCGGCATGACATCATGAAGCTTGCACAAGACACCGTGCTCTGCCCGACACGCCGGATGAGCAAACCATGATCCCCGTCCGTGGATATGATGGCCACAAGGTCGCGGTCCTGGGCCTTGGCCGCTCGGGATTTCCGGCCGTTCAGGCCTTGAAGGCCGGCGGTGCGGAAGTCGTTGCATGGGATGACGGAGAAGCGGCGCGCGAAACCGCCGAGGCCAACGGGATTGCCATCGCGGACCTTTCCCGGCCCGGGGCGCTCGAAGGTGTCAAGGCACTGATCGTCAGCCCCGGCATCCCGCATCTCTACCCGGCCCCGCATCCGGCGATAGCCGCCGCCTGGGACGCAGGCGTTGCGGTCGACAACGATGTCGGCCTGTTCTTCCGGTCCTTCGCAACCGAGGAATGGGACGAGTTCGACCGGGTGCCGCAGGTGGTCTGCATCACCGGCTCCAATGGCAAATCGACGACAACCGCACTGCTCACCCATATTCTGTCCGATGCAGGACGGCCGGTGCAGATGGGCGGAAATATCGGCCGCGGCGTCCTGGATCTCGAACCGGCGGATGACGGCATGATCGTGGTGCTGGAGCTCTCTTCGTACCAGACGGATCTCGCCCGCGCGTTGCAACCCGACATCGCGGTGTTTCTCAATCTCTCCCCCGACCATCTCGATCGCCACGGCGGGCGTGGTGGCTATTTCGCCGCCAAGAAACGCCTCTTCACCCAGGGCGGGCCCGGTCGGAGCATCATCGGCGTGGATGAGCACGAAGGCCGCTTTCTGGCCAATGTCATGCGCGAAATGGCAGATAGCGGCGAACCGGTGATCACCATTTCCTCCGGTCGCAAGCTTGCAGGGCCCGGCTGGTCCGTCTTCGCCCGCAAGGGGCACCTGGCCGAATGGCGCCACGGGCGGCAGCTCGCGTCCTTCGACCTGCGTCCCATCGCAACCTTGCCCGGCGCCCACAATCATCAGAATGCCTGCGCCGCCTATGCCGCCGCGCGCAGCCTCGGGCTCGGCCCTCGTCAGATCGAGAAGGCCATGGCCAGCTATCCCGGCCTGCCGCACCGGGCACAGCTCGTGGCGGAAGTCGGTGGCGTCCGCTTCGTCAACGACTCGAAGGCCACGAACGCGGATGCCGCAGGCCGGTCACTGTCGAGTTTCGAGCGCATCCACTGGATCGCCGGGGGCCGTGCCAAGGAAGGCGGCATCGCAAGCCTCGAACCGCTGTTCGAGAGGCTCCGCCACTCCTACCTGATTGGCGAGGCCGCGGAGAGCTTCGCCGCACAACTCGGCCCTTCCCCCTACTCGCTCTGCGGAACGCTGGATGCCGCGGTTGCACTGGCCTTCGAGCGGGCCGAACCGGGTGACACCATCCTTCTCGCACCTGCCTGTGCGAGCTTCGACCAGTTCTCCAGCTTCGAGGCCCGCGGAGATGCCTTCACTCGGATAGTGGAACGGCTGACCGCGCGGAAATAGCCGGCGGGCCTGTCACCTCCGCCGGGCACGCTCCTCGTAGAACGTGTAGAATCCGGCGGCGACAACGATCCCCGCGCCCGTAATCATCCAGATGTCGGGAATGTCGCCGTAGATCAGCCACCCCAGGATCATCGCCCAGATCAGCAGCGCGTAGCGAAACGGCGAAACGAACCCCACGTCACCGGTCCGCATTCCGAT
Source organism: Amaricoccus macauensis (assembly GCF_049800915.1). Classification (GTDB taxonomy): domain Bacteria; phylum Pseudomonadota; class Alphaproteobacteria; order Rhodobacterales; family Rhodobacteraceae; genus Amaricoccus; species Amaricoccus macauensis_A. The sequence continues at coordinate 244,473 of NZ_JBNAFY010000004.1, forward strand.
GATCGAGAAGTGATACCCCACCATCAGGCAACCGGCCCCCACGAAGAGCGTCAGCACGTTAAGGCCGGTCACCGTTTCCCACCCCCCGAAGAGCGAGACGATCCCGGCGACGCATGTCGTGATGCTCGATGTGATGAAGGCCGCGAGGACCGTCGCCACATCCGGGGAAATCTGCCGCGTGGAGAGATCGCGCAGCGTGAACAGAAAGACAGCCGCCATGGCGAGAAAGCCGTAGCTGTTGAACCCTTCAGCCCCGGGCCGCACGATCACCAGAACACCGAGGAAGCCTACCGCGATGGCCGCATACCGCTTCCAACCGACAGGTTCGTGCAGGAGAAATGCAGCACCGAGCGTGATGGCCAGCGGCATGCTCTGAAGGATCGCGGTCGCATTGGCGATCGGCAGTTGCGTCAGCGCCGTCAGGAAACAGAACGCGCCCAGCGTTTCGCCTGTTGTCCGGCCCAGAAGCGCGCGCCGGTCACGTCGGCTGTGCACCGATTTCAGAACCCCTGTCGCATAGGCGATCAACCCGAATGCGGCCGAGACGATAACGCCGCGCAGGAAGATCGCCTGAAATAGCGGAATGTCCTGCGAGACCAGCTTGATGAGCGCGTCGTTCGAGGAGAACCCCGCCATGGCGAGCACCATGAAGGCCGCACCCCGGGCATTGGGCGACGCATCTGCAAGCGAGGTGCGCGTCATCGTTTCGAAACGGGAAACCCGTAGGGATCCTCGCCCCTGCGACGCGCCGTGCGGATCACGTCGAGGGCGGCAAGAATGCAGCAGACCTCGGAAACCAGCATGATGACAAGCAGTGGCCACGGCCCGGTTCCCGGCCCGAGCAGTGCGCCGGCAAGCGCCGACAGCGCCGCGCCACCGCCGATCATCATCGCCCCGCCGATCCCCGACGCACTGCCTGCCAGGTGAGGCCGCACCGAGACCGTTCCGGCATTGGCGCTCGGCAGCGTCAGGCCGTTGCCGAACCCGATCAGCACCATCGGCCCGAAGAAGGACAAGGGATGCAGGACGGGCATCGACATGAAGACGAAGATGAGCACCACCCCGATGGTGGCCGTCACTGCGCCCGCGACCATCATCCGGTTCATGCCGACCCGTTCGGTCACCCGCGCCGAGACGAAGTTCCCGCCCATGTAGCCCACCGCGATGAGCCCGAAATAGAGGCCAAGTTCGGAGGAGGACATGTCGAGCATGACCGTCGCCACGAAGGGCCCGCCCCCCAGAAACGCGAAGAACGCGCCGGACGCGAAGGCGGCACTCGCCGAATAGCCCCAGAACCGCCGCGAACGCGCAAGCTCTGGCAGCGCCCGGAACTGGGCGGCGAAGTCGGCGGATCGCGAGGTGTTCGTCTCTCCGAGATCGGCCCAGACCATTGCTAGTACCAGACAGCCGAAAGCGAGCGTGAGTCCGAAGACCGCCTGCCAGCCGAACCATTGATCGAGAACCCCGCCGATCATCGGCCCCACCATGGGCGCCACTGCCATGCCCATCGTGACGTAACCCAGCATACTCGCGGCGCGGTCCGGCGGCACCATGTCACGCAGGATTGCCCGGCTCAGCGCGATGCCGGAAGAAACGCTCGTCTGTATCAACCGGCAGAGGAGAAAGATTTCGAAACTTGGGGCGAGAATACATCCTACGGTTGCAAGCAGGAAAACCACGAAAGATGCAAGCAGCACCGGTCGCCGACCATAACGGTCCGAGAGCGGCCCGATGACCAGTTGCAGGACGGCCGTTGTGGCGAGGTAGCCGGAGACGGCAAGCTGAACGAGTGCGTAGTCCTCGCCGTAATACTCCGCGATCCGCGGCAGCGACGGAAGGATAATGTTCATGTTGAGCGCCGCGAGACCGGTCGCCAGGACCAGCGTCAGAAGAACAGGCGGCGTGAAACGGTCGAGCCAGACAGGCGCGTCCAGGGAAGGCGATTGTGTCGTCATGGGTCTCATGTCCCGAGGCCCGAAAATGAGGGCCACAGCCGGTCACTACATGGAAGCCGCCCGCATTGCCATACCGAGCAATCGGGCGTGCGCCCCATGCAAGGGGATCGATTGATCGCAATGGTTGTGAAATATTGATGTGACATATTGAGGCCCGCCGGTACGGAACGGAGCGCGGCAAGATCGGAAGTCATTTTATCCCATGCCTGAAAAGCATTATCTCGAGCGAGAACTCGAAGACCTGATTCGCACAAATTCGGAAGCTTGGTCCTTCGTTCAGAAGAGTTCCCTCGACGGGGTCTGGTATTGGGATCTCGTCGATACCAACCATGAATGGATGAGCCCGGAATTCTGGCAACTCCTGGGTATAGACCCTGACGAGAAGGAGCATCTTTCCAGCGAATGGCAGGATCTGATCCACCCCGAGGATCTCGAACTCTGCGTATCGAACTTCCTCAAGCATTGTGAGGATGAACGGCACCCCTACGATCAGATCGTGCGATACCGGCATGCAGAGGGGCATACCGTCTGGGTGAGGTGCCGGGGTATCGCAATCAGGGACGAAACCGGCAAACCGATCCGCCTGCTTGGTTCGCATCACGATCTCACCGCGCTCAAGACCGTCGAGGAAGACCTGCGACAAGCCAACGCGCGTCTGCGCATCGAGATCGAAGCGGCCGCCAACGGGATCATCGGTCTGACAAGCGGGCACGTGATCGCGAGCGCCAATCCGGCAGCACGCGCGCTCCTCGGGCTTGAGGAAAAACTGCCCCAGCCCTGGCCCGAACGTATCAAATTCAAGCGCAGCGAACGCTGCGAATCCCTGGAGCCCGCCGAAAATCCGATTGGCCGCGCCCTGAGCGGTGAACGCCTCAAGGGCGAAATCTGCATCATGTCCCCCGGTTCGGGCCGGTCGGATCTCTATGTCCGCATTTCGACCGTGCCAATCGACGAGCCTGGCTCCGAAGTTGCCAGTGTTGTCGTGATCGAGGACGTGACCGAGCAGGAACTTGGCCGCCAGCGCATCGAGCGCTCGAACCGGCTCGACGCCCTCGGACAACTGACAGGCGGTATCGCCCATGATTTCAACAACCTGCTGGCAACCATGCGTTATTCCATGGAACTCGCGCAGTCGGCCAGCACACCGGAACTTGCCCGCACCTACCTGAAATCCGCGCTCGACTCTGTCGAACGTGCCACCGTCATGACCCGCCGGTTGCTCGCCTTCGCACGTGAACAACCCGGTAAACCCAAGTCGCTGCGCGTCGGGGAGTTGCTTCAGGGACTGCTCGACCTCGCCCGCCCCGCCATCGAGGAATCGATCGAGATTCGTATCGATTGCCCGGAAAAGGATCTTTGGGTCCATGCCGACCGGGGGCAGTTGGAGGGTGCCCTGCTCAACCTTGTCGTCAACAGCCGGGATGCCATCATCTCCGGCGAACGCGGCGACACCATTATTCTTTCCGCCCGCGCATTGTACGCTGAAGGCGTTGATGACAAACGTCTCGTGGAAATTGCAGTGACGGACAATGGCCCCGGAATGAGCGAAGCCGTGCGCAGCCGCGCGACGGACCCCTTCTTCACGACGAAATCTCCCGCCACCGGGACCGGTCTCGGCCTTGCCATGGTCTACGGCTTTGTCCAGCAGGCGAAAGGAGAGTTCAACGTATCCTCCGAACCGGGGGTCGGCTCACGTATGAGTCTGAACCTTCCGCAGGGCATGCCGGAGAAAATCGAAACCGTCGAACCCGACGATCCCGAAAACGGCCAGGGCGAGCGCATCTTCCTGGTGGAGGACGAAGCCGAGCTCCGAACCGTGATGGAAGTGATGATTGAAATGCTCGGCTATGACGTGGTGAGTGCAGACTCCGGCAAGAAGGCCCTCGAAATGGTCGAATCCGGCCTGAATTTCGACCTTCTGCTTACGGATGTGGTCATGCCGGGCGGGGTCGGCGGCTTCGAGCTCGCCCGGCGGCTGCGCTCGCGGCGCCCCACCCTGCCCGTGATCTACATGTCCGGCTACACCGGATTCGCCGACGACCAGATGGGAGATGCCGCCGGCCCGCTGCTTCACAAGCCGAGCCCGCCCGAGGAACTGGCCGCCCATATCCGGGCCATGCTCCACCCCACGGGCGCACCTCCGATGCAATAGATCGCGGTCGGGAGCGACCGGGCAAGCCCGGCGCCGGCTTGGCGGGGCTAAACGCCTATCGCCCCGGCCCCATCCCACTTAGCGATCCGGCAGTTCCGCCTCCGCGTCGCGAAGACCAAGCACATCGAGCATGTTGTAATGACCGGGCGGCTGGCTCTGGCCCCACATTGCCGCGCGCACCGCACCGCGGGCGAACAGCATGCGGTCCGTGGCGATATGTCCGAGTACCAAACGTTCGCCCGCCCCGGCGAAAATGACCTCGTGTTCACCCACAACGTCGCCCCCACGAAGCGAGGCGAATCCGATCGCGTTTTCCCCCCGCGGCCCGGTGATTCCGTCGCGCCCGCGCTCGGCATGATCGACGAGGTTGATGCGTCGCCCCGCAGCGGCCGCCTCCCCGAGCATCAGCGCGGTGCCGGAGGGCGCATCGACCTTCTTGTTGTGATGCATCTCCACGATCTCGATATCGAACGATGGCCCGAGCACCTCCGCGACCTTGCGTGTGATCACCGAAAGCAGGTTCACGCCCAGGCTCATGTTGCCCGCACGCACGATCACCGCATGGCGGGCTGCCGCCGCGAGCTTCTCAAGGTCGTCGCGCTCCAGCCCCGTGGTCCCGATGATATGGGCGAGCCGTGCCTGTGCGGCCAGTTCGGCATTGGCGATCGTCACCTCCGGCGTGGTGAAATCCAGCACCGCCTGCGACTGCGCGAACACCTCAAGCGCATCGCCCGACACCCTCACGCCCAGGGGCGCACCGCCCATCGCCTCGCCGAGATCCCGCCCGACCCAGTCGTGGCCGGGCCGCACCGTGACGCCACTCAACCGGGCGCCGGGTTCCTCCAGAACGGCTCGGACCAGCATCTGACCCATCCGGCCTGCAGCACCTGCCACGGCTATCCCCACCTGCCCGCTCATTGCAATGACTCCTCACTACCTCTTGACATCTCAGCGGCGCGATAAGATTTCAGGCCGATGGCAAAGACAAGACATCAATCCGCCGCGCGATCCGGCGGCGCCCCGACCCAACGGCAATTGCGCGTGGCCGAACTGATCCGGCGCGCGCTGTCGGATGTGCTCGCCCGCGGCGAGGTGCACGACCCGGAACTCTTGGGCGTCTCCATCACCGTGTCGGAGGTTCGCTGCTCACCCGACCTGCGCCACGCCACCGCTTTCGTCCTGCCCCTCGGCGGCACGAACACCGAAGGGGTGGTCGCGGCTCTCAACCGGTGCAAGGCCGAGATCCGGCATCTGGTCACCGGCCAGATCGAGCTAAAATACTCGCCCCAGTTCACGTTCCAGCCCGATCGCACGTTCGATCAGATGGATCGCACCCGCGAACTGCTCGATTCGCCCCCGGTTCGGCGCGACCTGGAATGACCACCGCTCCGCGGTCCGGCGCCTCGGCATGAGCAGCGACACGCCCACCAATGCGCTGGATCACCGCCTTCTTGCCAGTTTCGCCAAGGATGCCGAAGCTAGGGACCCCATCGACTGGTCCGGCCTCGACATCGACCGCGACGCTGCCTACGAGCTGATGGCCTCCCAGATTGCCGAGATGTTCCGCGATTACGAACTGCGCGGGATCGGCCGCGACCCGCAGCTTGCCATAGCCCTGAGCACAATCGTCAAACTCAGCGTCGAGAACTTCGTGCTGAATCAGCGCCTGCTCTCGAACGGCCTCCTGCCGCGCACGCCCCCCGAGACACCAGACGCGCCCTCCGACTAGCGAGAGGACGAGACCCCGGTCACATCCCCCCGACCGGGTGAAGCTCGAGACCGGCGACCCAGAAACTGATGGTGAAGAACGACAGACACACCATCACGAGCATCGCAAGCGCCGCGCTGTCTTCCTCCCCGTATCGCTGCGCAATGATCGGATAGACACCCGCCGTCGGCACCGCGGCATTCAGCACCGCCGCCTGCATCATGCCCACGCTGCCGGGCGCGAATCCCCCGAGCCCGTAAAACTTGATCGCGAGCCACACCATGCAGGGAAAGATCGCCAGCTTGCCGATGACCACGAGCAGCACGCGCGCATCGATCTTCTTCAGCGGCAATCCCACAAGCGTGCCACCGATCACCATCAGCGAAATGGCCGCACTTGAGGAGGCGATGATCGCGATTGGTTCGAAGATGATCCGCGGCAGTTCGATCCCGAGCATCGCGATGACGAGACCCAGGATCAGCGCGATCACGATGGGATTGCGCAACAGCAGCCGCCGAAACACGTCGCGAAGCACCGCACGGCGGCTCGTACCCCGCCCCGTCGCCATCTCGGCCAGAACGAGCACGATCGGAATCATCACGAGGTTCTCGACGACCATGCTGAGCGCCAGCACGCCGGGCGCCAAGGACGGCAGGGTCATGAGCATGAGCGGATACCCCACGAACCCGCTGTTCGAGCAGGACGTCCCCATTCCCTGGAAGGTCGAGGCGGCGGGCGTCATGCCAAGGAGCCGGCGGCTCACGAAATAGCCGATGGCGAACGCCGCGAGCGACCCGGTCAGATAGGCCGCCAGATAGCCAAGATCTATGACCTCGCTGAGCTCGGCCGTCACCAGCGTCCGGAAGATGAGGGCGGGCAGTGCGAAATTCACCACGAACCGCCCGAACACCCTCAGGTCGTCCTTGCTGAAAACCCCCTTGAGGACGGACACGTATCCAAGTGCGATCAACAGGAAGAGCACACCGGTCGTCGAGAAAACACCAAGCAAGGACCAGATACTCCAGAAGCAAAACCACCGCTTTCTTGTGCACAGCCCCCGCCTGCAAACACAAGGGTGGGGCCGCGCATTCGGATTCGGCTTCAATCCGGCCCGGAATTGATCTAACCGGAAGCTGGTTCAAGAGAGGACGCCCATGACCCGGATTGCGGAAACCTTCGCTCGCCTGAAGTCCCAAGATCGCAAGGCCTTCGTGGCCTTCGTAATGGCCGGTGACCCCGGCCCGGAGGTTTCGCTCGAACTGATCTGCGGATTGCCCGATGCCGGCGTGGACGTCATCGAGATGGGCATGCCCTTCACCGACCCCATGGCGGACGGCCCCGCGATCCAGCTCGCGGGACAGCGCGCGCTCGAAGCGGGCCAGACGATGGACCGCACGCTCGATATGGTGCGCAGCTTCCGCGAGAAGAACACGACCACGCCCATCGTCCTCATGGGGTACTACAACCCGATCTATTCCCGCGGTGTTTCCACCTTCCTGCAGGAAGCCCAGTCCGCCGGCGTCGACGGGCTGATCGTCGTGGATCTGCCCCCCGAGGAGGACGAGGAGCTCTGCCTGCCCGCGCTCGAGGTCGGTGTCGATTTCATCCGCCTCGCAACCCCCACCTCGGACGCCAAACGCCTGCCTGCCGTCCTCACCAACACCTCGGGCTTCGTCTATTACGTCTCGATCACCGGGATCACCGGATCGGCAGAGGCTAACGCGGAGGCCATCGCCCCCGAGATCACCCGCATCAAGTCCTCCACCGACCTGCCCGTCTGCGTCGGCTTCGGCATCAAGTCGCCGGAAACCGCGACCGCGATCGCGAAGATCGCCGATGGCGCCGTGGTGGGCTCGGCCATCGTGGAGCGCATCGGGCGCGGCGAGAAGGTCGATGACGTGCTGGCCTTCGTCAAGACCCTGGCGGATGCCGTCCATGAGGCCTGAGAGGCAAACTCACCTGCACGGCCCCGGCGCATCGACCGGGTAGCATGGCCACCATCGAGGGAGTGATCGGCAATGAAGCTTGACCGTCTGGATCTCACCTGGGTTCAGCTTCTGCTTTTCGTCCTCGCTGCGGCCGCCATACTCTACGCGGTCTATCAGCGCGCCCTCGACCTCCTGCCCCCCGATTCCGTGACGTTCGCAGCCGGCAGCGAAGGCAGCGCCTACTACGATCTCGCCCAGCGCTATCGCAGCATTCTCGCCGAGAGCGATATCACGGTGGAAATCATCGAGACGGCAGGTTCGCTCGAGAATGCCGAGCGGGTCGGCGGCCCGGAGGCCGATGCGGATGTCGCCCTCCTCCAGGGCGGTGTGCCGGTTCCCGAAGGACGCCCGGTGGAGGCCCTTGCCGCAGTCTTTCTCGAACCGCTCTGGATCATGAACGAAGGGGCCCTGTCCGAGGAGGCCGACCCGACCAGATGGCAGGGGCTGCGCATCGCAGGCGGCGGCGAAGGCAGCGGCACCCGCTTCGTGATCGACGCACTTTCCAACGTCATCGGCTCAGAGATGCCGGATAACACCTTTCTGCCCCTGGGCGGATCCGCGGCAACCGAAGCCCTCCTCGCGGGAGAGATCGACGCCGCGATCTATGTCGCCCCGGTCTCCGCCCCCTATCTCCAACCGCTTTTCGTGGATGATGATGTTACGGCCGTCGCGATCAGGGATGGTGCCGCAATCGCGCGCCAGCTTTCCTTCGTTCGCCAAGTCACAATTCCCCGCTCGGGCTTCGACTACGCCTCGGAACGCCCTCCGGAAGACATCGCCATGATCGCGATGATCGGTGCGCTCGTGGCCTCCGCCGATCTCCACCCGGCGCTGGTTGATCGGTTGATCGATGCCGCGCGCCAGATCCATTCGGGCCGCGATCTCATCACCGACGAGAACGAGTTTCCCTCGACCACCGGCCTTTCCATGCCCGTCAACGCCCAGGCGGAAGACCTGATGGAGAAACCGCCCAGTCCGCTCTATCGCTATCTGCCCTTCTGGGCGGTGGCGCAGATCAACAGCGTGGCCCTGCTCCTCGTTCCGCTTCTGGTGATCATCGTCCCGCTCATGCGCATTCTTCCCGGCCTCTATGAATGGCAGATGCGCGCACGGGTTTATCGGCGATACCCCGAACTGCGCGAGATCGAGCACGAAGCCGCGCAGGCCGAAAGCCCCGAGCAGATCCGCGATCTCGAAGAGCGCCTCGCGCTCGTCGAACAGGAGGTTGCCCGCCTCGCCTTGCCGATGAAGTATCGCGAATACGCCTACACCATGCGCATCCATATTGATCTGGTGCGCCGGGAACTGGCCCGCCGCAAGGAAGCGAGCCGGACGGCGTGACGCGGGAAACGGCAGAGGGAAGCCCGCTCCCCCGGATCGTCTGGACGTTCAGGTCCAACTGGGACAATGCCCCTGCGCTCGCCCAACAAGGTCTGAAATCCTGGCACATGCATTCGGGATGGGATCTCCGCGCACTTGACCGGCGCAGCGTTGCGGACGCGCTTGACCCGGAAACAGTTGCCTGGGCGCTGGCTCCCGCGCATTCGCCCGCGCTGCAAAGCGGTCTGCTGCGCCTGGCGCTCCTGCGCCAGTATGGCGGCGTCTGGGCCAACCCGAACGTTTTTTGCGCCCGCCCGCTCGATGACTGGTTGCCGAATGCCCTTACGGAAGGCTTTTTTGCCTTCCGGCGCCCAGACCCGGCACGCCCCATTGCAACCTGGTTCCTTGCCTCGGTGCCGGGCGGAACGATGATATCGCGCCTCGCCGAGAACGCACGTTCCATGCCCACCATGCAAAAGGCGCCCCAGAACCTGGTCTGGATGCAGGAACTCTTTGCCGACATGCTGCGCCGCGATCCCGAGCTCGCTGCCGCGTGGGATGGCGGGCCGCGTTTGAAAGCGAAACACCGTTTCCAGTTCGCCCCGAATGCCTCACGGCCAGATGAACCGCCAGTTCTCCAGGATCTTCGGGTTCTGTCGGAAGCATCGATTCCCGTCATGGACCTGTCCGCGCTAGTCCGTCATTCGCCGCCAAGTGGCTCGTTGCAGGACGTGCTCATCCGGCGTCTGGGTGGCGCCACGCCAAGCCGCAAGCGCATCGTTCTCCATGTCGGCCTCCCGAAAACCGCGACCACCACGATCCAGAACTGGGCGGAGACGGCGCGCGCGGCCCTGGCGGAACGTGGGATCGTCTATCCTCCCACCAAGCCTGGTCGCGACCACCCCAAGCACCAGGAGCTGGTGAATTTCCTGATGGGCAAGACACCGCACCGGCAGGAGCGAAAACCGTCCGAATCGAGCCGGTCCGATCCCGGCAATGCTTCAGCTGGACCGGGGTCCGCGCTGGATCTCGTTCTCTATGACCACGGCGCGCCGATCACCTTGATCTCCGCGGAAGGGTTGACGTTTCACCTGCTCGACTTCCAGCCCGAACGCCTGGAGGCGCTGCGCGCACGGTTGAAGCATCATGACGTGACCCTGTTCGTCAATTCCCGCGATCCAGATGGGTGGCTACGCTCGATCCACCAGCAATTCATCGTCAATCCTCCCGTGCCGGAGCAGCACTACGGCACGGACATGACCGTGGAGCAGATGCGCGAACTGCCCCGGGTCCAACTGATGCTGGACCACGGTGCCCTCGAGCGCCGCCTCCGAGAAGCCTACGGGACGGACAGGATCGTCTGGGCGGACCTCGCCGGTGATTGGGCAGAACGGCTTTGCGCGCTGCTGGATGCGCCCGATCTGGCGCAGGATATTCGCGCCACTCCGAGCGCCAACCGCGGGCTCTCGCCGCAGGCCACGGAGCTGATGCGGCGCGTCAACAGCCTTCACCTGGATCGGGAAAGCCGCGTGGCCGTCATCTCCGCTCTCAGGCAGTTGGAACGAGAACCCGAAACCGGGCGCACGGGCCTGCCCCCGAAGATTGCAGCCGAACTCGCGTGCCTGCCCGAAGATACCCCCTTGCTGCACGCCCTGCTCGCCCCCGATCACATGTGAAAGCCCACTGGTCCGGATCCATCGATCGCTGCGTTCAAATTTGAGAGCGAAGCCGCGGAGCGCCATCCAGAAGGCTGGCGACGCGCCGGGCCGAAACCAGAACCCGACCGTTCTTTATCGGCTCTCGCTGGTGCAACGTTCCAGTGCGAGATGCGAAATTTGCACTACGAAATGCATATTAAAAGCATATCAAATATGCATCCGGATTCCCGCTCAGCCCGGGGGTCTTGCGCCGTCATCTGGCGGCTCGCGGGTCACCAGTGCCATACCCTTGATCTGCGTGTAGATCTTCTGCCCCGGCTCAAGCCCGAGCGTGTCCCACGACCTCCGGCTGATCCGGGCCAGCACCCTTGCCCCCGATCCGTCCTCGCCCAGCGCCACCACGACCACAACGAGGTAAGAATCCTGCGATTCCATGGTGATAATACGCGAGGCAAGGACATTCAGGATCGTGCTTGCAAGTGGAGGATCGCGCGTCAGGCTCACGTCGGAGGCGGCGATACGGACCCTGTGCGAGGTTCCGTCCGGTCCCAGATTGCCCGGAACGATAAGTGTTCCACCAGGCACGTCGACCCGGCTCAGGCAGTAATCTGGATCATGCCCCACGACCCGCGCGCGCAATGTGACACCCGCATCGGGCAGCCGCGCAATCGGCAACCGCGGATCGGCCTGCAGCTTGTCCAGCGCCCCCGACGCCACCGCCCTTCCATCCCGCATCAGGATCAGATGGTCCGCGAGACGCTCCACCTCGGCAATGTCATGACTCACGTAAAGCACTGGAACCGAAAGAGAATCCCGGAGTGTCTCGATATAGGGCAGGATGTCTTCCTTGCTGAACCGATCAAGAGCAGCCAGCGGCTCGTCCATGAGAAGAAGCCGTGGCTGAGAGAGCAGTGCCCGACCGATCGCCACCCGCTGCCGCTCACCACCAGAAAGTTTCGCGACCGAACGGTCCAGCAGCCGCCCGAGACCAAGCAATTCCACGACTTCGTCCAGACGGATCGCCTCGGTTGCCCCGGCGCGCAAGGCTCGCTTCTGACCGAACGCGAGGTTCCCCTTCACCCGGAGATGAGTGAAGAGGCTGGCCTCCTGAAAGACATAGCCAACATCCCTACAATGGGGCGGCAGATACTTCGCCCCATCCTGCCAGACTTCGCCCCGAATGGTGACCCTTGCCTGCGGAAGCCGCTCCAGCCCGGCAATACAGCGCAAGACCGTGGTCTTGCCACACCCTGAAGGCCCGAAAAGAGCCGTTACTCCGCGGCCTGGCGCGTCGAAGTCCGTACTGATTTCGAAACCGCCGATCCGACCGCGAAGCGTGGCGCTTATGCCCTGAGGTTCCAGGCTCACTTCGCCCGCTCCCGTGCCCGCCGGTCCAGAAGCATCATGGCCAGAATCACCACGAAGGAAAACGCGACCATGCCGCCTGCAAGCATGTGCGCCGCAGGCCAGTTCAGCGTCTCTACGTGATCGTAGATCGCAATCGAGAGCACTTGTGTCTCACCCGGAATATTGCCGCCTATCATCAGGACGACGCCGAATTCCCCGACCGTGTGCGCAAATCCAAGTATTCCGCCTGTCAGGAATCCGGGCCGCGCCAATGGCAGAGCGACGGTCAGAAACCGATCGAGAGGCGAGGCCCGCAAGGTCGCTGCCGCTTCCATCGGACGATCACCAATAGCCTCGAAAGCATTGCGGATCGGCTGCACCACAAATGGCATGGAATAGATCACCGAGCCGATAACCAACCCCTCGAAAGTGAAAGCCAACGAGCGAGCGCCCCAGAGCCCTGCCAAGGCACCTCCCGGCCCACTGGGCCCGAGTGCGATCAGCAGATAGAATCCCAGAACCGTGGGCGGCAACACAAGCGGCATGGCCACCAGGGCCGCCACGGCCTCCTTCCACCAGGCGCCGGAGCGCGCAAGCCACCAAGCCAGAGGCGTGCCGACCACCAGCAGGATCAATGTGGTTAACGCTGCAAGTTGTAGCGTCAGGATGACCGGCGGCCAGATCATTTCACCGCCGCGCCCGTGCCGTTCCCATAGCCGAAACGCTCGATGATCGCGGCCGCCTCTGCCCCTTGCAGAAAGGTCAGGAATTTCCTGGCCGCTTCGGTTTCGTCGCCTTCTAACAGAAGGACTGCATCCTGCCGAATGGGGTCGTAGAGCGCCGGATCGATCACCCAGCCCGAACTGGCCTGTCGGCCCGCGAGTTGCGACGCGGCGACGAATCCCAGTTCCGCATTGCCCGTCTCGACGAACTGGAAAGTCTGGGCGATGTTGTTGCCTCGCACGAGTTTGGGTTCGAGTTCTTCTACGAGACCCAATGCATCAAGAACCTGCATTGCAGCCGTCCCGTAAGGCGCAGTCACCGGATTGGCGATGGCAAGCCGATGAAAATCACCCGCCTCCAGCGCCGCGGCATCGCTCGCCCGACTTCCGTCCGCACTCCACAAAACCAGCGCGCCCAGCGCATAGGTGAAGTTGGTCCCCTTGACGGCATAGCCTTCCGCGATTGCCCGTCGGGGCCTTTCCTGATCCGCGGCCAAGAACACATCGAATGGTGCGCCCTGACTGATCTGGGCGTAAAGTTGCCCTGTCGAACCGAAACTCAGGATCGTCTCGTGTCCGGTCAACTCCTCGAAGGCCGAGGCTATTTCTCGGGCAGGCTCGGTGAAATTCGCAGCCACGGCGACATGCACTTCGCCGGCGCCGGCCCGGCCACCCCAGATCGCCAGCAACGCGGCAAGAACCAAACCTGAGAAACGCACGAAATCCTCCGCCTCCCGCCCGGAACAGGGCGTCCGCCAACCTTCCCCAACTCCCATGAGAAGTAAATGGCGGCCCACACTCGGAAATGTCGGGTGCATGCCAGTTCTGCATGTTCTTCGTCTCGGGCCTTTCATTTCGGCCATGCGCCGTCCTAAGCTTGGACGGGCCGGACAGACCTGGCCGCTTGCAACAAAATAGGGGGACACGCGATCATGCCCAATCTCAGACACGCGCTTTCAATGGCCGGAACGATTGCCGCAGCGGCATTTCTTCTCTCCGCCTGCTCCAGCGAACCGGAGGTCGAAACCGTGCCGCTCACGACGGCCGAAGCCGCCTGCCTTGAGGCCGTAAGCGCAACCACGGGCGGCGCACCGGCTTCGGTCATCAGTTCTGTGCCGACGAAGACCGGAACAAACGTGAATGTGGCGGTCGAAGGCGCCGAGGCTCCATGGGCCTGCGAGGTCGGGACCGATGGCGCCACCGTGCTCAATGTCGAGTACACCGGATCGGAAGGGTACCTCTGATCTGAGGAGCCGCCCCAGGAAGGGCCCGGGCCACCCGAGTCCGGGCCTAGATCGCAAATCAGGAGGTCTGATCAAGCCAGTCTTCCAGAAAGGCTGACATTTCGGGATCTCCGGCCGCACGCGCCACATGCGGAGTCAGTGGCGCACCCGCAGCCAGCAGAAGCCGCGCGCAGCCCACATGGTCAAACTCCGGCCTTTTCGGCGCATTCTCGGAACCATGGATACAGGTCTCGAGGGCGTCGCCGCCAAAGGCATTTCGATGGTGCAGATCAGCTCCAAGCCCGATCAACCATTCCGCGTGCCGTACCAACCCGGTCCAGACCGCAATATGAAGTGGGGTTAGATCCATCTCTTCAGTGGTTTCCGGGTCGATGCCGGCGGCAACCAGTGCCTTTGCGTGCGCAAGCCGCCCCGGAAAGGTAATGACGCGCGTCAGTATCGAGCGGTCTTCCGGACGCATCGTGGCAGCCGTCAGCTTTCCCGTTACCCGCCCTTCCGCACAATCGGCCAGGACCTGCTCCACCGGGTCAAGGCCAGAGGCATGGCCGGCACCTTCAAGCGTCTGGGCAAAATCCGCGTTGCCATAGATTCGTGCCAGCGCATAGGCCGTATGACCCTGCCAGATCGTTCCAGGATCAGCGCCATGGTCGAGCAGAAGCGTTACGAAGCGCCCATTCCGCATACGGCGAGCGGCCTGGTGCAAGGCAGGAATGCGCGGGACTGGTTCGCCGCTCGGATGGTCGGGCACGACTTCGTTCGGGTCGGCCCCGTATTCGAGCAAGAGCCGGACCCCTTCCGGATCGTCAAAATCCAGCATGCGCGCCAGTGCATTCGTGCCCTGCACGCGAACGCCGTGCCGCATCAGAAGCTTAAGCCCATCGTGATGGCCCAATTCAGTCGAATGGTAGAGCGACTCCTCGTCATCGGGATCGGCACCATGCTCGAGCAGCCATTCGGCCAGCACCAGATTGTTTGCATGACCAAGCGCACCATAGAGCGCCGAAAGCCGGTGCGGGCTACCCGGTTCAGGCGAGTAGCTGTCGTTCACATCTGCACCATTGGCGATGAGCAACATGGCGATGGCCAGCATGTCAGAGCGCTTCTGCGGCGCCGCATGTATATGGCGCGAGAACGCTAGATGCAGGATGGGAGCCCGCGGCCCGAGTTGACGTGTAGCCGCCGCCGGATCGCGGCCAATTGCCCGCTCCACGGCTTGCCGGTCATAAAGCGCGACCTCAAGCCCCAGAAGCCCGGCCGCAAGGTCTGGCGTTTCCGCGAGAAGCCGCTCAACCGCCCAGTTCTGGCCATGGAAGAGCGCAACCTTCAACCGTTGCTGACGCGCAGCCCGGTCAAGCCCGTGGGTCTCGGCGGCGAACTTCAGCCGTGGCCAGCTCTCGAAGCCGTTTTCGCGCGCTACGACATGCAGGAAATCGGCATGCTTCAGAGGGTCATCGAAGGATCGCGGCGGATGAGCCGCCAAGCGGCCGAGAGCCGCACGATCACCCCTGGCGTGTGCCTTGCGCAACCGCTTTGCCTCGCGGCGCAGATCGTCGAGGGTAGGAAACATCGGTTTCTCCTGGCTCGCCCGTCGATCCGCTGATCCGGGCACAGAAAAAACCGCAAAAGATCGTCGGTCTGCAACAGGATGCTTGCGCTTTCCGCGGATCTGGCAGCCCTCCCGTGAGGCCCCATCAGGTTACCCCGCAACGACCGCCCGATCAAGGTTCACCCCTCGCGCCTCGCACGGACCATATCCGCCAGCGCGGTCAGATCGGCATCATGGAGGCCCAGCGCCGCCAGACCTTCGACCGTATTGAACAGGTAATCCGCATTCGGCCCCCGCGGACCCTCGGCCCGTGCGATCACTTCCGCCTGGCGTTCGAGATCGAGATCTCCACGATACTGCGTGTGGTTGCGGTTCATGATGTAGGTCACCGACCGGACCGACCGGCCATCCTCCAGCCGGATGGAAAGCCAGGCTTCCAGATAGGCATAGGAAACGAGTTCGCGCTCCCGCAGATACTCGAGCGTCGCTTCCGCATTCGTCTCGGGCACCCGGTAGGCCACACCTTCGCAGAAATTCGCTGCATCCTCATCGAGAGCAAGAACCAGTCCGGGTTGCTCTGGCGTGCCGCGATAGTGGACCGATGTCATGCAGAAGGACCGAACGAACCCGTCGAGCGTTGCCAGGCATTTCTCGGCGTAGTCGAAACCCGGATGCCAGATAAGTGAACCGTATCCGAAGACCCACAGATCGCCCTTGTGTTCAGCCATCTTACTCACGTCCCGCTATGCGCCTTTCCGAAACGCCTCAAGGCAGAACGCCGCTGATGAGGGAATTCGGTCGACACGCTCCCGTCTTTTGAGCGAAACCCCAAACATGGGCTATACGAGTCCGAGTGTTTTGAGCCCAAAGGCGGATGCCTTGTTGTTCCGAAATGGGGTAGGCCATGAAGAAACTGTTGGCAATCGTGATCCTCGCAAGTCTTGCTTATAGCGGCTACTGGTTCTTTATGGCGCAAATGCGCGAGAACCTGCTTGAGGAGTGGCTGGCTGAACGCCGCACCGAAGGGTGGGTCGCAGATGTGGGCGCGCTAGACGTATCGGGTTTCCCCAACAGGATCGACACCTTCGTGAAGGATCTTGCCCTCGCCGATCCCGATCAGGGCTGGCGCTGGGACGCGGAGGAATTCCAAATCCTGTCGATGTCCTGGAAACCCCAGCATCTCATTGCAGTCTGGCCGGGAGAGCAGGTTATCGGTTCGCCCTACGAGACGATCCGGGTCGGAAGCCAGACCTTGCGAGGCTCGGTGATTTTCCGCCCCACACCCCGGCTGGAACTTGACAGATCGACCATCGAGATCGAAGCCCTCACACTCACCGGAGATCTCGGATGGCAAGCACAGATCGCAAGCGCACTACTGGCCACCCGACAGGCCCCGGACACCGATCCCAACGCTCATGAGATCAGCTTCGAGGCGAAGGGTGTGGTTCCTCCCAATGCCTGGACCGATGAGATCCCCGGCTCTCGTGCATTGCCTCGCCAGATGGAGCGCCTCAACCTCGACGCCGTGATTACATTTGACCGCCCGCTTGACCGGATCGCCGTCGAGACAGAGAACCCCGCAATCCTCGCTATTGGGCTCGAAGACGCAAGTGCTGTGTGGGGTGACCTGGGTCTCAGGGCGAAGGGGGAAGTCATCCAGGATTCCGAGGGCTTTGCCGAAGGCGAAATTTCACTGCGAGCACGAAACTGGCGCAAGATGCTCGATCTGGCCGAAGAAGGGGAGGCTATTACCCCGGACCTCGCCGCAGCCATGCGCAGCGGCCTCGATTTCATCGCACTCCTGTCTGGTGATCGCGAGTCGATCGAGGTGCCGCTCACTTTCCGCAACGGCAGCACATATCTCGGCCCGATCCCCATTGGGGCAGCACCCCGGCTCTCCCGCAGCCAAGCGCTCCCTTAGCGGCAGTAAAGCGCCTGACGTGGGCTGGTATCGTAGTGCAGAACATCCGACGCCCCAACGCCATCCCAAGGTCCGAGTGTTCCGCCAAACGGTCCGCAGGCACGCTGGTGAAGCGATTGCAACAGGGCACCCCGTTCCGTGTCCTGCCAATCCTGCGCCACGATGAGAGCGTCCTCACCTGCAAGTCGGAACCCGGAAATGTCGATGGACTCTCCCTGGTCATGACCAGGTGCGTCGGCGGCCACGCACACGAGATCATCCGAAACCTCGATAGCCTCCAGCCTCAGTTCCCTTCGACGCAGTTCAGGCTTTACTCCCTCCGAAATCCAGTCGTTCAGTGCGCGAGCCGTCTCACAGGTCATTCGCGCTGGTGGAGAAAGCGCAACACCGGCGACGGAACTGACTTGCACTGGATCCGCCATGCCGCAGCCGGCCCCCTCCTCGACGACTGGAATAACCGTACCCTGTATGGAACGGTTTCCGCAGATGCGCCCCACCGGCGCGCCACCTTCCTCGGATGAGCTGCCCGCAAGAGACAGGCTCCCGACTCCAGACCCTTGGGACCCCGACGTGCCTTCCCCGGATCCGGGTATACCGCATCCCGACGGTGCCACCAGAAGAAGGCAAAACCCCAGCAGAAACAAACACCTCAAGCGCGTCTCCCGTCAGTTCCTGGTGACGATACGCCCGAAGTCCGGTTGGGCGGTATCCTGTCCCGCCTCGATGATACCACGTCTGATTGCACGGGTATGCGTGAAATAATCGAAAAGCTGATCACCATCCCCAGTGCGAATTGCCCGTTGAAGCGCGAACAGTTCTTCGGTGAACCGCCCGAGGATCTCCAGCGTCGCCGTCTTGTTGTTCAGAAACACATCGCGCCACATTGTCGGGTCAGAGGCTGCAATACGGGTAAAGTCGCGGAAGCCCGCCGCGGAGTAGTTCACAACCTCCGTTTCCGTCACCCGGCTCAGGTCGTCTGCCACGCCAACCATCGTGTATGCGATCAGGTGCGGCACATGGCTCGTTACGGCCAGAACAAGATCGTGATGCTCGGCCTCCATCTTGTCGACCTTCGCGCCGAGCGCGAGGAGAAATTCTTCGAGGTTCGACAGTGCAGCTGGGTCCGTCTGCCTGTCAGGGGTCAACAGCCACCAACGGTTATCGAACAGCGAGGCAAAGCCGGATGCCGGCCCGGAATGCTCGGTGCCTGCAATGGGATGGCCGGGAATGAAATGCACATGCCCGGGCATGTAGGGAGCAACAGCGCCCACAACGGCTTTCTTGACGGAGCCCACGTCCGTGATCGTCGCACCGGGCTTCAGATGGGCTGCAATTTCCTTTGCCACGCCCTCCATTGCGCCTACCGGAACACAGAGGATGACAAGGTCCGCGCCCGCGACTGCCTCGGCTGCCGTGTCGAAAATGTCGCCCAGCCCGAGGCGTCGTGCTTCTTCACGACTCTTCTGAGTCCTCGCATGCCCGGAGACACGGATCGGCAGACCCGCGCGCCGGATCGCGTGGCTGACCGAGGAGGCAATCAACCCAAGTCCGATCAACGCTACCTGCTTGTAGGCCATCAGACGCGCGCCTTCATGAAGTGCCCCACGGCGTCGATCACCCGAGCGCAGGCCTCAGAGTCGCCCACCGTGATGCGCAGCGCAGCCGGAAGCTTGTATCCAGCCACCCGGCGGACGATGATCCCCGCGTCGCGCAGATGGGCGTCGCAGGCCTCTGCCGTTTCGGCGCTCTTAAACCGCGCGAGCACGAAGTTCGCGGACGACGGGTCGGAGGGCACTCCCATGCCCGCGAGATCTGCCTGCAACCGGGCGCGGTTGAGGCTGTTCTGTTCGCGGCAGTATTCCGTATACCCCACGTCCTCGACGGCCGCGCGCGCCGCCGCGATGGCGGCATTCGACAGGTTGAACGGGCCGCGGACCCGATTGAGCACCTCGATGATCCGCGCCGGTCCATAGCCGAACCCTACCCTCAGACCGCCGAGACCATAGATCTTGGAAAATGTCCGCGTCATCAGGATGTTCTCGCGCTCCTCGACAAGCCCGCACGATCCGTTGAAGCCGGGTACGAACTCTGCATAAGCCCCATCGAGCACAAGAAGCGCCTGCGGCGGCAAACCGTCTGCCAGCCGTTCGACCTCCGCATCGGGTATCATCGTGCCGGTCGGATTGTTCGGATTGGCTATGAACACGATGCGGGTACGTTCGGTGCAGGCCGCAAGAATGGCATCAACATCCGTGCGCCGCTCGCGCTCGGGCACCTCAACAGGCGTCGCACCTGCTGCAAGCGCCGAAATGCGATACATGCCGAACCCATGCTCTGTATGGATGACCTCGTCACCCGGACCCGCGTAGCACTGGCACACGAACGCGATGATCTCGTCGGAACCCGCCCCGCAGATGATACGCGCGGGATCCAGCGCATGCACACGCCCTATCGCCTCCCGCAGTCCGAGATGCGAGGAATCGGGGTAGAGATGAAGCGCACCAGCCTCAGCGAGGTAAGCCTCACGCGCTGCCGGGCTGGGCCCAAACGGATTTTCGTTGGAACTGAGCTTGAGAACATCCGCGCGGCCCGCGATCCGCGATTCGCCCCCGACATAGAGTGCGATATCCATGATCCCGGGTTGCGGACGAAGCTTCGACTGGTCCTGCGTCATTTTCGTCACCCCGTTTCGGTCCGGAAGTCTCTAGAGGCTTCGGATGCCAAGCGCCAGTGCGTTTGCAGTTCGGATGGTTCAGTAAAAGGTTGTCAGTCTGGGGTAGTATTCGCCACTCAGACGTGACGAACCCTGCGCGAGAATAAAGAGTTTGGGACGTTCATGACGTTCATGACGTTCATGACGTTCATGACGTTCATGACGTTCATGACGTTCATGACGTTCATGACGTTCATGACGTTCATTCGACATCTGCTCAGATGTGTTTGCAAGCCCTCGCGCAGCCCCACCAAACATAAGACAACTCAAGCTTGCGGACCCAACATACGTCAAACGCAGTTCCTCCTGGTGGTCCTGCTATGAAGTGCCGTGGCCACCCCGGGCCTCACGGGAGACTGGAGCCTGCCCTGGATTGACCTGGTATCTAAAGCCACCCATGCAAACCCCTCACCTGTTTTGCGCAGTCGCGTCGGTATCTGGTTTTCCGCCACCAATCGAAGTGCCGCGAACGCAGCATTCACGGCACGGTGTCAGATGGAGTTCTGAAGTTCATCAGCTACATCTTTCGCGGAGCCGTCTCCTTGCGGCACCGATGACAAGGGCACCTCGAACCAGAAACGCGATCCCGCGCCGGGTTCGCTCTCGACCCCGATCCGGCCTTTCATCCTGGAAACAATCTCCTTGCAGATCGCAAGTCCAAGCCCAGTGCCACCATACCTGCGCGTGACGGCGCTGCCGCCCTGTTCGAAGGGCCGAAAGATTTTATGTGTCATGTTGGCAGGGATGCCCGGCCCGGTGTCGCACACCTCCACCCTGATCAGATTCCGCTCAATCTCGCTTATTCTGACCTTGACCGTGCCTTCGTCCGTGAACTTGATCGCATTTCCGACAAGGTTCGTGAGGACTTGCCGCACTCCCTGCCGATATCCCAGCCTGCGCCTTTCAACGCCCGGCTCGACGTTTCCGCGAATGTCGAGCCCCGCCGCCTCCGGCGCAAACCGTGCCTCATTTACCACCTCTGTCATGAGGTCCTCGATGTCGAAGATCGTATCGGCATCCTTCGGAATCCCCTCTCCGAGCCGGGAAAAATCCAGAATGCGGTTGATGATGCTCAGCAGGTGCAGGCCCGACCCATGGATCATGTTCACGTTCTGGCGTGTTTCCGGGTCGAGGCGATTGCTGGCCAAAACCACCGAGGCCATGCCGATGACACCGTTCAGCGGCGTCCTCAATTCATGGGAGATCGTCGCGATGAATTTGCTCTTTGCTTCATCCGCCGCCACCGCGTGTTCGGTCATCGCAAGCAGCCGTGCTGTCCGCTCTTCCACGCGTTTTTCAAGTTCGCTTTTGTGCGCCTTGTTCTCAACCAGCGCCGCCAACCTGTCGAGATTCACCGAATGAACGAATTGGCAGGCCATGGTCAGTACATTCAGAAACAGGATCGTCACGATGAAATCCGAACCGACGACGGGTTCGGAGTGGGCAACGAGAAGAAAAAGCGCGGCATGCATGACGAGGAATGTGACCGCAGCACCGTCCAGGCTGCGGGGTAGCATGGCGATCCACAATGCAAGCGGTATGGACAGCAGGATGGCCAGATGGCTCGGGCTGATCGTCGTGGGCGGAAGATGCAGCAGGAATTCAAGGGCACAGAGCAAAGCGATACCAAGAACCGAGATGCCCAACGTCGGGCGCAGATTGTCCCGAACTTTTGGGAACTCGCGATAGTTTAGCAGGACCGCCGAAACGGTTAGAACACCAAGCAATTCACTGAGAAACACGAACCCTGCCAACGGCAGCGAATGAAAGTCTGTCGCAATCAGGCCGATTGCCTGGGCAGCGACACTCCCAGCCGCGACCAACAACGCAAAAAACCATGCGCCGCATACGAATACCTGCCATTCTCCCGTCTTGGTGCCTGGGCGGCGACGACGCGCGGCTTTCCTCATGACATTCGCGCCGCCATATGCCGCTAGCCCGTGCAGGGCCGTGTTTGTCATCGTCGCCCCAAGAGAAAGACCCCCAAGTATATCGCCAAGAGCGTAGCCCAGAATGATCGCAGGAACCGCTGCCCCGCGCATCAGCAGCACCGCGCACAGCGCTACGCCGGAGGCTGGCGCAACGCCAATTAATACGCCGTGACCGAAGGCAAGTTCGCGGGAAACGGCAAGCATGAGCGAGATGGAGATCGCTACAAGCGCGAGGCGGCCGAATGTATTTCTTTCAAGCATCGCTTCCCACCCCTTCCCATGAATGGGTCGGTTGACCTCAGGCAAGCGATACAGCAAGCAACGAAAAACCTAATGCCACCCAAAATGCAGGTTACCACAGTCCATCGAACCAACAGAAAGCATTATTTCAAACACTGACACATTAAAGCCGCAAAGAGAAAATTAGAAAAAGCTCTGCGGATCTATATCTACGACTAAATTCATGTTCGAAGGTAGCGGGACTGTTGCCAGCCAATTTGCGATAGAATCCTGAAGCGGCATTCCCTTTGGCGCCTTGACGAGAAACCGAATGCGATGCCGTCCCTTCACCCGCGCCACCGGGGCGGGTGCGGGCCCGAAAAGGTCGACACCGGCATCGCGTAGCAACTCGCCCGTCCTGCCGAGTTCGCGCGCGATGCCCCAGGTCCGTGCCTCGTCATTCCCGGTCAGGATAATGCCCGCCAGCCGGCCATAGGGCGGCATTCCCGCCTGCCTGCGTCCTTCCGCTTCTGCCCGCCAAAACGCTTCGTCATCCCCCGCCAGGATGGCCTTCAGCGCGGGATGCTCTGGCATGTAGGTCTGCACAAGCGCGACACCCGGCTTCTCGGCCCGTCCCGCCCTGCCCGCCACCTGCCGGATAAGCTGAAATGTCTTCTCGGCTGCCCTCAGATCCCCCCCCTGAAGCCCGAGATCCGCGTCGATGACGCCCACCAAACTCAGAAGCGGAAAGTTGTGCCCCTTTGAGACGATCTGCGTTCCTATCACGAGGTCAGCAGCACCTGCGGCAATCGCGTCGATCCGCGCCTTCAAGGCACGCGGACTGTCGGCCAAGTCCGAAGAAAGGATCGCGGTGCGTGCGTCGGGCCAAAGCGATGCCGCCTCTTCCGCCAACCGCTCGACCCCCGGACCGATGGCGTGCATGCGCCCCTCGGTACCACAGGCGGGGCATTCCGTTGGAACGGGCTTGGTCGCGCCGCACTGATGGCAGACAAGGCGCTTGCGAAACCGGTGCTCGACCATGCGTGCGTCGCAGTTCTCGCATCCCACCTGGTGGCCACAGGCACGACAGATCGTTAGCGGTGCATAGCCACGTCGGTTGAGGAACAGAAGCGCCTGCTCCCCGGCCGCGATCCGCTCCGTCACCGCCGTTTCGAGCGGGGCGGAAATCCAGCGGCCCTGCTCCGGCGGATCTGCACGAAGGTCCACGGCCTCCATGTCCGGTAGCCGCGCCGTGCCGAACCGTTCGGCGAGATCGATCCGCGCGTATTTGCCCGCATCGGAATTGGCCCAGCTCTCGAGGCTCGGCGTCGCGGTCGCAAGTACCACGGCTGCCTGCTCGATGGACGCCCGCAGGACCGCCATGTCGCGCGCGTGATAGCGCGCGCCGTCCTCCTGCTTGTAGGAGCCGTCATGCTCCTCATCGACAACGATCAGCCCCAACTCCCTGAACGGCAGAAAGAGTGCCGAACGCGCGCCCACCACAAGGCGCGCATCCCCCGAGGCGACCGCATGCCAAGCCCGCCGACGCGCCGCCTGCGTCACACCCGAATGCCACTCGGCGGGGCGTGCACCGAACCGCGCCTCGACACGGTCGAGAAACTCAACGGACAATGCGATTTCGGGCAATAGCACGAGCGCCTGCCGTCCGGCGCGCAGTGCCTCCGCCACAGCTTCGAGATAGACCTCCGTCTTGCCCGACCCGGTCACGCCCTTGAGCAGTGTGGTCTCGTAGGTCCCGGAAGCAACGCTCGCACAGAGCCGCTCCGCCGCCCGGCGCTGGTCGTCGGAAAGTGAGCGGCCCCGACCATCCGGGTCAAGCCGATCGAAGGGCCTGTCGCGCGGTGCGTCACTGCGAACGAGCACACCTTGCGCCTCCAGCCCCTTGACGACACTCGAGGAAACCCCCGCGAGATGACAGAGCTCCATTGGCGCGAACCCCAGATTGCCGAACTCGACAAAGGTCGCGAGCACCCTCTCACGGGCATCTGTTCTCCGGTCAGGCACCTGCCCAGACCAAGTAAGCACCGCACGCGCACCGGGAGGATCGGAAAGCGCTGGCACTCGTGTCGCGAGTCGCAGCATATGTGTCAGGGGCGTCATCGTGTAAGCGGCTGCGCGTTCGAGAAACTCACGCATCGCAGGCTGCATCGGAGCGAGATCGAGTTTGCGCGACACCGCCCTCAGCTTCTCGGACGGAAAATCACCTTGCCCCGGGCCCCAGACACACCCCAACACCTGCCGAGGCCCCAAGGGGGCTTCCACGAAGTCGCCGGTCGCAAGACCGCCCTCCGGTGCCTTGTAATCAAGCATCCGGTCGAGACCTTCGGCCGTAAGCACGCAAACCGTTGCACCGGTCGCGAATTCGGCCTGTCCCGCATCGCCTGAGACGCTGTCGTTCACCCTGGCTGCCCTTCCGGTCTCTTGCTCGCCCGCTCTGGAAATCTCATCGCTGAAATCTCCGCCAAGGTCGAGGGCCAGCGCGGCCACCCATCCCTTGACGGATCGCGACCTTGCGGGTTTCTTGGAGAGAGGAGCGGCCACTGGCCGGAAGATCTGACAACAGGATCCAGCGCGTGCAGATGACCGAAGACGCGGCAGCAGCCGACCTCAAGGAACGCATTCTCGACCACCCCGGCGTAATTCTCGACGACCCCAACCTGATGCGTGCGCTCCTTGCGGCGGAGCGAACGGCAGCGGGGCGCAATGTCGTAGATCTTCGCGGCGTGCTCGTGGAGCGCTTGGAGGAACGCATCGAGCAGCTGGAAGACACTCACCGCGAAGTTCTTGCAGCGGCATATGAAAATGTCGCGGGCACCAACCAGATCCACCGCGCATGCCTCGAACTGCTCGACGCGCCCGATTTTGCCGTGTTTCTCGATACCATGGTTGAAGGTCTACCGAGAATGCTTTCGATTGATATCGTGCGGCTCGGCCTCGAGGCGCCGGGCGTGGAAGCTGGCTCCGGGCTTGGACCCGAAGGCAAGCTCAAGGGTGCCGTGATCGCGCTTCCTGAAGGCGGGGTCGACACATACATCACCCATGGTCGCGGACTCGGCCCGCGTCAGGTCACGCTGCGCCAACTCGCCAAGGCATCACCCGATATCTACGGGGCCGAAGCGAGCGAGATCCGCAGCGAGACTGTTCTCCGACTGGATCTGGGTGAAGCTCGGCGTCGGGGGCTGCTGGTCTTCGGATCGAGATCCGAAGGGCGCTTTCATCCCGAACAGGGCACAGATCTGCTGGCATTCTTTTCCGGCGTGTTCGAACGCGCCCTCCGTCGCTGGATCTCGTGACACCCGGCCTCCTCTCAGAAGGTGCGGACGCACTGCTTTGCGAATGGCTGACGCAACTCGGCGCAGTGAGAGGACTGAGCCCGAAGACGGTCGAGGCCTACCGCCGAGATGTGGCGGGCTACATCGGCTTCCTTGCGTTGCATTGGGGCGAAGGCGCGGGGGCTGCCCGCATCGCTCAGGTCAGCACGAGCGACGTGCGCGCCTGGATGGCCCATGAGCGAAGCCGGGGGCTGTCCTCGCGGTCGATTGCAAGGTCGCTCTCGGCGGTCAAAAGCTTCCACGCCTGGCTTGCGGAGGCGAGAGGCCACACCGCCCCGGCAATCACCGCAACGCGCGGTCCACGCGTCAAACAGCGCCTGCCACGCCCGGTTACGGCCGATGCCGCACGGAACCTCATCAGCACCGTCGAACTCCAGAGCAGCGAACCCTGGATTGCTGCGCGCGATCTGGCCGTCGTCACCCTGCTCTATGGCTGCGGATTGCGCATATCGGAAGCGCTGAGCCTCAAGCAATCGGACGCCCCGCTGCCCGACACCCTCAAGATCCGCGGCAAGGGCGGCGTCGAGCGCATGGTCCCGGTTCTGCCGGTCGCCCGGCGCGCCGTTGAAGACTACCGCGCCCTTTGCCCGCACGACCCCGGATCCGCCGGCCCGCTCTTTCTCGGCGCGCGCGGCCGAACCCTCAATCCAAGGCTCGTGCAGAAGGCCATGCAGGCGGCTCGCCTCCAACTCGGTTTGCCCGCCACCGCGACCCCCCATGCACTGCGACACTCCTTCGCCACCCACCTTCTCGAAGCAGGTGGCGATCTTCGTTCGATTCAGGAGCTTCTGGGACATGCATCGCTCGCCACGACCCAGGTCTATACCGGGGTCGATCAGGTCCGACTCATGGAAGCCTACGCCGCAGCTCATCCGCAAGCCCGGGACAAGGGTCAGGGATAGCGGAAGCCATAACAGCATGCGGAAGGCTGCTTGAGGCCACCCGCAGACATCGCTATGAAGTCTTGGAAAATGACCGTCCGAAACCCCGCGTGGTGGAATCGGTAGACACGGCAGATTCAAAATCTGCTTCCCTTACGGGAGTGCCCGTTCAAGTCGGGCCGCGGGGACGGTCCATTTCCCTTAAGTGGCACCCATGACACCAATTGGTGTGGGATTTCACACTCACTGTTCCGTGAAGATTGCCTAATCTCTTGCGAAATTCGACTTTGCTGGAGGTACGCAAATTGACTCGACTTGTGTTGAAGACTGTCTTAGCTTCTCACTCTATTAAGGCATTGTTTAAAATTTCCGGCTCGAATTCGCTCGCCGTTCGTCTTCTCAAGTAGCGGGTATTTGTATGCATTACGCAGATGAAGTGCGTACGGCTGTCCAACAACGCAGCGCCGAGGCGGCAGGTTACCTTCCGGCCATCGACGGTCTACGCGCGGTCAGCATTCTTCTTGTCCTGATCTACCATATCGACAAGGATCTCATACCCGGCGGTTTCATCGGGGTAGACGTGTTCTTTGTCGTATCCGGATTTGTGGTTTCGAAATCCGTGGATGGTTTGCAGTTCAAGGGCATCACGGGTTTCCTCGCTTACTTCTACCGCAGGCGGATTGTCCGGATTGTACCAGCACTTCTGTTCTTTCTGCTTTTGTTCACAGTCCTGAGCGTTCTCTTCACGCCGATCGCAGGCGGAAGCCGAGCCACCGACATCATTGGCTTGTCGGCGTTTTTCGGCCTGAGCAATTTCACGCTCTGGCACTTCTCTGGTGACTATTTCGCCAATGGCCCCGCGTTGAACCCGTTCACCCATACCTGGTCGCTCGGGGTCGAGGAGCAATTCTACCTGCTGTTTCCCACGCTCGCCTTCTTTCTCTTTGCGGTGTCCCGTCCGTCGGTCCGGACAGCGAACCGCGCCTTCAGCGTACTCGTCGCTGTGGTGCTGATCTCGCTTCTGCTCGCAGTCATATTGACCCGTCGCGATCCTTCGCTCGCATTTTTCCTTTTGCCTACCCGGCTCTGGGAATTGGGATGCGGCGTGCTGCTCTACGTAATTCTTTCCCGGAAAGCCGAGGCACCGGGCCCCCCGGGAATCAGCCTGACAGGCATTCTGGCGTTGCTGCTCGCGCTCGGTCTCGTCACGCTTGCGGCCTACGGCGCAGATCCAGGTTACTTCCCTTTCCCCTGGGCCCTGCCTGCCGTCGCATTCGCGCTTCTTGTGCTCACTGCGGTCGTTCTTTGGCCTGAAAGCCCGCTTGTCCGCCTGCTGGCCCTGCCGCCCCTGGTTTATCTCGGGCGTATTTCCTACTCGCTCTATCTCGCGCATTTTGGCATCGTGGTTCTCTTCCGGTGGACCTATGGCCTGGAGAGCGTCGAAAACCAGATCATGGCAGGCATTCTGAGCCTGCTACTGGGAATGCTCAGCTATTACCTGATTGAGACGCCTATCCGCCGCAGCCCACGTGTGCGGCGGGTGTCAGATCCGAAAGTCCTGATGCTCGGCGCGTGCCTGATCGTCGCCTCGACCGCAATTGCAGCCGGAATTTTCCAGTTCCGCCCGCAACTCACTCTGAGCACGACAGGAGATCGCGAGATCTGGGGTCCGGCGGCCGAAAGCGACAAGTCCTTTGGTGACTGCTTGGTGCGCTATTCCGAAACAGGTTTTCCGGGCGGACAATCCGTCCGCTATACGCCCGAAAGCTGCGCCGCCCCCGCGAGAACGCACCACATTGCCGTTATTGGCGACAGCCACGCTTGGGCCTACAGCCGCATGCTCCAAGCCGCAGCCGGTGAACTCGGCGCCGAGGTTCAGGCCTACCGGATGCCGGGTTGCCCCCTCTACAAATTCTGGTGGGACAAGCCCAATCCGGTAACCGGTCGCTGCGCTGCCCAGCGCGAAAGCGTTCTCATGGATTTCGCGCGCGGGTTCGAGCCTGGCGACATACTCTTCCTGCCCGCGCTCCGCACACCGCGCTACGAGGGCGGCCCGGTCGAACAGGCGCCTGAAACCTCTGCCATGGATCTCGAGTTTGGCGACGCGGACCGCGCGGAAGCCGAAGCGATCTTCAATGAATTCGCGCCCCTTCTGGATGCCGGCATGCGAATTGTCGTCGAAGGCCCCAAGCCCGTCTTCAAGACCCAGGCCTTCCGCTGCGCGGACAGTTTCACCCATACCAACCCAGAATGCGTTCATGGTTTCGAGATTCCCCGCAGCGAACTCGAGGCACGCCGGAGCCGAACATTGAAGACGATCGAGTATTTCGCTTCGCTCTCGCCAAACATCTCTATCTGGGATCCTTTCACCCTTCTGTGTCCCGGTGAGAACTGTTCGCTCTTTGACGATAACGGCATGCCGCTTTTCTACGACAACGATCACCTGAGCGGATATGCGAACGACCTGCTGCTGGAACCGTTCGTCGCCCATGTTCGCGAACTTGACACGAGCTGATCGGGCAAGCACGTCCGGAGCCGCACCTTGAGGCTCGAGGAAATCACATCCGGGACGGTCTGAGTGTCAGACCGGTTCGGCCTCCGCATCGTCTGGCTGAGCCAGCCCCGAGACCGTGCTGCAAAGGGCCGCAAGCTGTTCGTTGGAAGCTTCAAACCTTGCGTCGATGGCATCGGAAATCTCGTCACGCAGCACCAGCGTCGCACCTTGGCCCTGCAATTCCCAAGTCGTTTCGTCATCCAAGAGGGCGTTGGTTCGCCGGCCTTTGTGCCGCCTGCGCATCCGGCGATGAATGCGCGCCAGATCAAGCCCGCCCAGCCCCCTGCCGATCTGCGTCAGCGTCCGCCCAGGCCGATCCTCAAGTTCCTCCTGTTCGAACAGAATGACGAAATCGGCGCCAAAACGCTCTGCAAAGGCCCGGAAGACGCGCGCATGATCAAGCCACGCAAGCGGCCCGGTGAGCCGATCGGTCTGAGCAATTCGTGTCAACCGACGGTCGAAATCCTCTTGCGAAAATCCGGGCATATGCCGCGCGGTTTCCGCGTATTGCGCAGCGAGCCACGTGTCCTGCGCGCGGATCCCGATCAAGACCTTAACCGGGCCAAGGTGCGGCGGCATGGGAGCCGCGAGCGCATGTAACCTCTGGGCAACCTTCTCCGGTTCGGGACCCTCACCGCGCCAGATACCGCCTGACTGCACGGAGAGGTTCTCGTCGCTTATGACAACCCCGGCCGGCAACTCGCCTTCCTCCATCGCGTCAAGCCGCGAAAAGGCTCGCGAGGTGATGGCCTGGCGCATGATGCCTGCTGTCAGGCTCGAAGCGCCGACATACTTGCGCAAGGCCGCGCAGACTTTCTCCTCCTTCGGCCCCATCGTCCGATGGATCAACCGCAGATCGGGAACCTTGCGCAGGATCTTGTGCTGCAAATACGTCGTCCCGGTCTTGGGCAGTCCGATGTGGAATGTCAGCATGGGAGGGTCCTTCGCGCAACTCAGGGAGCCGGGCCAGAATCGCCTGTCGCGCGAGCGGTGTCGAGATGCTTTTGTCGCAATTCCTGTCTGAGCGCATGATTGCCTGCCGAAAACCTAGCGTCGATGGCATCCGCCAGTTCCGGCGAAAGGGTCAGACGACTACGCTGCCCGCTTTTGAGCTTCCAGACGTTTTCTCCCCGGGCGGATACATTGCGCCGGTCATGCCGGTATTGCCGCCCCAGGCTGCGAAATCGCTCCCCCAGCACTTCGCCCCCGATGAACCGCCCGATCTGTTCGAGAATCCAGCCCGGCTTGGCCTCCAGCCGCTCGAGAAAATAGACATGAATGTTGTCCCGCCCGAAATGACGGGCAAAGCGTGCATGGACATGGCTGAAATCCAACCAGGACAGCGCGTCACCCAGTTGGGGACGAGAAAGAATTTCCCGCACGCGGAGATCGAAATCGGCCTGGCAGAAATCCGGACAATCCTTGCCCGATTCGGCATAGCGCGACGCCAGCCATTGCCCTTGGTCGCGAAATCCCAGAATGATCCGGAACGGCCCAAGCCCGGCGTTTTCTTCATGCCACAGTTCTGCCAAACGTCGGGCAACTTGTTCCGGCGCAGGGTCGCGCCCCTGCCAGAACAGCACCGAATGCACCGATATGTTTTCAGCACTGACCACGAGCACCCGCCCGGTCGCGCGCGCCTCGTGGGCATAGGAAACTAGCGCGGCACGAAGTTTGCGCCGCAGCCAGATCGCGGTGAGCGGATCGGTCCGGACATACCGGCGAACTCCCATGCAGAAGGCTTCTGCCCGCGCGTTCTGAGAGCGGTGGACGAAAAGCACCTCGGGCGCCTTGGAGAGAATATTCTTCTGAAGGAAGGTCGTGCCCGTCTTGGGCAGGCCGATATGAAAGATGACCATCCGCCTGCCCCGGTTGCTCCCCGCGTCGTCAGTCCAGCGCCTCGTCGCAGCGCGCGCAGGTCTGTGGATGCGAATGCGTGCCGACATCCGGAAGGATTTTCCAGCAACGCGCGCATTTTTCGCCTTCCGCGAGCGCAGGAACAACCGCAATGCCCGGCACATCTTCGAGAGTGAAGGCGCTATCGGGCGCAGGCGCGTCCGTGAGCGTAACAGCAGAGGTGATGCAGAGATCCTCGAACGGCGTGCTCTTTAGGAGTTCGAGCGCGGCTGGATCCGCGACATGCACGACTGGCGCGGCCTCAAGGCTTGCCCCGATCCGTTTTTCGCGCCGTTCCACCTCCAGCGCACCGGTGACCACGCGCCGTGCGGCACGGAACGTATCCCACCGCGCGGCGTTGTCCGTGTCGAGCCACGCGGATGGCGTGTCAGGAAAATCGGTCAGATGGACCGAGCTTTCTTCGCCGGGGAACCGCTGAAGCCAGACATCCTCCATGGTGAAACAGAGGATCGGCGCAAACCATGCCGTCAGGCGATAGAACAGAAGATCGAGCACGGTCCGCGCAGCGCGGCGTCGCAGACTGTCTGCGGCATCGCAATAGAGGGCATCCTTGCGGATATCGAAATAGACCGAGGAAAGCTCGACGGTGCAAAACTGGAACAGCTGCTGGAACACCCGCTGGAAGTCGTATTTGCCGTATCCCTCCCGGACAATCACGTCGAGTTCGGCCAACCGATGCAGCACGAAGCGCTCCAAATCAGGCATATCGGCAGGTTCCACGCGCTCAGCGTCGGTGAACCCATCGAGCGCGCCAAGCATGAAGCGCATCGTGTTGCGCAGGCGGCGATAGCTATCCGCCGTGCCCTTCAGGATCTCCGGGCCGATGCGCAGGTCGGCGGTATAGTCGGACTGTGCGACCCAGAGCCGCAGGATATCCGCGCCGTACTGCTTGATGACATCCTCGGGCGCCACCGTATTGCCGAGCGATTTGGACATTTTCATGCCCTTTTCGTCCAGCGTGAAGCCGTGGGTCAGAACTCCCTTGTAGGGTGCGCGCCCCATGGTGCCGCAGGCCTGCAGAAGCGAGGAATGGAACCAACCGCGATGCTGATCCGTGCCTTCGAGATAGAGGTCGGCCGGGCGGACGCCATCTTCGCGGTCGCGCAGCACGAAGGCATGGGTGGAGCCGGAATCAAACCAGACGTCGAGGATGTCGGTGACCTTCTCCCACTCGTCGTGATCGTAATCGTTGCCGAGGAACCGGGCCTTCGCATCCTCCTCGAACCAGGCATCCGCCCCTTCCGCCTCGAAAGCCTCCTTGATCCGGGCGTTGACGGCCGGATCGCGCAGGATCTCGACCTTGCCCGCACCCAGAGGCTTCACGAAGCAGGTGAGCGGCACGCCCCAGGCGCGCTGACGTGACAGAACCCAGTCGGGCCGCGCCTCGATCATCGAGTGTAGGCGATTGCGCCCGGTCTGCGGCGTCCAAGTCACCAGTTGGTCGATCGACGCCAGTGCCCGTTCCCGGATCGTTTGGCCGAACTCGTCCATGCCATCGTCCAGCGTGCGGTCGATGGCGGCAAACCATTGCGGCGTGTTGCGGTAGATCACCGGTGCTTTCGAGCGCCAGGAATGCGGATAGGAGTGCTTGAGACGCCCCCGCGCGATCAGCGCCCCGACTTCCACGAGCTTTTCGATCACTCGCTTGTTGGCATCCTTCTCCTTGCCCTTGTGGTCGAACACACGCGCTCCACCGAACAGGGGCAGATCGGGCCGGAAGGAGCTGTCTTCGAGCACGTTGTGGGTCATCGGAAGCCCATGCTTCACGCCGAGGATGTAATCGTCCGCCCCGTGCGAGGGGGCGGTATGGACGAACCCGGTGCCGGCGTCATCCGTCACGTGATCGCCCGGCAACATTGGAACGTCGTAATCCCATTCACCTTCGGCCCCTTCCGCCCCACGGAAAGGGTGCGCGCAGACGAGCAGATCGAGCTGGCTTCCTTTCACATCGCGCAGGCGGTTGTACATACCCGGTTCGAGGCGCGCCTGTTTGAAGACGCTCTCGGCCAGCGCATCGGCCAGTAGGTAGCGCTCACCCACCTTCGCCCAGCATTCCTCCGGTGTGTCCATGACCTCGTAGAGGCCGTAGGAGATGTCGGGATTGAAGGCCACCGCCCGGTTCGAAGGGATCGTCCAGGGAGTGGTTGTCCAGATCACGACGTTGACGCCCAAAAGCTCGGAACGCGAACCGGTCGGTTCAACGGCGCGGATCACGGGAAACTTCACCCAGATGGTATGGCTCTGGTGATCCTTGTATTCGACCTCTGCCTCGGCAAGTGCGGTTTTCTCGACCGGGCTCCACATCACCGGCTTCGAGCCGAGATAGAGCGCGCCGTTCATGACGAATTTCATGAACTCGTCCGCGATCACCGCCTCGGCGTGGTAATCCATCGTGAGATAGGGATCATCCCACTTGCCGGTGACACCCAAGCGCTTGAACTCTTCGCGCTGGATGTCGATCCAGCCCTCGGCGAACTTGCGGCACTCGGCGCGCAGCTCGTTCACCGGCACCTCGTCCTTGTTCTTGCCTTTCGCGCGATACTGCTCCTCGATCTTCCATTCGATCGGCAGGCCGTGGCAATCCCAGCCCGGCACGTAGCGGCTGTCCTTGCCCATCATCTGCTGCGAGCGGACGATGAAATCCTTCAGCACCTTGTTGAGCGCATGCCCGATGTGAAGGTTGCCATTGGCATAGGGCGGGCCATCGTGAAGCACGAAGGGCTCACGTCCGTTGGCACTCGCGCGCAAACGGTCGTAGACACCGAGCTTCTCCCAGCGGGCGAGCCACTCGGGCTCGCGCTTGGGCAGGCCCGCGCGCATCGGGAAATCGGTCTTCGGCAGAAACAGGGTATCTTTATAGTCGGGGGTGTCGGCAGACATGGGAACTTTCCCTGGCGGTAAACTGGAGAGAAGGGGCGCTCGCACGCAAAGACCCGGCCGCCCTGAACCTTCAGAGCGCCGGGACCGTAATTCGTATGCCGAGACCGCGGACCGTGAACATGGAGCGCGGTATAGCGCCCGGCCGCGCGGCGTTCAATCCGCGATTCACACGGGCTCGACCCGCAGATCGACACCGGGTTCGGGCCGCACTGTCATGTGCATGATCGGCTCAGGCAACGGTCCGCCGGGCAGAAAGCGGAAGCGCGCGAGCAGCGTAGAAAGAATGATCATGGCCTGCATCACCGCGAAGTTGCCGCCCACGCAGACACGGGGGCCTGCCCCGAACGGAATATAGGTGTATCGGTCCCGGCGGGCCTTCGCATCCGGCAGGAACCGGGAGGGATCGAAACACTCGGGTCGTTCCCAGTAAAGGCTGTGCCTGTGAAGCGCGTAAATATTGAGGAAGACCGTCTCACCTGGTAGAATTTCCCGATCATACATCTCGTCGTGATCGAGGACGTTCCGCGCAAGCAGCCCCACGGGCGGATAAAGCCGCATCGCTTCATCGAGGACGGCCTCAACCCGCGGCATACGCCCAACATCTTCCGCACCCGCGGGCCGCCCTCCTATAACGCCGCGTGCCTCCTCCCGCGCCGCATCCTGCACCGACTGGTCATGCGCGAGCAGCATCAGGGCCCAGGAAATCGCCAGCGCGGTCGTCTCGTGCCCGGCAACAATGAAGAACTGCATGTTGTGCAGAAGATCCTGTTCCGACATCGTCTTGCCCGTCTCGGGATCTTCGGCTGCCAGCATGTAATCGAGCAGATCCTCCCCCTGTAAGCCCTCGGCCCTTCGACGCACTTCTATTGCGCGCGCCACCATGCGGTGCATCGTCTTCACCGAACGCCTTCCCAGTACCTCGCTCGGGCGCGGGATCCAGGGCGGAAGCTCGAGGAAATCCAGAAGCGAGACCCGGCCGATGGTCTCGAAATAGCGGGTGATCGCCGCACCGTAGACCTCCGCATTGAACTGATCGCGCCCCGAGAGCGCGACCTCGCAAATCACGTCGAAGGTTGCTGAGAGCATCTCGCGCACCATTTCCGCGCGCCCCGGCGCTTCTCCCAAACGTGCCGAAGCCCGCTCCGCCGTCTGCGTCATGAGAGGAGCCAGGCCCGCCACATTTCGCGCGGAAAAGACCGGAGCAATCGCACGCCGCTGCCACCGCCAGGAAGCCCCTTCAGATGTGAAGAGACTGTCGCCCACAGCCGGGCGCAGCATGCGGATCATGACTTCGGATTTCGGGTAATTGCCGACATTGTCGAGAAAGATCCGCTTCATGCCCTCCGGTCCCTGCACCATGTGCCAGCGCGCGGGACCGGTGTTTCCGGTCACGATAGGTTGGGTGTAGGAAATTGCGGGCAGGATGTTGAGAACGTTGCGCCTCGTTTCCCGCGCACTCGCAAAGAACCCCAGCGGCTTCGTGGGGGGGTTGACCGTTGGCGGCACGAACTCGTTCATTTCCTGCTCCGGGCAATTCATTCCTCCGACTACAAGATGCAGCATGCGACCGCCAATTCCAGCGCCGAGACCGCCTCTCAGCCTCCGGTTTCGCTCGACGTGTCGATTCCCACGATGCTCGGAATTCAACGAGAGTTCGTCTTGCACGGTGAACCGAATTGCGGATAGAAGTGGCAATAATATCCGGGCATCGGGCCGGGAGCAGTAGCAGAGGTGTTTTTTACCCATGGACACGATGGAAATCACCAAGTTCGTCGGAGGTTTTTGCGGGGCTCTGCTGATCTTCCTCCTGCTCAACTTCTTTTCCAACGCGATCTACGACACGCATAGCGAGATGACCGCCTACACGATCGAGGTCGCGGACGATGGGGCCGAAGACGCGGCGCCGGCAGAAGAAGTCGATGTCGAGGCGCTCGTCGCTTCGGCCGACCCGGCGGATGGTGAGGGTGTCTTCCGCAAATGCGCGGCCTGCCACAAGCTCGACGGCACTGATGGCGTCGGCCCGCACCTCAATGGCATTGTTGGTCGCGAAGCCGGTGCCGTGGATGGTTTCGCCTATTCGGATGGCATGGCAGCACATGGCCCCTGGACACCCGAAGCTCTTTTTGCCTTCCTGGAGGATCCCAAGGGTGTGATCCCGGGAACGAAAATGTCCTTTGCGGGCCTCAAGAAAGAGCAGGATCGCGCCGATATCATCGCCTACCTTCAGGCGACCGAGTAATCGGCATGCTCATGGGCGGCTGATTGGCCGCCCTCAAAGCACCCAATCACACGGAAAGTTTTTCCCGTTCTGCGTGAAGTGGCGCTTTACGCCACCGCGTAGACGTCTAAAGTCGGCCACGTCTCCCGTGATCGACCCGAAGGCACCATGGCACCACAAACCCTTTCCCGCCCGCACAGAAGTTACCATTGGAGCGGTTTGAAAGGGTTCGGCACGACAGCCAAAGCAACTTCCCTCGCTATTGCTCTCACTTTCCCCGGCATGGCGTTCGCGGAAGTTCTTGTCAGTCATGGGGTCTCCACGTTCGGAGAACTCAAATATCCCCCCGACTTCCGGCATTTCGACTACGTGAACCCGGATGCCCCGCGCGGCGGAACGATGAGCTTTCGCGGCACTGGTGCCAGCCAGACCTTCGACAGCCTTAACCCGTTCATCCTAAAGGGCGAACCGGCTCAGGGCCTCACGCTGCTGTACGACAGCCTGCTCTCCGGTTCGGCTGACGAACCTGACAGTGCCTACGGACTGCTGGCAGAAACAATCGAATATCCGGCTGACCGCTCTTGGGTGATCTTCAACATGCGCTCCGACGCCACCTTCTCGGATGGCGAACCGGTAACGGCGGATGATGTCGTCTTCACCTACGAGGTCCTGCTGGAAAAAGGCGCGCCCTCCTACAAGATCATCCTGCGCGACATCGAGAGCGTCGAGGCTCTCGGAGAGCATCGCGTCCGCTTCACCTTCCGCGAAGAGGCACCCAAGAAGGATCTTCCGGCACTGGCGGGCGGCCTTTCGATCCTGCCCGAACACTACTACGAGAGTTTTCCCTTCGAGGAGTCGACACTCGAGCCACCCGTCGGCTCCGGACCCTATGTCGTGGACCGGGTCGATCCCGGCAAGTCGATCCGCTATTGCCGCCGGCCGGACTACTGGGGTGACGACCTTCCGGTCAATGTCGGGGTGAACAACTTCGACTGCTACGTCTACGAGTATTTCGCCGACAACAATGCCTCTTTCGAGGCGCTCAAGGTCGGGCAATACCTGTTCCATCAGGAATTCTACTCCGCGCTCTGGGCCACGGCCTACAACTTTCCCGCCATCGACAACGGCTGGGTAGTGCGCGACGAGATCCCGGATGCCCGCCCCTCCGGCACCCAGGGGTTCTGGTTCAACCTTCGCCGGCAGAAATTTCAGGACCCCCGATTACGGGAAGCCATCGGCCTGATGTTCAACTTCGAATGGACCAACGAGACGCTGTTCTATGGTGCCTACGAGCGCACCGACAGCTTCTGGGAGAACACTGCCGATCTACAAGCCGAAGGTGTTCCGGAAGGCGACGAACTTGCGATCCTCGAGGAGTTTCGCGACGAACTCCCACCAGAGATATTTACCGAACCGGCATGGTCACCGCCGGTGATGACTTCGCGTCAACTCGATCGTGGTGCCCTGCGCCAGGCCACCGCCCTGCTGGACGAAGCAGGCTGGACGGTGGGTGAGAACGGGATGCGTCAGAATGCCGAAGGCGTCACGCTCAAGATCGATTTCGTTGACGACAACAGTTCCTTTGAGCGGGTCATGAACCCGTATGTGCAGAACCTGCGCAGGCTGGGTATCGACGCATCCTACCGGCAGATCGACCCTGCCCAGATGCAGCAACGGCTCGAGGATTTCGACTTCGACCTCGTGCCGGGCCGCTTTTCCATGTCGCTCTCGCCCTCGCTTGAACTGCGCCAGCTTTTCTCCAGCGAAGCAGCCGAAACGCCAGGCTCCGCAAACTATACCGGCCTCGCGGACCCGGTGGTCGATGCCCTGATCGAAGAGGTGATTTCCGCCGACAGCCGCGACGAGCTCGTCCCCCGCGTGCGTGCGCTCGACCGAGTGCTGCGGATCAAGCAGATCTGGGTTCCGAACTGGTATTCCGGGGTCTACCGGGTCGCATATTGGGATGTGTTCGGGCGCCCAGATGTCCAGCCGCCCTATGCCCGCGGCGATGCCTTCTGGTGGTTCGACCAGGAGAAATTCGACGCGCTGAAGGCCCAGGGCGCGCTCCGCTGAGATGCCCGGCTGACATGGTGAACTGACATGGGCGCGTATATCCTCCGCAGGCTGATCCTGATCATTCCGACCCTGTTCGGGATTCTTCTGGTGAACTTCGTGCTTGTCCAGTTCATGCCAGGCGGGCCGATCGAACAGATCATCGCCCAGATCAACAGCGAGGACGCAGGCGCGCTCAGCCGCATTGGCGGGGGCGGCGCGGATGCCGGTGGTTCAAGTGACTATCGCGGCGCAGAGGGCCTCCCCCCCGAGTTCATCGAGGATCTCGAGCGTCAGTTCGGTTTCGACAAGCCGCCTGTCGAGCGCTTCTTCATAATGCTCGGCAACTATCTGACCTTCGATTTTGGAGAGAGCTACTTCCGCTCGATCTCGGTGGTGGACCTCGTGCTTGAAAAGATGCCGGTCTCGATCTCGCTCGGCCTCTGGTCCACGGTGATCGCCTACCTGATCTCAATCCCGTTGGGCATCCGCAAGGCTATCAAGGACGGCTCATCCTTCGATACCTGGACCTCCGGGCTCATCATCGTGGCCTATGCGATTCCTAGTTTCCTCTTCGCGATCATGCTTCTAGTGCTCTTCGCCGGAGGCTCATATTTCCGGATCTTTCCGCTGCGCGGCCTCGTCTCGGAGAATTTTGCGGATCTCAGCCTTATGGGTCAGATCGCGGACTATTTCTGGCACATCACCCTGCCTGTTGCCGCCTCCACCATCGGCGCCTTTGCCACCCTGACGCTGCTGACGAAGAACTCCTTCCTCGACGAAATCCGCAAGCAATACGTGATCACCGCCCGCGCC
This sequence comes from Amaricoccus macauensis, assembly GCF_049800915.1. Classification (GTDB taxonomy): domain Bacteria; phylum Pseudomonadota; class Alphaproteobacteria; order Rhodobacterales; family Rhodobacteraceae; genus Amaricoccus; species Amaricoccus macauensis_A. The sequence continues at coordinate 283,568 of NZ_JBNAFY010000004.1, forward strand.
AAGGGCCTGCGTGAAACCCGCGTGCTCTATGGCCATGTCTTCCGCAACGCGATGCTGATCGTGATCGCGGGATTCCCCGCTCTCTTCATCTCGGTGTTCTTCGGGGGCAGTCTGATCATCGAGACGATCTTCTCGCTCGACGGATTGGGACGGCTCGCCTACGAGGCCGCGATCCAGCGCGACTATCCGGTGGTCTTCGGCACGCTTTATGTCTTCGGACTCATGGGGCTCATCGTCGGGCTTCTGTCCGATCTAACCTATGTCTGGGTCGACCCCCGCATCGATTTCGAGAGCCGCGAAACGTGATGCGCCTCAATCCCCTCCAGCGCCGCCGCATCGCGAACTTCAAGGCCAATCGTCGGGCCTTCTGGTCGCTCTGGATTTTCCTGGCGCTCTTCTTCGTCACCCTGTTCGCCGAGTTCGTTGCTAACGACAAACCGCTTGTGGTGCGCTACCAGGGCGAACTGCGCTTCCCGATCTTCACGTTCTACTCGGAAGCCGATTTTGGCGGCGAGTTCCAGACGCAGGCCGAATACAACGCGCCGGAAGTGACCTGCCTTATCCGGACCGGAGGCAACGAGGAATGCCTCTATGATCCCGAAGCGGTGCTCGAAGAGGCCGAAACCGACAACACCGTGCTGGGCGAACCGATCGAACAGCCGGGATGGGCAATCTGGCCACCCATTCCCTACAGCTACAATACCATCAACTACGGCGTCGCAACTGCCCCCTCGCCGCCCGATGCCGACCATTGGCTCGGCACCGACGACCAGACCCGAGATGTCGTGGCACGCGTGATCTATGGTTTCCGTATCTCGGTCCTTTTTGCCCTGGTGGTCGCTGCCATCTCTTCCTTCATCGGTATCGCGGCGGGTGCAATACAGGGCTATTTCGGCGGTTGGGTGGATCTCACCTTCCAGCGCATCGTCGAAATCTGGACGAATCTACCGAGCCTTTATGTCATCATCATCCTTTCGGCGATCTTCCAGATGAACTTCTGGTTGCTCACGCTCCTCATCGCCTTCTTCTCCTGGACGCAGCTCGTCGGCGTGGTACGAGCCGAGTTCCTGCGCGCGCGCAACTTCGAATACGTACGCGCCGCCAAGGCGCTTGGCGTCGGCGACTGGACGATCATGTTTCGGCACCTGCTCCCCAATGCCATGGTGGCGACACTGACCCTCCTGCCTTTCCTCATCACAGGCGCGATCGGCGGGTTGGCCGCGCTCGACTTCCTCGGGCTGGGCCTGCCCCCCTCCTACCCTTCGCTGGGCGAACTGGCTTTGCAGGGAAAGAACCGGCTGAACGCACCCTGGCTCGGCTTCACCGCCTTCTTCACCTTCGCCATCATGCTCTCGCTGCTCGTTTTCATCTTCGAGGGCGTGCGCGATGCCTTCGACCCGAGAAAGACCTTTCGATGAGAGAGCGACGCGAAACACCGCACCGCGCGTTTGAAAATCGGGTTTGCACGAACCTCTCCGTACAGATCCGCGGAGGTGCCTCATGACCGCACCAATCCTCTCCGTCGACAATCTTACCGTCACCTTCCACCAAGGCGGCACGACGACGCAGGCCGTCAGGGGCGTGAGCTTCGCGCTCGCCCCCGGCGAAACCCTCGCGCTCGTGGGTGAGAGCGGCTCGGGCAAGTCCGTCACGGCCATGTCCACCGTCCGACTGCTTCCCGACAACGCCGAGGTCACGGGGACAGTCCGCTTCCGCGACAGGGATCTCTCGCGCGCGTCCGAACGCGACCTGCGCGCGACGCGCGGCAATGACATCAGCTTCATTTTCCAGGAGCCGATGACCTCGCTCAACCCCCTCCACACCATCCAGAAGCAGCTTGGCGAAAGCCTGTCTCTGCACCAGGGGCTAACGGGCGAAAAAGCGCGCGCCCGCATTCTGGAACTCCTGACTCAAGTGGGCATCCGCGAGCCCGAAAGCCGCCTGAACGCCTATCCGCACCAGTTGTCAGGCGGCCAGCGCCAACGCGTCATGATCGCCATGGCCCTTGCCAACAATCCGACGATCCTCGTGGCCGATGAACCGACCACCGCGCTCGACGTGACAATCCAGGCCCAGGTGCTTTCCCTTCTGGCCGAGATCCAGTCCCGTGCGAAGATGGCCATGCTCTTCATCACCCACGATCTCAACATCGTGCGCAAGATCGCCACCCGGGTAGCGGTAATGAAGGATGGCGAGATCGTCGAGACTGGCCGCACTGCGGACATCTTTGCAGCCCCCAGCCACCCTTACACCCGAAAACTTCTCGCGGCCGAACCGGCAGGCCAGCCAGATCCCGTTGTGCCGGACAGTACGGAAATTGTCGGCACGACGGACCTAAAGGTCTGGTTCCCGATCAAGCGCGGACTGCTCCGTCGCACCGTGAGCCATGTCAAGGCTGTCGATGGGGCGTCCCTTTCCGTACGCGCAGGCGAAACGCTGGGCATCGTTGGCGAAAGCGGCTCGGGCAAGACCACCCTTGCACTCGCGTTGATGAGGCTGATCTCCTCAAATGGCCCGGTCATCTTCATGGGTCAGGATATCCAGGACCGGAAGCACCGGGACATGCGCGCGCTTCGCCGCGACATGCAGATCGTGTTCCAGGATCCCTACGGTTCGCTCAGCCCCCGCATGTCCATCGAACAGATCATCGCCGAGGGACTGCGCATTCACGCCCCGGGGGGCGACATGCGCGCGAAAGTGGCGGATATCCTGCAAGAAGTGGGCCTCGATCCGGATCTGATGGATCGATACCCGCACGAGTTCTCCGGTGGTCAGCGCCAGCGCATTGCCGTGGCCCGCGCAATGATCCTGCAACCGAAACTGGTTGTGCTAGATGAACCGACCTCGGCGCTGGACATGACGGTGCAGGTACAGATCGTCGATCTTCTGCGCAACCTCCAGAGCAAATACGGGCTGGCCTACATCTTCATCAGCCATGATCTGCGTGTGGTGCGTGCGCTCGCGCACAAGGTGATGGTGATGCAGAATGGCAACGTGGTTGAGGCCGGCCCGGCGGATGAGATCTTCTCGAGCCCGAGGACGGAATACACCCGAACCCTGATGGCCGCGGCATTCGATCTCAGGGCCGAAGCAAGCTAAGCGGAACCACCGAAAGAACAGTCGTTTGGAAGGGTACGCCAATAGCGAATACCCTATGTCGTTGGAGGCAATTGTGCCGATACAAGTTTCGTCCTATAGACGTTGGCACGATGGCGAACATTCGGTTAGATTGTATTTGACTCGAATTATCCCAAGACGCTCGACCTGCCCCGCGCACGTTAGGCGATTGTTAGGCGCACCCAGAACGGACGGTCGATATGACAACTGACCCGAGATTCATCATCGGCATTGCTTCCTCCGCCGGGGGCCTCGAGGCGCTGACTCAACTTGTCCAGAACCTTCCCGCGGATTCGGGTGCGAGTTATGTCATCGCACAGCACATGTCGCCAACCCACAAGAGCCTGATGTCGACGCTCATCGGGCGCGAGGCGAACATGGACGTGATCGAAATGAGCGATCCGGTCAAACCAGCATCCAACACCATCTATGTCACGCCGCCGAACTGGGATGTCGTGCTGCAAGACAGCCTGCTCACCCTCGTTCCGCCACATGGCGAAGCGCGCACTCCCAAACCCTCTGGAGATCGGCTGTTCATGAGCCTCGCGCGAGAGCGCGGCGAGACATGCATGGGAATCGTGCTTTCGGGCACCGGCAGCGATGGCAGCTACGGCGTTCAGGCGATCCGCGAGGCCGGCGGCATCACCATCGCCCAGGATCTCGGCACGGCGAAATACGACGGGATGCCCGCCTCGGCCGCGGAAACCGGCTGCATCGACCTTGTGCTCTCCCCCACCCAGATCGGCCAGCACCTTGGCAAGATCCTGTCCAGCCCTCGGGATTTCGAGGGCCTGCGCACCATCACCGAAAGCCACAACAAGATGTCGGACCTGCTCCACATCCTGCTGGCGCGCACCAGGGTCGATTTCCGCGAGTACAAGGAAAGCACGGTGCATCGGCGGATCCAGCGCCGCATGATGGCCCTCGGCATCGACGCCTACGAGGACTACGTCGCCCATTGTCGGTCGGACGTGAACGAGGTCGATGCCCTCTTCAAGGATCTGCTGATCTCCGTCACCCGCTTCTTCCGTGACGAGAAACAGTTCGACTGTCTCCGAGACGCCATTGCCGACGTCGTCGAGCAGAACACCGAGGGGCCCATCCGCATGTGGGTCGCAGGCTGCGCCACCGGCGAGGAAGCCTACACCATCGCCATTCTCGTCGCCGAGGCCATGGGCGGCATCGAGAACATCTCCAAAGAGCGGCTGCAGGTCTTTGCCACGGACATCGACCTCGGCGCGCTCGAACTCGCGCGTATCGGCTCCTACCCCCAGTCCGCCGCAAACGACATCCCGCGAGAATATCTCGAGCAGTATTTCGACATCGCCGACGGCAAGATCCATGTAAAGCCGCGGCTCAAGAACGTCATCCGCTTCACCACGCACAACGTTTTTCAGGATCCGCCCTTCATCAACATCGATCTGGTGAGCCTACGGAATCTGCTGATCTACTTCAAGCCACGCCTCCAGGAGCGTGTGCTCAACCGCATCCATTACGCCTTGAAGCAGCACGGGCTACTCTTCCTTGGCACCTCCGAGAGCATCGGCGCGCTCAACGTCGATTTCGAGGCGGTCTCGGAACCCAACAAGCTCTTCAGCAAGCGCCGGATCGCGCGCAACACCGTCCGGTCGAGCTTCGGCGATCGTCCGTCCGAGATCATCCCCTGGAAACCGGTCCAGACGCCGGCGCCGGCCCCCGACAGCGGCGGTCTGCAAAAGGAGATGTTCGACGCGCTCGCCCGCTCCATCGCGCCCAATGCCCTGCTGGTGACCGCAAACCAGGACATTATCCGCATCTACGGCGAAATGAGTGACTTCATAGAGATGTCGGAAAAGACCCGCCTCGATCTGAAGCTTACCCTGCTGAAATCGCCGCTGCGGGACGAGGCGCCAAGCCTCTGCGGCGTGGCTCTCCGGCGCGGTGCACGGCGGCCGGGCATGCAGCACCGTATGGATGGGACGGACTACACCCACGTCCAGATGGAGGCCTATCCCATCTCGATCGCGGATGAACACGAAAGATACGTGCTGCTCGCCTTCGTGAAATCGTCCCCCGAAACGCCTGAGATCAGCTACGAATCCCTGCCGCAGGACGCTCAGGACAAACTCGTCCGCCAACTTCACTCAGAAATCCTCAGCACGCGCGAGGCCCTGCAGCAATCCATCGAGGAATTGCAGACCTCCAACGAGGAGCTGCAATCGGTCAACGAGGAACTGCAATCCACCAACGAGGAGTTGCAGGCGAGCAACGAAGAACTCGAAACGGCCAACGAAGAGCTGCAATCGACCAACGAGGAACTCGTTACCGTGAACGAGGAGCTGCAGGTCAACTCGTCCGAACTCAAGGAGGTGACGGGCGAGCTCACCTCCGTGCTCCAATCCGCCCCCTCCTCGATCCTGGTGGTGGACAATGCGCTGCAGATCGTGCGCGCGAGCCAGAACGCGCAATACACCTTCAAGCTCCCCGAAAGGAGCGCCACCCGGATGCACCTGAGCCAGGCATCCGTGCCGCACGGCTACCCCTCGCTCACCCACATCGCGAACGAGACATTCAGGCTGCGCGAAAACCAGGAACACCAGTTCACCTGCGGCCAGAAGCTTGTGAGCCTGAAATCCGCGCCGTTCTTCGACGAGAACATGGCATTGCGCGGCATCACGATGATCTTCTCGGAATACGATGTCTACGAGGAGAACCTCCTGCGCGAGGAACTCACCATGCGGGCGCGCCTCGTGGAGTCCATCGACAATGTGGCGCATTTCAAGCACGATCTTCGCAGCAACACGCTCAGTTGGTCGGAGAAGATGTTCAAGATCTTTGGCCTGCCCGAAACCCAAAAGGAACCAACACCCGAACAGGTCGAAGGCTTCTTCGATCCCAGCGACTCCGAAACCGTGCGCAAGGCGATCGACCAGTCCATGAAGACGGGTTGGCCCTATCGGTTCAACCGGAAGCTGCGGCGCCCCGAAGGCGAGCTGATCGAGGTCGAGATCTTCGGCGGACCGGTGCGGGATGACAGCGGGTCAATCGTGGCCAATGTCGGCGCCATACGCGTACTCGAAGAGCCGGGAGGCAGCCTCTCGACCAACCAGAAGAACGGCCAGAAAGCCCTGAGCTCCTGATGCCGAAACCCCGCAACGCCTCTGAAAAATACTGTATCCATGCGGCCCACGGGCATACCCGCCGGACCCGTGGCTCGAATCGCGACATTCGCCCGGGGGCAGCAGACAGAGGTTTACGTCGGGATAACAGTGCCTTGGCAGGGCGCTAAACGGTCTGTTAACTCTTTGGAGAGATATCGGCGTTAAGACTTTAATTCGTCGAAAATTCTCAACAAATATGGCGTGCATCAGTATGAACCAAGCGATGACGGCCTCAGATTCGGCAGATGTGTTTTCAGTGACCATCTCCCGGGATGCCGGTGAAAGCTACAAGATCCGCTCGGTCGATATTCTCGGCCAGAACATGCGCCATCGGATTTCATTCACGAAAAGCAATGGCATTCGCGATGTATTCGAAGCCGACCTTGCAGAATGCATTGAAACCATTCTCGTTCGCCTGCCCGATGGGGCACATGTCTTTTCGGACCCCGATTTTGTCATTGAGCTTCCGGGCCTGACATTGGCTCGCCTTCGCGCACTCATCAATGAAGCCGCGGATGGCGCGAGACAGGTCATTGTTCGCTTCCGTTATTTCATTGGCACGCTGCAATCGGCGTTTCGGGTTGATACGTATCTCCGCGTTCCATCCATCGACCATCGTGAACAGATTGCGGTTGAGGCGTTGGCCGATATTGCGACGCCGATCTTCAGTCTCGCTCTTGCCGGAGCGCGCCCTCCCAATTCGAGCCAGGAGTACGAGCACGTGCGCAAGAAGCTGGAGGACCTTTCGAGCCGCGCCAGCGAGGTGAATTTCTACCTCTCGCTTCTTACCCGTTATGTGACGGAATGTGCACGCCAGACCCGTGAAAACGAGGAGCTTCGCGCACGCCTTGAATCTCCGCGCACCGGGCCGCATGTGCGCCGGTTGCAGGCAGGAAGCTGAGCCTTCCCCCGCGTGAACGGGGGAAGCACTTATCCCATCAGGCCGCTCGGCCGCTTCGAAACCCTTGACGAAGTGTTGTTGCGTCCCCGGAAAGGGTTGAGCCGGTTGGAAACCAGTTCCTCTATCGTGAGATGCAGCTCGTCGATCGGCACGGGCTTCTCGAACAGTGCATCGGCCCCGAGGTCGCGTGCGATTCGAAGCGGACTCGCCCCCCCCTGGATCGAGACACCGCCAGAAATCGCGATGATCGGCAATCGAGTCCAATCGACACGCCAGAGCTGACGGATTGTGGAGATGAGCCGTACGCCCCCGTCCGGAACAAGCCTGTTCTCCTTCTTTACAAAAATATCGCTCAGGAGCACATCTGCGCCGGAAACTTCGAGATGGTCTAGCGTGGATTGAGCATCAGGGAATACCATGACCTCATGTCCGACCCTTTCCAGGAGCTGCGACAACAGAACTCCCTCATCGGGGTCGTCTTCCATGATTATGATACGGGCCAAAGATCACTCCAGTTATGTAGAATACCTAGTTATCTGATTATAGGTTTCTTTCTCAAGGATTCCCCTACTCGAGCGAACGGTGCTCCTGAGCATGTGAAACCCCGGACAGTCCTCGACGATCATCCGGGGTTCGAGACAGCTGGAAAACGTCCGTCTGTGCGACGTGGAGCGTTCTGATCCGCTCTGGCCGCTTCTATGCCACCTCGGCCATTTCCGGCTCCTTCGCACCTGTCATGAAGGCCACTGCATCCGACATGGAATAGTCACCCGGCTTGATGACACAGAGCCGCCTGCCGAGGCGATGAATGTGGATCCTATCCGCCACCTCGAAGACATGCGGCATGTTGTGACTGATCAGGATGATCGGGATACCGCGCGAGCGGACCTCGAGGATCAGGTCCAGAACGCGACGACTTTCCTTCACGCCCAGCGCGGCGGTCGGCTCGTCGAGGATCACCACCTTGGAGCCGAAGGCCGCGGCGCGCGCCACTGCTACGCCCTGCCGCTGACCGCCCGAAAGCGTCTCCACTGGCTGCTTGATGTTCTGGATCGTCATCAGCCCCAGTTCGGCCAGCTTCTCGCGCGCAAAGGCTTCCATCGCCTTCTTGTCGAGCTTGTGGAGATACTTGCCCATGAAGCCCTGCATCTTGATCTCGCGCCCCATGAACATGTTGTCCGCGATCGAGAGCGCGGGGCTCATTGCCAGCGTCTGGTAGACCGTTTCGATGCCGGCGGCGCGGGCATCGTTGGGCACATTGAACTTCACGGGCTTGCCGTCGAGCAGGATCTCGCCCGCATCGGGCACCACTGCGCCCGAAAGTGCCTTGATGAGGGTAGACTTGCCCGCCCCGTTGTCTCCGATCACCGCGAGGATCTCGCCAGGCAGGAGGTCGAAGTCGCAATGATCGAGCGCGGTCACCTTGCCGTAGCGCTTTACCAGGTCGCGGCCTTGAAGAATCGGCTGGGTCATGCCGTCACCTTTCTGATCCACTGGTCTACGGTCACGGCGGCGATGATGAGCACGCCGATGAGAAGATAGGTCCATTGAGGGTCCGCACCCGACATCCTGAGGCCAAGTTCGAAGACCCCCACGATCAGCGCGCCGAAGAAGGCCCCGATAATGGAGCCGCGCCCGCCGAAGAGCGATATGCCCCCGATCACCACGGCCGTGATCGCCTGGATATTGCCCACGACACCCGTGGTTGCCGAGGGAGAGACAGATCCGAAGCGGCCGATCATCACCCAGCCCGCAAGCCCGCATATGAAGCCCACCAGCATGTAGACCGACATGATCGTGCGATGCCGGTCGACGCCCGCGAGTTGCGCCGCTTCCGGGTCATCCCCCACCGCATAGACATGACGGCCCCAGGGAGTCGAGCGCAGGGCATAGGCCAGCACCGCGACGAGGAGCAGCATCAGCACCACACCGAGCGTGAAGGTCGCACCCCAGAGCTGGAACTTCAGCCCGAGAAACTGCAGGAACGGCGCTTCTGCCTCGATATCCTGCGACCGGATCGTCTCGTTGGCCGAGTAGAGATAGTTCACCGCCAGCACGATCTGCCACATGCCGAGAGTGACGATGAAGGGTGGCAGCTTGATCCGGCTCACCAGCCAGCCGTTCACCGCACCGATCGCCGTGCCGCAGGCCAGTCCGATCGGCACGGCCAGAACCGCAGGAATGCCGTAGCGGAAGGTGACCTGCCCCATGATGACCGAGCAGAGCACCGCAACCGCCCCCACCGAGAGATCGATCCCGGCCGTGAGAATGATGAGCGTCTGCGCCGCAGCCAGGACGCCCACGATCTGCACCTGCTGCAGGATCAGCGTCAGAGCGAAGGGCGAGAAGAATTTCGACCCCAGAAGCAGGCCGAAGACGATGATCGCGCCCACCAGAACGATCATCGGCACCAGTGCCGGCGTGCTGTGAAGCGCGTCATGGAAGCGGCCCATGAAACCCTTGTGCGTGTCGTCGAACTTCGCGAAGTCTTCCTTACCCCGCGTGCGCACGACGTTCTCGTAGCTGTCGGTATTCGACATATCGGCCTCCCCTTTGTTGGTAGCGCGGGACGGAACCGTCAGGTCCACCCCGCACCACGTGTCTCACCCCGAAAGGGTCAGTGGCCTCAGCCCCAGCAGCGATCCATGCCCTCTTCGACGGAGATCGAATCGACCCCGTCCACCGGATCATCGGTCACGAGCGCGACGCCCGTGTCGAAGAAGTTCTTGCCTTCCGTCGCTTCGGGCTTGGTGCCGTCCGCAGCGAAAGCAGCAATCGCCTCGATGCCCAAGGACGCCATGAGCAGCGGATACTGCTGCGAGGTGGCACCGATCACGCCATCGGCCACGTTCTGCACACCCGGGCAGCCGCCATCGATGGACACGATCAGCGCATCGCCTTCCGTCCCGATGGACTTGAGCGCCTCATAGGCTCCGGCGGCTGCAGGCTCGTTGATCGTGTAGACCACGTTGATGGAGGGATCCGTGGCAAGCAGGTTCTCCATCGCCCGGCGACCGCCCTCCTCGTTGCCCTGCGTCACGTCATGACCAACGATGCGGTCGTCGTCCTCATCGCCCCACTTGTTCGGATCGCCAAGCTCGATCCCGAAGCCCTGCAGGAACCCCTGATCGCGCAGCACACCCACCGAAGGCTGCGACACGTCGAGGTCGAGCATCGCGATCCGCGCATCTGCCGCCGCATCCCCGAGCTTCGCCGCGGCCCACTGACCGATCAGCTCGCCCGCAAGGAAATTGTCGGTGGCAAAGGTCATGTCGGCGGCATCGATCGGATCGAGCGGCGTGTCGAGCGCGATCACCAGAATGCCGGCGTCGCGCGCCTGCTGAACCGTCGGCACGATGGCCGAGGTGTTCGATGCGGTGATGAGGATGCCGTCCACGCCCGAGGCAATGCAGGTTTCCATGGCGTTGACCTGGCTCTCATTGTCGCCGTCAACCTTGCCCGCATAGCTGTTGAGCGAGATGCCCAGCTCTTCCGCCTTGGCGTTCGCGCCCTCGCGCATCTTCACGAAGAACGGATTCGTGTCCGTCTTGGTGATGAGACAGGCCGAAACGTCCTGCGCCCAGGCACCGCCGGTGAAGGCCGCAATTGCGATGGCACTGGCTGTTGCAAGTCTGATCATGGTAACCTCCCAGTTGGTAACACCGCCGATTGCTTGGCGGCATCTGTTCCGCTCTTTCACGGATAGCGACTCTTAGCGCCCCTGATATCGTGACGTCAATAAATAAATCCACTTGATTTATAAATCTACAGACGTCATGATCTGATCAACTTTTTGGAGAACCGCCTCGATGGACGGGAACGGAATACGCAGGTTGAGCGACGGCGCAAATCAGACAGGCGTGCGCGCGCACAACGAACGGCTCATCATGTCGGTCATTCAGCGCCACGGCGGAATGCCGGGCAGCGATATCGCCAAGATGACGGGCCTCTCAGCCCAGACCGTGTCCAATATCCTGCGCAAACTGGAGGAAGAGGGCTTTCTCCTGCGGGGCGAGCCGAAGCGCGGGCGCGTCGGCAAGCCCTCCATTCCCATGGCCATCGACCCCGATGGTGCGATTTCTTTCGGCCTCAAGATCGGCCGGCGCTCCGCGGATCTCGCGATGATGAACATGCATGGCGATGTTCTTGAAAGGAAACAGGCCACCTATCGCTATCCCATGCCCGCGGCAATCTTTGCCTTTCTCTCCGAGGGGATAGACACTTTTTCCGCCACGCTGACCGAGCATCAGTCAAGCCGCCTCTGTGGCATCGGAATCGCCGCTCCCTCCGATATCTGGAGCTGGGCCGATGTTCTCGGTGCACCCGAAGAGTTCACGATCTGGCGGGAAACCGATTTCGAGCGTGAGATCGCGCGCTTCAGCGACCTGCCGCTTTTTACCGAGAATGACACCACCGCCGCCTGTCAGGCCGAGCACATCTTCGGGCGCGGGCGCACGTTTTCCGATTACGCCTATTTCTTCATCGGGTCTTTCATCGGTGGCGGCGTCGTACTGCGTTCCAGTGTCGTGGAAGGTGGTCAGCGCAATGCCGGCGCGTTCGGCTCGCTGCGCGTGACCGACCGGCAGGGCCGGGAATCCGCGCTGATCGACGCCGCGTCACTCTATCTCCTAGAAACGTCGATCACCGAGCTTGGCCTCGACCCCACCCTCATGTGGCACATGCCGCAGGATTGGACTGCATTCGAATCCGTGCTCGGCACCTGGATCGACAATTCGGCAGCGGCCATCGCCCATGCCAGCCGATCGGTCTGCAGTGTGATGGATTTCGAGGCCGTGTTGATTGACGGTGCCTTCCCGCCGGATGTGCGTGCGCGCCTCGTCCAGAAGACCCGCGAGGAAATGGATCGGCTCGACATGCGCGGCCTCATCGCACCGCGGATCGAGGAAGCGTCCGTCGGCGTCGATGCCCGCGTTCGAGGGGCCGCCTGCGCACCGATCTACGCGCAATACTTCTTCAAGTGAGTTCCTGCGCGCTCCGGACGACAACATTGAGTCTGCGCGCCCTTTCGACCAGATCGGAATAGACCCGTCCATTCTCAGTCGCGAAATGCCGACACCACCCTTCGAGGAAGGCCCTCTCGTGTTCCGCCTGCCGCGCCTTTCGCAGGATCACCGCGATCCGCCAGGCACAATGCGGCGAGGGCGCGACCCCATTCTCGAAATAGCTGCGGCATTCGCTTTCCACCCGCTCAAGATGCGCGTCGAAATCGTTTTCCGTCACTTTGATGGCGCCAGATCGCCTGCGCGGAACGCCCCTTCTCACGTTGACCGTCCCGACTGTCGGGACTGGCGCGTCCATCAGAAAGCGAACCAAACCATCAAGCCGTGAAAGATGCGGCACCACATCCGGGCCTCGCACGATCCGCGCGCTCGAAGCGGTGCGCATTTCGCGGCCCCCTGCCCCGTCAAGAATCTGCCCGTAGCTCAGGCCCGTGCGAGTTTCCGCCAGAAGCACGACCATGGCTGCGGCTTTCGCATCCTCACCGGCATCGTGGTGATCGAATTCGAGGTCCAGCGCCCGCTTCAGATGCGCCAGCCCATGTCCACCACTGCCCTTGAATTCCGGCCAGGCCCTACGCGCGATCTTCACGCTGTCCCCCCATGACCATAGCGGCTCATCCTGCCCGATCACCGCGCAGGCACTGCGGATCGCCCGGCGATCGAATCCGCTGTGCTGGATGATGAAATGGCGATCGAGCAGCGGCTCGATCCGACGCAGGACCTCCGCGAATTGCGGTGCACCCCGGACCATCTCCGCATCTATTCCGTGGATCTGCACGTTGAACGAAGAGAAGCGCTGCTTGGGGTCGACAAGCGTGCTCCACACCTCGATCCCACCCTCCGCATCGACGCAGGCAAGGCCGATCTGGCATATGCTCGAGGGATCGGAGTTGGCCGTTTCCACGTCGAGCGCCACGAAACGGAACGAACCGCGCGGAAAGTTCTGGGCGATTTTTGGGGTGAAGAACAAGGCACGCTCCGGAAAGTGTCGGTCAGACTGCAGGCTACATCAGCTATCCCTGGTCCGCCATGCCGTGAAAACCGGTCAGGGCGCTTTTCCATCCGCGTTCTCCCTGCCCGCGGTCGCATCCCTCCCCTTGCCGGCGCGGATGTCCGCCCCATGTCGAACGGGAACGAGGGCAACGAGAACAGCGACGGGCGATGATCGTGGAGTGGTTCAACCAACATACCGGGCTGATTCAGGCTGTGATGAGCGCGACGACGGCGATCATCTGGCTAGTCTATCTCCATGCAATCCTGAGTGGTTACCGGCGGCAACGGCGCGCCACGATCATCATCACCGCCACGGGTCATGGTCTCAATGCGCGGTGTTTTGTTGCCAATCTTGGCCTGGAACCCGTCAACGTCCTGGGCGTGGTCATCGATTCCGAACTGGACGGGGTCAAGCGCCGGACGGATATCGCCGAACTGAACGGTTCCGCCGAAGACAGCACCCAGATTTCCAAGAGCATTCCGCATGGACCGCTCACGAGCGGGGCATACGCCGACATCGGCACGTTCAAGCAGCTCTGCGGCCTGACCCAGCCCTCCGACGATCACCCCAGACCGAATGAGGGTGAGATCATTGTGACGGTGATCGCGACCACCGCGGCCGACAGCTATCTCGCCGGCGCGAAACGCACCTTCTTCATCGAGGCGGCGGATGAAGGCGGCCCGCCTTACCTCCGGGCAGATTCAGCTCAGACGAAACAGATCCGGTCGCGCGCGGGGCGCAGGCAGCTCGAGAGCGCGCTTGGATGCTACAACGACGATCATCAAACCCGATTTTGAGCCATAGGATCCCTCCATCCGACGCAAAACGTTTATGCATGGTTTGTGCATAGGTTGTGCATGGGTTGTGTATCGAAAAAATTGGGCATTCAGCCCCGTGGCGGCGTATGCTGGCTGGGGTCCAACCGCACGTTGATCTCCGACCCGCCTTTCACGTAAATGTCCCTGTGGCCCAGCGGTGTGCGGATGTCGTTGGCCCGGAATTTCTCCCAGATCGCAAGCAGTACATCACTGCGAACATTGATGATTCCGTTGGTCGGGTCTTCGATCCAGAACCGCATTTCCAGGTTCACCGAACTGTCCCCGAAGCTCATCAGCCGACAGACAGGCGCTGGATTCTGCAGAACGCGCGGCGTTTCTGCCGCCGCTTCCACGGCTAGTTCCATAGCGTGCCGTACATCGCAATCGAACGACACTCCAATGGGCGTTAGGAGCCGTAACCTGTTGTTTGTATAGGACCAATTTATGATCCGGCGCGTGATCAGATCCTCGTTCGGCACCAGCCATTCGGTGCCGTCGCGTGTTGTGAGAGAAACATATCGGGCATTGAGAGATGTGACCCAGCCAAAGAGCTGTACGGCGCGATTGTCCGGATTGCTTAACTCCACCACGTCACCGGGCTTGATCGACCGATCGAAGAGCAGGATCACACCACTGATGATGTTGGCGATGGGCTTCTGAAGACCGAAACCGATACCCACGCCCAGCGCACCGGTAAAAAGCGCGAAGGCCGTAAGGTCGATCCCCGCCCCGGTCAACGCCGCCACCATCGCCGTGGTGATAAGCACGAAACGCAATGACTTGCTCGTCAAAACCCGCAGCGACGGCGTCAGCCCCGACGCCCGCTCGACCCGCGACTCAACAAGCCGCGAGACCGCTAGTGCGACCCAGAGGAGCACGGCCAGCTGCACGCCGCCGCGCAGAATATCAAGCAAGGTCAGACGTGTATTGCCGAGGCGAATTCCCATGTGATCGAGCCAGACGATCGCGGGGCCGAGCATCTCGAAGATGTTCAGCGCCGCCACGAGGAAGACCAGAAAGGCAAAAAGCTTGGAGAAGAAATCGTTGCGGATGAATCGGCTGACCAACCGGATCGGAACCCATGCCCCGAGGAGATTGGCACAGATCGCGATCAGACCTGCGGGCAAGCCAAAGCCCGACCAGATCGGCAGCGCCAGAAGAAGCACGACAAGCGCAATCATCGGAACGGCGAGGGAAATGGTGGCCTTTAGCACCAGCCCCATGACCGGCATTCGGATCGCCGGGCGCATCGTCCGCCGCAGAAGCGCTGCACGCAGCGGCCGTGCCAAGATCCAGGCAAAGACGAAGGCACCAATGACGAACGCCGCCTGCCCGAGAGAACTCCAGACGAACACACGGGTCAGCAGCCAGTATTCCGCCTGCATCTGGAAATTCTCAATCGCGATAACGTCAATCAGACGCTGGTAGCTCTCCATATGCACAAATCTCGCTGCTGGACGCTCATTCCCGTGGCCTCTCGACTATCGGCAATCCGCAGGTAAAGGATCAACCGTGAACTCGCCGTCTTGCCGCACCCCGCACGGCTCGTCTATCGTTGTCCTGGTCCAACGGGCCGCTCAAACTCGCCAGGGGGAGGAACATGCTCCAGCTCCGTCAGCGGTGTCGACTGCACGGCCTGCTCTTCAGCCTAGTTTTCGCTTGCGGCCTTTTCCCGCAGGGAGCGGCGGGGCTCGAACAACGGCTGATCTCGGTGTCAACAGGCGGACGCACCGGCGTCTATTACTTTGCCGGCGGCGCAATCTGCAGCTTTCTAAATGCCCTGAGGTGGAGCACCGGCGTGCGGTGTCTGGCAAAATCGACATTCGGATCGATCGAGAACCTCAATGCCGTGCGCAGCGGACGCACGACCTTCGGAATCGTCCAGTCGGATTGGCAATATCATGCGGTCACCGGCAGCAGCGTTTTTGAAGCTGCGGGGCCTGACACGGAATTGCGCGCGATCTTCGCACTTTTTCCGGAACCACTCACTGTTGTCGCAGGCCCCGACACCGACATTGATCGCTTCGTCGATCTCGCCGAGAAAAGGGTCAGCCTCGGACCCGCGGGGTCTGGAGGGCGCGCAACCATGTATGCAGTGATGAACGCGCTGGGGTGGACGGAAAGTGAATTCGCGTATGTTGCCGATCTGCCCATGGATGCACTCTCAAGCGCAATCTGCTCCGGTGAAATTGATGCGGCAGTCTTTGTCGTGGCGCATCCCAACTTGACGGTCGACAACATGGTCAACGATTGTGGCGCACGCCTGGTGCCGCTCGAGGGTGAAAGCATTGATGCCATTGTCGAGAAGCAGACACACTATGTCGAAACCGAGATCCCGGCCGGGACTTATTCAGGGCAGACTGCGGGCGTGCCAGCCTTCGCAATCCGAGCGACCATGGTGGCGTCAGCCCGCACGGCACCGTCTTTGGTCGAGATGCTTGTAGAGACGGTTTTCAACAACCTCGACGAACTTCGCGCCTCTCATCCCGCATTTGAGGACCTCGACCCGCAGAGCATGGTCACCGAGGGGCTTACGGCACCGCTTCATATTGGCGCGCGTCAATACTACGAGGCGCAGGGGTTCCTTTCCGAGCCGGCCCGAAGCCAGTAGTCCGGCAACATCAAGCGAGTCAGTCCCGCGCCGAGTAGATCCAGCCGCTGGCTCGCGAAACCTCGGACTTGATGAAGCCCACTACGGCCTGCACGCGACGTATCTCCCGCTGGCTCTCGTGATAGGCTAGCCAATAGGAACGGCGCACGGAATGCGCGGGCATCAGTCGAACAAGACCGGTTTCGGCGCAGGCAATGAAGTCGTGCAAAACGCCAATTCCGGCCCCCGATCGCACCGCCTGCATCTGCCCGAGCGCACTCGATATGGCGATGCCAGGGCGGAAGGCTCCGTATATCTGCGCCGCATAGTCCAGCGAGCGTGCGTAAAGGAGGTCTTCAACGTATCCTACCAGCCTGTGCTTGCCGAGATCGTCCGGCCCGTCAGGACAGCCCATGTCGGCGATGTAGTCATCGGAGGCAAAGAGGCCGAGCGAGTAGTCTGTCAGCTTCGCGGTAACAGCCCGCCCCCGCTCGGGTCGGCCAACGAGAATGGCGACATCCGCCTCACGTTGGGAGAGCGAGAAACTGCGCGGAACCGGCACGAGTTCCACATTCAGGTCCGGGTGGCGGGCCGCGAGCAGGCGAAGGCGCGGTGCGAGAAAATGGATACCGAAGCCGTCAGGCGCCCCGATGCGGACGGTGCCGGATATGCGTGCAGTCCCACCCTTGAAGAGAGCCTCACCCTCAAGCATTGCCGTTTCGGCCCTCTCAAGATGAGCGACCAGAGCTGCACCCTCGGATGTCAGCGCGCAGCCCTGCGGCCCGCGCACCACGAGGGTGGTCTGTAACCCGGCCTCAAGATGGGTCAATCGCCTGCTGAGCGTGGCTTGGTTGATACCGAGGCGACGGCCCGCTGCGAGCATCTGCCCTTCACGTGCGATGGCCAAAAAGATCCGCGCGTCATCCCAGTTCATGCCGAAACCTCGGACGGGTGCTATGCAAAAACGCATAATCATCTTCCGACATTGTCGATTTATTTCTCAGTTTTGCAAACCTAAATTTCGGCTGAAGCCATGAGCTACGTGATGCATAAGGGGAGAAAGTAATGACTGAGATTGGACACTACATCGACAACGCCCGCGTTGCAGGCACGTCCGGCCGCAGCCAGCCGGTCTTCAACCCCGCAATTGGCCAGTCGGAGAAGTCCGTGGCCCTCGCCTCGGTCGAAGAAGTCAATGCCGCTGTCGCTTCAGCCAATGCCGCCTGGTCCAATTGGGCTTCCACGCCCGCGCTGCGTCGCGCGCGAATCCTTGATCGGTTCAAGATGATCCTCTGGGAGCGGGCGGACCAGCTTGCCGAGGTGATCTCGTCCGAACACGGCAAGACCCATGACGACGCGCTCGGCGAAGTGACCCGCGGGCTCGAGGTCGTGGAGTTCGCCGTCGGCGCACCGAACCTGCTCAAGGGCGAGATCACCGAGAACGTCGGTACCAATGTCGATAGCCACAGCCTGCGCCAGCCGCTCGGTGTCGTGGCAGGCATCACGCCCTTCAACTTTCCCTGCATGGTGCCGATGTGGATGTTCCCAGTGGCACTGGCCTGCGGCAACACCTTCGTCCTGAAGCCCTCCGAGCGCGATCCTTCCGCCTCGCTCTTGATTGCCGAATGGCTCACCGAGGCCGGCCTGCCCGAAGGCGTCTTCAACGTGGTTCAGGGCGACAAGCTGGCGGTGGACACGCTGCTCGAACACCCCGACGTCAAGGCGATCAGCTTCGTGGGCTCTACCCCGATCGCGAAATACATCTATGAGACCGGCACGAAGAACGGCAAGCGCGTCCAGGCACTGGGCGGCGCGAAAAACCACATGGTGATCCTGCCCGACGCCGATCTCGACATGGCGGCCAATGCCCTGATGGGCGCGGCCTACGGCTCCGCCGGGGAGCGCTGCATGGCGATCTCGGTGGCGGTTCCGGTGACCGACAAGGTGGCCGATGCCCTGGTCGAGAAACTCGTGCCGAAGATCGAGGCGCTCAAGGTCGGCCCTGCCGCGGACCGCGCGTCCGACATGGGACCGGTCGTCACGAAAGCCGCGCAGGAGAAGATCCTGGGCTACATCGACAAGGGCGAGGCCGAAGGGGCGAAGGTCGTCGTGGATGGCCGAGGCTTCAAGGCGCCGCAGGGCTATGAGGATGGCTACTTTGTCGGCCCAACCCTGATCGACGACGTTACGCCCGACATGACGATCTGGAAGGAGGAGATCTTCGGCCCGGTGCTCTCTATCGTGCGCCGCAACAGCTATGCCGATGCGGTCGACCTGGTGCATGCGCATGAATACGCCAATGGTGTGGCGATCTTCACCCGCGATGGTGACGCGGCCCGGAATTTCGGCCACGAGATCGAAGTGGGCATGGTTGGCATCAACGTGCCGATCCCGGTGCCGATGGCCTTCCACTCCTTTGGCGGCTGGAAGCAGTCCCTCTTCGGTGACCACCACATGCATGGCCCCGAAGGCATCCGCTTCTACACCCGGCTAAAGACAATCACCACGCGCTGGCCCACCGGCGTGCGCTCCGATCCGGAATTCGTCATGCCCACGATGGGGTAATCCGACTTCGAATATCCTGGAATGGCAGTAATTCAGGGGTCAGGCCAAACGGTCTGGCCCCATATGCATTCGGCGGCCAGCCTCTTGGGGATCGAATGGCATGATCGACCGGCACAGCCTGACAATTCGGACTGGCTATCGCCCGAAGGCGAGGTTGAAAGTCACGGGCACAGCTTCCTGGATCGAGTCGAGCCCGGCTATTTCTTGCAGTTCCGCAAGACCATCCGTGTAACCGAGATCACTTGCGTAGACGATGACAGGCATCTTGCTGCTCACGATCACGCGGTCATTGGAAGCGCGAGTGACATATGCAGCGGCTTCGTAGCCGGCCGAACTGCCATGGGCGTCGATTATCACATCAAAGACCGTCTCGGTTGTCATGCCGGCTTCCAGTCCCTGGAAAACGTCCAGATCAATTACCGCCGAGATCTTGGCCATGGGATAATCAGCCACCTTGAAAAGCAAATCCCGGACGCGCTGGTTGCGGATATCGATGAATGTCTCAATGGAAGCCAGGTAGATTTCAATCGACGCGGCACCGTCCTCAGCCACTTCGCCCGACATCGCCGAGAACAGATTAGCCTCAGCCGTATCTCCGTTCTTTGTTGAAACGTAGCTGATCGAGGAGACGGAGCCGTCAAGTGTCCATGCCAAGGCCGGACTCGAGGCCATGGCCGCACAGGCGGCGAGAATCAATCGCATTTGGAAACCCCTATAGTCTGATGCAGCGTGTATTTGCGACCTTCTGCACTTTCGCCACCACAGTCTGTGACATATCGCACATTCAAGGTCTGCCCGCCGTGGCAAGATCGCCCCGGCGATTTCTCAAGCCGTATTCTAGCGGCAGGGGAACTACGCAGGAGGCAGCGCTTTGCCAGAGTGTCTATGCTACAGACAAATGCGACCGGATGGCGCACCGCCCGAAAAAGACCTTGTTACCCGCGGCTTGTATCGCTAGAGAGGTCGGCGGAGACGTGGCCGAGTGGTCGAAGGCGCTCCCCTGCTAAGGGAGTATACCGGAAACGGTATCGAGGGTTCGAATCCCTTCGTCTCCGCCATTCCAAAGAAAATAAGACATCGTCAGTTGAAGGCTTCAGGTGCGTCAATGGGTTAGACACACGCCATGAAGCTCGTCTCCTATCCAAGCCGTTCGAAACATAGGGTATTGAAGGCGATTGTTGCGATAGTGAGGAACGCTTGAAGGTAGAACTTCGCAAGGGCAGATTCTGTATTCTAGGCGTACCATCAAGCTGATCAGGGAAAATGACGGATATGGCTTTTCGCCTTAGGCGATTGTTGAACTGCAGTCTGCCCTGCCCCAAATCCCTATCGCTACGACGCAATCTAAAGACTACTTGGCTGTGAATAGCTACAGAGGGGTTGGACCGAAAAGACCGCGAAAAAGGACGAGCAGGTCCCGGAGCGCATGATCGAGATATTTAGCCACAGACGAAGCATGGAAACGATCGCCCGGCATTGCGCAATTGAAGAAGCGGCCTATCTCAAAGAGCTGAACGATTGCTTCCAGGCCCTCCCTGTCACTCGCAACTGAATGGCGTCATACAACGCCGAACGACTTCATTCGTTCATGGATCGCAAAGTGCCGAAAGAGGGATACTGCGCAGGTCGAAAGGAGAAAGTGGCGGCATGAAACCTAACCCGGATACGCCTTAGAAACGTTGCCAAGCTATCGGGAAAGTTGGGACAACTTTATTTTAGCGACAGCGAGATGGCTAGCGGAGCGCGTCCCGTCGCCTGATGTGTCTCAAACATAATGAACTTAAGCTGAAGCAGAGTCACAGCAACCAACTGTTCATCTGCGAACTGAGCACCAGAAGTTCAGATCCACCGCGATCACGCAGCGAACGCTCGGAAACTCCAAGGCGCCAACTCGAGGCGAGTGTTATCGCCAAGACTGACGGACTTACCGCTATCAAAATCCAGGTAATCTCCGTGATACAGGCTTTCCTCGAACGATAATCCGAGGGCATCGGCGGAGAAGTTCATAACTACGAAGACCTTGCTCTCCGCGTTCTGACGCACGAAGCTAAGCGCTTTTCCAGGCGCGTCATTCACGACGAGAACCATACGCGCTCCCCAAGGCGCAGCCCACAAGGCCGAGTTTCGCATTCGAAACGTCAACAGGTGCTGGTAAAGCCTACCAATCTCATGCTCCCGCCACGCGATCGGATCCTTCTCGAAGAATGAAAGCCGCTTCGGATTGCCCGCTTCCTGGCCATTGTGGATCAGCGGTATACCCTCTCCGAGAACCGAGAGTGCGATTGCCGGGATGAGCGCATCACCCATGGCCTCGAACTGTGTGCCTTCCCAGGCATTCTTGTCGTGATTTTCGACGTGGATCATACGCTGCGCCTCGGCGGGCCAACCGCATTCGTTCTGTGAATAGTAGACGTAAAGCGCAAAGACATCCGCGTCGCGACTGGCTATCCGGCTCATGATGTCCCACCAGCTCCAGGCGTAGGTCGCGTCGAAGGCTCTTGCATGCATGTCCCGCTGCTCCCATTCTGCGAGCAAGAATACTGGCTTGATTTCATCCAGTTCCCGGCGGGCGTTGTTCCAGAAATCGATCGGAACGTGACCAGCCACATCACAGCGAAATCCGTCTACATCGGCTTCGCGCACCCAGAATTTCATAGCATCGGTCATGTAGCGGCGAAGATCTAGGTTCGAGTAGTCGAGGTCGATAATATCGTGCCAATCCCACCATGGCGTCGGTCGGAAGTTGCCTTGCCAGTCGCGAGCGTACCACTCTGGATGCTCATGACGCAGCGGATTGTCCCATGCAGTATGGTTTGCAACCCAATCGAGAATGACCCTTAAACCCAGATTGTGCGCAGCGGCGACAAAGCTCCGGAGGTCTTCGAAGGTTCCGAACTCCGGATTGACGCCAAGATGGTCGCTTATGGCGTAGGGGCTGCCCAGGCTGCCCTTGCGGTTCTCTTCTCCGATGGGATGAATTGGCATTAGCCAAACAACGCAGGCACCCAGCGCCTTAATACGGGGTAATTGGGCCTTTGCCGCCTCAAAAGTGCCTTCTACGGTGAACTGCCGCAGATTCAATTCATAGATCGCTCCACTTTTCGTCCATTCGGGATGAGTTATCTTCACGAATGGCTCAGGCGTGTAAGGGTCCGTCTCGGTCGTCAGATTGCGCATACTGGCTGGCTCATTCTTGCGATCTCATGTTCAAGACCAATTTGCATCCGCCGGCGCCGCGAGCAATCGCTCTCTTGCGGACGCATTTGGCGTTCAGTCGGTGCCCGTGTACATCCCCAGCCTAGCGCCGAAAAGGCATTGCAGTGCGCATCGCCATCTCCGAAGATCACCTCCGCTGAGACATCCGTTTGAGGCGAAAATGCGTACCTTCCTGATCATTCTCGACGATATGCCGGAGATGCTGAATGCCATGCGCTACGCAGCGATCAGAGCAGCCAAGACTGGAGGTGCCGTCCAGATGCTGGCGATCATCTCCAGCGAGGAATTTCAACATTTCATGGGTGTCGCAGATGTGATGCGTGCAGAGGCACATGAGAAGATCGAGGCGCACTTCCAAGTATTCAAGGACCGGATGGAAAAACGCGAAGGCATTTCTCCTTCGCTCGCAATTCGCGAGGGAGATAAGGTCGATGCCGTGCTTGCACACATAAAGGAGAATCCAGACGTCGGTTTGCTCGTTCTGGGTGCCGGAACTGGCAAGGGAGGCCCTGGTCCAGTCGTCACCGCCCTGACGGGCCGGCGTATGAGCGAGTTGCACGTCCCGATCACCATAGTGCCGGGTTCCATGACGAAGGACGAAATAATAGCCGTGACGTGACAATGAACTTAGAATGATTCCAGCCTTATCTTGACTTGCGGGGCTATCGGGCGCATTTACGCTGCCAATACGGGAGAGATCAGATGTTCATTCAGACCGAATCCACCCCGAATCCTGCCACGCTGAAATTCCTGCCCGGACAGGCCGTGATGCAGGCGGGAACGGCGGATTTTCCATCCGAGGCTGCAGCTCAGGCTTCGCCGCTTGCACGACGAATCTTTGCGACCGGCGAAGTGACCGGAGTATTTCTCGGACCAGACTTTGTGACGGTCACAAAATCCGATGACGCGGAATGGGCCCATATCAAGCCGGCTATTCTCGGTGCGGTACTAGAGCATTTCCAATCTGGCCAGCCGGCGATTGAAGGTGAGGCCGGATCCGTAGGCCACGCCGATCACGACGGACCAGATTCCGAGATCGTGGGGCAGATAAAGGAGCTGCTGGATACACGCGTGCGGCCCGCCGTCGCGCAGGACGGCGGCGATATTACCTTTCATGGGTTTGATCGTGGTGTTGTTTATCTGCACATGCAGGGTGCCTGTGCGGGCTGCCCTTCTTCGACCATGACCCTGAAGATGGGCATCGAAAACCTGCTGCGACATTACATCCCAGAGGTGGTGGAGGTTCGCCCGGTTGGTCTCTAATGCCACGGGGGTGCCGAATCCTTTGATACTTGCTTTTGACACATCGACCGCGCAATGCGCGGCCGCGATCGTTCACGAAGGCCACACCCTCACGAAGCGCGTTGAGCCCATGGGGCGCGGGCAAGCAGAGCGGCTTCTCCCCCTCCTCGCCGAGTGCCTACAAGAGATAGGGCTTGCCTGGGCCGATATCGATATGCTGGCTGTGTGTACCGGGCCGGGGAATTTCACCGGCATCAGGCTTTCCATCGCTGCAGCCCGGGGGTTAGCCATTTCCACGGGCACTCCGGCTATCGGGGTGAGCCTTTTCGAAGCCTATGCAGCCAGCCGATCTGGGAAGATGCTCGCTCTTGCACGCAACCCGCGTGGTAAACCTTATGCCCAACTCTTCGAAAATGGAATCGCGTTGAGCGGGCACCTTGCTGGCATCGAAGCTCTGGACGAGCTGCCGGCCGAAACTCTATGCATCGGCCACGGGGCCGATGAAGTTCGCAAGGAACTCAGACTCGAACAGGCCGAGGAAAGGATTGCTCCAGAGCCGGAATGGATCGGCCTTGCCGCGCTCAAGAAAAACCCTGCGTCCACGGAACGGCCATCACCTCTCTACCTGAGACCGGCCGATGCCGCACCATCGCAGCCCGCACCTGCTATCCTAGATGAACCCTGAGAAACTGGCGGCCATTCATGCCCTCTGCTTCACCTCTGCCCCGAGGCCCTGGTCAGCGGCGGAATTCTCCGGGCTCATTGGGTCGAACGGATCCGTACTGGTGGAAGGACCAGATAGTTTCGCTCTCGGTCGCCTCGTCGGGCCTGAAGCTGAAGTGCTCACGCTCGCAGTTGCACCAAGCCAAAGAAGAAGGGGCATCGCAATCCGATTGCTTGATGCGCTCCATTCCAGACTGTCCAAGCTCGGAGCCCAGGAAATTTTCCTTGAAGTCGCGGAGAAAAATGACCCGGCCTTGGCCCTTTACGAGAAAGTCGGTTATCGGCAGATAGGCCGACGAAAGGGTTACTACGCAGTGACCGGTGAACCAGCGGTTGACGCTATACTGCTTTCGCGCAGGCTCTGACAAAAATGGTCAATTCTCCGTTGGCAGTCAGAACAGCCTGAAGTGTCCAGGCCGGCAAAAACTTCACTGATACCTAGGCACTGGAACACCCTCATCCGTATCCGAAAAACCATTTGACCGCCCGAAGACCTTGGGCCTTTATTGAGCCCAACATGGTCCGCCCAGATGGGGCAAGGCACTAGGCCTATGTGCCTTGGAGCCGTTTTCGGCGGATCTTTTGCCTGCAGAACTCCTTGGAGGATCACGGATGACATTCGCACGCACTCTTGCTTCCGCTGCCACGTTCGCTCTCGTCGCCGGCGCTGGCCAGGCACAGGATGCCAATCCTGCGGTGATCTTCGATCTGGGTGGCAAGTTCGACCGGTCCTTCAACCAAGCGTCCTATGAAGGCGCCGAGCGGTTCAAGGAAGAAACGGGCATCGGTTACCGGGATTTCGAGTTGCAGAATGATGCCCAGCGGGAGCAGGCGCTCCGTCGCTTTGCCCAGCGCGGGCATGACCCTGTCATCACAGCCGGATTTTCATATGCGTCGGCTATGGAAACGGTCGCGGCCGAATTCCCTGATACGCGCTTCGTGATCGTTGACGCAGTCGTAGACCTGCCAAATGTGCGCTCTGTGGTCTTCAATGAACACGAAGGCTCCTATCTCGTGGGCCTCCTGGCAGCGATGGCTTCGGAGAACGACAAGATCGGTTTCGTCGGCGGAATGGACATTCCACTGATACGCAAGTTCGCCTGCGGATATGTGCAGGGGGCGAAGGCCACCAAACCCGAGATTGAAGTATACCAGAACATGACTGGAAATACCGGGCAGGCCTGGAACGATCCTCGCGGCGGCGAGATCGCCAAAAGCCAGATCGATCGGGGTGCCGACGTTGTCTACCACGCAGCCGGTGGGACCGGGATCTTCGTTCTTCAGGCCGCGGCAGATGCCGATGTTCTTGGTATCGGTGTCGATTCAAACCAGAACATGCTGCACCCGGGTCAGGTTCTGACCTCTATGGTCAAGCGCGTCGACAACGCCGTTTATGATGCGATGATGGATGTGCAGAATGGTGAATGGACGACCGGGCTCGAGGTTATGGGACTTTCCGAAGAAGGCGTTGGCTATGCGGTGGACGAGAACAATGCCGATTTGATCTCTGAAGAAATGGCTATGGCGGCGGAAGAAGCTAAACAGCAGATCATCTCCGGCGAGATCGAGGTTCACGACTACACTTCCGACGGATCCTGCCCCGTATCCTGATGGAGACCGGGGTGGCTCAGGGGGCAAGCGGGAAGAAGGATCTCGCCATTGAGCTTGTCGGGATCTCGAAGAGTTTCGGATCGGTTCAGGCGAATAGGGACATCCATCTGAAGGTGCGAAGGGGCACCATTCACGGCATTGTTGGCGAGAACGGCGCCGGCAAGTCTACCTTGATGTCGATTCTCTATGGCTTCTATGAAGCCGACAGTGGCGAAATCCGGATCAACGGAACTCCCACATCGATCCGCGACAGCAATTCTGCCATCAAGGCGGGTATCGGAATGGTTCACCAGCATTTCATGCTGGTTGAACCCTTTACGGTACTCGAGAATGTCATCCTCGGAGCAGAGGACGGCAAACTGCTACGCCCCTCTCTCGCCAAGGCCCGCTCCGAACTTACCCGGCTTGCGAAGGAATACGAACTACAGGTCGATCCGGAAGCCGTTGTGGGTGAACTATCCGTTGGCTTTCAACAGCGGGTGGAAATTCTCAAGGCTCTTTACCGCGAATGCGACATTCTGATCCTGGACGAACCGACCGGCGTGCTGACGCCCGCAGAGGCCGATCATCTATTCAGGATTCTTGACCACCTAAAATCCGAAGGCAAGACAATCATCCTGATCACTCACAAGCTAAGGGAGATCATGGCTGCGACGGACGACGTGAGCGTAATGCGTCGTGGGGAGATCGTCAGAACACTTGAGACAGCCTCTACCAATCCGGCAGAACTTGCCGAACTCATGGTTGGGCGCCGTGTTCTCCTTCGTGTCGAAAAGGGTTCTTCCAAACCCGGAGAAATTCTTCTCGAAGCACGGGAGCTTTGCCTGACGGACGAAAAGGGCATTACAAAGCTTAAATCCGTGAACCTTGAGGCGCGCGCGGGCGAGATCCTTGGAATCGCGGGCGTGGCGGGCAATGGCCAGTCAGAACTACTGGAAGTGCTTGCGGGTATTGCCCCTGCAACGAGCGGTGAGGTGTTCTTCAGAGGCGAGTCACTCGACACATCGCGCATTACCAATGCAGGAAGCCGGCGCGATCACGGAATTGCGCATGTGCCGGAGGATAGACACCGGCGCGGATTGGTCATGCCCTTCGCCGAGTGGGAGAATTCCTGCCTCGGCTATCAGGCGGAGCCGCGGTTCGAGGGCCCCGCGATGACCATGAACCGCAACGCAATCCGCGACCTAGCCCGTGAGAGCATCGAGCGTTTCGACATAAGACCGCCGAGTTGCGATCTCAAAACGGCGAACTTCTCTGGTGGCAACCAGCAAAAAATAGTGCTGGCTCGGGAGATCGCGCGTGAACCGGATGTCCTCTTGATTGGGCAGCCCACGCGCGGGGTTGATATCGGTGCTATCGAGTTCATCCACGCACAGATCGTTGCACTAAGAGACCGGGGAAAGGCAATAATACTCGTGTCCGTTGAACTTGATGAGATTCAGGCGCTTTCGGACCGCATATTGGTGATGTTTGACGGGCGCATCTCGGGTGAGCGGCTGGCCTCAGAGACTGATGAGCGTGAGCTCGGGCTCCTTATGGCCGGGATTACCCCGGGCAAGGGAGCGGCAGCATGAACCCGCATATGCCCCGCTGGGCCGATCTGATCCTCGTGCCGGCCCTCAACCTTCTCCTCGCCTTTTTGGTCGCCGGGCTGGTAGTTGTGTTCATTGGGGAGGACCCCTTCGAGGCCCTTCGCTGGCTAATTGTCGGGGCGCTCGGTTCAAGCTACGGTATTGGCTTTACACTCTACTACGCGACTACTTTCGTTTTCACCGGTCTTGCGGTGGCAATCGCCTTTCATGCCGGGCTTTTCAATATTGGAGGCGAAGGTCAGGCCGCGCTTGGTGGCATTGGCGTTACCTTGGTTTGTCTCGCTTTTCCCTGGCCACATTGGTTACTCGTATTGCCATTCGCGATCATCGGTGCCGGCCTCTTCGGAGCGGCGTGGGCTTTCGTGCCCGGCTACCTTCAGGCAAAGCGCGGCAGCCATATCGTCATCACGACCATAATGTTCAACTTCATTGCTTCGGCATTGGTGGTCTACTTGCTCGTGAATGTGTTGAAGGTTCCTGGAGCGATGGCACCGGAAACGCGCAACTTCGCGCCTGGCACCTTCTTGCCTTTCATGCATGAGATGTTGGGCGTATTCGGCATTTCGATGTCCACGACACCAATGAACTTCTCCGCCCTTCTCGCGCTTCTGGCGGCCTTTCTCACATGGGTTCTGATCTGGCGCACCCGTCTCGGATACGAAATGCGCGCGCTGGGGCATTCCGAACCAGCTGCCGTATATGGCGGCATTAACCCGGTAAGGATCACGGTAATTGCGATGGTGCTATCCGGCGCCATGGCCGGCATGATGGCGCTTAATGTAGTAATGGGATTTCAGCACCGGCTGGTTCTGGACTACGTCAGTGGCGCGGGTTTCGTCGGCATTGCAGTCTCCCTCATGGGTAGATCGCATCCGGTCGGTGTGGTTCTGGCGGCAATTCTATTCGGCATCCTGTATCAGGGTGGCGCCGAGCTTGCTTTCGAGATGCCCAACATCAGCCGAGAGATGATCGTCGTAATACAGGCTTTAGTGATCCTTTTCACTGGAGCGTTAGAGAACTTGGTCCGGGTGCCTGTGGCACGGCTCTTCGCCCGCTCCGGCGCGAGGGCTGCCTGATGGATATCGAGATCGCTGTCCAGATCGCGGGATCAAGCATTCGTCTGGCAACGCCACTTCTGCTCGCATGCCTTGCGGGCCTATATTCGGAACGCGCCGGTATTTTTGATATTGGGCTTGAAGGGAAAATGCTTGCGGCGGCGTTCATGGCCGCTGCAGTTGCCGCTGTAAGCGGCTCAGCTTGGGTTGGCCTCCTCGCGGGGGTTGCTGCATCTGTCGCGTTCTCGCTTATTCACGGCCTTGCCTCGATCACACTAAAAGGCAATCAGCTCATATCCGGCGTCGCAATCAACTTCCTTGCATCCGGTCTCACGGTACTGATCGGGCAGAACTGGTTCCAGATGGGGGGGCAAACGCCGCAGCTTTTGGCAGGCGGTCGCTTTATGGGGATCAACTTTCCATTATCCGAAAGCCTGGACGAAATCCCTCTGATTGGGCCCTTCTATTCGCACGTGGTGTCCGGACACAACATTCTTGTCTACATCGCGCTCTTAGCCGTACCTACAACATGGTGGATCCTGTTTCGCACGCGCTTCGGACTTCGATTGCGCGCGGTGGGCGAGAATCCCGGCGCAGTTGATACTGCTGGCATCTCGGTCGTACGCCTGCGCTATTCGGCCGTGCTGATCTGCGGGCTTCTTTGCGGTATCTCGGGCGCCTACCTTTCGACAGGCATGGCAGCAGGTTTCGTCCGCGAAATGACTGCCGGGAAGGGCTTTATTGCCTTGGCAGCGCTGATCTTTGCCAAGTGGCGACCCTGGCCAGCTCTCGGTGCCTGTCTCCTCTTCGGCTTTCTCGAGGCCATCGGCATCCGCTACCAAAGCATTGATGTCGGCGGCTTCGTCATACCTGTGCAGTTCATGCAAGCCCTGCCTTACATTCTGACGGTCGTGATCTTGGCGGGCTTCGTCGGCAAGGCCATTCCGCCAAAGGCGGGTGGCAAACCATACGTGAAGGAACGCTGACATGACCGCAGCCGATATAGTCCGTGAACGGGCCGGGGCAGACCCGATCGACACCGGCCTTATACTTGGATCTGGACTCGGGCATATCGCTGGAAAGATCGGAGGCGTGACCATTCCATACAGTGACCTACCCGGCTTTCCCCCGGCCGGTGTCTCAGGCCATGTGCCGCAACTTGCAATTGGAGAACTGGAAGGTGTGCGTGTTGCTGTTCTGGGCGGGAGAGCGCACTACTACGAGCATGGCGATCCCACAGTCATGCGCCCTGCGATCGAGACCCTCAAAGACCTCGGAGTTGGGGCCGTGCTCCTTACCAACGCTGCCGGCTCGCTCCGGACAAATGTTGCGCCGGGTGACGTGATGCTCATTGCCGACCACATCAACTTCTCCGGGCTTAATCCGCTGATCGGTGAAGCAACAGACGCACGATTTGTGAACATGGTCGATGCCTACGACCCAGGGATACGTAGCGACCTGCAGCGAGCCGCAACGGAAGAGGGCATTGCCCTCATCGAGGGCACCTATGCCTGGTATTCTGGCCCCAGCTTCGAGACGCCCGCCGAGATCCGCGCGCTTGGTATTCTGGGCGCCGATGCTGTTGGCATGTCGACGGTACCCGAAGTCATTCTCGCGCGGTTCTTCGGGATGAAGGTCGCGGGGCTATCTGTGGTCACGAATATGGCCGCAGGTCTGAGTTCGGAAGCCATCAGCCATGAACATACCAAGGCGATGGCCCCATTGGGAGCGGCCAAACTCGAAACAATCCTGCGCCGGTTTCTCGCATCAAGGTCGCATACAGCAACGAAGTCCTAGCGCGGGAGCCTGCCTTTCGATAGGCTTCATCCGGTGAGGTAGCGTTCCGGTCCGATGCAGATTTACTTGCCCATAGCGGAAGTTTCCGTGAATGCGTTCCTTCTGCTCGGCGTCGGTGGAATGGTCGGAATCCTTTCGGGCATGTTCGGGGTCGGCGGCGGGTTTATCCTGACGCCCTTGCTCTTCTTCATGGGCATTCCGCCGGGGGTGGCGGTCGCGTCGGCCGCAAACCAGATTGCGGGGTCTTCCTTTTCAGCCCTGCTAGCGCATCTCGCCAAGCGAACCGTCGATATCAAGATGGGGATCGTTCTGCTTGCGGGAGGCCTGCTCGGCTCGTTTCTCGGGGTGATGCTGTTCGCTCTTCTCAAGAGCATGGGACAATATGAACTCGTAGTCAGTCTTCTCTACGTGGTATTGCTTGGAACAATTGGCATCTTGATGCTCATCGAAAGCGTCCGGGCACTGCGTCGCGCGCGTGATCCAAATGCCGGCCTCATTTCGCGCAAACGACACACTTGGGCACATGGATTGCCTCTGAAGATGCGGTTCCGCGCCTCCCAACTCTACGTCAGCGCAATACCACCTTTCGTGATCGGTATCCTTGTCGGCATCTTGGCTGCCATTATGGGCGTTGGCGGAGGATTCATCATGGTCCCGGCCATGATCTACCTGATCGGCATGCCGACAAAGGTCGTGGTAGGTACCTCACTTTTTCAGTTCCTGTTCGTGACTGGCTTCACAACCATTATGCATGCAATAGAGAACAAATCGGTCGATGTGGTCCTGGCAGTCATACTCCTACTGGGTGGAGTAATCGGCGCGCAGATCGGAGTTCGGCTGGCGACGCGCCTGAAGGCCGAACAATTGCGAATTCTCCTCGCCATGGTCGTAATCGGCGTGTGCCTCAAGCTTGCATCGGACTTGGTGCTCAGACCCGCGGAACTGTATTCGATTGAGCTGTCCGGCTCATGATACGACACGCCTTCCTGCTGTTCATTTTGGCGACCGTTAGTCCAGTGTCCGCAATAGCACAGGAAAGCGTGATTACCGGGCTTTCAACAGAAAACATAGCTCTCAATGCAACCTTCAACGGGTCCGAACTGTTCGTCTTCGGCGCAATCCGGCGCGACGCTCCGGTCCCTGAAGGCTCTGCGCCGCTCGATGTGATCATTACCATCAAGGGGCCGGAAGAGCCGGTCACCGTGCGAAGAAAAAGCCGGTTATTCGGCATTTGGGTGAACGATGCGTCGGTGGGTGTGCGGGAAACCCCGAGCTTCTATGCCATTGCGACGACCCGTCCACTTCAAGACCTGCTCACCGAAACCGAGCGGCTCCGTTACGGCATCGGGATGGATCAGGCCGTGCGCAAGGTCGAATCGCACCCCGGAATAACGAACCTTTCGCCTTTTGCCGAGGCCGTCGTGCGTTTGCGGGAGAAAACGGGGCTGTACGAACAACTTTATGGTTCAGTCGATCTAGCGGAAGAAACGCTTTTTCAGGCACATATCCGCCTGCCGGCCAACATCATTGAGGGTGAATATACTGCACAGTTCTTCCTCGTGCGCGACAGAACGGTTGTATCATCGGGAACATCGGAAATCACAGTCCAGAAGACCGGCATCGAGCGTTGGCTCTTCAACCTCGCTCAGGAAAAACCGCTCATCTACGGAATACTTTCAGTTGCTCTCGCGCTGGCCGCCGGATGGCTGGCTGCCACGGCTTTCCGCCTCTCCAAGAGGTAGCCGATCAAGTTGCTCCTCAATCCGTTGAAGTCGGCCCAGCACCGCATCACGGTATTCATCGGTCAGAGCATCCGTTTCGGCCGAATGGGCGTCCTGCATGGAATTCACTACAAGTCCGACGATCAGGTTCACCACCGCGAAAGTGGTTACAAGGATGAAGGGCACGAAGAAAGCCCAGGCCCATGGATAGACTTCCATCACCGGGCGCACGATCCCCATGGACCAACTTTCCAGCGTCATGATCTGAAACAGTGAGTAGGCAGACAGGCCGATCGTACCGAACCATTCCTGGAAGGAATCCCCAAACAGCTTTGTGGCCATGACTGCGCCGATATAAAAGATCAAAGACATCAACGCAAAAACAGATGCCATGCCCGGAAGGGCGGAAATCAGACCCTCGATGACCCGTCGCAGACTTGGGACCAGCGAGATTGCCTTGAGGACACGCAGGATGCGCAGCGAGCGCAGGACGGAGAAGCTCTCGGCCGCAGGTGCAAGGCTGATGCCGACAATGATGAAGTCGAAGATGTTCCAGCCGTCGCGGAAGAAACTGAGTCGGTAAGCCATCAGTTTTAGTGCGATCTCAACCACGAATATTGCAAGGCACAGATAATCGATGGTCTTGAGGAGCGGGCCTGCGACGGCCATCGCTGCATCGGAGGTTTCAAGCCCCAGAACGACGGCGTTCAACACGATGACACCGAGGATGAAGTTGCGGAACTTTGCTGTTTCCACAAGGGCTGCGAGGCCATCCCGCTTCATCAAAGTTTGCATTCCTGCGAGCTCCCGAACCGTGCAATCCTGCGCCTCACATGGCGAAAAACACAGCGTCACACAAGTGGCCGAACTGTCATTCAGTGTTGGCCACTTTCATTAAGTCCGGTGCTTGCGTGCTACGCCGCAAGTCCGCCGTGCCCAGCTTCTCTGACGGACGCGCCATGGCATAGCGTGTGACCCAAACAAGCCGCTCCTCGGCTCGGGTAATCGCCACATAGGTAAGGCGTTTCCAAAGCGGCAGTCCCGCTTCATTCCTGCCAGAGCGGGCTGCGGCGATGATATCGGGCGCAAAGAGCTGGACTGACGGCCATTGCGATCCTTGCGCCTTGTGAATGGTAACTGCGGCTCCATGCAAGAACACAGCCCCCATGCGCGCAGCAGACGGAATGAACGGCTCCTCCTCTCCCGGGCTTTCGATCTGAATGATGCTTGCTACGCTGATTTGCGGATCTTCGGTGCCAATCAGAAAGAGCCTACTGAAGCCCGGGCGAGTACCTGGACCGACATAGACGGCCTGCGCTCCCTTCACGAGGCCCCTCGCCTCAAGATCCATCCGCCGTTTGCGGTGCTTGAGTGGCAATTCTATCCCGTCGCAGATGAGCGGTTCACCGGGCGAAAGGCCATCGGCTGGTGCGTTGTGCGCAAGCCGAAAGGCATGGATCAGCCGGATCCGTGTATCATTGCGCCAAACGAGAACCG
This sequence comes from Amaricoccus macauensis, assembly GCF_049800915.1. Lineage (GTDB taxonomy): Bacteria > Pseudomonadota > Alphaproteobacteria > Rhodobacterales > Rhodobacteraceae > Amaricoccus > Amaricoccus macauensis_A. The sequence goes on from NZ_JBNAFY010000004.1 coordinate 317,168, forward strand.
GTGCGCGGGCCATCGCATCCGGGTCCACACGGCGAGCCACGACAACACGGTCATCCTTGGCCGCGGCTTCATGTATGCGATCCTCGAAAGCGTGAAAATCAAGGTTCTCATCGCCAAGTGCGTGTGCCAGATCAATGATCGGGTTATCCGACGCCTGTCGGTGCACCCGCGCAAGTGAAAGCCGATCATCCTGTGGCAGGCTTTCAAACACCATACCCTCATTGCCCGAGCCTACGGGTGCCAGCTGGGCGGGATCGCCAAACAGGATCAGGGTGGAGAAGAGCTCGCGCAGATCTTCGTATTGCCGAGCATCGAGCATCGAGGCTTCATCGATCAGGCCGATATCGAGAGGTTCGTCCCGCCGCTTCCATCCCTTGATGAAGTCGGAGCCGCGCAATCCCGCACTGGCAAGCGCGCCTGGAATTGAAGAATGCAGTTTGTAGAAGGCCTGCGCCCGGTCGAGCGCCTCATCGGACATGCTTTCGACATCCGGCCGTTCTGCTTTTCCCGACAGCCACTCGGCAATTGCCTCGTATTCGGGCTCATAGATCGGCGTGTAAAGGATGCGATGAATGGTCGTGGCCGGGACACCGCGCCCTCGCAGCACGCTGGCTGCCTTGTTCGTCGGGGCCAGCACTGCCAAGGATCGCTTCTCGCGCGACTTGCGGCTCTCGTAATCACCCGAAACGGTTTCGACGCCAGCGGCGGAAATTGCCTTAACCAGCTCCGCCAAGAGCATCGTCTTCCCCGATCCGGCCTTGCCTACAACGGCGAGCGTGGGTTGTTCGCTGCGGATATCCGGAACGAGATCGCCATTGGCGATATCGACCCCCGCAGCATTCAGCACGGCTCCAATGCGGTCCCATGCGCGTTTCTGATCTGGCGAAAACTCCATGGCACCCGATTTGGCCGTGTTTTCACCTCTCTACAGGTTCATCCCCCTGCCGACCAGCGTTCCGGCCCGTCGATATGCTTTTGTTTGATAACAAGACAGGCGGAGGTGAAGCGGGCTCAGGCGACGGCGAGTTGGCGCTCTTCGCTCGGAAATCGGGATGGAAAGCTCGCATCATACCAGGACTGGATCAGTTCGGTCGGAATACCGGAATGACGGCAGAGTTGGTCGCGAGCCTCTTCTGTCACGTTCCAAATGCAGACGCTGATCTTCTCGCGCCCCTCTCCTTTGGTTCCGATGATATCAGGAACATGACCGGCGCGGCGGTAGAGCCCCAGAACGCGCGTATATATCACGCCCAGCGCTTGTTCGAGGCCACTCCGCAGGCCAATCTCGATGCCCATCGCCATCAGGCCACCAGCAACAGCAGGCGATGCGCCAGGTGCCAGGCAAAAGCGCGTGCATTCCCAGATGAGCGGCGAAGAAATACGGACACCATCGGTGCAATCGAGAAAATGCTCCGCGGTCATGGTCCGGCCCATCGTCGGCATCAGCCGGATCGAACCCGCATGACGACCTTGGGGGTCCTGCCAGATCAAATACATCGGGTTGAGCGCATCGTATTGATCCCGCTCCTGTCCATCCTCATCTACAGTAACGTCCCAGTTAAGTCGATCCCTGAACTGAAAAGCACGGTCTTTGAACATGGTTTCTGCAAGAAGGGGATACGCTTTGAGTTCGTCGGCGTAGAGACAATGGATCATTTTGACCTCCTGAATGCTTTCGCGAGTTCAGTTATCGTCTCAGGGCCTTAATAAAGGCCGAGCGTGCGCTGCTTCAATATTTCGGCAACGATCCGGTTGGAAGGATGATTCCCTTTGCCAAAGCCAGCGCGACGGCATGGGTCACGTTCGCGGCTCCAAGCTTGTGCCGCGCGGAGTCTATATAGGCACGCAGGGTGTTCTCGGAGATATTCAGAGAGTCCGCTACGCTCGCCCGGCTAGAACCGACGCTAAGTTGCGCCAAGGCCTCGCGTTCCCGTGGCGAAAGGTCTGCAGTGGGCGGGTCGACCTCCTCGTTCAGGATCCGGGTTGTCTGTTGATGGACAAGATGCGCCGTGAGAAGGATATCCTTGGCCTTCCGGCGGGTGAACTCCGCCCAAGTTGCATCGTCAGCCTGATGATTGACGGAAAACAGCGCAAACTCGCCGCTGGGTCCCCAGATCGGCACAGCCCAACCTTGGTTGCCAACACCGGCCTCGACCGCCTCCTTCAGGAACTTCCGCGCGGCGGAGCTCGACCAATCGCAAGATTTCCAGTCCATGGGATGGAAACGGCGCATGGCGCCAAGAACGATCGGATCAACGCTTTTGTAATCCTTTTCCACGTATCGACGAACCCATTCGATCGGATACGTGAAAGCCCCTACCTGCTCACCTTTGACATTCGCAGTATGATAGAGAACGTGTGAAACACCTAGGTAATCACGAAACTCATGCGCCCAGACTTGAAGTTCCTCAATGGACTTCGTTGTCTGCAAACGCTCGAGCAAAGCCTCTAGGGTTTCCTTTGACACTCTTTACCGTTCCTGACTCCGCAACTCGCGCGCCGATTTCGGTCGCCGCTACGAAGATTGCGTCATCAAGCTGTTCTGCAAGAACTAGCATTCCGTTCTGCTCGGAAAACTGCCTGATATCTTTGAGAATATCAATCACCCAGTCGGCTTTCATGTGCGTGTCCTGAGGTTTGTGCCAATTTCGCTTGAATTGTTACTAACACACGTCGGGGTTGCGGAAAATTCGCCAATTCTGCCCCCTCATTTATGAGGGGTGGGCCCTTTTCCAACACATTGAAATTGCGCCATCGGGGTTCAAAAAACGAATCGCCCCGCTCGAGCGGGGCGACCAAGTGATTCGAATCTATACTTGCAGATGAGACAGGCGCTTGGTGTCCTAGCGCTTGCTGGCTTCCAGAGTGTCCTCAAAGGTACGCAGTCCGGTCACCGGCGCGTTGACGAGAACCGCCATGTTTCCCGGCTTGTGAAGGTTCTTGCGCATCTTCACATGTGCATCCGGGATTTCTGCCCAGGGAAAGACCTCGGACATGCAAGGATCGATCCGCCTCTCGATGACCAGCTTGTTCGCCGCGCTCGCCTGCTTGAGGTGAGCGAAGTGGCTGCCCTGCAGACGCTTCTGGTGCATCCACATGTAGCGCACGTCGAACGTGGTATTGAACCCCGTGGTCCCGGCGCAAATGACGACCATGCCGCCTTTCTTGACCACCAGCGTTGAAACCGGGAAGGTCGCCTCCCCGGGATGTTCGAAGACCATATCGACATTCACGCCCTTGCCCGTGATCGCCCAGATCGCCTTTCCGAACTTGCGTGCCTCCTTCAGCCAGTCGTTGTATTCCGGCGTGTTGACCGTCGGAAGCTGGCCCCAGCAATTGAAATCCTTGCGATTGATGACACCTTTCGCGCCGAGGCTCATGACGAAATCGCGCTTGTCCTCCTCGGATATGACACCAATCGCGTTCGCGCCGGCCGTGTTGGCAAGCTGGATAGCAAAGGATCCCAAACCACCCGAAGCGCCCCAGACCAGGACATTCTGGCCTGGCTTGAGCTCATGCGGATGGTGGCCGAACAGCATGCGATAGGCAGTGGCCAACGTCAGCGTATAGCAGGCGCTTTCCTCCCATGTCAGGTGACGCGGGCGCGGCATGAGCTGCTGGGCCTGCACCCGAGTGAACTGTGCGAAGGATCCATCTGGCGTCTCATAGCCCCAGATCCGCTGGGTCGGCGAGAACATCGGGTCACCACCGTTGCAATCCTCGTCATCGCCATCGTCCTGATTGCAGTGGATGACGACCTCATCGCCAACCTTCCAGCGATTGACCTTGTCGCCAACCGCCCAGACGATGCCCGAGGCGTCCGATCCTGCGATGTGATAGGGCTGCTTGTGGACGTCGAACATGCTGATCGGGATGCCGAGCCCGGCCCAGATCCCGTTGTAGTTGACGCCCGCCGCCATGACAAAAACCAGCACTTCATGGCTGTCGAGTTTCGGTGTTTCGACGACTTCAACCTTCATCGCCTTGTCGGGTTCACCTTGCCGCTCACGGCGGATCGCCCACGCGTACATTTGCTTGGGCACGTATCCCAGCGGCGGGATCTCACCGATCTCGTAGAGGTCCTTTTGCGGCGCATCATAGTCGGGCTGTGTCGCAGGGGCGTCCAGAGGGGCCATCGTCGATATCCTTTGTAACATGTGCGCACCTCAAAGCTCAGAGCGCGCAACTTTATTGCCGAACTCGCTACGAAAGATCATTTACATTATCCATCCCGCAGTGCAAACGGTTTTCCGCCTTGGAGGACGCGAATTTGGACGAAAGTTTAATCCGGATTACGCAAAATTCACGCAATAATGTTTCTCACGTTTGCGCTGCAGCAGCAAAACGCGTATCTTCAGGCTCGAAACCGGTATGATTCGTATGAGCGAGACCTTGATGAGCGAGACGACACGCGACAGACCCTGGCTGTTCCGCACCTATGCGGGCCACTCAACCGCCGAGAAATCCAACGAGCTCTATCGGGGCAATCTCGCAAAGGGCCAGACCGGCCTCTCGGTCGCCTTCGATCTGCCAACCCAAACAGGCTACGACAGCGATCATGTTCTCTCTCGGGGAGAAGTGGGCAAGGTCGGTGTGCCGGTCAGCCACCTGGGTGACATGCGCGCGCTCTTCGACCAGATCCCGCTCGATCAGATGAATACGTCGATGACGATCAACGCCACGGCCTCCTGGCTGCTCGCTCTCTATGTCGCAGTTGCTGAGGAACAGGGCGCGGACATCTCGAAACTTCAGGGAACCGTCCAGAACGACATCATCAAGGAATACCTTTCGCGCGGTACATATGTATTCCCGCCCGAACCATCTTTACGGCTAATTGGGGACGTCGCTGAATATTGCTACCAAAATGTTCCCAAGTGGAATCCTATGAACGTCTGCTCGTATCATCTACAGGAGGCGGGCGCGACGCCAGAGCAGGAACTTGCATTCGCACTCGCCACGGCAACCGCGGTGCTCGATCAGGTGAAGGCGCGTGTCGATCCTGCGGATTTTCCGAAAATGGTGGCGCGGATCTCCTTCTTCGTGAATGCGGGCATCCGTTTCGTGACGGAAATGTGCAAGATGCGCGCCTTCGTCGATCTCTGGGACGAAATCTGCCGGGAACGCTATGGCGTCGAGGACCCGAAACTTCGCCGCTTCCGCTATGGCGTGCAGGTCAACTCGCTTGGTCTGACCGAGCAGCAGCCAGAGAACAATGTCTATCGCATTCTCATTGAAATGCTCGCCGTCACCTTGTCGAAGAAGGCCCGTGCCCGCGCGGTGCAGCTCCCTGCTTGGAACGAGGCTCTGGGCCTCCCCCGACCGTGGGACCAGCAATGGTCACTCCGGATGCAGCAGATCATGGCCTACGAGACAGACCTGCTGGAATATGATGATCTCTTCGACGGCAATCCGGCTGTCGACCGCAAAGTCGAGGACCTGAAGGCGGGAGCTCGTGACGAATTGGCCCGGATCGACGAAATGGGCGGGGCGGTTGCCGCAATCGATCATATGAAATCCGCATTGGTGTCGGCCAACTCTGCGCGACTTGGCCGGATCGAGGCGGGCGAAACAACGGTCGTTGGGGTCAATAAATTTACGGGCGGAGAAGATTCTCCGCTCACCGCCGGCGATGGCGGTATCATGGTGGTCGATCCGGCTGTCGAGGCCGATCAGATCGCAAGGTTGCAAACCTGGCGCGACGGACGAGATGCGGCGGCGGTTGAAAAAGCACTGTCCGATCTGCGCACAGCGGCATTGAGCGGCGAGAACATCATGGGGCCGTCGATCGCCGCCGCGAAAGCCGGTGTCACAACCGGCGAGTGGGGCGCGATAATGCGTGAGATTTTCGGCGAGTATCGTGCCCCCACAGGCGTGGGAAAGGCCGCGAACACAGTAGGAGACAACCTCGACGACGTGCGCCGGGCAGTTGAGGCCGCCAGTGCAAGGCTCGGTCGACGGGTAAAGTTTCTCGTTGGCAAACCTGGGCTTGACGGTCACTCGAACGGTGCTGAACAGATCGCGGTGCGCGCGCGGGACTCCGGCATGGAGGTTGTCTACGAGGGCATTCGCCTTACGCCTGCACAGATCGTCAACGCCGCACTGGAAGAATCCGTTCATGTTATTGGATTATCTATACTTTCTGGATCGCATATCCCGCTGGTCACGGAAATCCTGGAGCGGATGCGGCGCGACGGTATAGACGATATTCCGCTGGTCGTGGGCGGGATCATTCCTGAGAGCGATGCGGAAGAAATGCGGCGGGCGGGCGTGGCCCGAGTCTACACACCGAAGGATTTCGATCTGAACAAGATCATGATGGATATTGTGGAGCTTGTGGAGGGGGAGGGCCGCGAGGCCGCCTGATCTGATGACAGAAAATACCCCGACGGGTCGCGTCCTGCGGCCCGCGCTTCGTTCTGACGCGGAAGCACTCTGGTCGATCCTCGAACCAATCTTCCGCGCCGGAACAACCTATTGTATATCAAAAGCAATTTCACGAAGCGATGCGCTGGACTTCTGGGTCGGAGGTTCTCACCAAGCATACGTGCTCGAAGAAAACGGCGTAGTGCTGGGAACCTACTATATCTGCCCCAATCAGCGGGGGGGAGGGGCGCATGTGGCGAATGCGGGTTTTGCGACCGCTTTGGCGGCGAAAGGCCGCGGGGTCGCGCGCGCCATGCTCACTCACGCGCTTGAGGAAGCGCGGGCGCGCAAGTTCCGGGCAATGCAGTTCAACTTCGTGGTTGAAACCAACACACGGGCGATAAACCTCTGGAAACAGGCGGATTTCGAGGTTGTGGGCCGGCTGCCCGGCGCGTTCCTCCATCCCTCGAAGGGCTATGTCGATGCGCTGGTGATGTATCGCAAGCTCTGAGCGGGCCATCAACCGGACGGGGGTCGGACCCGGCGGAATCCGCGTATGGAATCGATATGGTTTCGGTATGGAAACGGTATGGCTGTTTCATACATACCGGATTTTACCAGCCGTTAGGACCTTCTGAAACGCAGACCTCCGGCCCGTCGGGTGCCGCGCGAAGCGACACCCGACCGATAGGGGACTTTCAGCCCTTGAACATGACCTTGCCGGTACGGCCGGGGGTAAGGGCGGCCTTCACAGCCTCGGTGGGGTGGTCGAGGTCGAAGACGGCCTCGACCTGAAGGACCAGTTCGCCCTTTGCCACGAGCGTCACGAGTTCCTTGATGAGACGTTGCCGCACCTCGGGATCCATCTCGGCGCTGACACGCGATCCCCAGAAGCCCTTCACGGTGATCTGCTTCATGATCAGTTCACCGGAGGAAAGCGGCATGGGCGCGCCGGTGGCGGTGCCGAAGACGACGAGTTCGCCATCCGGGCCAAGGAGCTCGACCAGCGCGGCGGACGTATCGCCACCGATGGAATCGATGGCGGAGACCACCCTGCCCTCTCCGATGATCTCGCGGGCCTTGTCCTTCCAGTCGGGCTCGGAGGTGGAGACCACATTCGTCATGCCTGCGGCTTCGATTTCCTCGGCGGCCTCACTGCGGCGCACGAGGTTGAGCAGGTTAATACCGCGCGATTTCGCCAGGACGCTCATGATCCGGCCGACGGCACCATTGGCCGCCGTCTGGATGATCCAGTCCCCTTCATCGGCCTTGAGCGTTTCGAGAAGCGAGATGGCAGAAAACGGCATGGCGATGATCTGCGCGCCCATCTCGTCCGTGATCTGCTCCGGCAGGAGAAGAAGATTGTCGGCGGGTGCGAGAAAGCTCTCGGCCCAGGAGCCATGGACGCCGGCTACGGCGACGCGCTGGCCGACGAGATCGGAATTGCCACCCGGCCCCACGGCCTCGACGACACCTGCGGCTTCCGACCCGCCAATGGCGCCTGGAAGCGGCGGCTTGTAGCCGTAATTGCCGCGGACGGTCCAGAGATCGTGGTTGTGGATCGGTGAGAGAATGGTGCGGACGCGGACCTGCCCCTCGCCAGGCTCGGGCGATGCAACATCGCGGGTTTCCAGAACGTCCTGCGGTTCGCCGAATGTGTCGTGAACGGCTGCTTTCATTGCTCTTTCCTTTCGCGCGCTCGGCATGGGGGGAGCGCGTTCAATCTGGCTTGCGAGGCGGCGTGTGCCTCACCCCGCTCGGGCATCTTACATCGTCATGTCGCGTCGAGACGTCCAGTGCCTCGCGCTGAAACATATGGCGGAGCAGCGACACGTCCATGTGAGCGGTGCGCTCGGACGTCGGCTCGAACAAAGAATTAGGGGGTGTTCGCAAACCGTGTTGGTCCGCTATGCAGACGAATTTGACATTCAGTCAGAAGGGCCGAAAGAGCGCGAACAGCCCTCTACGGTCATTCTTTTATTTCGCGGCGAACGAAGGTGGCGAGCCTCTTCTTACCATTAGTACCCGGCCTTAATGGCCCGGAACCGAGGTGCGTAGCACCGCCGGGCCAGCGCCCGTCCGCCCCATGGGCGGGCGCTCACTCAGCCAGCATTCTCAAGACCAGTCGCGCGTGGTGTCGGCACCATAAATTGCGCTGCACAGTCCGCAGGACGCGCCACCCTCGGACGGCCGCTGGCCCCCGCGCCACCGGCACGGCTCGGCGAATGGCGGCTCCCTTGCCTTCGGGACCGATGGCTATCGCGGGCTCGAAGCAAACCTTTTCGCGACACCGGGTTTATAATGCTCAGGACAAAGCGAACCAACACGGCTTGCGGACACCCCGAAAAAACAAGCCCCGTCAGCGAAGTGACGGGGCCGGGTCGTTTCGATTGCTGCCGCATGGGCGGGCCGGAGAACCGGCCCGTTCGCGGCCCCGCCGGCGGGAGATATCAGAACTTCGAGCGTTCGGATTTCAGCGCCAGCCAGAGGCAGTAGCACATCATCAGCACCACGAGCGTGAAGGGAATGCCGGTGGAGACTGCGGCCCCCTGCAGGGCGCTGAGCCCGCCGCCCAGAAGCAGGGCGATAGCCACAAGGCCTTCGAGCGTGCACCAGAAGACGCGCTGCACCACGGGCGCGTCCATCTTGCCGCCTGCGGTAATCGTGTCGATCACCAGCGAGCCGCTGTCGGACGAGGTGACGAAGAAGATCACGATCAGCACGAGCGAGATCGGGGCGACGAGGCCGTAGAGCGGCAGCTCGCGGAGGAACCCGAAGAGCGCGCCCTCGGGGGCATAGCTGTCGACCACAGTCGCCGTGACGCCTTCGGCGCCGCCGGCGTTGATCATGTCGATCGCGGCCCCGCCGAAGGTGGACATCCAGAGCGCGCAGACGGCGGTGGGGGCGATCAGGACGCAGAGGATGAATTCACGCACCGTGCGGCCGCGCGAGATCCGCGCGATGAACATGCCGACGAAGGGCGACCATGCGATCCACCAGGCCCAGTAGAAGGTGGTCCAGCCGTGGAAGAAGCTCTCATCCTCGCGGCCGAACGGATTGGAGAGCGCCGGCAGGGTCACGATGTAGTCCGCCATAACACCGAAATAGCGGGTGATGCCCGTGACGACGCCGGTGACGAAGAGAACGAAGAAGAACAGCACCACAGCCATGATCATGTTGATTTCGGAGAGCCGCTTCACGCCCTTGTCCATGCCCAGCAGCACCGAGCCCAGCGCGATGGCGGTAATGCCGATGATGAGCATGACGGTGACGGTGTTGGACGGTTCGATTCCGACGATCTCGTTCAGGCCCGCCGCGACCTGCTGTGCGCCAAGGCCGAGCGAGGTTGTCAATCCGAAGAGGGTCGAGAAGACCGCCAGAGTGTCGATGATGTGACCCCACCAGCCCCAGACGCGCTCCCCGAGGATCGGGTAGAAGGCCGAGCGCAGGGTGAGCGGCAGGCCGAGGTTGTAGCAGAAGATCGCGAGGCTCAGGCCCACGGCGGCGTAGACCGCCCAGGCTTCCAACCCCCAGTGGTGGATGGTGCCCACGACGCCGATATATTCGTTGCCCGGCTGGCTGGCATCGATACCGAGGGGCTGCGCCGCGCCGCCTTCGGCGAAGTTGTAGTAGACCGGCTCCAGCACCCCGAAGAACAGGAGGCCGATCCCGATGCCGGCCGCGAACAACATCGCGATCCAGCCGGGATAGGTGTAGTCGGGTTTCGCGTCCTTTCCGCCGATCCGGACCGAGCCCACGGGCAGGATGATGAGCGCGAGGCAGAAGAGCGTGATCGCGTTCACCGAAAGCACGAGGAACCAGTCGAAGGTGCTGGTGAGCCATGGCCGCAGCCAGCCGAAGAAGGTGGCCGAGGCCTCCTGGTTGGCGAGTGCGAGAAGCACGAACGCGATGATCAGTAGGCTCGATATCAGGAAGACCGGATTGTGGATATCCAGACCGAGTGGGCGAATGTTGTCCTGTCCCATCTCGTAGTCGGTTGAGAAATCAAGCTCCCCGTCCGACGAATTTGCGGGATCGGTAGATGACATGTTCTTGTTTCCCCTCGGTTCTATCTTCACTTGGCCCGGTCTTCGCCCCTCGCGTGGGACGCTCCGCGCCGGTCAACAGACTCGTGTGACGGGACCCATAAGTCAAAGGTTAATGTGGAGCGCCCGCGCGGGCCGCGGCGCGGGTGGTTGATCGGTATCAACGCTCGCCCGTGTGCCGGGTGGTATACTCCGTTCAGCAAGGAGGAAGCCGAGATGTATTCCACCATCATGATCCCCGTCGATCTGGCGCATACCGGCCAGATGGCAAAGTCCCTCTCCGTCGCCGCAGCGCTCGCGAAGCAGTTCGGCTCGAAGGCGCATATGGTCGGGGTGACACTTGCCTCCCCGACCGCGATCGCGCGCACGCCCGGGGTCTTTGCCGGGAAGCTCACCGCCTTTGCCGCCGAGCAGTCGGCGGCGCTGGGGACGGTCTTCGAGGCGCACACCGAGATCAGCCATGATCCGGCGATCGACATCGACGATGTCCTGATGCGCGCGGCCAAGGCGATCGGAGCGGACCTGATCGTGATGGCGAGCCATGTTCCGGGTTTTGCGGAACATCTCTTTGCCTCGCGGGCGGGATATCTTGCGGCGCACGCCCCGCTCTCGGTCTTCGTGGTGCGGTGACGCCGCGGCCGTGACTTACGACTGTCTCAAAGGAAAACAGGCCGGAAACCGGCCCGTTTTAGTAGGGAACCCGTGATGTAGCAGCACTTCCCGGGCTGAATGGTTTCCTTTGCTCCGCAGGATCGCGCCCGGCCCGGGGTGGGTGCATCGCACCCGCCCATGGGGGCGGGTCGGGTGCGATCCGGGGCTGACGCCCCGGGGAAGAGCAAAAAGGAAAACGGGCCGGAAACCGGCCCGTTCTGGTATGGTCCGCGCCGTGGCGCAGGGTCAGAGCGTGCGCTCGACCATCATCTTCTTGATCTCGCCGATCGCCTTGGCCGGGTTGAGGCCCTTGGGGCAGGTGTTGGCGCAGTTCATGATGGTGTGGCAGCGATAGAGCTTGAACGGGTCCTCGAGGTCGTCGAGCCGTTCACCGGTGGCCTCGTCGCGGCTGTCGATGATCCAGCGGTAGGCGTGCAGGAGCGCGGCCGGGCCGAGGTAGCGGTCGCCGTTCCACCAGTAGCTCGGGCAGGAGGTGGAGCAGGATGCGCACATGACGCATTCGTAGAGGCCGTCGAGTTTCTTGCGATCCTCGATGGACTGCTTCCATTCCTTCTCGGGCGTGTTGGTCTTGGTCTCGAGCCAAGGCATGATCGAGGCGTGCTGCGCGTAGAAGTGGGTGAGGTCCGGGATGAGGTCCTTGACCACCGGCATGTGCGGCAGCGGGTAGATCTTTACGTCGCCCTTGATCTCGTCGAGACCGTAGATGCAGGCGAGCGTGTTGGTGCCGTTGATCGTCATGGCGCAGGAGCCGCAGATGCCTTCGCGGCAGGAGCGGCGGAAGGTCAGCGTCGGGTCGACCTCGTTCTTGATCTTGATGAGCGCATCGAGAACCATCGGACCGCAGGCGTCCATGTCGAGATAGTAGGTATCGATCCGCGGGGCGGAGTTCTCGACCGCGTCGTAGCGGTAGATCTTGAACGTGCGGACGTTGGTGGCGCCCTCCGGCTTCGGCCAGGTTTTCCCCGTGACCATCCGGCTGTTCTTGGGAAGATTGAACTGAACCATTGCCGTCTCTCCTAGAACGTTCGTGCCTTGGGGGCGATCTTCTTCAGCTCGATCCCGCCCTCGCTTTCGGTCGTCAGCGGATCGACGACGACCGGGCGGTAGCTGAGCCCCACTTCGGTTGCATGCGCCAGGTCGCCCTCGAGCCGGGCGATGGTGTGCACGCGCCAGTTCTCGTCGTCCCGGTTCGGGTAGTCCTCGTGGGCGTGCGCCCCGCGGCTTTCGTGCCGGGCCTCGGCACCGAAGATGGTGGCGAGCGCATTCGGCATGAGGTTGGTAAGCTCGAGCGTCTCCATGAGGTCGGAGTTCCAGATCAGGCTCCGGTCGGTGACCTTGAGATCCTTCACCTTGCCCGCGATGCCCTTCATCGCCTCAACGCCTTCCTTGAGCGTCTTGTCGGTGCGGAAGACGGCGGCGTCGCGCTGCATGGTCTTCTGCATCTCGAGACGAAGCTCTGCGGTCGGCACGGCGCCATCGGCGTGGCGCAGACCGTCGAACCGGTCGAAGGCCTTGTCGATCTCGGACACGGGCGCGACGGGTGCGGAGCTTTCGCGGTCCACCACCTCGCCGGCACGGATCGCGGCAGCGCGGCCGAAGACCACGAGGTCGATGAGCGAGTTGGACCCGAGACGGTTCGCGCCATGCACCGAGGCACAGCCTGCTTCACCGACAGCCATAAGGCCCGGAACGACCTTGTTGGGATCGCCCTCGGCCGGATCGAGCACCTCGCCCCAGTAGTTCGTCGGGATGCCGCCCATGTTGTAGTGAACCGTGGGCAAAACCGGGATCGGCTCCTTCGTCACGTCGACGCCGGCGAAGATCTTGGCGCTCTCGGAGATGCCGGGCAGGCGCTCTGCGAGCGCTTCGGGCGGCAGGTGGTTGAGGTGGAGGAAGATGTGGTCCTTCTCGGCGCCAACGCCCCTGCCCTCGCGGATCTCCATCGTCATCGAGCGCGAGACATAGTCGCGCGGTGCGAGATCCTTGTAGGTCGGTGCGTAGCGCTCCATGAAGCGTTCGCCCTCGGAGTTCGTCAGGTAGCCGCCTTCGCCGCGGGCGCCTTCGGTGATGAGGCAGCCCGATCCGTAGATGCCGGTCGGGTGGAACTGGACGAATTCCATGTCCTGGAGCGGGAGGCCCGCGCGGGCCACCATGCCGCCGCCGTCACCGGTGCAGGTGTGCGCCGAGGTCGCGGAGAAATAGGCGCGGCCATAGCCGCCGGTGGCGAGCACGACCATCTTCGCGTTGAATACGTGGAAGGTGCCGTCGTCGAGCTTCCAGCAGAGCACGCCCTTGCAGACGCCATCCTCCATCAGCAGGTCGATGGCGAAATACTCGATGTAGAACATCGCGTTGTTCTTGAGCGACTGGCCGTAGAGCGTGTGCAGGATCGCGTGACCCGTCCGGTCCGCGGCGGCGCAGGTGCGCTGCACGGGGGGGCCTTCGCCATATTCGGTGGTGTGGCCACCGAAGGGGCGCTGGTAGATCTTGCCTTCCTCGGTGCGCGAGAAGGGCACGCCGTAGTGCTCGAGTTCGTAGACTGCGGCCGGTGCCGAGCGCGCGAGGTATTCCATCGCGTCGGTGTCGCCGAGCCAGTCGGAGCCCTTGACGGTGTCATACATGTGCCACTGCCAGCTGTCGGGGCCCATGTTGGACAGCGAGGCGGCGATGCCGCCCTGGGCCGCGACGGTGTGGCTCCGGGTCGGGAACACCTTGGTGATGCAGGCGGTCTTCAGACCCTGCTCGGCCATGCCCAGCGTCGCCCGGAGACCGGCACCACCTGCTCCCACGACAACGACGTCATAGGTGTGAGTTACATATTCGTACGCGGCCATCTTCCCCTCCGGTCAGGCAGTGAAGGCGATCTTGAGAACGGCAAACACACCGGCAAGTGCGAAGGCCCAGGTCAGCAGCACATTCGCCAGAAGTGCCGCAGTGCGGATCGCCTTGTCGCTCACGTAGTCCTCGATGACGACCTGCAGGCCGAGCTGCAGATGCCGGAAAGCCACCAGGATGAAGAGCACGGCCACGATGGCGTGGAACGGGTTCGCATAGGTCGCCATGACTTCTTCGTAGGTTCCGCCGAGGCTCTGGGCGAAGGGGAACACGAAAAGCACGGTCAGCGGCAGCAGAGCGATCGCCGTGACGCGCTGGGTCCAGAAGTGATGCACACCTTCCTTGGCGGAGCCCAGCCCCTCAACTCGCTGCCTGTCAGTCCGATAAGACATGACGTTTCCTCCCAACTCTTTATCAGAAATAGGCCGCGATCCAGGTGATCAAGGTCATCGCGCCTGCTGCGGCGAGCATGGCGATGCCGGTCATCCTGACCTTCTGCTGGTCGTAGCCGTGGCCGGTGTCCCAGATCAGGTGACGGACGCCGTTGAAAAAGTGATACCAGAGCATGCCGAGACAGCCGAGCAGCACCAGGCCGCCGATCCAGGATGTGACCAGGTCGTCGACGAACCTGAAATACTCGGGCCCGCCTGCCGCTCCCAGGAACCACCAGACCATCAGGATGCCACCCACGGCCAATCCGCAGCCAGTTGCACGGTGCAGGATCGACAGAACGGCGTTGAAGGGCTGCTGGTAGCTGGTCAGGAAGGGCGAAAGGGGTCGGTTGCCCCGGTTGACGTCGGCCATGGATCGGCTCCTCTCATCGCGCCATTCAGACCGGGCCTCTCACTCCTGGCAGCGCGACGATCCTTGCCGGTGGGCGATGGCCCCGAAACCGGCGGGTGAACCGCGGCGACGCCGGGCGGACATGTCCGCCGACCCGGTTTAGCTGCGCGGATGTTTCCACGAAATTCCGGCGTAATGCAAGTGCGAAGAGCATTGTGATCACAGTAGAAAATTTCGTGATCACAGATGCATCTTTTTGGTTAAGGGGTGAATAAAAGGTTGCCGGACGAAAGAAGTGGAAACAAACGCAGGTCTTCTCACCGACGGCACGGGCCGCGTCCTGCCGGGCAAATGGCGGCACGGGCCGCGCCATGAGCGGGGGGGCGAGGTGATCGGGTCTTGCCCTGCCCTCCCCCGCTCGCGCGCTTTCAGGTG
Source organism: Amaricoccus macauensis (assembly GCF_049800915.1). Taxonomy (GTDB): domain Bacteria; phylum Pseudomonadota; class Alphaproteobacteria; order Rhodobacterales; family Rhodobacteraceae; genus Amaricoccus; species Amaricoccus macauensis_A. Next base: position 332,302 of record NZ_JBNAFY010000004.1, read on the forward strand.
GGAATCAGCGCCCAGTAGTCCAGGTCGAGCAGGATGTTCGAGCGGTATTTGCCGGCATCGTTCTTCAGCGAGTAGTCGTCCGGGCCGCCCTTCGTCGCGACCAGCCGGAGCCGCAGCGCCCCGACGCCGGGGGCCGCTGTCTCGGCCTTGTCGAGAACTTCGGTGAAGGCGCCGATGGTATCGCTCGAATGACAGGGGTTCGCGTGCGCGCCCGCGTTGATCCCCGCGACGATCTGCGCGTTGGCGAGCCCGTTGAATGACAGCGCGCGGGCCATGGAAATGACGTGGCCGCCATAGATCAGGCGGCGGCCATCCTCGCGCAGGGTCGCGTCGAAATGCACCTTCGCGGTGTTCTGCCAGAGGCGGGTGGCGAGCATGTGCTCGGCTTCCTCGACGGTCACGCGATCCACATGGTCGATGATCTCGCCGATTTCGTAGTCGTCCCAGCGGTGGCGCTCGCCGGACTGCGCGAAGTTGTAGCCACTCCAGTCGAGCCCCTCGGGCACGGTGAGTTCGCCTGCCTCGAGTGCGGGTGCGAGATCTGGCAGGACCGTTTCCGGTGCCGGGGCATCGACGTCGCGCTTGCGCACCATGACCCAGCGGCAGTAGCTCATCACCGCCTCGCCGCGCTGGTTCGTGCCGGTCGTGCGCACATAGACCACGCCGGTCCGGCCGTTGGAGTTCTGCTTGAGGCCGATGACCTCGCTTTCCGAGCTGAGCGTGTCGCCGGGATAGACCGGCTTGAGGAAGCGGCCCTCGGCATAGCCCAAGTTCGCCACCGCGTTGAGGCTCACGTCCGGCACGGTCTTGCCGAAGACGATGTGGAAGGCGGCGAGATCCTCGAGCGGGCTTGCCGGAAGGCCGGAGGCACGGGCGAATTCATCCGACGAGTAGAGCGCGAAACGGGTCGGGTAGAGGGCGGTGTAGAGCGCGCGGTCGCCACTCGTGACCGTGCGCGGCACGGCGTGGGTGATCTTCTGCCCGAGCGTGTAGTCCTCGAAGAAGTTTCCGGCGAAAGTCTTTGACATCTCTCAGAGTTCTCCAAGCTTCATCGAGGGGTCGTAGTCACCCTCCACGTCCTTCACCACCGCCTGGCCGCAGCGCATCACGCCCTCTTTCGCGTCGAAGGCGTAGGTCGGATTGCCGTGGAGCGTCCAGCCCTTCGAGAGCGCCAGCGTCACCTTGTGGCAGAAGGCGGAGGTATCGACATCGGTGAGAAAGCGGTATGCGCGCATGTGGTTATCCCGGAAACGGCGAGTAGCCGAGCCATGTGTGGATCATTGCGATGACCCCGTAGACGACGAGGGTGATCACGACGAGGATGATGTCCTTCTTCACCGGGCCGGGCGCGGGGCGCTCCCAGGCGCCGTCCTGTGCATTGATGAGCCGGATGGAGGCGATCGCCCAGGCCAGCATGACACCGAAGAGCAGGAGCGAGGCGAGATCGCCGTTGACGAGCAGGTGCGCCACCGCCCAGGTGCTGACCGCAAGGAGCTGCGGGTGGCGCAGCATCGACCCGATCTTTCCCGTGGAGTGGCTCGCGCCGAAGAGACCGACGGAGAGGAGCATCAGCAGGTTGTTGAGATGCGTGGTCCAAAGAGGTGGCGTGTAGAGGCCGATGAAGGGCGAGGCGCGGTAGCCGATGATGATGAGCAGGAGCCCGATTCCGATGCCCGCCGCGATGATGCCACGCGCGCCCTTCTCGCCGGCTTTCGCCTCGATGGCGGCATGGGCGGCCGGAGCCACGCGTTTCATGATGTGAAACCCGCACCAGAGTGCGAGCCCGATCACAAGCCAGAACATTGCCTCGTCCCCCTTCGGAACTGGGTTTCTCAGACGGCCTCTGCTTCGAGGGCCGCGATTGCCTCGGCGCGGGCCAGCAGCCGGCGCGCAGTCACAACATGCAGGTTCTCGACGATCTTGCCATTCACGACCGCGACACCCTCGCCGCGCTTTTCTGCCTCCTCGAAGGCTGAGACCTGCTCTTTCGCTAGCGCCAGGTCATCCTCGGAGGGGGCGAAGGTTTCGTTGGTGACCGCGAGCTGGGCCGGGTGGATCAGCGTCTTGCCGTCGAAGCCCATATCACGACCCTGGATGCACTGTTCGCGCAGGCCTTCGTCGTCCTTGAAGGCGTTGTAGACACCATCGACGCAGACGAGCCCCTCGGCGCGGGCCGCAAGCAGGCAGAGGCTGAGGCTGGTGAGGATCGGCGTGCGGTCGGGGGTGTGCGCGGCCCCGAGATCCTTCACCAGATCGTTCGTCCCAAGCACGAAGCCTTCGAGCAGCGGATGGGCGGCGGCGATCTCGGCGGCATTCAGGATGCCGCGGGGGGTCTCCATCATGGCCCAGACACGCGTGGATGCAGGTGCGCCGTGATCGGCGAGGTGGTCGGTGACGCGATGAATGTCAGCGGCACTTTCGACCTTGGGCAGGAGGATCGCATCCGGCCCCGCCTTGGCTGCGCGGGACAGGTCGGCCACGCCCCATTCGGTATCGAGCCCGTTGACGCGCACGATGAGCTTGCGGCGCCCATACCCACCGGCCTCGACGGCCTTCGCGACCAGTTCGCGCGCAGCCGGCTTCTCGGAGGGAGCGACCGCGTCCTCGAGATCGAGGATCAGCGCATCGGCCGCGAGGGTCTTGGCCTTCTCGAGCGCCCGTTCCTTTGATCCCGGCATGTAGAGGACCGACCTGTAGGGGTGCGCGTTCTTTTCCATGTCCCTCGTTCCCTGTTGCAGTGCAGCGGCAGGCATAGCCAAGCGAGCAGGAAATGCAAGCCCCACAGGGCCGTTAGAATCATTTAATTGCGCAGATTGACCCGCGCCTGCCCTTTTCTTGTTCGAGCAGCAACCGACGGCGCGTGCGGTGCGTTAAACATTTATTGGTCAGTTTAAGGCTGAATAGAGAGCCATGGCAGGCCCGACAGAAGCCCGAAATGTTTTCATTCGGGGAGCCTCACGGCCCTCGAAACACCCGGAGACGAACCGCAATCGCGGACGCCGGGTGACCCTGACCCGACCGGCCCGCACAGCCACGAAGGAAACGGACATGCATTTTCGCCCATGGATCTGGGCCGCGACCGCGTTCGTCGCATGTGCGCTGGCCGCACCGCAACTCGCTGCCGAAACCCGCACAACGCGTCCCTGCGCCGAGCGCTCGAAAGTGATCGAACGGCTCGAAGACCGCTACGGCGAGACACTTCAAAGCCTTGGATTGCAGGAAAACAGCTCGCTTCTCGAGGTCTACGCCTCCGATTCGACCGGGACCTGGACGATTCTCATCACGCGCCCCGACGGTGTGGCCTGCCTCGTCGCTTCGGGGCAGTCCTGGGAAAAGGAAGCCACGCCTTTCCTGCCCAAGGGCGACGACGCCTGATCTGAACGCCCCCCCTGCCGGTGATTGCCCGCAAGCGGGCTCCGGGGCGCATGGCCCTGACGCTCGCCGAGCGAAAAGCGCTCGTTTTCGTGCATTTCGTCGCAGCCTCGAGACCCTGCGACCCGCACCCGCCGCGGGCAGACTTCCCGCCTCCGATAAAGCCAAAGGCTCCCTCGAAGCCCCATACCGTTTTTTTTGCATCACGGTATGGATTGCGCGTTGCGTCTTGCTAAAGCCCGCCCGAGGGGCTAGCCAAACACGCGTTTTACAGCAGAACGGGAGACAGGCCCAAATGGCAAGACCCAAGATCGCCATGATCGGCGCGGGACAGATCGGAGGCACACTCGCCCATCTGGCTGCGCTCAAGGAACTCGGTGACGTTGTTCTCTTCGACATCGCCGAGGGCACGCCGCAGGGCAAGGCGCTCGATATCGCCGAGAGCAGCCCCGTCGACAAGTTCGATGCGACCCTCAAGGGCGCCAATTCATACGAAGACATTGCCGGCGCCGATGTCTGCATCGTCACCGCTGGCGTTCCCCGCAAGCCGGGCATGAGCCGCGACGACCTTCTGGGCATCAACCTCAAGGTCATGAAGGCCGTGGGCGAAGGCATCGCAGCCAATGCTCCCGACGCCTTCGTGATCTGCATCACCAACCCGCTCGATGCCATGGTATGGGCGCTGCGCGAGTTCTCGGGCCTGCCCCACGAGAAGGTCTGCGGCATGGCCGGCATTCTCGACAGCGCACGCTTCCGCCACTTCCTTGCCACCGAGTTCAACGTGTCGGTCAAGGACGTGACGGCCTTCGTGCTCGGCGGCCACGGCGATACCATGGTGCCGCTGACCCGTTACTCCACCGTCGCCGGCATCCCGCTGCCCGACCTGGTGGAAATGGGCTGGACCACCCAGGAAAAGCTCGACGCGATTGTTCAGCGCACCCGCGACGGTGGCGCGGAGATCGTCGGCCTGCTCAAGACCGGTTCGGCCTTCTACGCACCGGCCGCTTCCGCGATCGAGATGGCCGAAGCCTATCTCAAGGACCAGAAGCGCCTCCTGCCCTGCGCGGCCCATCTCTCCGGCTCCTACGGGCTGAAGGACATCTACGTCGGTGTTCCGACGATCATCGGTGCCGGCGGCATCGAGCGCATCGTCGAGATCAAGCTCGACAAGTCCGAGAAGGCGATGTTCGACAAGTCCGTCGAAAGCGTCCAGGGCCTGATCGCAGCCTGCAAGGGCATCGACACGACCCTCTCCTGAGCCGGCACAACACAACCGGACCGATTGGAACGGGCCTGTGGCATCTCGCCGCGGGCCCGTTTTGCGGTTGGGGTAGAGGGCGCGCTGCCGGGTTTGCTGCCCTTTCGGGGCGCATCGCGAAGAAAGCGAGAGGGTGGTTGATTCTTGCGGGATGTGAGCCGAGGATCGGCCCAACCAGATTGATTCGGCGTCGAGCGTAGAATTTTCCGACAATTGCACGCATCAGTCGATTTGTGATCACACGATTTTTTCATGTGATCACAAAAATCGAAAACATTGCCGAAATCCGCTTTCGCCCGCCCGTTTCGTTTGCATGACAGGTTGTGAAGACCTATCAAACCGCCATGCCGGGTGCCCGAGTGCAACCGGCCAGAAAACGGTAGGGACGGCGGCACATGAACATACACGAGTACCAGGCCAAGCAGCTTCTCAAGGAATACGGAGCACCCGTTTCCGATGGACGGGCAATCCTGAAGGCCGACGAAGCCAAGACCGCAGCGGGTGAGCTCGACGGTCCGATCTGGGTCGTGAAGGCGCAGATCCATGCAGGCGGCCGCGGCAAGGGCAAGTTCAAGGAAGCCAGCGCCGGGGACAAGGGCGGCGTGCGCATCACCAAGTCGGCCGAGGAAGCCGCCGAGGAAGCGCAGAAGATGCTCGGCCGCACGCTCGTCACGCACCAGACCGGCCCTGTCGGCAAGCAGGTCAACCGCATCTATATCGAGCACGGCTCCGATATCGAAACCGAACTCTATCTGGCGCTGCTCGTCGATCGCGGTTCGAGCCGCATCTCCTTTGTCTGCTCCACCGAGGGCGGCATGGACATCGAGGAAGTGGCGGCATCGACGCCCGAGAAGATCCTCTCCTTCTCCGTCGATCCGGCCACCGGCATCCAGGGCTTTCACGGCCGCCGCGTCGCCTTTGCTCTCGGTCTGAAGGGCAAGCAGGTGAAGCAGTGCGTCGCGCTGATCAACACGCTCTACAAGATCTTCACCGAAAAAGACTGCGAGATGCTGGAGATCAACCCGCTGATCGTGACCACGGACGGCGATCTGAAGTGTCTCGACTGCAAGATGAGCTTCGACTCCAACGCGCTCTATCGCCAGAAGGATGTTCTGAGCCTGCGCGACGAGACGGAAGAGGATCCGAAGGAACTCGCGGCTTCCAAGTATGACCTGAACTACATCGCGCTCGACGGTGAGATCGGCTGCATGGTCAACGGCGCGGGCCTCGCCATGGCGACGATGGACATCATCAAGCTCAAGGGCGCGGAACCGGCGAACTTCCTGGACGTTGGTGGTGGAGCGACGACCGAAAAGGTGACGGAAGCCTTCAAGATCATCACCTCGGACCCGAACGTAAAGGGCATCCTGGTGAACATCTTCGGCGGCATCATGCGCTGCGACGTGATCGCGGAAGGCGTGATTGCGGCGGTGAAGGAAGTGGGGCTTCAGGTTCCTCTGGTTGTTCGTCTCGAGGGCACCAACGTGGAGCTCGGCAAGAAGATCATCAACGAGAGCGGTCTCAACGTGATCGCCGCGGATGATCTTTCGGACGCAGCCGAGAAGATCGTGAAGGCGGTGAAGGGCTGACCCTTCCCGCGAGGCTGAGAAGGAGAAGAGAGATGCAGCGCGGTTCCGAATTTGCGCCCTATCTTGTCGGATTGGCAATGGTCGGGCTCGGTCTGGCGGCGCGACGGGTCGAACCCGACCTCCTCTCCCTCCCCGAGCCTTCCGAGACCCGCAAGCGGCTGCGCGACGTTCGCACCGGCCGCGATGCGGCTCGGGTCACGCGCGACGGCATTGCAAGCTTCATTCCGGCCAATCTCACCAAATCGATGGGCCGGACACTCATCATCATGGGCGCGGCGCTGGTTGCCGTCCGGGCTCTCGACGAACTCGTGGACGACGACGGCGCGGATTACTGAACGCAGGTGAGCCTGCGCGACTCCGCCCAGAGGGACAAAGGAACAGAGACGAAATGGCCATCCTCGTAGATGAAAACACCAAGGTCATCTGTCAGGGCTTCACCGGAAGCCAGGGCACCTTCCACTCCGAACAGGCGATTGCCTACGGCACCAAGATGGTCGGCGGCGTGACGCCCGGCAAGGGCGGCTCCGAGCATCTCGGCCTGCCGGTGTTCAACTCCTGCCACGAGGCCGTGGCGAAGACCGGCGCGAATGCCTCCGTGATCTACGTCCCGCCGCCCTTCGCGGCCGACTCGATCCTCGAGGCGATCGATGCCGAGATCCCGCTGGTGGTCTGCATCACCGAAGGCATTCCGGTGCTCGACATGATGAAGGTGCAGCGCGCGCTGATGGACAGCTCCACCCGTCTGATCGGTCCGAACTGCCCCGGTGTCATCACGCCGGACGCCTGCAAGATCGGCATCATGCCCGGCCACATCCACAAGCGCGGTTCGGTGGGCGTCGTCTCCCGCTCCGGCACGCTGACCTACGAGGCGGTGAAGCAGACCTCCGACTCCGGCCTGGGCCAGTCCACCGCGGTCGGTATCGGCGGCGACCCCATCAAGGGCACCGAGCATATCGACGTGCTCGAGATGTTCCTGGCAGATCCCGAGACCCAGTCGATCATCATGATCGGCGAGATCGGCGGATCGGCCGAGGAAGACGCGGCACAGTTCCTCGCGGACGAGAAGAAGAAGGGTCGCTGGAAGCCGACCGCCGGTTTCATTGCGGGCCGCACGGCACCTCCGGGACGTCGCATGGGCCATGCGGGCGCAATCGTCGCGGGCGGCAAGGGCGGCGCCGAAGACAAGATTGAAGCCATGAAATCCGCTGGTATTGTAGTCGCCGACAGCCCCGCGGGCCTGGGCGAAGCCGTGCTGAAGGCGATCGGCTGACCAGACGGCAGTGAGACGAGGAGTTGAGGTGATGAAGCCTTTCCGGGCCGCGATGCAGACGCAAGGTTGCGAAAGCGTCCCGGATTGTTTCATCGCCCGCTCCACCCCCTTAAGAAAGCCTACACATTCCCCCGCCTTCTATCGCCATTCGAGAAACATGGGCGCATACCTGCATCGCTGCGGCGAGCAGTTTGCGCCGGTGCGCGTTCAACCTTTCGCGGCAAACGCCGCCGCGGCCGCAGCCAGCCAGACCAATTCGGCGGTGTCGGGAAGCTAGGAGAAGAGCATGACGGAACAGAGCCACAACGAGATTTTCCACGCATCCTCCTTCCTGCAGGGCCAGAACGCCGATTTTGTCGAGCAGCTCTATGCGCGGTATTCCGAGAACCCCGAGAGCGTCGATCCGAACTGGCAGGCCTTCTTCGAAGGGCTCGGGGACGATGCAAGTGACGTGACCGCGAGCGCGTCGGGACCCTCCTGGGCCCGTACCGACTGGCCCCCCGCCCCGAACGACGATCTGACCGCGGCCCTCGACGGCCAATGGTCCTCCGCCGATCCCTCGCCGAAGACGCTCGGCCAGAAGGTCAAGGCGATGGCGCAGGAGAAGGGCGTTTCGCTCACCGATGCGCAGGTCAAGCAGGCGGTGCTCGATTCGGTGCGTGCGATCATGGTGATCCGCGCCTACCGTATCCGCGGCCATCTCGCGGCCGACCTCGATCCGCTCAAGCTGACCGAGGAAACGCCCCACCCCGAGCTGGATCCGCGCAGCTATGGCTTCACCGAAGCCGACATGGACCGGCCGATCTTCCTCGACAACGTTCTGGGCCTGCAAACCGCGTCGATGCGCGAGATCCTCGCATTGGTGAAACGGACCTATTGCGGCACCTTCGCCCTGCAGTACATGCATATTTCCGACCCCGAACAGGCGGCCTGGCTCAAGGAGCGGATCGAGGGTTACGGCAAGGAAATCCACTTCACCCAGCGTGGCCGGCGTGCGATCCTGAACAAGCTCGTCGAGGCCGAGGGCTTCGAGAAGTTCCTCCAGGTAAAGTATACCGGCACCAAGCGGTTCGGCCTCGATGGCGGCGAAGCGCTGATCCCGGCCATGGAGCAGATCATCAAGCGCGGCGGTGCGCTTGGCGTCGAGGAAATCGTCATCGGGATGCCGCACCGCGGTCGTCTCTCGGTGCTCGCCAACGTCATGGACAAGTCCTACCGGGCGATCTTCAACGAGTTCCAGGGCGGCAGCTTCAAGCCCGACGAGGTCGAGGGCTCCGGTGACGTGAAGTATCACCTCGGCGCGTCCTCGGACCGTGAATTCGACGGCAACAGCGTGCACCTTTCGCTCACCGCGAACCCCTCGCACCTCGAGGCGGTCAACCCGGTGGTGCTGGGCAAGGTTCGCGCGAAGCAGGCGCAGAAGAATGACATCGAGCGCAAGAAGGTTCTGCCGATCCTGCTCCACGGTGATGCCGCCTTCGCGGGCCAGGGTGTCGTGGCAGAGTGTTTCGGTCTTTCGGGGCTGAAGGGGCACCGCACGGGCGGCACGATCCATCTGGTGGTCAACAACCAGATCGGCTTCACCACCGCGCCGCACAACTCGCGTTCCTCGCCCTATCCGACCGATATCGCGCTGATGGTGGAAGCGCCGATCTTCCACGTGAACGGCGACGACCCGGAAGCCGTGGTTCACGCCGCGCGCATCGCGATCGAGTATCGGCAGAAGTTCGGCCGGGATGTCGTCATCGACATGTTCTGCTACCGGCGGTTCGGGCACAACGAGGGCGACGAGCCCATGTTCACCCAGCCGCAGATGTACAAGGCCATCAAGAGCCACAAGACCACGCTTCAGATCTATACCGAGCGGCTGGTCAAGGACGGGCTGATCCCCGAGGGCGAGATCGAGGACATGAAGGCCTCGTTCCAGTCCTACCTCAACAACGAGTTCGAGGTCTCCCGAGACTACCGTCCGAACAAGGCCGACTGGCTCGATGGTCGCTGGTCGGGCATCGGCAAGCACGAGCAAGGTCGGTATCAGCGCGGCAAGACGGCAATCAGCGACGAGACCTTCGACAAGGTAGGACAGGCGCTCACGCTGCTGCCGGACGATTTCAAGCCGCACAAGACGGTCAACCGCATGCTCAAGGCAAAGCGGGAGATGATCGAGAAGGGCAACGGCATCGACTGGGCGACCGCCGAGGCGCTGGCGTTCGGATCGCTTCTGACCGAAGGGTATCCGGTGCGTCTGTCCGGTCAGGATTCCACGCGCGGAACCTTCTCGCAGCGGCATTCCGCGGTGATCGACCAGGAGACGGAAGAGCGCTACTACCCGCTCAACCATATCCAGTCGGATCAGGCGGGTTACGAGGTCGTCGACTCGATGCTCTCGGAATACGCCGTTCTGGGCTACGAATACGGCTATACGCTGGCCGAGCCCGACGCGTTGACGCTCTGGGAGGCGCAGTTCGGCGATTTCGTGAACGGCGCGCAGATCATGATCGACCAGTTCATCTCCAGCGGTGAAAGCAAGTGGTTGCGCATGTCGGGGCTCGTGATGCTGCTGCCGCACGGCTACGAGGGTCAGGGGCCGGAACATTCCTCGGCGCGCCCCGAGCGTTTCCTCCAGCTTTGCGCTTCCGACAACTGGATCGTGGCGAACTGCACGACGCCGGCGAACTACTTCCACATCCTGCGCCGTCAGCTTCACCGCAGCTTCCGCAAGCCGCTGGTCCTGATGACGCCGAAATCGCTTCTGCGTCACAAGCTCGCGGTTTCGCGGAAGGAAGACTTCACTGAAGGGTCGAGCTTCCACCGGGTGCTCTGGGATCATGCCGACAAGGGCGGCACACCGGGCATTTCCGAGAACAAGCTCGCGCCTGACGAGCAGATCAAGCGGGTCGTGATGTGTTCGGGCAAGGTCTACTACGATCTTCTCGCGGAGCGTGATGCGCGCGGGATCGAGGACGTCTACCTGATGCGTCTCGAGCAGTTCTATCCCTTCCCCGCCCTCGCGCTCACCAAGGAGCTGGGCCGGTTCGGCAATGCCGAGGTGGTGTGGTGTCAGGAAGAGCCGAAGAACCAGGGCTACTGGAACTTCGTCGAATCCAATATCGAGTGGGTGCTCGGCCGGATCGGCGCGAAGCACACCCGTCCGATCTATATCGGCCGGGCCGCGGCGGCTTCCCCCGCCACCGGCCTCGCCCGCGAGCACAAAGCGCAGCAGGACGCGCTTGTCGATGAAGCGCTGACCATAACGAAGGACCAATAAGATGGCCGAAATTCGCGTACCCACGCTCGGTGAAAGCGTCACCGAGGCCACGATCGCGACGTGGTTCAAGCAGGTGGGCGACACAGTTGCCGTGGACGAAATGCTCTGCGAGCTCGAAACCGACAAGGTGACGGTGGAAGTGCCGGCGACCGCGGCGGGCGTGCTGAGCGAGATCGTCGCGAAGGAAGGCGAAACCGTTGGTGTCGATGCGCTGCTGGCGACGGTCGACGAGAATGCCGAGGCGGGAGCCAAGTCCGCGCCGGCGGAGAAGCCCTCCGCCAAGGATGACGCACCCGCGGAAAGCGGCGGCGAAAGCGCGCCTTTGGACATCATGGTTCCGAGCCTGGGCGAGAGCGTGTCCGAGGCCACGGTCTCGACCTGGTTCAAGAAGGTCGGCGACACGGTCAGCCAGGACGAGATGCTGTGCGAGCTCGAGACCGACAAGGTCTCGGTCGAGGTTCCCTCCCCTGCATCGGGCACGATCACGGAAATTCTCGCCGAAGAGGGTGCCACGGTCGAGGCCGGCGGCAAGCTCGGCGTCATGCGCCCGGGCGAAGGGACGACCTCGCCGACGCAGCCCGGCTCCTCTGCGGAGATCGCGAATTCCGCCTCAAACGAGCCGAAGCAGGAGAAGGACGTCGAGGACGCGCCTTCCGCCAAGAAGATGATGGCCGAGAAGGGCATCTCGCGCGACCAGGTCCAGGGCTCCGGCAAGGACGGCCGCGTGATGAAGGAAGACGTCATGAAGATGGCCAGCGCGCCGGCGTCCTCCGCCCCCGCGCCGCAGCCCGCCTCGATCCCGCGCTCCCCGGTGCCGGCCGAGGATGCTGCCCGCGAGGAACGCGTGAAGATGACGCGGCTGCGCCAGACCATTGCGCGCCGCCTGAAGGAAGCCCAGAACACCGCCGCGATGCTGACCACCTACAACGAGGTGGACATGACCGCGACGATGGACCTGCGCAAGGAATACAAGGACCTGTTCGAGAAGAAGCACGGCGTGAAGCTCGGCTTCATGTCCTTCTTCACCAAGGCCTGCTGCCATGCGCTGAAGGAAGTTCCGGACGTCAATGCCGAAATCGACGGCACGGACGTTGTCTACAAGAACTTCGTTCACATGGGTGTCGCCGTCGGCACGCCGACCGGCCTCGTGGTGCCCGTGGTTCGTGATGCCGACAAGATGAGCTTCGCCGACATCGAGAAGAAGATCGCCGAACTGGGCACGCGCGCCCGCGACGGCAAGCTCTCGATGGCCGAGATGCAGGGCGGCACCTTCACGATCTCGAACGGCGGCGTCTACGGTTCGCTGATGTCCTCGCCGATCCTGAACCCGCCGCAGTCCGGCATCCTCGGCATGCACAAGATCCAGCAGCGTCCGATGGTCATCAACGGCGAGATCAAGATCCGCCCGATGATGTATCTGGCCCTGAGCTACGATCACCGGATCGTCGACGGCAAGGGCGCCGTGACCTTCCTCGTGCGTGTCAAGGAAGCGCTCGAGGATCCGCGCCGCCTGCTGATGGACCTCTGATCTCTAGAGCGGGGCCGCCTGCAGCAGGCCGGTATTCCGGTGTAGGTGTGGGCGGCCCTGCAAGGGCCGATCGAATGCATGCCGCTCGGGCAGGACATGATATGAAGGGATACGGCTCGACCGTCTTGCCGTACACCTCCCGCCGGGGAGAGCGGAGGGGCGCCTCTTCCCGACTGTTGGGAGCCCGGACATGATCGAAGTACATTCCAAGCCCGAAGATGCGATTCTCGAATTCACCGTGAGCGGTACGGTGACCGAGGCCGATTATCGCGAGACGCTGATCCCCGCTGTCGAGGCCGCGATCGCAGCCCGCGACCACGTACGGCTTCTCGCGCGGATCGGCCCCGATTTCGAGGGCTTTACGCTCGGTGCGATGGCGGATGACGTGCGGCTGGGCCTGAAGCACTGGAACGGGTTCGACCGCGCCGCGGTGGCAACGGATATTTCCTGGATCAGGAACGCCACCAAGGCGTTTGCCGTCTTCATGCCCTGCCCTGTCGCGACCTTCGCCCTGGGCGAGGAAAACGATGCACGCCGCTGGCTGTTCGAGTCGCTCGGGACGATCCACCAGACGGATCTCGGCAATGGCGCGTTGCATGTGCAGCTCATCGGCCAGCTCGATGCGGAGGTCTACGCCCGCGAAACCGAGGATCTCGACGCCTTCATCCGCGCCAATGACCGGTTTCGCCTTCTCCTTGATTTGCGCGAGTTCGACGGTTGGCAGGGTCTGGGCGCCCTCGGAGAGCACTTCAGGCTGGTGCGTGACCATCACTCGCTGATCGACCGAGCCGCGTTCGTCGGCGACAAGGCCTGGCACCGGATGGCCCAGCGGGTCGGACGACGGATCATCAAGGTGCCGGTGCACTACTTCCCGGCGGAGGAATTCGAGGGTGCCAAGGCATGGCTGCTCGCGGAGTGATGGCAACAAACGCGAAGCGGGGTGAGTCTCCCCTCTTGCCGCGCAATCGGGCGAGGTGAGCCAGGCCATGGGAGTATCGGCATATCGCGCAAACCTCGAGGAAACCGAACAGGCCCACTGGGACGATGCCCGGCATGGTCGCGTGAGCTTTCGAGTGCTCCTGTCGAGCGATGCGACGCCGTCGAAAGGGCTGGTCAAGGGGATCGCCGACCTCGGCCCTGGCGATGTCGAGCGCATCCATCGACATGACAGGCCGGAGAGCGTGCTGGTTCTGGAAGGCACCGGCGAGGCGGAGATCGACGGCGAGGTCTACGAAATGCGTCCCGGTGACGTTTTCTTTGTTCCAGAGAATTGCTGGCATGAGTGGCGGACAAAGGGAGAGCGGATCCGGTTTCTCTTCACCTTCCCCGCAGACCGCCTGAACGACGTCACCTATGTCTACCCGGAGGACGCATGACATCGGAGTTGCTGGTTCTGGGCCTCGCCGCGCTGCTGCAGGCTGTGCAGTTCGCGATCTACGCCGTCAGAGCCAATCTCGAGCTCGGAACCGACAAGACCCTCGGTCCGCGCGACGAGGACATCTCGCAAGGTCTTTCGACCCGGACCGCGCGGCTGAAGCGGGCCGCGGACAACCACCTCGAGGCGCTGCCGCTCTTCACGATCGCGGTGGTGCTGGTGAGCTTCACCGAGGTCGGCAACGGATTCACCGCGCTGTGCGCCTGGAGCTATCTCGTGGCGCGCATTCTCTACGTTCCGGCCTATGCGCTCGGCCTTTCCCCCTGGCGGTCGGTGATCTGGGCCGTCGGGTTCCTCGCGACGATGCTGATGATCCTCATGGCACTGGTCCTTTGACGGATGCGCAGCGCACACACGATGCCACAAGGAGACTGAAATGGCAGAATATGACGTCATCATAATCGGCGCCGGGCCCGGCGGCTACGTTTGCGCGATCCGCTGCGCGCAGCTCGGGCTCAAGACGGCCTGTGTCGAGGGGCGTGAAACGCTGGGCGGTACCTGCCTCAACGTCGGCTGCATCCCGTCGAAGGCAATGCTGCATGCATCCGAGCTTTACCACGAGAGCGTGACGCATTTCGAGGAGATGGGGCTGAAAGTCTCCGCGCCGAAGATCGACCTGCCGCAGATGCTGAAATACAAGCAGTCGTCGGTGGATTCGAACACCAAGGGCGTCGAGTTCCTGTTCAAGAAGAACAAGGTCGACTGGCTGAAGGGCTATGGAAAGATCACCGCCAAGGGTGAAGTGACGGTCGATGGCACGGCGCACAAGGCGAAGAACATCGTCATCGCAACCGGCTCGGAGCCTGCCTCGATTCCGGGCGTGGAGATCGACGAGAAGATCGTTGTGAGTTCCACCGGCGCACTCGAGCTTTCCAAGGTGCCGAAGAAGCTTGCAGTCATCGGCGCGGGCGTGATCGGGCTCGAGCTTGGGTCGGTCTATGCGCGCCTGGGCTCCGAGGTGACGGTTGTCGAGTTCCTCGACCACATCACCCCGGGCATGGATGCGGAAATTTCCAAGGCCTTCCAGAAGATGCTGACGAAGCAGGGGCTGAAATTCGTCCTGAACACCGCCGTGCAGTCGGTCAGCACCACCAAGACCAAGGCGACCGTGACCTACAAGTCCCGCAAGGACGAAGCCGAGGGCTCGCTCGACGCGGATATCGTGCTCGTGGCCACGGGCCGCAAGCCCTACACCTCGGGGCTCGGTCTCGAAGAGGTGGGCGTGAAGGTTTCCGACCGTGGCATGGTGGAGATCGACAGCCACTGGAAGACCAATGTCGATGGCATCTATGCGATCGGTGACGTGGTGAAGGGTCCGATGCTGGCGCACAAGGCCGAAGACGAAGGCATGGCGGTTGCCGAAACCCTCGCGGGTCAGGCCGGCCATGTGAATTACGACGTCATTCCGGGTGTGATCTACACCGCGCCGGAAGTGGCCAATGTCGGCAAGACCGAAGAACAGCTCAAGGCCGATGGGAAGAAATACAAGGTCGGCAAGTTCCCCTTCATGGGCAATGCGCGTGCGAAGTCGCACTTCATGGGCGACGGGTTCGTCAAGATCCTGGCAGATGCGGAAACAGACCGGATCCTGGGCTGTCACGTCATTGGGCCCTCCGCGGGCGAACTGATCCATGAGATCTGCGTCGCGATGGAGTTCGGCGCGGCGGCCGAGGATGTCGCACGCACCTGCCATGCGCACCCGACGTTCTCGGAAGCCATGCGCGAGGCGGCGCTAGCCTGCGGCGACGGTGCGATCCACGCCTGAGCCGGGGCAGCGCCCTGCACCTGTAAGACCCTGCCCCCGGCGGAGGACATCTCTCGCCGGGGACTTTATTGATCCCTCTGCGATTACAGAATTGTACGCTTTTCATCCGGTGAGCGAGACAATTGTCACAATTGCGTGTTAAGCAATGGATGCGGAACCGCCCCTCGATTCAGTGTGAGGGCGGATGCAGCGGGAGAGACTTTTCATGAAATTAGCATTTGCATTGACTGCAGCGATCGTTCTGGTGGCGACTTCGGCCGGGGCGCAGAATTTCAAGACCTACGGGTCTGCCGGCGACTGGGAAATCGCCATCAATGAAAACATGGGGCCGGGCTGCGTTGCCATCGAGAAATTCGTCAATCCGACGTCTCAGGTGCAGCTCGGAATCGACGCGACCAACAGCGAGAGAACCGGCTATGTCGCGATCTATGTCGAGGATGCGGATGGCGTCGAAGCCGGCGAGGAAATCCCGGCCCGTCTCGAACTGGACGGCGAGACCTTCGAAGGCACGTTCATGGGGCAGCGCACGGATGGCATGGGCGGTGCTTTCGTCCCGGTGAACAATCCCGACTTCGTCATGGACCTGGAAAAGGCGGATGCGCTGACGATCGAGTATGGCGACGGATACAAGGTCGTTGCCGATCTATCGGATGCTGATGCAGCGCTTGCGACGCTGCGTGAATGCCAGGACGCTCAGTAGAGCGCCAAATTTCGGCAGTGGGGCGTGTCTCGGCCGTCCCTCTGCTTCCGCTCGCGCCACCGCCACCAATCGCCGCGGTGCAGCAATCAGGGCTTGACAGGAGAAGAACTTTCCCGCAGTGAGGCGGCGTCGTTGTGCTGCCGCGTGAGCAAGCCGTGCCCGATTCCGGGCCACCAGCGCACCGAATATCTCCAGTTCCCCATCACGCAGGGTTCCTGACGCAAAGGCCGGATGGCGCGGGAAACGCCCGCTCGTCTCGAGGTCTTGCAGCAACCCTCGTCGGCCGCGGGACATGCGGCCAAACGCAATGGCCGTGCCGGTGCCTGCACCATGCCCGGCCCATGAAGGATATCACTTGTTCGATTTCGATATGCTGGGCCTCGCGCCCGCCCTGAACGATGCTCTCAAACTCGCAGGCTTCAATGAGCCCACCCCGATCCAGAACCAGGCCATTCCGCTGGCCCTCGAGGGGCATGACGTTCTGGGACTGGCCCAGACGGGCACCGGCAAGACGCTGGCCTTCGGCCTGCCGCTCATCAACATTCTCCTGACGGAACATGCGGGGCGGCCCGCGCCGAAGACCGCGAAGGCTCTCGTGCTCGCGCCGACGCGTGAACTGGTCAACCAGATCGCAGAGAGCCTGCGCGGACTGACGGACAAGACCAAGTTGCGGGTCGTGACCGTTGTGGGCGGGCAATCCATCGGCAAGCAGATCAGCCTGCTGTCGCGGGGAACCGACATCCTTGTGGCCACCCCCGGTCGGCTCATCGACCTCATGGAGCGCCGCGCCGTGGATCTCGGTTCCGTGCGCCAGCTCGTACTCGACGAAGCAGACCAGATGCTCGATCTCGGCTTCATTCATGCGCTGCGCAAGATCGCGCCCCGGCTCGGCACGCCGCGGCAGACGATGCTCTTCTCGGCTACCATGCCGAAGCAGATGGAAGAGCTTTCGCGCGCCTACCTGAACAACCCGCACCGGGTCCAGGTCTCCCCCCCGGGCAAGGCCGCTGACAAGATCACCCAGTCGGTGCATTTCGTGGACAAGGGGCAAAAAGCCGCCAAGCTGCGCGAAATCCTGAGCCGGGATACGGATGCGCTGACACTGGTCTTTGCCCGCACCAAGCATGGCGCGGAGAAGCTGATGAAGGGTCTGGTCGCGGATGGCTTCAATGCCGCGTCGATCCACGGCAACAAGAGCCAGGGCCAGCGTGACCGCGCGATCAAGGCGTTCCGCGATGGCAAGATCACCACGCTGGTCGCAACGGATGTCGCCGCGCGTGGCATCGATATTCCGGGCGTTGCGTATGTGGTGAATTTCGACCTGCCGGATGTTCCGGACAACTACGTCCACCGCATCGGGCGCACGGCACGAGCCGGCCGCGAAGGGGAAGCAATTGCCTTCTGTGCGCCGGATGAAGCCGACCTGCTGCGCCAGATCCAAAAACTGATGAAGATCGAGGTTCCGGTCGCGAGCGGTTCCTGGCCCGCGGGAAGTGCCGCAAATGATGAAGGCCGCAATTCGCGTGGTCCCCGGCGGCGCAGACGCCCCCAGGGCAACGATTCGAGCGGCCCGGCCAAGCCCGCACAACACCGCCGGCGGCCGCGCAGACCTCGCGCCGCCTGATCACACTAGAAATCCTCCGAGGATTTCTCGTTTGCCGATCGGCCTCCACTGCCCCCCGTCCAGTGGATTTCATATAGACAGAATTCCTATCGAGCAGTCGGGATCGGGGTCGCAAGACCCCGATCCGGGCCCCGCCAACAGGCGGGGGAGAATGCTGTCCGGCCAACAGGCCGGTCCGCTGGATCGGTTGCCCGCAACTTTGCTCAGGCCAAAGTCTCGAAGAAGGCGTCGATCCCCGCCTGTGCAATTTCCCGGTCCTGATCCGGAGATCCGGCCGAGACCCCGATGCCACCGACGACCTCACCATCGACGATCACGGGCAAGCCCCCACCCACGACAACCATGCGCCCACCAATGGCCGATGCGATACCATACGCTGGTGCACCGGGCTGACTGGCGGCTCCGATCTCATGGGTCGCGCGCTTGGCCCCCGCAGCCGTATAGCTCTTGTCGATCGAAATGATGGCGGAAGTGGGCTTGCTGCCATCCATGCGTTCGAAAGCCATCAGGTTACCGCCCTCATCGGCAACCGCGATGCACACAGGCACGCCGATCTTTTCGGCATGTTCCCGTGCGGCGCGGATCAGGACACGCGCGTCGTCGATGTCTATTCGTCTGATGGTCAGCATGCTCTACCCCTTTGACAACTTGCGCTCCAAGAGCCCGCCCGAAGCATAAGTTGTCAAGGTCGAAGCAGTTGATCAGGCCTGTCCGAGCTTAGCCAGTCGCGCAGCTCGAAGCTGCTGGAAATCATCCCCAGCGTGATAGCTCGAGCGCGTCAGGGGAGTGGCGGACACCATCAGGAAGCCCTTGCCGAAAGCGGCCCTCTCGTAGCCCTTGAACTCCTCCGGCGTCACGAAGCGGTTGACCACGTGATGCTTGGGTGTCGGCTGGAGATACTGCCCGATGGTGAGAAAATCCACGTCTGCCGCACGCATGTCGTCCATGACCTGGATGACCTGTTGCCGCTCTTCACCCAATCCGACCATGATGCCCGATTTGGTGAACATCGTCGGATCGAGTTCCTTGACCCGCTGAAGCAGGCGCAACGAGTGGAAATAGCGCGCGCCCGGTCGAACTTCCGGGTAGAGGCCCGGCACGGTCTCGAGATTGTGATTGAAGACATCCGGCTTGGCGGCGACCACTGTTTCAAGCGCATCCGGACCGCATTTCAGGAAGTCCGGCGTCAGCACCTCGATGGTGGTCTCAGGCGTCTTGCGACGCACCGCACGGATAGTCTGCGCGATGTGCTCCGCGCCGCCATCGGCAAGATCGTCGCGATCGACGGAGGTGATGACCACGTGATTCAGTCCGAGCTTCTCGACAGCGACAGCGACGCGAGCCGGTTCAAACACATCGAGCGCATCGGGGCGGCCGGTCGCCACGTTGCAGAAGGTACAGCCGCGGGTACAGATCTCGCCCATGATCATCATGGTGGCGTGGCCCTGACTCCAGCACTCGCCCACATTCGGACAGCCGGCCTCCTCGCAGACCGTCACGAGGCGGTTCTCCCGCATGATCTTCGCGGTTTCGCGATACCCCTCGCTGGTGGGGGCCTTGACGCGGATCCAGTCCGGCTTGCGCAAGATTGGCGTATCGGCCTTGTGCGCCTTTTCCGGGTGACGTTCCGCCCGGTTCTTCAGATCGCGCTCCGTGGTGGTCTTGTCTTCCATCATGGTCCTCCCGCTCGGCAATTCTTACCCCGCCAGCCCGGGTTTGTCGTGAGATTTTTCACCTGCACAAACCGGATATTCGGCTCTTGCATGGGTCAGTTCGCCGTTTCCGGCCTGCGCCAGTATCGCTTCGAGGTCTGAAAACCAGCCGTTGTCCGCAGTCAGCTTTCGTCGCACGAGCCCGACGCGACGCACGGGTTCTTCGCCGGTAAACCGGCGCAGGGTCAAGCCCGGAGCCGCGGCACATTCCGCGCGGATTGCGAGTTCAGGAACAAAGGTAAGACCGATCCCCTCGCCCGCAAGGCGGCAAAGGGTCGAAAGGCTGGACGCCCGCAGATCCATCCGGGTCTGATCCCGGCGCAGGCTGCAGGCGGCAAGCGCCTGATCGGCGAGACAATGGCCGTCATCGAGAAGAAGAAGACGTTCGGGCTCGATCACTGCAGGCCGCGCCGCTTCATCCACCGCTCCGACGAGGCGCTCGGACCCGCCGAGCAGGAACCGGTCCTCGAATAGTGGACAACTGACCATATCCGGTTGATCGACAGGCAGGGCGACGATGATCGCATCGAGTTCCCCGTCCCGGAGTTCGACAATGAGCCGTTCGGTGGTTGCCTCCCGCACACCGAGATCGAGCCCGCCGTTGCGGCTGCGCAAGAGCGGGAGGGCGGCAGGCAGCAGATAGGGCGCGACGGTCGGGATCACCCCGAGCTTCAACCGTCCACCCATTCCCCGCTTCCAGCGCACGGCCTCGTTCATTTCCAGAAGTTCACGCTCGATCCGGTGCGCACGCTGGAGAACCTCCCGGCCAACGGGCGTCACGACGATTTCCCGCTTGCCCCGTTCGATGAGCTGCGCACCAAGTGCGTCTTCAAGAGCCTTGATTTGAACCGAAAGCGCCGGTTGGCTGACATTGACCGCTGCAGCGGCTTGGCCGAAATGGCGGTGCCGCTCGAGGGCGATCAGATATCTCAACTGGCGCAGTGTGATTTCCATAATCAAAAATTATCGACATTTGCAAAAAATGCAATTTCCTTTTATCAGTCTCTCGGGGCATCTTGGAACCGTTCCAGATGGAACGCGGGAGATTCGCGGAGCCTGTCGCCGGGCCCCCTCCATGCTCCGCGGTGGTTTCGCGAGCTCCCGAAACGATTTCATGCGCGTTACGGCGCGTCGAGGATGAACCGCCAACCAAGCGGCACTAGAGAGCAAGGGTGAGCCAGTATGGACGGACACGATACGGTCGAGAGCAATCTGAACACGAGCGGCAAATGCCCCGTGATGCATGGTGGCCTGACCGCTCTGAACACGACGGTCATGGATTGGTGGCCGAACGCGCTCAATCTCGACATCCTGCACCAGCACGACACGAAGACCAACCCCCTGGGCCAGGACTTCAACTACCGTGAAGAACTGAAGAAGCTCGACGTCGAAGCGCTCAAGAACGATCTTCGGGCGCTGATGACCGAAAGCCAGGATTGGTGGCCCGCGGATTGGGGCAGCTATGTCGGCATGTTCGCCCGTGTCGCCTGGCACGCTGCAGGCTCCTACCGCCTGGCCGATGGTCGCGGTGGCGGCGGCACCGGCAACCAGCGCTTTGCACCGCTCAACTCCTGGCCGGACAACGTCAACACCGACAAGGGCCGCCGGCTGCTCTGGCCGATCAAGAAGAAATACGGCAACAAGATTTCCTGGGCCGACCTGATGATCCTCTCGGGCACGATTGCCTATGAGGTTGCAGGGCTGAAGACCTTCGGGTTTGCCTTCGGACGCGAGGACATCTGGCATCCGGAGAAGGACACCTACTGGGGTGCCGAAAAGGAATGGCTTGCGCCTTCTGACGAGCGCTATGAAGATGTCTCGAAGCCCGAGACGATGGAGAACCCGCTCGCAGCCGTGCAGATGGGTCTGATCTACGTGAACCCGGAGGGGGTTAACGGCGAGCCCGATCCGATGGCAACCGCAGCCCAGGTTCGCGAGACCTTCGCGCGCATGGCCATGAACGACGAGGAAACCGCCGCGCTGACCGCAGGCGGCCATACGATCGGCAAGTGTCACGGCAACGGAACGGCGGAAGAACTGAGCCCCGAGCCGGAAGCCGCCGGCCCCGAGTTCCAGGGCATTGGCTGGATGAAGACGGATGCGCGTGGCATCGGACGCGACACGATGGTGTCGGGTATCGAGGGCGCCTGGACGTCGAACCCGACCAAGTGGGACATGGGCTATTTCGACATGCTGCTCGACCACGAGTGGGAACTGAAGAAGAGCCCGGCCGGCGCATGGCAGTGGATGCCCGTCGACATCAAGGAAGAGGACATGCCGGTTGATGTGGAAGATCCCTCGATCCGCTGCATGCCGATCATGACCGATGCCGACATGGCCATGAAGGTCGACCCGACCTACCGGGCGATCATGGAGGATTTCCGGAAGAACCCGGCCAAGTTCGACGATGCCTTTGCCCGCGCATGGTTCAAGCTGACCCACCGCGACATGGGTCCAAAGGCCCGTTATTTCGGTCCGGACGTGCCGCAGGAAGACCTGATCTGGCAGGATCCGGTGCCGCAGGGGAGCACGAGCTACGATGTCGCGGCCGCAAAGGCGAAGATCGCAGCATCGGGCCTGAGCATCGCTGAAATGGTCTCGACCGCTTGGGACAGCGCACGGACCTACCGTGGGTCGGACATGCGCGGCGGCACCGATGGTGCACGCATCCGCCTCGCCCCGCAGAAGGACTGGGAAGGCAACGAGCCGGATCGCCTCGCGAAGGTGCTGGGCATTCTCGAGCCCATCGCCGCCGAAACGGGGGCGAGCATTGCGGACATTATCGTCCTGGCCGGGAATGTCGGTATCGAGAAAGCCGCGAAGGCTGCGGGCTTTGATGTGGAGGTTCCCTTCACACCGGGCCGTGGCGACGCGACCGACGAAATGACCGACGCCGACAGCTTCGAGGCGCTCGAGCCCCTCGCCGACGCGTATCGCAACTGGGCCAAGACCGATTATGTGGTGAGCCCCGAGGAGATGATGCTCGACCACACGCAGCTTCTGGGTCTCACGGCACCGGAAATGACGGTTCTGGTCGGCGGCATGCGCGCTCTCGGAACCAACTACGGCGGCACGAAGCATGGTGTCTTCACCGACCGCGAGGGCGAACTCACGAACGATTTCTTCGTGAACCTCACCGACATGCGCTTCAAGTGGGTCCCGATGCCGGGCGGAACCTACGAGATCCGGGATCGCAAGACGGGCGAGGAAAAATGGACCGCGACGCGCGTGGACCTTGTTTTCGGCTCGAACTCGATCCTCCGGGCCTATGCAGAGGTATATGCCCAGGACGACAGCGCCGAGAAATTCGTCAATGATTTCGTTGCTGCCTGGACGAAGGTGATGAACGCGGGCCGGTTCGATATCGCCTGACGGAAAGACCGCCGACAGGCTTTACCGAGATGACCAAACGGGGCGCGCATTGTCGCGCCCCGTTTCTTTTGAATTCAGTTCTACTTAGTTCCATTTATATTTTTTAATATAAGGTCAGACAGTTAGGCAGATTGCTTAACCCGGCTTTCGCTTCTCTCCCCGACAATCCCGTGTGATCTAGTGGGGGTCGGGGATGACACGGTTGGATACGGTTGCTGCTTGCGGCATGGCGGCTTGCGCGATTGCGCTTGGCGCAGTTTCTGCAACTCCTGACATTTGCGATGGCGGCCCTCGGAGCGATTGGCTCTCGGATGACCGCATCCGCGCACGTCTTAGCCAGCTCGGGTATCCGGGCAATGCCGTCCTTAGCAGCCGGGACGATTGCATCGAGGCCAAAGTGGTGCAGGACGGCGAGCGCTTCGCGATCTATCTCGAGCCGCTGACCGGCGAAGTCGCTCTCATCAAACATCGCTAGGATGACGTTCGGAGCCTCGAAAATGGCCAAACTGCCAACCTGGTTGCGCTCCGTGCGCCTCAGGATTCTCTCGCTGCTTCTGCCGGGGCTGTTCGCCTGCTTTGCCGCCGTCATCGGAATGCAGAGCTTTTTCGAGTTCAATTCGGCAGTCCACATGGCCCGCCGCGCCAGCATGGACCAGACGTGGCACCTGGCCCATATGGCCCGGCCGTTGTTCGAAACCGGGACAACATCGGAATTCCAGGCGGTGTTCGATGATCTCGTCGAGAACCAGGAGAACCGTCAGGATGTTCCGGCGGACTTGCGGTTCTTGCAGCTCATTCTGCCGGACATGGATGTGCGTGAGACGTTCGGTTCCGAAGACCCCATAACATTCGACATCACGCGGATGGACCCGGTCATCCGCACTGCTCTCCAGGGAAGCACTGCAGGGGCGATCGAGGTCGGGAACTATCATGTCATGGCTGTTCCTGTGCGCGCGCAGAATGGCGGCCCTGCTATCGGCGCAGTGATGGCCGTCTGGGACACCCAAGGTCTTCAGTCCGAACTGCTGGGAGAAATCTTCAATCAGGCCATGCTGGCACTGGGCTTGGCTCTCGCGATGGTCGCGCTGCTTCTTGTCATTCTCAACAGGATGATCGTTGCTCCGATTCAGTGCCTTGCACAGTCCATGCTCGACATGCGCGGGTCGCGCGACAGGGATATTCCGTCGGACCTTCTCACGCGAAAGGATGAGATCGGATTTCTGTCGCGCGCCTTTTCCGGCCTCATCGACGAAGTCGAGTCAGCACAACAGGAACTCATAACGAACTCCGAGCTGGAGATTGCCGAACGCAACCGGCGACTGGATGCCGCACTCACCAACATGATCGTCGGACTTTGCATGTTCGACAGTGAAAACCGCCTGCTCGTCAGCAACCGCCGATTCCACGAAATCTATGCCGTCGATCCCGCAGACATGCCGGAAGGCACTCCGATCGAGACTGTATTCAGCTTGATGAAGGAGGCGGGCAACTATCCCGATGTAGACCTTTCCGACATCATGCGCCGCATTACCGCGCCTGTTGCCTCTCGCGACAACAGCCATTGGATCGAGACGATCCGCGGCAATCGGGTGGTTTCGGCACATCAGTCGCCCATGCCTCGCGGAGGCTGGGTCCTGACCTTCACTGATATAACGGAGCAGCGGCTGGCCGAGGCGCGGATCGAGCATCTGGCACACCATGACAATCTGACAGGCCTGCCCAACCGGATCACTTTCCGAGCCACCCTTGACCGTGAGCTCGCACGGGTGGAGCGTGGAGCGAAGCTGGCGGTTCTCTGCCTCGACCTTGACCGGTTCAAGGCCGTCAATGACACGCTCGGACATCCGGTGGGCGACGGGCTGCTGCAGGAAGTCTCGAAGCGAATTCTCGCATGCGTGCGCAAGAACGACCTCGTGGCCCGCCTAGGCGGGGACGAGTTTGCCATCATTCAGGAGGTCGATACCGACGACGACCTGCCCTCCTCGCTTGCAGAGCGGATCATCGGGGCTCTGAAGTGCCCCTTCGAAATCCAGGGCCACCAGATCGTCATCGGATCGAGCATCGGAATTGCGCTGGCACCCGGCGACACGACCGACGCGGATGAACTCGTGAAGGCCGCCGACATGGCGCTTTACCGGGCCAAGGCCGATGGACGGGGCGTCTTCCGTTTCTTCGAAGTGGCGATGGACGAACTGATGCAGGAACGCCGGCGGCTCGAAATCGATCTGCGACGGGCCCTCGCGAACGGAGAGTTCCGCGTCCGCTACCAGCCGATCGTCAACGTGTCGTCGGGGGATTTCGCCTGTTGCGAAGCGCTTCTGCGCTGGACGCATCCCGAACGCGGCGAGATCCCGCCAGCAGACTTCATTCCGCTTGCCGAGGAGATCGGGCTGATTCCCGAGATCGGCGGACTGGTTCTGCGCCAGGCCTGCCATGATGCCAGCAACTGGCCGCGCAATGTGCGGGTCGCAGTCAATCTCTCGCCCGTGCAGTTCAGCACGAGCGGGCTGGTCGAGGAGGTCGAGGGCGCCTTGAAGGCGTCGGGCCTCGAACCACACAGGCTGGAACTCGAGATTACCGAGACGGTGCTTCTGAACCAGACCGACGAGACCCTGCAAATCCTGAACCAGCTCCGCGACTTCGGTGTGCGGATTGCCATGGACGATTTCGGGACCGGGTATTCCTCGCTCGCCTACCTGCGCAAGTTCCCGTTCGACAAGATCAAGATCGATCAGTCCTTCATCCGGGATCTGCATGGCAATGTGGATGCACAGGCCATCGTGCGCGCAATCGTGAGCCTCGGCGGTACATTGGGCATGTCCACCACCGCAGAGGGCGTGGAAACACTGAACCAGCTTGAACATCTTGAACTCGAGGGTTGTACGGAGGTTCAGGGCTGGCTCTTCAGCCGCGCGGTCTCGACCGAGGAGATCTCGAGCCTGCTGCTGGAGGCACCAAAGGCCAGCGACGTGGCCTGATTGCCTTCGGCCCAAGGACATTCCGCTTCTGCAGTCCATTGCATCCGGCTATGCTTCTTCGAACAGTGCGGATTGCGTTCAGGCAGCTTGGCCCAGCAGGATGGCCCCCGAGTGACCGACAATTCTCAAGATCGCGGAATGGGACACGCCGAGACGTTTCTCAAGCAGATCGTCTATGGTGGGAATGACGGTATCGTCACCACTTTTGCAGTGGTAGCGGGCTTTGCAGGCTATGGCGCGCATGAGGCCGGTGCGATCGGTGGTGTTGCCGTGCTCCTTTTCGGGCTCGCCAACCTCTTCGCGGATGCCACAGCCATGGGGCTGGGGGAGTTTCTCTCTAGCCGCTCCGAGCAGGAGGTCTACGATGCGACACGCAAGCGCGAGCAGGCCGAGATCGCGCTGCACCCCGATCAGGAATGGTCAGAGGTGGTCGACATCCTGATCAAACACGGGATGTCGTTCGACGATGCGCAGCAAACTGCGGGGATCATCAGCCGGAATCCGGAATTCATGGCCGATTTCATGATGCAGTACGAGATGAGCATGGCTTCTCCCGAAGGCAGCAGCCCATCCGGGCGAGCGACGATGACCTTCGTTTCCTTTATTTTTTTCGGGTTCGCGCCCCTCCTGCCCTACATTTTGTTCGACCCCGTAGACGCGACCTTCCGCCTTTCTGTCGCGGCAACGTTTCTCGCGCTTGCAGGTCTCGGCGCCCTGCGCTGGCGAGTCACATCGGGAACCCTGCTGCGATGTGTCGGCGAGACCGTGGCCATTGGCGGCACCTGCGCGCTAGTCGCCTATGCGGTCGGGCTCGCATTCACCTTCTGATTTCGCACGACGCCTAGCGCCTTAGTCGCAGTTCGTGAAACGAGCTGCAATTTTGCAGGTTGTCGATCTGTGGAGGTCGGGAGCAAAAATTCTCCCGGTCCGCGAAGATCAGGAATTCGCCCATCGCACCTAATTTCATTATGATTTCAGTCAAGGCAGGCTCATTATGTTCGCGGTAGCAAGGAACTGAAACCTCGCCAGATCATTGAACAGGTGACATCAAGACCAGACACCAG
Source organism: Amaricoccus macauensis (assembly GCF_049800915.1). GTDB lineage: Bacteria > Pseudomonadota > Alphaproteobacteria > Rhodobacterales > Rhodobacteraceae > Amaricoccus > Amaricoccus macauensis_A. The sequence continues at coordinate 359,237 of NZ_JBNAFY010000004.1, forward strand.
AAAGGGTCAGAAGTGAAAAGCGAACATGACCTGAAACGCGCAGAAGTCGTAGACTTCGAACATTCAAAAGTGGAAAACCGAAAACGGGCCGGCTCGGGCTTCGGCGAATCGCCCGTGATCTACCTGTCACGTCCCGATTCGGGGAACGCAGTTGATGGGGCGGGCAGATATGACCTGCTCAGTGACGATCAACTCTACCGCAAGGCCAGGGAACTCGACATCCCGCGGCGTTCGCTGCTGGACCGGAACGAGTTGATCGAGGCCATTCGCGTAGCAGAGAGGGGGTAACCCCTCCTGCATGTTTCAGTCGAACCGGTTGTCCTTCGGGAAGCCGCGCGGTGCCATGCGACCAGTGCCCGCGCGTGGGCCGGTCCATTCACCGAGATCCGTGACTGTTCGTGTGCGACCGGCGGGGTCAAGCCAAGAGAGGCCATCCCCGAGCGTAAAGGTGATCGCATCGCTCAGACCGCCATCCTTGTAGCGCTGGAGCCGTACGCCCTTGCCCCGGCCCAGTTCCGGAAGATCCGAGAGCGGGAAGATCAGAAGCTTGCGATTCTCCCCCACGGCCGCCACATGATCACCGCTGACCTTGCGGCAAACCAGGGCGCGCACACCGTCCCGCACATTGAGTACCTGCCGGCCTGCGCGCTTCTGGGCAATAGCTTCATCCTCGGGCAGGATGAAACCGTCCCCGGCACTTGAGGCAACGAGCAGCTTGCCGCCGGGCTCATGAACGCGCAGCGAGATCGGTTCGACTTCATTGGGCATGTCGACCATCAAGCGGACGGGTTCGCCCATACCGCGCCCTCCTGGCAGCTGGGACGCCTGCAACGTGAACATCCGCCCATTGGAGCCCAAGAGCAGAAGCTTCGATGTGGTTTCCGCATGGAGGAAGAAGCCCGGGCCGTCCCCATCCTTGAATTTCAACTCGCTGTCGGGATCAAGGTGCCCCTTGTGTGCCCGGATCCAGCCCATCTTCGAGCAGACGACCGTAATCGGCTCCCGCTCGATCATTGCCTCGAGCGACACCTCCTTGATATCGGGCGCGTCAGCGAACTCCGTGCGCCGCGCGCCGCCAGGCGATCCCTTGCCGAACTGTTTTCGGATATCGCGCAGCTCGCTCGAGATCTTCGCCCATTGCAACTCTTCCGAACCGACCAGCGCCTGGAGTTCGTCACGTTCGGCCAGAAGATCGTCACGTTCGCGGCGAAGCTCCATTTCCTCGAGTTTGCGCAGATTGCGCAGGCGCATGTTGAGGATCGCTTCGGCCTGCACATCCGTTAGCTCGAACTCGGCCATCAGCACGGCCTTCGGCTCGTCCTCATAGCGGATGATTTCTATGACGCGGTCCAGGTTGAGGAAGGCGACGATGAAGCCTTCGAGCACTTCGAGCCGCTGGGCGATCTTGCCGAGCCGGAAGCGCGAGCGGCGCAGAAGCACCTCGCGACGGTGATCGACGAAGGCGCGCAGCACTTCCTTCAGCGAACAGACCTTGGGCGTGCGACCGTCGATCAACACATTCATGTTCATCGAGAAGCGGGTCTCGAGATCGGAGTTCCGGAAAAGCGTTTCCATCAGGACGTTTGCATCGACGGTGCGTGAGCGCGGCTCGAGAATCAAGCGGATGTCCTCGGCGCTTTCGTCGCGCACATCGGCGAGTATCGGAACCTTCTTTGCGTTGATGAGTTCCGCGATGCGCTCGATCAGCTTGCCCTTTTGAACCTGGTAAGGGATTTCCGTAACCACGATCTGCCACTGCCCGCGACCGAGATCCTCGACCGACCAGCGTGCACGAAGCCGAATGGACCCGCGCCCAGTCCGGTACGCATCCTTGATCGCGGCACGGGGCTCGATGATGATTCCGCCGGTCGGGAAATCAGGGCCCTCCACGAAATCGAGCAGCTTGTCGTCGCCGGCATTGGGGAACTTGATCAGATGCAGGCAGGCATTGACCAGTTCTTCGATATTGTGTGGCGGGATGTTCGTGGCCATGCCGACCGCGATACCCGAAGCTCCATTTGCGAGCAGGTTCGGAAATGCCGCGGGCAGGACCGCCGGCTCGGTTTCGGACCCGTCATAATTATCCCGGAAGTCGACCGAGTCCTCATTGAGGCCGATCATGAGCGCCTCAGCGGCTTCCGTCAGTCGCGCTTCGGTGTAGCGCTGGGCCGCGGCATTGTCCCCATCGACATTGCCGAAGTTCCCCTGGCCATCGACCAGAGGATACCGCACCGCGAAATCCTGCGCGAGTCGCACGAGCGCATCATAAATGGCCTGATCGCCATGCGGGTGATAGTTACCCATCACCTCACCGACGATCTTGGCGCATTTGCGAAACGCACTCTTAGGGTCCAGACGCAACCCGCGCATCGCGTAAAGAATGCGGCGATGAACCGGTTTCAGCCCGTCGCGTGCATCCGGCAGCGCACGGTGCATGATCGTCGAAAGCGCATAGGTCAGATAGCGGTCACCGAGCGCACGGCCCAGCGGTTCCACGACTATGGCGTTGTCCGAAGTGTTTTCCGGTTCGCCCGGGTTATCGATATTACTGCTCATGAGGGTGGTTTCTAGAGCAGTTCAGCGACCGATGGAATCGCTTCTTTTGCGTCACGCAGCGCCACGGACCTAGCGCTGCGCATTGGCAAATTCAACCGGGCCCTACCAGCTATGAGTGGGTTCGATCGACTTGAGGTTGATATCGCAACGGAACTGGCCCAGGAAGTTCAGACTTTCCGAAATTGCCTTGTTGAGAGGCGTCGGCGTAATCCGCGCGTCGATGAATTTGGTTTCGGTCTTGGTATCGAAAGCGACACCATCCTCAAACCGCGGGTTGTAGCGATCGCGTGCAATGGAAGCGGAGAAGCCGAGAGCCGACGCTTCCGCGCCCACCGTTTCCGCCAGCTCGTTGATCGAGTAGCTCCGCGGGTTGTTATTCACGATGCGAACCTGACCACCTTCCGGCGGCTCTATGGCCAGCATCGTCAGCACCTTGATGACATCGTCGAGAACCATGATACCGGACGTCTGCGTCCCGGCCCCATAGACGGTCATCGGATAGCCGGCAATGGACTGGGTCACGAACCGGTTCACGACGGTTCCGAGGATCTCGTCATAGTCGAAACGGGTGCTCAGGCGGGGATCCATCACGGTGTGTTCCGTCATGGCGCCGAATACGGTCGACTGCATGACGTCCGTGATCCGCAGGTTCCACTTCTTCGCTGCGAGGCGTGCGAACTTGCCGTCGTTGATCTTGGTGATGTGGTAGAAATCATCGCTCGAGCGCGGGAAGGGCACAGGCACGGACGACGTCTTGCCATCAATGGCCATAGGCACGTCGCCTTCGGGCACATCGAGGCCGGTCTGCGCATAGGCCCCGTAGCTCCCGAGCTTGATAAGATGACAATCGGGGCAGCGAAGCTTGAGCGACCAGATCAGGTTCAGGAAACCGACCTCGTTGTTAACGATGGTTTCCACGGTCTCCTTGAGACCGAGCATCGAATAGGGAGCTGCGCGCTGGTGAGCGAGGTGGAAGACAGCCTCCGGCGAGATTTCCCGGAAAAGCTCGGTGACTGCATCCGGGTCGGAATTGTCCAGCTCGCGGAACGACAGGTTGTTGTTGCCGAAGGTTTCTTCGTAGGCCTTGATTCGCTCGTCCATGCTGCTGATAGGGACGAGAGAGCTGCCGCCGACCTTGGCTGAATTCCGACGGGTCAAGAAATTGTCGACTATCAGAACCGACTTGTCACCGTAAGTCGCAGCAAGACTCAGGGCAAGCGGCCAACCGATATAGCCATCTCCGCCGAATACAACAATATCAACCATTCACGCCCTCTTCACTTCACGCTGCGCTACCTGTGATGCGACAACTAGAATTCAACAATCGGCATCAAGAGGAAGCCAGTTTCTGGGTTATTTGACATGCTACCCACAAATGCTCGCAAATTGATCTTTTCGCGATCAAATCCCGCACATAATAGGGACCAAGCACAACCTCTCGCGCCGGCAATTTCTCTACAGGACAGCCTACAAAAAGGCAAACGCAACATCATGCTCAAGCCGCTCTCCAAAGGGTTGCTTCAACCTGCGTGTTTTCACGCTTGAGCGTTCATCGAGTCCAAAAGAAGGGCTTGAATGTAGAGCAAATCGCAACGGAGACCCCAAAAAGACAAATTCGGACTGAAAGGGAAACATTCTTATAGGTAGAGCCTTATCGAGCGGGCCGCACAGCCGGCCATAAGACGTGTTTCCAAGGCAACACTCTCTGCCGGCAATTCCAATAATTTGAAGGAAAAATTATTAAGTCTATACTCGTCAATCTCATGGCTACTTCTGTGGGGACCTCGGCGGAAATTGGCTGAGTTGTTTTCGACTCAACTGCCAGAATGGGCAGGTCGCGGTCGAACGTGGACGCAACGAAGAAGATTCGGTTCATTGACCCATGGCCCCGGCTCGGCATCTGTTGTGAGCAGCTAAGGGGTCTGATCCGGTGGACGGCCTACTCTAGGGAGCGGGGAGCGATATGGGCAGGACTAGCAGGTCCCTGATGGTAGTAGCACTAACGCTGGTCGCTTCCTGCGGCCCGCCGGAAGAGGCCAGGATAGAAGCTTCGGACAAGGTCGAAGCTCTTCCTCCGCCAGAACTGGAGCCCACGTCGGAGTTTGACGCGGCCCGTGCCGCGGCAGAGCCTGAAGCGGACGAACTCCTGACCGGAGCCGAAGAGCTTCAAGCGAGAGCCGAAGCGCTTCGCGCGCGCGCAGCGGCGCTTTCAAACGAAACCGTTGATCCGTGAACCACCCCAACGTTTGGCCCACGGAGTGAGAAGGCTTGATCCGAACGAGCCGCCCCGATAGAGCGGAGCCGGCTCGGGCGTAAGCATTTTGATCTGGAGATTTTGCCCCGGCAGGACGGAACGAGGCTAGATCACCACCCGGATGGATCTACCATTCAATTCGTTCAGCCGCGGATCGCGGCGAGGCACTGGCGGGAAGAGCGCGATGCAGGCAATGGATCAGAGGGAACTACGAGATACCCTGGGGCAATTTGCCACCGGCGTGACGATCATAACGACGTCCAGTTCCCATGGTCCGCTCGGCATCACGGTCAACAGTTTTGCCAGCGTATCGCTCGATCCACCGCTTGTCCTGTGGTCGCTTGCCAAGGATTCCGATCGGTTCGATGCCTTCGACGAAACCGATCACTTCGGCATCCACGTGCTCCCTGCGCATGACCGGAAACTTGCGATGCGTTTTGCCGCCTGCGGGAATGATTTCTCCGGGCTAGAGGTCGAAGACGGCGCGGGCGGCACTCCCCTGTTGCCAAGCTATTGCGCGCGCTTCGAGTGCCGGGTGTCCGGACGGCACCCAGGGGGCGATCACGTGATCCTCGTTGGCGAAGTTCTTCGTATCTGGCGACAGAGGGTCGAGCCGCTGGTCTTCCAGGGCGGGCGTTTCGGAAGCTTTGCAGGCGACTGACTCGGGCGGCTTGCCCCTGCCCCTTGCTCCGGGTTAGGAGGGCGCCCGAACAGCCGAGCCGGTGGAAGCGATGGCCAAGGAAAAGATCAAGAAACCCCGCAGACCGCGCGCGCAGACGCCGCGTGGGTTCCGCGACTATTTCGGACCGGAAGTAACGGCGCGAGCCGAAATGCTCTCGCGCGTTACGCAGGTCTATCATTCCTACGGCTTCGATCCTCTGGAAAGCTCCGCCGTGGAGACGGTCGAGGCACTCGGCAAGTTTCTTCCGGACGTCGACCGCCCCAACGAAGGGGTCTTCGCCTGGCAGGATGACGACGAAGGTTGGCTTGCGCTGCGCTACGATCTGACAGCGCCGCTCGCGCGTGTCTTTGCCCAGCACCGGCGCGATCTTCCCAATCCATACCGGCGCTATGCCGTCGGTCCGGTGTGGCGCAACGAGAAGCCCGGCCCCGGACGTTTCCGGCAGTTCTACCAATGCGATGCGGACACGGTGGGCTCTGCGTCCGTTGCCGCGGATGCCGAGATCTGCGGAATGCTCGGGGAAGCTCTCGAAGCCGCTGGGATCGCACGCCAAGACTACCTGATCCGGGTCAATAACCGAAAGGTGCTTAACGGCGTCATGGAGGTCGCGGGAGTGCTTGACCCTGCCGATCCTGAGAAGGACGCGTCCCGACGCGGTATCGTGATGCGCGCGATTGACAAGCTTGATCGGTTCGGCCCCGAAGGCGTGCGCTTGCTGCTGGGTGCAGGCCGCAAGGACGAGAGCGGCGACTTCACCGAAGGCGCGGGTCTGGGCGAGGAACAGGCAGCCGTCATCCTGGGCTTCATGGACGCGCGCGCCGAAGACGGGGCGGCGACCTGTTCGCGGCTGCGCGATCTGGTGAGCGGTTCCGCCGTGGGCCTCGAAGGCGTGCGGGAACTCGAGACCATTGCCGAGCACCTGTCGGCACGCGGTGCGGGCGCGGTGATCGACCCTTCGGTGGTGCGGGGGCTCGGCTATTATACCGGACCGGTGTTCGAGGCGGAGCTCACCTTCGAGATACTCGACGAGAAGGGCCGCAAGCGGCAGTTTGGTTCCGTTGCCGGTGGCGGGCGCTACGATGACCTCGTGACACGTTTCACCGGCGAAAAGGTTCCCGCGACTGGCGTCTCAGTGGGCGTGGATCGGCTCCTCGCAGCGCTTTCGGCAAAGGGCCGAATGGGGACCGTGGCGTCCGGCCCGGTGGTAGTGACCGTGATGGACAAGGACCGGATGGCCGATTACCAGGCCATGGCTGCGGAACTCCGCGCGGGCGGCATTCGCGCCGAAGTCTTCATGGGCGGCGGAAACATGGGCAAACAGCTGAAATATGCTGATGCCCGTGCCTGCCCCGTGGCCGTGATCGAGGGGGCGGACGAGAAGGCCCGCGGCATGGTGCAAATCAAGGATCTCGCTCTGGGTGCGCGGCTCGCCGCGGATATCGAGACCCGCGAGGACTGGAAGGCACAGCCTGCACAGATGGAGATCGCACGCGGCGATCTCGTCACCCAAGTCCGCGCGATGATCGCCCGGGCGGGGGGCTGACATGGCCGTTGCGGACAGGGCCTACCTCCCCGGTGCGCGGGTCGGAACCGCACTGAGCGAGCTCGATGTGGAAGTGAAACGCATTCTCGAAACCTTGGGTCAGACGGGCGCAGCCCGTGTCGAACCGGCCTCACTTCAGCCAGCTGATGTCTTGCTCGATCTCTATGGCGAGGACATTCGCGCTCGCGCCTTCATGACCCGCGACGACCGGGCCGAGATGATGATGCGTCCCGATTTCACGGTGCCTATCGTTCGGCTGCACATGGATCGGGGCATCACGCCCGCGCGATACAGCTACTGCGGACCAGTCTGGCGGCGTCAGGAATTCGGCTCGGAAAGGCCGCGAGAATATCTGCAGGCCGGTATCGAGATTTTTGGCGAAGGCAAGCCGGCCGAAGCCGATGCCGAGGTGCTGGGACTGATCCGAGACGCACTGGGGGGTGCGCCGCTTCGGCTCGTGACCGGAGATATGGGGCTTCTGATCGCCGGGATAGAGGCGTTGGAGACCAGTGCACCCAGACGCGCGGCGCTGCGCAGGCATCTTTGGCGGCCAGCACGTTTCCAGGCCTTGTTGCACCGCTTCGGCGATGGCCAGAAAGAGATGGCGGCATCGCGCGCGGACCTGATCGAAGCCGCGCGATCGGGCGATTTGACTGACATCATTGCGGCGGCCGGCGTGCCGGTCGGACTGCGCAGCGCGGAAGAAGTTGCGGCGCGGGTGCAGCGTCTGGCGGACGAAGCCGATACTCCGCCGCTGGACCCGCATAAAGTTGCCGCCCTCGAAGCCCTCATTGCCATTGGTGGCACATGCGCCGGTGCGTTGGGCGAGTTGCGCGACATTTCCAAAGATATGTCCGCCCTCGGCGCGGCGGTCGATCGGTTCGAGGAACGGCTCGAGGCCTTCTCCGCACGGGGGATCGCGCCCGAAAGTCTTGCGTTCGAGGCCGAATTCGGACGCACGACACTGGAATACTACGACGGCTTCGTATTTGGAGCCGTGGCGGATGGTCGCCCGGACCTGCCGACCATCGCGAGTGGTGGAAGATACGACGCGCTGACGGCGGTGTTAGGCCACGGCAGGATCCTCCCGGCGGTTGGCGGCATCATCCGGCCAGAGGCGCTTCTGGCTCTCCAGGGGAGCTCCCCATGCTGAAACTCGGCGTTCCTTCCAAGGGTCGGCTGCAGGAAGCCACCATCGAGTGGTTCAGTGCCCGCGGCATCGAGATCACCCGGAGCGAACTCGGGCGCGAATATCGCGGGACGGTCAATCTTCCCGGTGTCGAACTGGTGCTGCTTTCGGCCGCCGAAGTGCCGCGTGAACTCGCGGCCGGGCGGCTCCACCTTGGCGTGACTGGACAGGATCTTGTCCACGAGGAAATCCCGCGCTGGGAGGAACGGCTCGTCGAGATGCAGCAGTTGGGCTTCGGTCATGCCGATCTGGTTGTGGCTGTGCCTGCCTTCTGGGTGGACGTGAACACGATGTCCGACCTAGATGCTGCTGCGGCGGCTTTCCGGCGCACCCACGGGCTGCGGCTCCGTGTCGCGACAAAATACCATCATCTGGTGCGGGAATATTTCCGTGCGCATTCGGTTGCCGATTATCAGTTGGTGGACAGTCAGGGCGCGACGGAAGGTTCGGTCAAGAACCTAACGGCCGAAGCCATCGCCGACATCACCTCTACCGGGTCCACCTTGCGGGACAACCATCTGAAAGTACTGGGCGATGGCCCGATCCTGAAGAGCCAGGCAACGCTGTTCTTGTCGCGCGCCGCCCCGTGGGGGCCGGAGGCGCAGGCGGCACTGACCGAGATTTCCGAGCGGATTGGCGCGGTCACGCCAGAACTGGCCTGACGCTTCAGACGAAGAGGCGCCCCTGCAGCCAGATGATTGATGGGTAGGCCGAGAGCCAGATCCAGAAGAAGCGGTTGAGGCCAAAGAAGCAGGCGTTCGAGAAATGGAACGCGGCTGCGACCGCAAGGGCTCCATGGAGCGCCAGGGGATGCAAGAGCGCGAGTGGAAAGACGAGCTCGAAAATGACCACCGCCCAGCCCATGACAAGGAGCACGCGGGGGCGGTCCGCCCAGCCGCGAAGACCTTCGCTGACCGGGTATGCAGAAAACAGGAACACATCCCGGAGCGCCCTTCCCCGCTGCCATTCCTGGTTCTTCACCTTCACCCAGCCGGAAATGAAATAGGACAGCACAAGCTGGAATGCGAGATAGGCGTAGAACGTCTCGGCAAGCTCACGCGTCGGTGCAAGATGGGCGGCCGTAACGCAGACAAGCACGAGAATACCCATTCGGTCGCTGCCGCCGTTATAGGGCCCCTGAAAGCGATGCAGAGTGAGCAGCACGATACCCGATAGGCCCAAGAGGATGATCGGGGTGGCGATGCCGGTCAGAAGAACTGCGCTGAGGATGGCGCGGGCGGCATAGAGCCGTCGCTCATCCGGGAAGCCCGCCATATGCTCCGCGCTTTGCTGGAGGAAGCAGAGCGCCATAATGATCTCCGTCAGGCGAAGGGCGACCTCGAAACTCACGGCGTGCTGTCCAGCGGATAGACATCGGACTCGAACTCGGTGAACTGGACAAGCCTTTCGCCCTCCCGATGAATGAATACGAGGCGAAAACGGAAAAACGCATCCCGCGGTCCGATGTCGCGCGCAAGACGGCGGCGGATTTCCCCGATGCTGTGAGCCGTCGGGGATTCCGCGAGACGTTCGGACAGGCTGACGAGATAGAGCGTTTCGTTCCAGCGCGGGTTCCAGAACATCCGGCGCAGCATGAGAGCGATGCTGACCCGATCGGGGCGCGGGCGTGCAGCGATCCATTCCGCAGGGCTGCTTCCCAGTTCCGGAAGGATCGCATATTCCAGCCGCGGGGACGGGCCCACTTCGGGGAAGAACCGCCAGGACGGGATCAGGGCGGGCGCGAGCAATTGCAGTATGCGCAGCATCCTGAAGCCTCCTCTCGTGCAGGTGGCTTCAGGGAAACTGAACAAGGTTACTCAAAGGTGAGCGCCGGTCTCCGCGCGGTTTTCGGGCTCAGGCCCGGCGACGTCTGCGCCGTCCACCCTCACCGCCACCACTGGCTGCGTTGAAGGAAACGACCGGCAGAACAAGCGTGGAGGTCATCTTGGGATAGGGATCGGTTGCGTGCGGGATCGCGTTGGCCGCAACGAAATGCTCCTGGAACCGCGGCTCGATGGCTGTCTCCACCTTGTGGATGCGGGTAACAAGGCTTTCGACCTCACGCCGGGCGGCCGAGTTCAGCAGCGCGATGCGCGCGCCGGTTCCCGCCGCGTTGCCAGCGGATGTGACCTTTTCGATGTCGCAATCGGGGATCATTCCGAGCACCATCGCGTGCTTGGGCGAGATATGCGCACCGAACGCACCCGCGAGCACGACCCGGTCCACGGTATCTACGCCAAGCTGGTCCATGAGCAGGCGCGCACCGGCATAGAGCGCGGATTTTGCAAGCTGGATCGCCCGGACATCGCCCTGCGTAACCATGATCTTCGGTCCGCCCGTCGCGCTGGCGTCATGGAGCAGATAGGCATGGGTCCGGCCCTCGGGCACGCAGCGGGGCGTGCCGGTCTGTTCCGCCGAGCCGATCAACCCGCCGGGATCGACAAGTCCCGCGAGCCGCATCTCGGCAATCACCTCAATGATGCCGGAGCCGCAGATGCCGGTGATCCCGGTGGCGCGGGTGGCCTCGGCAAATCCCGGCTCGTCGGACCAGAGCTCACAACCAATAACCCGGAAACGCGGCTCCTTCGTCACCGGATCGATCTCGACCCGTTCGATGGCACCGGGTGCAGCACGCTGGCCGGAGGAAATCTGCGCTCCCTCGAAAGCCGGCCCCGTGGGCGAGGAACAGGCAAGCACCTTGTTGCGATCACCCAGCAGAATTTCGGCATTTGTGCCGACGTCGACCACGAGCATCAGGTCGTCGGACTGGTTCGGCGCCTCCGACAGAGCAACGGCCGCGGCATCCGCCCCCACGTGACCCGCGATGCAGGGCAGGACATAAATCCGGGCATCGGGATGCATTTCGAGCCCGATCTCCTTGGCCCAAATCGACATGCTGGAAGCGGTGGCGAGCGCGAAGGGCGCCTGCCCCAGTTCGACCGGGTCGATTCCCAGGAGCAGGTGGTGCATCACCGGGTTGGCAACGAAGACGGCTTCGAGGATCAGGCCGGGATCGACCCGCGCCTCGGCCGCGATTTGCTGGATCAGCGTGTTGAGTGCCTGACGGACGGCGCTCGTCATTTCAGCGTCTCCGCCGGGGTTCATCATCGAATAGGACACCCGGCTCATCAGATCCTCACCAAAGCGGATCTGCGGGTTCATCAATCCTGAAGAGGCTAGCACCTCACCCGACTGAAGGTCGCAGAGATGACCGGCGATCGTGGTGGACCCGAGGTCGATGGCCAGACCGTAGATCGAGCCCTCGTAGTAGCCGGGCCAGACCTGCATGATCCGCGCCTCGCCCAGCCCTGCGCCGTGATAGACCGCGCAGGTAACCTTCCAGTTTCCCTGGCGCAGCGCGGGCTGAAGCATCTGGACCAGCCGCAGATCACCCTTCACATGCGCGAGCCCCCATTGCTGCGTGAGTGCGCGTTCCAGCCGTTCGAGGTCACCCGAGGGCTCATGCATGTCGGGCTCGGCCACCTCGACGTAGTAGAGCCGCGTAGCCGGGTCCATGATGATCTGTCGTGCCTCGGCCCGCTTGCGCACAACCTGCCGATGCACCTGGCTTTCGGGCGGCACATCAAGCACGACGTCCGCCCTGATTTGCGCCTGACATCCGAGACGGCGACCTTCCTTGAGGCCGCGTTTTTCGTCGTAGCGCGCCTCGACCTTGTTCCATTCACTCAACGCTTCGGGCGTGGAGCGAATCCCCAGCTTCTGGAAATCGCCGAAGGAGGGAGAAACCTGGCATTTTGAACAGATGCCACGGCCGCCGCAGACACTGTCGAGGTCGACGCCGAGTTGGCGCGCGGCGTCTAGCACGGTGGTTCCCGACGCAATCCGCCCGCGCTTGCCGGACGGCATGAAAATCACCATGGGATCGCGCGCTGGGCTATCGGACATTCGGCAGCTCCTGTCTGGTTCCGGCGGGTCTTAGGCGCTTGTGGGGACAATGTGAATGGCCCCCGAAATGGAGGTGCGTCTTCACGCCTCCCGGCGCACCATTCGGATACGCCTTGCCCAGATCTGTGCGATAATCACCAGCGCGAGCCACCCCGCCGCCAGAAAGAGCTGGGAGGCGATACCGAGCGGCAACACAGCCAAGCCGAAGCCGATACCGATGAGATCACCCATACTGAAGCCGTTTGCCACAAGATCCGGCAACATGGCAAAGGCACTTCCGAAGAGCCCCGCGATCATGGTCGCAAAGAGCCCGCCCAAGAGCGCGAGCACCAAGCCCAGCACGCCGCGCCGGCCGAAGAGGCTGGCAAAAAGCCATCCAGCCAATGCCCCGCCGATTGCCATGGCGATGACATAGCGCGCGATCAGTCCAGCCGACAGGTTCGCACGTTCGTCGGCTGTCAACCCCGCAAGATCCTCGACCGAAAGTGCCGTGAAGGCCGCAACCCCGACAAACGCCATCATCGCGGTCGTAACGACCCTGAGGGATGGCCCATTCCCTTTAGTCTGCATGGCGCGATCCCCCTAACCGCTCGTCTTCATCTTGCATCTGTGCACCGGTGCGGCCCGACAAGAAGGGTGGCGGCACCTTCGGCCAGATCCGGCATTCACGTTCACTGCCGTCCCGCCTGGACTTTTCCCAACAACGGCATGGGCGATCTGTCGCCCGGCGTGAAAGGATCAAGGTCTTTCGACGATAGAAAGATTGGATGCCGACTGCAAAGCCGAAAGACAGCCTGACGCTGCGTTTCCGGGGCCTTTGCGCGATCGAGCATGTGGATGATCCGATCTATCGCGACCTTTCCCGGTCGAAGAGGCGCGGCAGCGAGGCGAGCGTGACTTGGAATTTTTTCGAGATCTCGTGACCCGAGGTCAGAACCGGACGTTGTAGTCCAGCCCGATCCTGTTCGCATCGCCAAGCGGAACCTTGTATAGCATGGAGATCGTGCCGCGCTCCTCGAAGGCATGTGTCGCCTTGATTTCATAGGCATTGGTCTGCACGGACCCCGCGCTGATCGCCTCACGCAGGGTCGCTTCAATACGGTCGGCCTCACCGATCACCCAGGCGGCGTTGGCATTTCCGCCACCGCTGCCGGTATGGGCATCGAGTTCGAAATGCCCCTTCAGATGGAGATGCCGGGACAGCGGAGCGTTGAATTCCAGGGCGATGAAACTTGTCCTGTCGCCCGCATCCGTATGATGCTCGCGGACCTTCAGGTCGATGGCAAGCGCACCCACTTCCGGCTTCAGGCCTAGATAGAGATCGTAGGTGCCGGATGAGGTGGCATTCTCGGCGAGCGCCCCTTTCACGCCCCCGTAAATCCAGCCGATGTTGTGCTGAAAATCGGCATGCAATCTGGTTGTCTGCGCTGTTCCGCCGGGCTTGTCGACGCCATAGGTCAATTGCGGGCCGAACTCCTGACCTGCCGTTTCGGCTGATAGAAGCACAAGCGGCGAGGCAAGCAGCAGGTGCTGCAATCGGTTTGGCATTGGACCTCCAGCGGGATTCGGCGCCCCGATATCACGATTTTCTGTCCTGTGGATGGAAACATCCCGTGATCACATACGTTGAAGGATGGGTGAAACAACGACGCGAGGACAAAAATGGACCTTCTCCGCATCATTCTTTCGATCCTTCTGCCGCCGCTCGGCGTCTTTCTGCAGGTGGGGATCGGGTTGCAATTCTGGATCAACATCCTGCTGACGCTGTGCGGCTACATCCCCGGAATCGTGCACGCCGTCTGGATCATCGCGAGGCGGTAAGACTATGAAAATACGGGAGGAAATAGAACAGCTCGAGCGCATGGCCAAACTGCTCGATGCCCGGTTCGTGATCCCCTTCACGGGCATCCGGTTCGGGCTCGACGGGCTTCTGGGGCTTGTGCCGGTCGTCGGGGACACGGCCGCGCTGGCGCCATCGCTTTATGTCGTCTATCGCGCGCATCGTCTCGGCGTGCGGCGCTCGGTCCTGCTGCGGATGATGGGAAATACAGCCGCGGACTATGCCATTGGAATCGTGCCGGTTTTTGGAGACATCCTCGATGTGGCATTCAAGGCGAACCGCAGGAACGTGGCGCTTCTGCGGGAGGAATTGCTCTCGCATGGCGATGTGATCGACGCCAAACCTCAGAGCATGGATGGGACCATTCGGAGGCCCGGATAGCACCGCAAAACCTCGTGTGCATTCCATGCATATTGCATGCATATTTCATATTGCGACTGTTCCACTCAGGAATTGACGGAGCGAACCTCGCTCAATGTATCAAGAATGTCGTGGTGACGTTCGGGAAGCGCCCATCCTTGGAGCGGATGCACCCGAAACAGGGTCTGAGGTGTTCTCAAGCTTTCGGGGCCCTGCGAGAAGCTTGAGATCAGGAGCCTCGCCCAAGCAAGCAGAAGGCCTATTGATGCTCGCCATCAACGCGGCGGCCCAACACGTTCACGAATACGTCGGGCTTGTGGGCGGCGGTGGTATACGTCGCCACGGTAATCGCGGCGGCCGCGATCAGGACGGCGTGACCGACGATGCTTGCTGCGAGGACGGTGTAGCTGCCGATGGCGATGGAAAAGCTGACAGCCCACATGAACCCCAGGATCTGCAGCACATAGTGTCTTATACCGACATCCGGAATATGGCGAAGAGGACTGACTTCGGCATTGAAGATGTAGTTCCACGCGTAGACGATCAGTTGTTTCATCCTTGAATCCTTTCCGTCACGGCATTTCCCTGCGGTCGTGCCATTTCGTTAACATGCATTCCACATGCGCTTAACTATGATGTTACGGAGGGAGTGGCTGTTCCGGATCACTCTACCAGGCTTTTTTCGAAAGAATTGGAGACCCAATCCCGCCAACTACTTGTCATGGAGCCTGGCCATACGGGGCTTGGCGGCTGAATTTACTAGGGAAACTGGGGGAGCGTTTTTGGAGACGGAACGAGAAGCGAGGGAATGAAATTCAGGAGGTTCGGCGAGGCGAAATGGTTGATCCCGTTCCGACCTCAGCCTTTCAGAAGCGCTTCGAGACGCTCGGAAAGCCCCTCGCCTTCGATCCGCAGCCGCTTGATGCGGGACTTCTCACCGGAGAGAAAGGTGACGCTCGAGCGCGAGACGCCGAGCGACTTCGCGAGGAAGGCTACGAGCGCCTTGTTGGCCGCACCATCAATCGGGGGGGCGGACACCCGGACCTTCAGGCAAGGCTGACCGTCATGCTCGGTGACGCCTTCGATGCGGTCACGCCCGCCCTTGGGGGTAAGACGGATGGCGATCTCGATACCATCGGGAACAGCTTTGAAGGGGAGATCGGACATGGGGGCATCCCGGCGATATCGTCTGGCGATGCAGGTTAGTACGGAGCGGGTGCGCTGCCCATAGCCAACATCCGGCCCAAGCGCAGCGAACGGTGGGATAGAGCGTGAAGTGCTTTTGGTGCGGGGAAACCATGGCACGGAACGAGGTGCGCAGCACCGCCATGCCTGCGACGGCCCGGGGGTTGGCGCCGCGAGGGTTGTTCGACGCAGTTTATGGTAACGACACTGCCTAGACCTGCTCGTTGCCCCGACATCGACGATGCGCCGACCCGTCCGGACAGGCCGTCGCAGGCACGGCGCCTTCGGCTTGTCCCGTGCCTGTGTTTCCCAGAACCATTGTCGCGATGGGCCGGCGGCGGTCCGGGGGTTGGCGCAGCGAGGGTTGTTCGGCGCAGTTTATGGTAACGACACTGCCTAGACCTGCTCGTTGCCCCGACATCGACGATGCGCCGACCCGTCCGGACGGGCCGTCGCAGGCACGGCGCCTTCGGCATGTTCCGTGCCAGTGTTTCCCAGCGAGTGGTGAGACTCGGTAGACGGCAGCGATCAGCTACATGACATGGCCTGCTTCGGGACACGCGTTTGGGCAGGAGGTGCGGTCCGGGGGCCGTCGCGGGCACGGCGCCTCCGGCTTGTTCCGTGCCCATGTGACCCAGCACCAATGGCGTGATGGGCCGCCGCAGGCACGGCTGGCCCGTGGGGCTGCGCCAGCCCCGTATCAGCCCCGGCGGCGGCGGCGATTCTCGCGGCCTGCGCGGGCGCCTGCCGGTGCCTCGCCCTCGACGGCCGGGGCCTTGTTGGCCTTGATCCAGGCGGCACCGTGGGGGTCGTGGTTCATCAGGAGGTTCGCCGCGCGCACCGCGTGCATTTCCGCCTCGCGAACCGGGTTCATGATCGCCGAGGTCATGCCGGCGGTGATCGCCATGGGCAGGAAGGCCGCGTTGATCCCGTGGCGGTTCGGCAGACCGAAGGACACGTTCGATGCGCCGCAGGTGGTGTTGACGCCAAGTTCGTCGCGCAGGCGGCGGACCAGCGTGAAGACCTGCAACCCGGCGGTGGCCATGGCGCCGATGGGCATCATCAGCGGATCGACGACGATGTCATGGGCGGGAATGCCATAGTCGGCAGCGCGCTCGACGATCTTCTTCGCCACCTCGAAGCGCACGTCGGGGTCCTCGGAAATGCCGGTGTCATCGTTGGAGATCGCCACCACGGGCACGTTGTATTTTTTCACCAGCGGCAGGACGAGTTCGAGGCGCTCTTCTTCGCCGGTGACGGAATTCAGGAGCGGGCGGCCATGGGCGGCGGCGAGGCCGGCCTCGAGCGCCGCCGGGACACTTGAGTCGATGCACAAGGGAAGATCCACAAGCCCCTGAACCAGCTCGATCATTTTCGTCATGAGCGGCGGTTCGGTCTCGTTGGGGTTCGGGTTCGAGTTGTAGACCACGCCCGCGTTCACATCGAGCATGGTGGCCCCACAGGCGGCCTGCTCGAGCGCGTCCTTCTCGACAGTAGAGAAATCGCCTGCTTCAAGCTCGGCGGCAAGCTTCTTGCGGCCCGTGGGGTTGATCCGCTCGCCGATGACGCAGAAGGGCTGGTCGAAGCCGATGATCGCGGTCTTCGATTTCGATTCGACAATGGTGCGGGTCATGAAAAGTCAGGTCCTTCGTTGATCGAGATGTGCCCAGAGGGCAGGATCGTTGAAGTCTGCGATAGCCTGATGGGCCCCGGCCTGCAACAGCGCCTCTGGGGCGAGGTTGGAGGTGAGGCCGAAGACATGGGCGCCCGAGGCGCGGGCGGCGCGGTTGCCCGAGCGCGAATCCTCGAAGGCGATCGAGGCCTCGGGTGCCACGCCGAGCCGCTCCATGGCGAGCAGGTACGGTGCGGGATCGGGCTTGGCCTGGGGCGCATCCCCTTCCGCGATCACCATCTCGAAGCGCGAGGCGAGACCCGAGGCGGACAGCATGGCCTCGGCATTGGCGCGCGGCGCATTTGTGACGACGGCAAAGGGTGCGCCGGAGCGTTCGGCCCAGTCGAGCAGGCCCAGAATGCCGGGGGTCGGCTCGAAACTTCCCGTGAGGCGGCTGCGGAACTCGGCCTCCTTGCGGTCGGCAAGCTCGGCGGCGCGATGCGCCTGGTCGGGCAGGAAATGGGCGAAGATCTCCGGGTTGGGCCGGCCCACGACCTCGGTGGTGAACTCGTCCCATTCCAGCGAAACGCCATGCTCCGCGAAGATGTCGCGAAAGACGACGAAGTGGATCGGGTCCGAATGGACCAGCGTGCCGTCGAGATCGAAGAGAAGCGCCGGGGCTTTGGTCTTGCTCATGCGCGGGCGCTGATCCGGGCTGCGGGCGTGGTGCGGCCGAGGTATTCCGCCGTCGCGCCGATGCCGCCAAGCGGGAAGAAGTGCACGCGCTCGACCGCGAAATCCGGGTTGGCGGCCTTGTGGCGGGCCAGCGCGGCAAGCATTTCGGTGGGCTCGAAGGGCAGCATGAGCTTGGAGAGGTCGGCCGCGCGGCGCTGGAGCACGCGCAGGGACGGGCCGACGCCGCAGGCCATGGCGAACTTGATCATGGTCTGGAGCTTGGCGGGGCCTGCGATGCCGATATGGATCGGCAGGGTGATGCCCTCGGCGCGGAGGCTTTCGGCCCAGTCGATCACCGGCTCGGGCTCGAAGCAGAACTGGGTGGCGATGGCCATGCGCGCATCGGTGCGGGACTGGAAGTCGTTCTTCCAGCGCAGGGCGGCGGAGACCCGGGTGGTGGAGCCGTCGGCGTCGATGTCGCGGTTGCCTTCCGGGTGGCCGGCGACATGGAGGTCGGTGAAGCCGAAACGGTCGAAGAGGCCGGTTTCGAGTAGCTGCATCGAATCGCCGAATTCGCCACGGGGGGTGTCGATGCCGCCCGCGATGACCAGTGCCTCGCGGATGCCGAGATCGGCGTAGGCCTCGATGCGGTGGGCCAGTTCGGCACGGTCCGCGATGCCGCGGGCCGGGAAGTGGGGCATGACGCGGAAGCCCTCGTCGGACAGGCGCCGCGCGGTGGAAAGCATGTCGGCGAAATCGGTGCCGTCGATATGAGCGAGGTAGATCCGGGTGCCTTCGGGCAGGATGGCGCGGAAATCCTCGATCTTCGCGGCGGTGCGCGGCATTACCTCGACGGAGAAGTCGCGGGTCAGATGTGCGATCGCGGCGGCATCGGAGGGCGCGGTTCCGGCGCTGCGGCGGACGAAGGACAGAATCTTTGCCATGTTTCCCCTGTTGTCTCTAGCGCGGTGAGGGAGAGGCCCAGCCCTCGTTGGCGATCAAGGATTTGAGCACGTCCTGAGTAAATTCCGAATCGAGCCGTGCGGCTTCGCCAGAAGCGACATCCGCGGCGTCACCTTCGACCTCGTAGGGTGCGGCCTTGCGCCATTCCGCGAGATAGGCATCGGCATCCTTCGCGCCAACCTTCATGGCGCAGCGGTCAATGGCCTGCTCGAAGCGTTCGGGCAGCTGGACCTTCGCGGCGCGGCGGCCCTTGCCGACGATGACCTGCGCGGGAATGTCGCGCCAGTAGACGATAACGACCTGGGCCATGCCCCTCGAACTCCCTTCTCACTGACCGGTTCGGACCGGACGGCGCATTCGTTTCGCGGGCGCACGAAAGTGTCAAGTCAACGACGTGGTAAGCTCGTGCGCAGATAAGGATTGCCGGAATCGGGGTTGAGAGGTATTCTCCACCCGCTGAAATCATTGTCGGTACGGACCGGAGCAACATGAACATCACCCCAAAGGCTCTTCCGAGCCTATCTTTCGAGTTTTTCCCGCCACATTCCCCGAAGGCAAGTCTGCGTCTCTGGCGCTCGGTGGAGCGTCTTGCGCCGCTGGCCCCGCAGTTCGTCTCGGTGACCTATGGCGCGGGTGGAACAACGCGCGATCGCACCAATGCCGCGATCCAGACCATCGTCGATCGCGCGCGGCTCAATGTCGCCGGCCACCTGACCTGCGTGGGCGCGAGCCGGGCGGAGACGCTCGAGGTGGCCCGCGGCTTCGCGAAGCTCGGCGTGCGGCGGATCGTGGCGCTCCGGGGTGATCCGCCCAAGGGCGAGACCGAATTCGTGCCGCACCCGGACGGCTTTGCCTCTGCCGCGGAACTCGTGGCCGGTCTGCGCGACGTGGGCGATTTCGAGATTTCGGTCGCAGCCTACCCGGAGAAGCACCCGGAGGCCGCCGATCTCGGCGCCGATATCGACAATCTCAAGCGCAAGCTCGATGCGGGTGCCTCCAGCGCGATCACCCAGTTCTTCTTCGAGAACGAGGATTTCCTGCGCTTCCGCGATGCCTGCGCCAAGGCTGGCATCACCGCGCCGCTCTACCCCGGCATCCTGCCGGTGGAGAATTTCGCCAAGATGCTGAACTTCGCCGGGCGCTGCCAAGCCAACGTGCCGGACTGGATGCACAAGGCGTTTGCGCGGGCGGAGACGGATGAGCAGGCCTACCTCCTTTCGGTATCGCTGGCGGCGGATCAATGCACCAAGCTGATGACCGAGGGCGTGGAGCATCTGCATTTCTACACGCTCAACAATCCCGACCTGACCTACGATATCTGCCGGGCGCTGGGCTATGAAGCCGCAGCTCCGCTCGCAATGGGCGGCGGCAAGCAGACAGCCTGATCGCACTCCGATATGGCGCCGGGGCCTTCTTGTCGGGCTCCGGTTTGCGCTCGTGAGGGTGCTTTTTTCGAGAGAAGTGGTGCCGCGTGTCCGACTCGAACGGACGACCTACCGCTTACAAGGCGGTTGCTCTACCAGCTGAGCTAACGCGGCCCGGGGGCCAGCCATCGGCATGGGCCGCTCCTTAGCGGTTTCGGTAGCGCAGGGCAACTGATGGATTCCACCGAACCAGGCAGAAAGCCGGGATCAGCGCCGCGCGAGATAGGCGATGCGGACAAAGAGACGCTCGACGAGGGCCAGGCCCGGTGTCGGCCGCCCCGAACGCAGACGCAACTCTGCCTCCATGATCTGGCCGAGTGCATTCTCGAGCCGCTCGGTCCCGAAGGCACGGATCTGGGCAGCCATGCGCGAGCGGCGCGGTCCGAAGACCGGCGGACGGGCGCGCGCGAGCGCGGTATCGGCACCGCCTGGATCAATGGAGGCGGCATGCAGCGTCCGGAAATGCCGCGCTGCCAGAATCGTCAAGCCCGTGGCGCTGGCACTGGGGCTGAGGGCGGCAAAGGCTCGCGCCAATTCCCGCGATCGCCCGTCGGCGGCAAGATCGACCAGAGCGGTCAGTTCGGCCTCGGCCGCGGGCGGCGCCACGGCGGCGATGTCATCGCTCGAGACGGGACCGGGTGCCCCGCGCATGTAGAGCGAGAGCTTGACGAGAATCTGCTCGAAATCTCCGGGATCGAGAGATTGCGCCAGGGCTTCGAGGTCGGTCATGGCCTCGGGGGAGATGCTTGAGAGGCTCTCGCGCGCAAGAGCGGCCTCGATCTCGTCCCGGCGCATCGGGTCGGCATAGATCGCGATGGCAAAAGCGTTCTTCGCCGCTTCCATGGCCTTGCGCAGGGAGGAGCGTGGCGTGAGCGAGCCTGCGCTGAGCACGAGGGTCGCATCGCCGGGGCGCCAATCCTCGAGCGCGGCGCGAACGGCGGCGGTGTTCGAATCGCCCGCATCCTCAACGACCACCGCACGGGGACCAGGAAAGAACCCCGTCGCCTTAAGCGCATCGGTCAGTGCCGCCGGGTCGCGGCGCAGATCCCCGCCCTGGAACCGGGTGAGCCGCATTTCCTCGGCGCCTTTCGGGCCAACGAGCGCGGTGACGAGATCGCGGCGCCGCAGGCCGGTGCGCACCGGGTCCGGCCCGTAGAGCAGGCAACCCGCCGAGTCGCTGCCCGGTTTTTTCAGATAACGCGCCGCATCGCGACCGCCGAGCTTCATGCGCCGCTCCCGTCCTCCGCGATGCCGGGCGTTGTCTCCGCCCATTTCGACGATTCGATCGAGAGCCGGAGGGCAATGCGTTCGGCAAGCTGGCGGGAGACCCGGCGGATCGCATCGGCCCGCGCGACACGGGTCGCATAGGCGGATGCGGTTTCCGATTCCGGCGCGCTGTATCCCGAGATGCCTTCGACGTTCCCGCTCAGCGCGGTCTCGTTGCTTGTCAGCGAAACGAGCCGGAAGTCCGCCTCGCCGGTCACATTGAAGCGGGTCGTCACGTTCGTGGTTGTCAGCGCCACGCCATCGGTTTCGATTTCGAGGTCGATCTCCAGGCGGTGGGTCGGTTGGCTCGCCGGGCCGAGTTCCATGATGAGCCAGTCTCGCAACTCATAGCCGGCGGCGGAGTCGATGGGCTCGACATAGATCTGGCCGAGCCCCGCGCGGGCCGTTGTGCCGGTGCCGTACATCGGCTCGAACCCGCAGGCCGCGACGCCGAGCGCCGCAGTTGCGAGCGCCGCGGCCCGGATGACGGTCCTGCGATCAGACGACCACATTCACGATCCGCCCCGGCACGACGATGAGCTTGCGCGGCGCGCCACCATCAAGCGCCTTCGCCACCACCTCGTTGGCGAGCACGAGTGCTTCGATGGCGCTCTTGTCCGCGTCGGCGGGAACAGCAAGCTCGCCGCGCCGCTTGCCGTTGATCTGGATCGGCAGGGTGACAAGACTGTCGACAAGCAATGACGAATCTAATTTTGGCCAAGGTTGCGTTGCAACTAGGCAGTCCTTTCCAAGAGCAGCCCAACATTCCTCGGCCAAATGAGGCATTATGGGATTAAACATTTGAATGAGCATTTCGAATGCTTCCCGCAACGCTATCAAGGAATCGGGTCCCTCAAGCTTTTGGGGATCTAAGAGCGACCCGAGGACGGCGGAGAATTCGTGGATTTGAGCTATCGCTACATTAAACTGAAGGTGTTCAAAGCACTCCTCGACACGCTTCAATCTCCTGTGTGCGACTTTTCTGATTTCCAGTGCTTGATCGATCTCGGGGTGCTTGCCTGTCAAAGGAGTTGCACCACTTTCGATTTCGATCAGAGTCTGCACCTGCTTCCAGAGACGCTGAACAAAACGCGAAGCACCCTTCACCCCCCCCTCTGTCCACTCCACATCGCGCTCGGGCGGGCTGTCGGAAAGCACGAACCAGCGCGCGGTGTCGGCGCCATAACGTTCGATGATCGTCTCGGGGTCGACGACGTTCTTCTTCGACTTCGACATCTTGATCTGCGGGCCGATCTCGACCGGCGTGCCGTCCTTGAGACGTGCGCCGCTCTCGTCCCGTTCGATCTCCTCGGGGTCGTGCCAGATGGTCCGGCCCTCGGGGGATTTCGTCGCATAGGTTTCGTGGGTGACCATGCCTTGCGTGAAGAGCGCATCGAAGGGTTCGATGGCCTTCTCGGGCAGGTGGCCGGTTTTGTGCATCGCACGCGCGAAGAAACGCGAATAGAGCAGGTGCAGGATCGCGTGCTCCACGCCGCCGATATACTGGTCGACATTCATCCAGTATTCGGCATCGGCGAGATCGGTCGGCGTCTCGGCGCGCGGGGCGGTGAAACGGGCGAAATACCAGGACGAATCGACGAAGGTGTCCATGGTGTCCGTTTCACGCCGCGCGGCCTTGCCGCATTTCGGGCAGGTGGCGGCGAGAAAGCCCGCGTGGCGTTCGAGCGGGTTGCCGGGCTTGTCGAAGCTCACATCCTCGGGCAGCCGGATGGGCAGGTTCTCCTTCGCCTCCGGCACCACGCCGCAATCGGGGCAGTGGACGACCGGGATCGGACAGCCCCAGTAGCGCTGGCGGCTGATGCCCCAGTCGCGCAGGCGGAACTGCACCTCGCCCCGGCCCCATCCGTCTCGCTCGGCAAGCTCGATGGTGGTCTCGATGGCTTCGGCGCCGGTGGCGATGTCGAGCCCGGCGGGGTGATTGATCCAGCGGACCTTCTCGGTCTTGGCCGGGATGAAGGCCGTCTTGCCCACCGGCTCGTGATTTTCGAGCGCTTCAAAGGTCTCGGTCACCGGCAGGTCATACTTCCGCGCGAAGTCGAGGTCGCGCTGGTCATGGGCCGGAACCGCGAAGACCGCGCCCGTTCCGTAGTCCATCAGGATGAAATTGGCGATCCAGACCGGCAGTTCCCAGTCGGGGTCGAGCGGGTGGCGGACCTTGAGCCCGGTGTCGAAGCCCTTCTTCTCGGCGGTTTCGAGATCGGCCTCGGAGGTGCCGGTGCGGCGGCACTCGGCGCAGAAGGCCGCGATCTCGGGATTGTCCGTCTCGAGGGCGCGGGCCAGCGGATGGTCCGGCGAGATGCCCAGGAAGCTCGCGCCCATGATGGTGTCGGGCCGCGTGGTGTAGACGTCGATGCTCTTGAACCCATGGCTCGGCGCGGTGAGGCTCCAGTTGAACTGGAGGCCGCGGGATTTGCCGATCCAGTTGCGCTGCATTGTGCGCACCTTCTCGGGCCAGGCTTCCAGCCGGTCGATGGCCTCGAGCAGTTCGTCGGCATAGTCGGAGATGCGGAAGAACCACTGGGTCAGTTCGCGGCGTTCCACGGGCGCGCCGGAGCGCCAGCCGCAGCCGTCGATCACCTGCTCGTTGGCCAGAACGGTCATGTCCACCGGGTCCCAGTTGACCACCGCGGCCTTGCGGTAGACGAGACCCGCCTCGAGCATGTCGATGAACATGGCCTGCTGCTGCCCGTAGTATTCCGGGTCGCAGGTGGCGAACTCGCGCGACCAGTCGATCGAGAAGCCCATGGGCTTCATCTGCTCGCGCATTGTTGCAATATTGCCATAGGTCCAGGTGCCGGGATGCACACCCTTGTCCATAGCGGCATTTTCCGCCGGCATTCCGAAGGCATCGAATCCCATCGGATGGAGGACGTTAAAGCCCGAGCTTATCTTGTAGCGGGCGATGACGTCGCCCATGGTGTAGTTGCGGGTATGCCCGATATGGATGCGGCCCGAGGGATAGGGAAACATCTCGAGGACATAATATTTGGGCCGGGACGGGTCGCGTTCGGCGCGGAACACGCCCGCCTCGTCCCAGGCCCGCTGCCATTTCGGCTCGGTTTCGCGGGCGTCATAGCGCGACATGGGGTAAGTCTCTCTTTGCAATTGCGAAATGCCGCGGGTCTGGCGCGCGCAATGGCATGGCGCCTACCCGCCGCGTTCGACGTCGGTGATGCGCATCTGCCGGGCGCGGGTCAGGATGGCGTCCTCGAGCTGGCTGTTCTCCGCTTCGCTGACCGGAACCGCCCGTCCGCCCTGCTGGCGGAAGGCCGCGACCTTGAGCGAGCGGGCGTCGAGTGCGGGATCGGAGATCAGCACCGTGACGCGGAACGTGCCGCCACCCGCCACATTGCCCCAATCCGTGAGAATGAGGCCCGAGAACGGGTCCGCAGTGTCAAGCGGCAGAAAGGAAAGGGTTTCCAGCGATGCCTGCCACAGGTAGCGATTCACCTGTACGGCCTGCTCGGGCCGGCTCTGGCTGCCGTTGAACAGATCGAAGATCGACTCGTCACTGATGTCGAGTTCCTCGCGGCGGCGCTCCTCGTTGAGCTGCGACTGATACGCCGCATCGCCGCATCCGGACAGAATGCCCAGAAACGCCAAACCAGCAAAGAATCCACCAAATCTGCGCACGACACTCATATTCCGCAGCCTGTCCTGAATGGCGTGTGTAAAGTCTCGCCACCCATGCGGCAAGTGCAAAGCGGCGACGATCAAGCCGCTCTCCCATCGCGCGACTCACGTCACGCTATCGGCGGCGTGAGGGCACTGTGGCAAACCTGCATCAATGTATGACGCAACGACGGGAAGCTCTCCCAATTTCTTGAACCCCGGCGATTGATGAGAGAAGAAAGCCTCACCTGATCCGGATCACCCGGGTTTGAGACACGGTTTCAAGCAAGATAAAACGAGGAAAGCTATGAAGAAGGTTCTCTTCGCCACCACCGCCTTCACCGCACTCGCGGTTGGCGGCACGGCAATGGCCGACATCACCCTCTACGGAAGCGCCCGTCTGGGTCTCTACTATGAGGAAGATGCAGACAACGAACTGACGACGACGTCGCGGACCCGTTTCGGCGTCACCATGTCCGGTGAAACCGACTCCGGCATCACCTTCGGTGCCGACATGCGCGCCGACAACGTTGCTGACCCGCTCGACGGTGCAGACAGCGGCCAGGCTGGCTCGGCCTTCATCTCCGGTGCGTTCGGCACCCTGACCTACGGCGACACCTCCGGTGCCGACGAAAACTGGGTCGGCGACCTCGTCGGCAACCTCTCGCTGACCGGCCTCGGCGACCTGAACGAGACCCTCTACCTCTCGAACGGTGGTGAGCTCGACAGCGACGATCCCGACTCGGTCCTCAACCCGGCCGCTCGTCCGACGATCCGTTACGACTTCGACCTCGCAGGCTTCGGCATCTCGCTGTCCTCCGACAACGACCTGTCTGACGTTGGCGTCGGCGCTGGCTATGCCGGTCCGGTTGCTGGCTTCGATCTCGAGTTCGGCATCGGCTACTACGACTTCAACGACTTCGCATTCGGTGGCGAGTCGCTGGACGGTGAAGAGTATTCCGCAATGCTCGGCTTCGGCTTCCTCGGCGCCGACATGAACGTCATCTACAACAAGGTCGACCCGGACGGCGGTCTTGATCGCGAAACCCTCGGTGTTGGCGCAGAATATGCCTTCGACGCATTCGCAGTCGGCGCATTCTACCGCAACGTGCTCTCCGCTTCGAACGACGACGGCGAAACCGCCACGATCGACGGCGAAGACGCATTCGGCCTGACCGCTGAATACGACCTCGGCGGCGGCGCGACCCTCAACGGCGGTCTCGTCAGCGACTATGAAGACGACATCGTTGCTGACTTCGGTGTGAACATGTCCTTCTGATCCCACTCTTCGGGACAGTGAGATATGGAAGGCGGGCCCATGTGGTCCGCCTTTCTTCTGTTTGGGGTGATTGCGCCCGGCACGCGAGATGCGGGGCACGCCCCTGGCCATCGGCTGCCAAGAGAGAATAAACCCAGGCGCTCGTGCGCGCTCCGGCGGCTCGGTGAAAGCCGACCATTCCCCGGCACCTATGCTCGAGACCTTTGCCGGGATATGGTGGCGGAAAACCAACGGGCCCAGGCGATTGCCCAGGCCCACATCGGTCTTTTCATCCAGTATGGGTGAGGATCGGCCCTGCGATCAGTCGCAGAGCACAGGCGCGATTGCCGCCTCGAACCCTTCAGGCACACCCTCATCCATGTCGAACTGCGGCAGGCCGGCCGGATTGGCGGCGATATTGTTGCGATCGAGGAAGCGGACAAGCTCGGCGCGCGTCAGGGCATAGTTGATGTTCTGCGGCAGGGTTCCCGTCGCTTCGGCGATGAAACGCTCCGAAAGCCGGGACACCACGACACCCATGACGCTGCCATCTCCGTCGATCAGCGGGCCACCGGAATTGCCCGGTTGAACCGGGGCGCTGAAGCTGAAGAAACGGGTGTCGTCGTTCACGTCCGCGAGCGAGCTGACATTTCCGCTGGTGAGGTGAAGCGAGGTGCCGGCGATATTGTAGTAGGGGTAGCCCGCTGCATGGAGCCGCTCCCCGAGGCGCCCGCGGATCGAGCCCGAGATCGACAGCCAGGTCGGCGAATCCGCATCGGCCGCAAGGGCGGCGACATCGAGATCGCTGTCGTAAGCCAGCAGTTCGAGACGGGTGCCATCGGCCAGCGTCAGCCGTTCGCAGGACTGGACAACGTGGCTGGCGGTCAAAAGGACACGTGGCCCGACAAAGAAGGCAGTGCCGCTGGCATCATTGCCATCGGGGGGTGTCAGCCGGGTCGGCTCGGGCGGCAGGAAGGCTTCCAGTTCGTCGATCCGGCCGAATCGCGCAACGGTCTGTTCGATGATCGCTTCGAGTTTGCCCTTGTCGGGGAGGCCCCATGTCTCGATCGGGCCCTCCGCCACGCTGGCGCGGATGAATTCCATGGCAGCTTCCGCCCCGGGCTCGGCCGCGAGATAGATCGTGGGCCAGGTATCGCCCTGACGCAGGGTCACGGTGCGATAGATTCGGCCATCGTCGAGCTGACCGCTCGTGCTCATGGTCCAGTCGCCATCGACCGTTTCCAGCGTGGCCGGGTCCGCGCTCGCGGATCGGGCGGCGGCGTGCCAGGCGACGGCCATGTCCGGCGTGAAACTGTGAACCAGAAGGGTGAGGGTGCCGTCATGGCTCCACCAACGCTGGCCCTGGTCCTCGCTCTCGACTTCGCCGAAAAGCCGCGACGGCAGCGCCAGGGAGATGTCGTGATCGCCCAGGTAGGTGTACTGCCAGCCGCGGGTGTCGACCTCGGCAAGGAAAGAGAGCATCAGGGCCGCGACATGCGCCCGCTTGACCGGGCTGTCGAACTCGCGGGCCGAATAGTTGGCCATGGCAGCCGCGCTTGCCTCGTCCCAGATGCCATCGAGCGGGCCGGGATAGACACCTTCGAAGGCCAGCGCGGCCTGAAGCATGCGACGCTCCCTCGACAGAAGCTGCTCCGCATCGAATGCATGGTTGAATTCCGCGAGCTCGGGAAGCGCAGACGGAGAAGCCAAACCTTCCGCCGCGGCCAGACCGCCCAGAGCTGTCGAAAACGCGAAGACCCGCACCAGATGCGACGCTGAAAACATACCGTAACCCCCAAAGTCCCAGGGGCAATTCCTATCACGGCCGCATCCGCTCCCAAAGATTTTTGCTTCATTTTGTTAAATATCAATTCATTAACCATTAATATCCGAGAATACTCGCAAGGCCACTTTCCAAATGACGGAACAGATCCGCAGATGGCCCTCATGTATCTTTGAGAAACAACAGGATAGATGGGAGCTGGAGACTGCCGGAGCGCGCCGGGAGATCGGAGCCCCCCGGCACGTCTCGGGCCTTTGACTCAACCCTGAGCAGCGGGTTCGATGTGGGATCTGACGATTTCCGCCACGCGCTCGGGCGCGAGGATCGGTGGAAACAGGGTCAGGAAGCGGCCTTCGGCATCGAGCAGGTAAACAAAGCTCCCGTGGGCGAAGACCTCGCCGTAGAACGGGTCGACGTAGACCGGCTCGAACTCGACGTTGAACGCCTCGTAGGCGCGGGCAAGGTCGCTCTCGCTGCCCGTGAGACCGACGAAATCGGGGTGAAAGTCGCGGAGCCGGTCCCCCATGACCTCCGGCGTATCCCGGGCCGGATCGACCGTGATCATCACCGGGGTCACGGCGATGCCGTTCTGCTCCAGTCCCGCGACGGTGTCGGCCATCATCGGCAGGGCCACCGAGCAGATCTGTTCGCAGGAGGCGTAGCCGAAGAAAAGGAGCTGTGGCCGGCCCGCGGGATCGGCCTGGGTCCGCCTCTGCCCATCCTGATCCGTGAGGCTGAAGTCACCGCCCAGCGCGAAGGGCAGGCCTTCGCCACTGGGTGCGGGAAGATCCGGGATGCCCTCCCCCAGCGCGGGGGAGGCGAGAAGGCCGGCCAGTGCCGCGGCCATGACTGTCTTTCGCATGGCTCAGAACCAGTCGGCGATGAAGGCTTCGTCGGTTTCCTGACCCAGGCCGAGATAGCCATCGGCCTCGATGGCGGCGTTGACGCGCGGGTCGTTGCGGAACCAGGGGCCACCGCCGGCGTCGGGGTGTTCTTCCTTCCAGACCTGGCCCCAGCGGGTGCCCGGCACCCACTCCTCTTCGTCCACGGCGCGGATGCGCTGGACCATGTAGGCGTTGTGTGCGCCCACTTCCGCGTTGTTGATCATCAGCCCGTCCACCTCGACCATCTGGCCGCAATAGGGTTCGAGCTCGACGGAGGCGCCGGCAAAAACCGGTTCGCCGTTCTTCATCGGGAAGATGAGCGTGTCGTCGGCGCTGCGCAGGAGTCCGAGCGCACGGGGGCGGCCCGAGCATTCGTCCTCGCAATCGCCCGCGACGGTGCAGAGCATGTCGACGACCTCGGCCTCGAAGCGGGACGGTTCCTCGCCGGTGAGGTTCCAGGGCTTGGCCTCCGAATTCGCGGAAAAATCCTGTGCCAGGGCGGCGGGCGCGGCCAGGAGCAGTGCGGCTGCGGCAAGCTGTTTCATCGGGACGCTCCTCATTCTGCCGGTTCCGGGATCGCGAAGGACGGCACGGGGCCGTAATCCTCGTGGTTCAGCTTGGTGATGCCCATGTCTTCGACGACCTCGGCCACCACCAGGTAATTGATGCCGTCGCGCTCGTAGAGCATGCCGTCTGCGGTGATCTCGTGGCTGGCGAGGGTGAGCTGCGTGTCGCCGCCATTGCTGCCGGGATCGCCCTCCATCTTGAGGACCATGTAGACCTCACCGTCGTCGCCCAGGACACCGACCGGGATGCCCCCGGCGGAACACCAGAGCGCGCAGGTGTGGTGGGCCGAGCCGGTGACCGCATCGGGGCCACCCATGACCCCGGAGAAATAGCACCAGGTGTCGATCACCTCGCCGGTGATCTGGATCCGTTCGCCTTCGCTCGCGGCGCTCGCGAGTGGAAGAGCGGCAAGCGCCATGGTGCCGGCAAGTATTCGTTTCATACGCATTTTGTATTCTGCCTCCCCTGTTGGACGTCCCGGACCCGGCGAAGGCGGATCTCATGTTCTATTCGGGCTTGGACTGGCGGTTGTTTCTGATAGAGAGCGCAACCTTGCAAATTTATCGTGAACAGGCGGAGTGGCATCATGGGGCGGCGGAAGAAGGGCAGACCGGTTCATGGCTGGCTTCTGGTGGACAAACCGGCGGGGATGACCTCGACGCAGGTGGTCTCGCGGCTCAAGCGCGTACTTGACGCGCAGAAGGCCGGCCACGCGGGTACGCTCGATCCCGCGGCGACCGGGCTTCTTGCGGTGGCCTTCGGAGAGGCGACCAAGACGGTGCCCTTCGCAACTGACAGCCGCAAGGCTTACCGGTTCGAGGTGCGCTGGGGCGTCGCGACCTCCACTGATGATGCGGAAGGCGAGGTGATCGCGACAGCGGAGGCACGCCCTGAGGAAGCCGATATCCGCGCGGCCCTGCCCCGGTTTACCGGCGACATCCTGCAGGTGCCGCCTCAGGTTTCAGCGGTGAAGGTTGCGGGCGAGCGGGCCTACGTCCGGGCCCGGGCGGGCGAGACGATGGAGCTGGCCGCCCGGCCCTTGCATGTAAAGCGGCTGGATCTGGTGGAGCGGACGGCCTCGGACACCGCCATTCTGGAGATGGTCTGCGGCAAGGGGGGCTACGTACGCAGCATCGCGCGCGACCTCGGCGAGACGCTCGGCTGTCTCGGGCATGTGGTCTGGCTGCGCCGGCTCTGGGCCGGGCCGTTCGGGCTCGAGCGCGCCGTCACCTGGGACGTGGTCGAGGCCGGGGGTCCGGACCTGGCGAACCGGCTCCTTCCTGTCGAGGCCGCACTTGCCGGGCTGCCGAAGCTGACCTGCCCGCCCCATGTGGCAGACGGGTTGCGGAACGGAAATCCGCACCCCCTGCCCTGCCCGGAGGACCTCACGGAAGGGCAGGCGTGCTGGGCCGAAGCGGACGGCCAGCCGATGGCGATCGGACGCTGGTCGGGCGGGCTCTTCCGGCCCGAGCGGGTCTTTGTCTTCGGCTGAGCCTCCCGATCAGATCGGGAAGCGGACCACGTTGGACGCGCCGCGGGGCTCGCGGAAGTCAGGGCGGCAGATCGTCGCCGCAAGGATCTTCTCGTAACGGCCGATGCCCAGCCGACGGACGTAGCCGACTTTTGAATCGGGGTTGCGAAGCGCGAAGTAGACGGTCAGCGCCTCGCCGCTCTCGAGCACTTCGAGGTAGGTTGCGAACTCGGAATGGGGCAACCAGCCGACAAGCGATACGCCCCCATCGGGTTTGCCCGTGATGTAGCCCGCGGTTCCGGCCCGGCGCGAGCGTTGCAGGTCGGTCTCCGAATCGAAGATCAGGATGGCCCGGTTTGTCTTGCCGGTCGCTTCGTCGGTTCCCGCGAGTTCAAGCGTATGGGTTTCGATCTCGCGGCCATTCTTGACCCAGCGGCGGCTGTCGTGGCGGTGCTTGGTAAACGTGAACTTAGGCATTTCTTTACCCCCTCACTGGCCGGACCTGCGGATCGGTGCGGCCTAACTGATGGAGGTATGGTCACATGCGGGCGTCGCCGGACCGTGACCCGAGTGTGACAGGACGCGGTCCGACTAACGTGATCGCGTGACTGGAGAGGGATGCGGGCGTGAAAACCCGGCGACGATCAGGCGACGCCGGAAACAAAGCCGCAGGCGCGGAGCGCGTCGACGAGCCCCGCGCCCGTGGCGAGATCAGGACCGGTGGCGGCCGAGGCACCGGTGGCGGTCTGGCCGCTTTCGATGTCGACCGCGCGAGCGGCGAGCACCTGGCCGACCTGCGCCGGGTCGAGGCCGCGGGCAATCTGCTTCAGAAGGGCCACGAGACCCGCCGCCTGCGGACAGGCTGCCGATGTGCCGGAGAAGATGCCCCATCCCGTACCGCTTGCACCCGAAGGGAAGTTTTCTCCGTCGAGTTCCGCATCGGGCGGCACGGGAAGCATGATATGCGCGCTCTGGGGCGGGGTTTCCGACCGACCCACGATGCCGCAGAAATCGGGCACGTTCCGGCCCGGATAGAGCTGGCTATGGAAGGCGCTGGCATAGTTCGATGCCTCCAGTGAACTGTCCTCGTTGACGGTCACGCCACCGACCGCGATCACGTCGGGGTGGCAGGCGGGAAAGGCCAGATGCCCGTTGCCGGCGGAGAAGAGCACGGTGATGCCGCTGGTCACGGCAGAGGTGATCACCGCTTCGAGGTCGAGGAGTTCGAGGAACATGTTCGGGTCTGTCTGCTCGAGCGTCTCGCGGCTCTGGTGGTCGATGTCATAGCCCCAGGAATTGGTCATCACATCGGGGCCCTGGGCAATGCAGGTTTCCAGGGTGGCGGCAGAGGACGACCCGTGTTTCACGCCGAAGACGGTGCAATCGGGCGCGATGGCGAAGATGTTGGCCGCTTCGCCCGTGCCATGGCCCGAGGCATCGATATCGGCAGGCCCCGAGCCCGGCGCCTGGGTCGGGATAAGCTTGTAACCGCCGCGCAGAAAGTGCGGGTGAAGCATGAAGCCGGTGTCGGCCATGGCCACCTTCGCCCCCCTGCCCGTCCAACCGTTGCGGTGGCAGCGGGGCGCATTCAGGGCGGCGCTCACATCCGACAGGCGGAGGTGGTAGATGTCCTCGTGCGGGGGAATGGCGCTCGGCGCGAAGAACTCCACCGGGCGCGGCACATAGGCGAAGGCCACGGAATCGCTCAAGGCCTCCGGTACCTTCAACTGCTCCTGCGGCTTGCGGAAGCTTTCCTGCATGGTGACGGAGGGCGCTTTGGCCGTCCTGGCAGCATCGGTATGCAGGGCGACGTCGCCGAACATTTCGTGGAACTCGCTCTCCTCGAGTTCGAGCGAAAGGCGCTTGAGCGGCGTGGGCTCGTCGCGGATCGCGCGGTCCTCCACTGCCCGTCTGGCGCGCTGGAACGCGCGGGTGGAGGGGTTCACCGAGAGATGCGCTCCGGTGGATGGCTGGTTCGCGAAACGCGCGAGGGGTGCGGACGACTCGCTGCGCGGAACGAGCCGCACGTTGATCTTGCTCATTATGGTCCCCCTCGAAACGAAATCTGGTCAGAAAAAACTCGGCTTTCTCGGAATATATGCCTTGATCGGCTCTATGCTCGGTTCGGTGCCCGGTTTGGCGGAGGCGTCCGCACGCGGCACGATCGCGTCCTCCCCGCGCACTTTCTCGATGCTCATGTCCAATGCGTCCTCGATGCTCGCCTTGGCCCCGTGGGCGTCGATGGACCTGTCGCTGGCCGAATCGATGACGAGCCCGTAGCTCTCGATCCGCATGCTCCACTGGCGGATCGCCTCCCGGTTCGGACGCTCCATCACGAGGCGGACAGATAACTGGTCGGTCGGCTTCTTGGCATCCATCGCAGCACCTTCAGCTCCCCGGGCGGGAGAGCCTTTCCTGGCCGGGATCATAGCACCATCGACCCCATGCGTCAGCCGGGTGTGAGCGACGTCCCCGAGGGGGCTCAGGGGCGCGCAGGCCAGCGTGTCGGAAGCCACTTTCCATTCAAGCGAATTCCTTGTATAGCCCGCGCTCTGCCCGTGTGCATGCACGGTGCGGCCCGATGGTGTCTGACCATGCTGGACGACATCCCGGCTTCGGCCAGCGCTCTCGGGGCTGCTCTTGAAACGAAAGGAAACACCGATGTCGATTGCACCCGATGTGAAAGAAGCGCTCATCAAGGAATACGCGACGAAGGAGAACGATACCGGTTCTCCGGAAGTTCAGATCGCGATCCTCACGAGCCGCATCACCACGCTGACCGAGCACTTCAAGACCCACAAGAAGGACAACCACTCGCGGCGTGGCCTTCTGAAGCTCGTGTCCCAGCGCCGCAAGCTGCTTGATTATGTGAAAGCCAAGGACGTGAGCCGCTACCAGTCGCTGATTGGCCGGCTCGGGATCCGTCGCTGACATGGAATTTGCGGGCGCGCTTCATCGGCGCGCCCGTGCCTTTTCAGGCGCCGAACGGTGCGCCGGGCCTGCCCGAAACCGTTCTGTCCGCCGGCTCCCTTCAGATCCCGAGGGACGCGCCGGATCATCGCAACGGGATCATCGGGCGGATCGCCCGGATGACGCGACACAGGGCCAGGGGGCGGTGTCGCCATGCAAGGGAATGATATGTTCAACATCGTGAGGAAATCGATCGAGTGGGGCCATGACACGCTCACGCTCGAAACGGGCAAGATTGCGCGCCAGGCGCATGGCTCGGTGGTCGCCACATATGGCGAGACCAGCGTGCTTGCGACTGTCGTCTACGAGAAGAAGCAGAAACCCGGTCAGGACTTCTTTCCGCTGACCGTCCACTACCAGGAAAAATACTACGCGGCCGGCAAGATCCCCGGCGGCTTCTTCAAGCGCGAGGCCCGGCCCTCCGAGAAGGAAACGCTGACGTCGCGGTTGATCGACCGCCCGATTCGCCCGCTGTTCGTCGAGGGCTTCAAGAACGAGGTGCAGGTGATCTGCACCGTGCTCTCCTACGACATGGAGAACGACCCGGACATCGTGGCGATGATCGCGGCCTCGGCGGCACTGACCCTTTCGGGCGCCCCGTTCCTCGGGCCGATCGGCGCGGCACGCGTGGGCTTCGCCAATGGCGCCTATGTGCTGAACCCGGCCGTGGACGACATGGAGAAGCTGCGGGACAACCCCGAGCAGCGGCTCGACCTGATCGTCGCCGGCACCAAGGACGCGGTGATGATGGTCGAATCCGAAGCCTACGAGCTTTCGGAAGCGGAAATGCTCGGCGCGGTGAAGTTCGGCCACGACCAGATGCAGCCCGTGATCGACATGATCATCGGCATGGCGGAAGAAGCCGCGAAAGAGCCCTTCGCCTTTGAAGCACCGGATTACTCTGCGCTTTACGAGAAGGTGAAGATGGCCGGCGAAGAGGCAATGCGCAACGCCTTCTCGATCCGCGACAAGCAGGCCCGCCAGGACGCCATCGCCACCGCGCGCGAAGCTGCCGTGGCGACCCTTTCGGAGGAAGAGCTCGAAGATCCGAAGCTCGATTCCTGCATCAAGAAGCTCGAATCCTCGGTCGTCCGCGGCGACATCCTCGAGAAGGGCACGCGCATCGACGGGCGTGACCTCTACACCGTGCGTCCGATCGTCTCGGAAGTGGGCCTCCTGCCCCGCACCCATGGCTCGGCGCTCTTCACCCGCGGCGAGACCCAGGGCCTCGTGATCACCACGCTCGGCACCGGCGACGACGAGCAGATGATCGACGCGCTGCACGGCACCAGCCGCGCGAACTTCCTGCTGCACTACAACTTCCCGCCCTATTCGGTCGGTGAAACGGGCCGCATGGGGTCGCCGGGGCGCCGCGAGATCGGACACGGCAAGCTCGCCTGGCGCGCGCTTCAGGCCGTTCTGCCGGCCGCGACCGACTTCCCCTACACGATCCGCGTGGTTTCCGAGATCACCGAATCGAACGGCTCCTCCTCCATGGCGACCGTCTGCGGTTCGTCGCTGGCGATGATGGACGCGGGCGTTCCGCTCAAGGCACCGGTTGCCGGTGTTGCCATGGGCCTCATCCTCGAAGGCGATCGCTTCGCCGTGCTGACCGATATCCTGGGCGACGAGGATCACCTCGGCGACATGGACTTCAAGGTGGCTGGCACCGAGCGCGGCATCACCTCGCTGCAGATGGACATCAAGGTTGCCGGCATCACGCCGGAAATCATGGCGCAGGCGCTGGAGCAGGCGAAGTCGGGCCGGATGCATATCCTGGGCGAAATGTCCAAGGCGCTCACGGCCGGCCGGACCGAGTTCTCCGCACACGCGCCGCGCATCGAAACGCTGCAGATCGCGGTCGACAAGATCCGCGAAGTCATCGGCTCGGGCGGCAAGGTGATCCGCAGCATCGTCGAGGAGTCGGGCGCGAAGGTCGACATCAACGATGACGGCGTGATCAAGATCGCATCCGCCAATGCCGAGGCCATCGAGAAGGCCAAGGAAATGATCGGCTCCATCGTCGACGAACCGGAAGTGGGCAAGATCTACACCGGCAAGGTCGTCAAGATCATGGACTTCGGCGCCTTCGTGAACTTCTTCGGCAAGCGCGATGGTCTGGTGCATGTGAGCCAGATGGCATCCGGCCGGGTCGGCCACCCGAAGGAGATCGTTTCCGAAGGTCAGGCCGTGAAGGTCAAGCTCATGGGCTTCGATGATCGCGGCAAGGTCCGCCTTTCGATGAAGGCCGTGAACCAGGAGACCGGCGAAGAGGTCAAGGAAGACGCCTGATCTTCCTGCCTCTTGACGAATGAGCGACGGGCACCGCAGCTTCTTGCGGTGCCCGTTGTGCATGGGCACAGGCGACGGGGGATCGCGAATGCCGCTGGCGAGGATTGGGTCGACACTGCTCTTTTTCGTTCATGTCCCGAAGACGGGCGGAACGAGTATCGAATCCTACCTGCGCACCAAGGGTCCGCTCGGGCTTGCGGGCACGCGGCATGGCTGGTCGCGAACCACACCGCAGCATATTCATGCAGACATCCATGGGGAGCTGGTTCCGCCGGGCCTCTACGATCACGGTTTCGCGGTCATCCGGGACCCAAAGGCGCGCCTTCTGAGCGAATTCAAGATGCGGGCCGAGCCATTGCGTTTCAAGCCGCGCCCGATCGGACTGGCCCGGCTCGCGGGATACAAGGCCAAGGGCAAGGCTGCCTATGGCATCCGCCTGCGGCATCGGATCGATTATTTCGATTTCGACGACTGGGTCACACGGGTCTTCGATGAGTATCGCCGCGATCCGTTCTACAAGGACAACCACATGCGGCCGCAGGCCCAGTTCGTCAGCCCCGGGCTGCGGCTTTTCCGGTTCGAGGACGGGCTGGACAGGGTGTTTCGCTGGATCGACGAGGTGACAGGCACCGCGCCTTCCAGTGGCGAGTTCTTCGAGCGGCGCTCCGCCCCGATGGAAATCTCCTGCTCCCCGGAGACCGATGAACTCATTCGCGAATTCTATCGCGAAGACTATGACCTGATCGAAAGCCTGGAGTGGGACCATGACTGAGACACCCAAAGTCGCCATTGCCACCGGCATTCTGGGAAAGGCGACCGAAACCGGTGTGCGGCGCCATATCGGCATGCTTTTCGGCGGCAATACCGTGATCCTCTGCGAGCGGCGGGAACCCAACTACGAGAGCGAGAAGCCGATCTTCACCTCCGTGGGCGGGCGCAAGGGCGTAACGGCTACCATCGAGCGGGAAATCGGCAAGGCGGTCCAGAGCCTGCGCTATCGCTGCTCGGGTGTGCCATTTGGCAGCGTGCGCCGCGAGATGGAAACGTTCCTGCGCGAAAACGGCGTTCAGGCCATTGTTGCGGAATTTGGGCACCTGGGCGGAAACCTCGCACCGGTGGGCAATGCGCTCGGCATTCCTGTCTTCGTCTATTTCAGGGGGTTCGATGCCTCCAAACGGCTGCGCAGTCCGCGGATCGTGCGACGCTACAAGGCAGCCATGCCGCGGCTTGCCGGGGTGATCTCGGTGTCGCAGTCCCTGCTCGACAATCTCGCGGATGTGGGCGTTACCCATCCCAACAGCGCCGTGATCCCCACCGGGGTCGATACATCGGCTTTCGTTCCGCTGGAGAAGGATCCGAACCTGATCCTTTCGGTGGGACGGATCGTGGAGAAGAAGGCGCCGCTTCTGACGATTGATGCCTTCGCCGCGATCGCAGGGGATTTTCCGGAGCATCGGCTCGAGATCATTGGGGATGGCGAGTTGCGGGGCGCGGCGGAGGAGCATGTCCGCGCGTTGGGTCTTGGAGACCGCGTGACCTTTCACGGCCTGAAGGAGCATGCCTTCGTGCGGGAGAAGATCGGCCAGGCGCAGGTCTATCTCCAGCATTCGGTCACGGCCGCGGATGGGAATACGGAAGGTCTTCCGACCTCGATCCAGGAAGCCATGGCCTGCGGCACGGTCGTCGTCTCGACCCGCCATGCCGGCATTCCGGAGGTCATCATCGAGGGGGAGACCGGACTTCTGGCTGACGAGCACGATGGCGAGGGCTTCACGCAGTGTCTGCGGCAGGTTTTGTCCGATCCCGAAGCAGCCGCCCGCATGAGCCGCACGGCGCGCGATCTCGCGACGGAACGGCTCGACTACCGCGTGCTCCATGGACGGCTGGAAGAGATCATCCGGGCCAGCCTGAGGCAGCCCTGAGCGCGTTCGCTACTTTCGCTGCGGGATGGCCTCTGCGAGCGGGTTGATCCGGCGGAGCGGCGGCACGCTGAGCGCCTCCAGGCGTTTGCGGATCGGTCCGCCCTGCTTGGTCGGGTGGAAGAGGTTGATGTGCAGCACCACCGGCCGTGGTCCGCGCCATCCCAAATGATCGACCCAGCTGTATTGCCGGACGTTGTAGCGCCGGGGGAGGATCGCAATCCGCAGATCCGATTTCCAGAGTTGCTCGCGCAGGCTGACCTGATCGGCCTTCTTGCCCCGCGCGTGGTAGGCCACAGCCCAGTTGGCGAGGAAATCCAGGACCTCTGGCGTCCGGCGAAAGAAGAACACCCCCGAATTGTGCTCGGGATAGGCGGCGGGCGGGGTGTGCGGCGCGCTCTCCCGCGCGAGCCTGCCCGGATCGTAGACGCGATGGGCCAGGGCCACGTCGAAGCGCTCAAGCAGTCGGAAGGCCTCCGAGAGATCGCCGACCACGCGCGTGTCACTGTCGATGAAGAGCGTTTCCTCGAAAGGCGATTTCGGCATGAGATCGACCTTCGAGCGCGCGTGCGGCGTGTCGATGGGCAGCAGTTCGTCGAATTCCGGAGCCGGTCCGGGCTGGTCGGTGAAGGCCACGATCCCGAGCGACGGATTGGTTGCGCGCAGGCTGGCCGCCGAGGCCCGCGCTGCGTCGAAATGTCCGGACCCGGTGGCGATATAGACAACGCCGCGGCGCGGGGGTGCGGTGGCTTTCAGAGCCATGCCGCTCCGCGGACGCCGGAGCTGTCACCGTGCTTGTTCTTGACCATTTTCGTGGCGAAGCGGTCGCCGAAGACATGGGGTTTCAGAAGCGGAGGCACGGTCTTGTAGATGCGATCGACGTTCGAGAGACCGCCGCCCATCACGATCACATCGGGGTCGATGACGTTCACCAGCACGGCAAGCGAGCGCGCCAGACGGTCCTCGAAGCGGCGGAGGGTTTCCTCGGCCTCCGGTTCGCCCGCTTCCGCGCGTGCGATCACGTCCGGGGCGCGAACTTCGTCCTGGCCGGTGGGGACGCCCTTGCGCCGCCCGTAATCGGCAGCGAGGCTTGGACCCGAAAGCCAGCTTTCGGTATGGCCGGGCCGCCCACAGGAGCAGACAGGGCCGGGGCGCTCGTCGTCAAGGGGATCGGGCAACGGGATATGCCCCCATTCTCCACCGATCGCATTGACCCCTTCCACGAGGCGTCCGTGGACCACAAGGCCCCCGCCTACGCCTGTGCCGAGAATGACGCCGAAAACCACCTCACCGCCGGCTCCGGCGCCGTCCACGGCCTCGGAGAGGGCGAAACAGTTCG
Organism: Amaricoccus macauensis; assembly: GCF_049800915.1. Classification (GTDB taxonomy): domain Bacteria; phylum Pseudomonadota; class Alphaproteobacteria; order Rhodobacterales; family Rhodobacteraceae; genus Amaricoccus; species Amaricoccus macauensis_A. Next base: position 398,808 of record NZ_JBNAFY010000004.1, read on the forward strand.
CGTCGTTGGCGACCTTGACCGGGCGCTTGAGGGCGGCTGTGAGATCGCCGCGCAGGTCCTGGCCGTGAAGCCAGGTGGAGTTGCCCATTGAGACATAGCCTGAGCTGCGATCGACCGAGCCCGGCACGCCGATGCCCACGCGCGTGATCGGCGCACCGGCCTGCTTCTCAAGGTCGAGCGTGAGTTCACGGATCGCTTCGATGCCGCCGGTATAGTCGTATCGCGGCGTCGGCACGCGCGCACGGGCGAGCTCCGCCCCATCCGGGCCCAGAACGATTCCCTCGATCTTGGTGCCGCCATAGTCGAGCCCCAGGCGCATGTGCTGCCTCCCCGTTTTTCGTTCTTCCACCCGAAAAGTTCATAGGGATGTGAGCGCAGGGGCGCAACGCTGCTTTGCGCGGAAGGGCCGCGGATGCTAAGTGCGGGGACGGGTGGTTGAGGAATGGCCTTTCATGCTCTGGAAACTTCCGGTCTTCGGAAAGATCAGCAAGATCGGGATCACGCCTCCCGAACCCACGGCGGACAGAGGCGGCATTGCCATCGCGGCAATCCTGCGCAACGAGGCGCGCTACGTCGCCGAATGGGCAGATTTCCACGCCCACGCCGGGGTGAGCCGCTTTCTGATCTATGACAATGGCTCGACGGACCGGACGGCGGAAATCCTGCGCGAAACACTGGGGTCGGACAGGCTGACGATCGTTCCCTGGGCGCAGGTGTTCAGCGACGCGCGCATGGGTCGCGAGATCCACAACCAGGTTCTGGCCTATGCCCATGCTGCCCGGAATTTCGGCTCCCACTTTCGCTGGATGGCGTTCATCGACGTGGACGAGTTCCTGATCCCGAAACGGGAGGCGAGCCTGCCTGCGGCGCTGGCGCATTTGGAGGACTGCCGGTCGATCTCGCTGCCCTGGCACATGTTCGGCCGTTCGGGGCACATGACGGCGCCGGAGGGGGGAATCCTGCGGAACTACCGGACCCGTTTCACGGACCCCATGAGCGATCTGCGCGGCGTGCGCGCCTTCAAGTGCATCGTCGATCCCTGCCACCTCACGGCAGTGCGGGTGCATACGATGGAGGTGGATGGAAGCGCATCGAGCTGCAACGACCGCGGCGAGGCCGCGCGCGAGGAAGACCGGACGAAGCCCGGTTTCTATTCGGCGGATCACATCCAGCTCAACCATTATTACACACGTTCGGAAGAGGAATTGGCGGCGAAGATCGGCCGCGGGCCGAACCTGCGCGCTAAGATGAGTGAATACGAACGCAAGGTTCGGCGGACGGTCGCCAATATCGAGAGCGACGTGGTGGAAGATTCCAGTGCGCTTACCTATCTCGACCGGATCAAACTGGAATGAGCGGATGAAAACCGAGATCATCATCGCAACCTACAATTCGCCGCGCCCGCTGCTGCTGACGCTTACGTCGATCCTTCAGCAGGAGGAGCGCCCCGACAGCGTCTGCATTGCCGACGACGGGTCGGGGCCGGAAACGGCCGAGGCGCTCGAGAGGTTCAGAGGCGATCACCCCGATCTTCCGCTGCGCCATGTCTGGCATGAGGACCGGGGCTTCGAGAAATGGGCCATCGTCAACCAGGCGATCGCGAGCTCCGAAGCGGATTTCCTGATCCTTCTCGATGGTGACGTCATGATCCATCCGACCTTCGTGGGTCGGCATCTGGCAATGGCACGTCGGGGACGGTTCTCGACGGGAAGCCTGATCCGGCTCGGCCCCGAGACCACGTCGATCGTGACCGAGGAAATGGTGCGCAAGGGGCTGGTTTTCGACATCGACTGGCTGCGCGCTCACGGTGCGATCGACCGATTGGGCACCTGGCTCAAGACGATGCCGTTTCCGCAACCCGTCATGGGATTTCTCGACCGTGTCACACCGGTTCAGAAGGCGCTTTGCGGCGCGAATGCCTCGTTCTTCCGCGAGGATGCGCTGAGGGTGAACGGGTTCGACGAGAGCATTCGATATGGTGGGGGCGACAAGGAGTTCGGCATTCGCCTGGCCAACGCGGGGATTTCCGGTCAGCATCTGCGCTACTCCGCGCCCCTGGTGCATCTCGACCACCCGCGGAGCTACAAGAATGCCGATGAGATCCGCAAGCATCGCGAATTGATCGCCCGGGCGAAGACACAGAAGATCACCTGGACCGAGAACGGGATCGAGAAGCGCGACGCCAAGGCCGAAGCGGCCGAGTGATTGCAGGTTTGGAGCACGGGGAGCAGCTGCCTTTCAGGAGCTCGAGTCGGCAGCATGCCGGTGCGGGTCATCAGGCATCCAGCATGTCCTTCACGCGCTGGGTCAGTTCGGGCAGGGTGAAGGGTTTCGGCAGGAACGAGGCATCTGCCATGGTTTCGTCGGTGCTGAAGGCGTCTTCGGTGTAGCCCGACATGAAGATGACCTTTGCGGCGGGGCGTTTCTTGCGCGCCTCACGCACCCAGGCCGGTCCGTCGAGCCCGGGCATGATGACATCCGAAAGCATGATGTCGACGTGGAGATCATCATCCTTGAGGATATCGAGCGCTTCCTCACCGGATGCGGCTTCGATCACCGTATAGCCGCGGAGTTGCAGCGCGCGGGCGGCGAAGGAACGGACCGGGTCTTCATCCTCCACCAGCAGGACCAGCCCACGCCCCGTGAGATCACGCGGGGCACGGATCTCGGGTTCGACAAGCGCTTCGGTTTCGGCCGTCTCGTAGGCAGGAAGGTAGATCGTGAAGATCGCACCGCTGCCTGGGGGGCTTTCGGCGAAGATGAACCCGCCGGTCTGCTTGATGATACCATAGGCCGTGGAAAGGCCGAGACCCGTACCCTCGCCCACCTGCTTGGTGGTGAAGAACGGCTCGAAGATCTTGTGGAGCTTGTCCGGCGGGATGCCGGTGCCTGAATCAGCCACTTCGACCACGACGTAGTCACCCTTGAACACCACCGCGCGGTCGCGGTGCATATCCTCCGCGAGATGGATGTTGCGGGTCGAGACCCGGACCTCGCCGCCGCGTGGCATCGCATCGCGGGCATTCACCACGAGATTCATGATGACCTGTTCGAACTGGCGCTCGTCCACGCGGACGGGCGAAAGGTCCGTGCCATGCTCGATCCTGAGGGTCACCTTCTCGCTCAGGAGCCTGTTGAGCAGGTGGGTCAGTTCAGAGAGGGTGTCCTGAAGGTTGATCACGGTCGGGCGCAAAGTCTGCTTGCGCGAGAAGGCCAGAAGTTGCCGAACAAGGGCTGCGGCACGGTTGGCGTTCTGGCGGATCTGCATCAGGTCGCCATGCTCGACATCGGCCACGTCGTGACGCATGAGCAGAAGGTCGCAATGTCCGTTGATGGCCGTGAGTAGGTTGTTGAAGTCGTGTGCGACCCCGCCCGCGAGCTGGCCGACCGCCTGCATCTTCTGGCTCTGGACGAACTGCGCTTCGAGGGTCTTCAGTTCGGTCGCGTCGCTCAGGACCGCAAGGACCGTCTGCTCGCCTTCGTGAACCGTGCGGGAGAACGCAACCTGGAGGAAGTTGTCCTGGCCCTCGGCCTTGCTCTTGGCGACCTCGGAACGTCCCAGACCGCGCCCCTTGGCAGTATCGCTCAGGCGCTCGGAAATCGACCGGCCCAACCCATCCATGAGCTTGGTGATATTCTTTCCCTCGACATTCGCCACGCCCAGCAGCGTGCGCGCCGCATGATTGGCGTAAATGAAATCGCCGTCGTTCTTGAGGCGTGCGAGGGCGACGGGCAGTTCCTCGAGGAAATCGTTGGGAGCCAGCCCCGAAACTTCCGAACTGTCCAGCGGCAAGATCAGCACCTCGCGCGAGGCCTGGTCATCGTTGAGCACGACGGAGCGAACCACCTGCCTGTTGGCAGCGAGCACCTGCACCGTTCCGGCGCGGAAAGGGGGATCGAGCAACAGCGCATCGAGAGACTGGATCGGGTCGTCTTCCAGTTCGTGCGCAGCCTCGTTGCAGGAGAGGACACGGGCATCCTCGTCGATGCGGAACCACGGGTAGCGGCATTCGGAGAAATCCGCAGGCAGCTGCTCGGGGGGGGCGGCCCGCTCAACACGCCACATCAGGAGGCGCGGCCCGACACGGCTCACGCCGATCCGGTGCCGGCCATCGGACGAAAGCTCCGAGGCAGAGCCGTTCGTTTCGGTCTCGCGGGTCAGCCGGTAGATCAGCGAAGGCGCGTCGGACGCCCAGCGCTCGATAAACCCCGAACTGCCCGCACATGCGTTGCGCGAGATGACCTGTCCACTGAGATCCGAGATGAAGACGGGCACCACATCGCTGTCGTAGTAGCGGATGAGCCCGTGACGGCTGGAACGTGCGCCAAGCGTCAGGCCGAGCCGGAGACACAGCATGTAGGTCCCGAAAACGACCAGAGCCACGGCGATGGCCGCGGGCACGACAATCGTGCCGGACCAGAGGGTTGTGAGTGTTGCGACGAGGAGAAGGATGCCCGACAGGGCGACGAATACACCGGAACGACTTTCCGTGGATGCGCTGGTATTCTGGTATTGATGCGTGTCGTGCACAGCTCACCTTGCAACCTATACGCGCACTATAGCGCAATTGGCGCAATTCAACCACAGGTAATATTAACTCTTCCCAAATGAGCCTCAAGGGCGAGTCCGGCTTGGAGGTCAGGCACTTGTCTGGTTCATGCTTCGGGAGCAACAAGCCGGGCCATGTAAAAACCATCGCCGCCATCGAGCGGGGTCAGCCGGCGTTCTTCCTCAAGGCGCCAGTCGGGCCTCTCCGAAAGGAATCGCGCAACCTGGTCCTCGTTCTCGCGCTTGAGCAGCGAACAGGTCGCATAGACGAGGCGTCCACCCGGCCGCACGAACACCGAGGCTTCCGCGAGAACCGTCTGTTGCAGAGGACCGAAGGCTTCAAGGCGCTCGGGGACCAGCGCCCACTTGCCCTCTGGCTGCCTGCGCCAGGCACCGGTCCCCGAACAGGGCGCGTCGACGAAAACGATGTCGCAGACCGGACCGAGTGCTGCTCGGGATGAGCTATCGAGGATCTCGATCTCTGCACCCGCGCGCCGGGCCCGGTCGGGAAGATCCTTCATCCGGCGGGGATTGATATCCCAGGCCATGAGTCGCCCCTGGCCCTTCATGTCGCTGGCCAGCGCAAGTGTCTTTCCTCCGCCACCGGCACAATAGTCGAGAACCGTCATGCCGGGCCGCGCGCCCGCAAAGGCCGCGGCGATCTGGCTGGACACGTCCTGAAGTTCCACCATGCCCTGCGTATAGGCACGACTCGCATTCACCAGGCGCGGATTTTCCACGACGCGCAGAGCGGTCTCCAAAGTGGCAACCGGCTCCGCGGCCACACCGTCGCGCGCAAGCACGACCATCGCGGCATTGCGGTTCGACTTGAGCGTGTTCACCCGCAGATCGACCGGTGCGCGGCTCTGCATTTCCCTGAGCACGTCGGCAAAATCGCCACCAAGTGAGCTTTGGAACTCGGGCAGGAGGAAATCCGGCAGATCAAGTTGCACGCTGGTCGGGGCTTCGGAGATGCTGCGGCCCAAAAGATCCCGCTCCTCCGGGGTCACCGGAGCAGGATCGTACCCCTGCCCCGTGAAAAGCATATCGAGATCCGCTGCCTCGGTCGCCTGGCCTGCGAGAACGATGGCGCGGCCCGTATCTCCACCACCCAGCCAGCCAAGTGACCGGCGGCGGCGCAGCCCCTCGAAGACAAGATCCCGGATCGCGGCCCTGTCCTTGGACCCGGCGAAGCGGCTTGCGCGTGCCCACCGCGAGAGCGCCCGCTCTGCGGGCGCACCGGCGAGAATCTCGTCAAGCAGGCCGATTGCGGCCGAAAGGCGGGCTCCGGGTGTCATCGCCGGTCATCTGCCTGCAAATCACGGGAGGCGCAAGGAAATCCGGCACGAAACGAAGCCGTCCGGCCTGCTTGTGCAAAACCACTCGCATGCGTATTATAAACTGGTCGGTCCACAAACGCGGCACCGTGCCGGCACGGTCCGGTCGTCGCCCCCAGCCAAACGCCAATCAGATGACTGACGGGGAGCCAATCATGTCACAGCAACTCAAGATCAACGGCAAGACCGTGACGGTCGACGTTGATCCAGGCACACCACTGCTTTGGGTCGTCCGCGACGAACTGAAGCTGACGGGAACGAAATTCGGATGCGGGATCGCGGCTTGCGGCGCCTGCACCGTGCACGTCGATGGCGCGCCTCAGCGCTCCTGTCAGATGTACGTTGAAGACGTCGCGGGGGCCGAGATCACCACGATAGAAGGCATCAACGGGCCAGTAGCGGAGGCGGTTCAAAGTGCCTGGGCCGAACTCGATGTCGTGCAATGCGGCTACTGCCAGTCAGGCCAGATCATGTCAGCCGTGGGCCTGCTCTCCGGTGAGAGCCGCCCGGATGACGAAGCAATCACCGCTTACATGCAGGGCAATGCCTGCCGCTGCGCCACCTACCATCGGATCCGTGCGGCCATTCACCGTGCGTCCGACATTCTGGAGGCCTGAGCCATGACATTCGAGACTTCCAGACGCGGCTTCCTGCGCGGAGCCACAGCCGCCGGAGCCGCCCTCGTGATCGGGCTGCGCCCCGATGGTGCCTTGGCCGCAAGGCTCGGCGACGCTGCGACCCTCAATCCCTTCGTGAAGATCTCTCCCGACGGCGCGGTGACCGTGATCATCAAGCACTTCGAGATGGGCCAGGGGACGACCACGGGCCTCGCGACACTGGTCGCCGAAGAGCTTGATGCAAGTTGGGAGCAGGTGAAATTCGAATACGCCCCCGCCGACAACGAACGCTACGCCAACCTGCTTTTCGGTGCGCAGGGCACGGGCGGATCGACGGCGATGGCAAATTCATTCATGCAGTATCGAAAGGCCGGCGCTGCCGCCCGAACGGTGCTGATACAGGCTGCTGCGGAGGCCTGGGGGAGCGACCCCGCCGCGATCACGATCACGGACGGCATGATTTCCGATGGCAGCAACGAGACCGGATTCGGAGACATGGTGACCGCCGCAGCCGCCATTCCGCTTCCGGAAGACCCGCCGGTCAAGGATCCGGCAGACTTCAGGCTCATCGGCCGCGAGACGCTTCAGCGCAAGGACACGCCCGACAAGATCAACGGTACCGCGACCTTTGCAATGGACATCCAGTTGCCCGACATGGTGACGGCAGTGATCCTTCGCGCGCCAAAATTCGGAGGAAAGCTCACGTCCTTCGATGCAACTGGCGCGGAGGACATGCGGGGCTTTGTCGATGCGAAGGCCCTGCCGGACGGTTCGGGTGTCGCCGTCTATGCCAGTTCGACCTGGGCGGCATTTCAGGCGCGGGATGCGATTTCGGCCGAATGGGACTTCTCGGAAGCGGAGACCCGCAGCACCCCCGAGATCAACGAGGCGCTGCTCGGGCTGGTTCGTGCCGATCCCGAATATGTCGCCCGCGCCGAGGCCGATACCGCGGCGCAGGAAGCCATCGCAGCGGCGGACCAGGTGATCGAGGCGGAATTCCTCCTGCCTGCGCTTGCCCATGCGCCGATGGAGCCGCTCACCTGCACCATCGAGCCCACGGAAACCGGCGTGCGTGTCCACGACGGTTGCCAGTTCCCCGCGATCGCGCACCCCACGATCGCCGGCGTGCTGGAACTCGATCCGGCGGTGGTCGAGATCCGGACGCTTTACGCGGGCGGATCCTTCGGACGGCGTGCCAATCCGGCCGCGGATTACCACATGCAGGCGGCAATGGCTTTCGCGCTTACGGATCGCAGCGCGCCTGTGAAGCTTGTCTGGTCGCGGGAGGATGATCTCAAGGGCGGGTTCTATCGCCCCATGGCGGCGCATCGTGCCCGTATCGGCCTGGCTTCCGATGGGACCATTGTCGGCTGGGATCACCGGATCGCGACCAAATCGATCTTCAAGGGTACCACGATGGCGGAATGGGTCGTCCACGACGGCGTGGATCATGCCTCGGTGGAAGGGATTGCCGATACGGTCTACGCCCTTCCCAATCTGACCGTCGGGTTGTCTGACTTCCAGACGCAGGTCCCTGTGCTCTGGTGGCGCTCGGTAGGGCATTCCCACACGGCCTACGTGATGGAAAGCCTGATCGACATGGCGGCCGAAGCGGTCGGGCAGGACCCGGTAGCGTATCGCCTGTCACTGCTCGAGGGCGGCACCCCGGATCAGGCACGGCTGGCCGGCGTGATCAGGCGCGCGTCCGAGGAGGCTGGCTGGTCGGAGCCGCTGCCCATGGGCTGGTCCCGCGGCGTGGCGGCCCATAAGTCCTTCGAGACCTTCGTCGCGCATGTGGTGGAGGTCTCGACAGACGCGGATGGGGCGGTTCGGATCGAGCGGGTGGTCTCGGCAGTCGATTGCGGTGTGCCGGTCAATCCGGACGTGATCCGGGCCCAGATCGAGGGCGGAACCGGTTTCGGTATTGGGGCAGTCATGCGCAATCAGATCACCTTCTCGGACGGGGAGGTCGATCAATGGAACTTCCCTGATTACGAGCCGCTTCGCATGGGGGATATCGGCAGGATCGACGTGCATGTGATCCCATCGACCGAAGCACCCACAGGGGTGGGAGAACCCGGCGTTCCATCCGCCGGCCCTGCTCTCGCCAATGCCATTGCGGCTGCGACGGGTTTGCGCGCAAAGACTCTGCCGATGGCGGAAAATGGCGTGACCTTCGCGGCATAAGCGGATTGCGAACACAAAAAGAGCCCCGGTGATGCACCGGGGCTCAGTCGAGATCTCGCGCTTGGGTCTCATCTGGGCGAAGGGTTCCGCCCGTCAGGATCGTCAGGCTGCGACGCGACCACCGAGCACGCTGTCGACGTGCTGCTGCGCCTTGACCTCTTCGATGCCGTTCACGGCCGCAACTTCACGGGTCAGGCGCTCGAGCGCGGCTTCGTAAAGCTGACGCTCGGAGTAGGACTGCTCGCGCTGATCATCGTTGCGGTGCAGGTCGCGTACAACCTCCGCGATGGAGATCAGATCGCCCGAATTGATCTTCTGCTCGTATTCCTGCGCCCGGCGCGACCACATGGCGCGCTTCACACGCGCACGGCCCTTGAGGGTATCGAGGGCCCGCTCGACGATGTCGGAGGAACTGAGAGGGCGCATGCCGACGGCACTGGCCTTGGCGGTGGGAACACGCAGTGTCATCTTGTCCTTCTCGAACGAGATGACGAACATTTCTAGGTTGAGACCGGCGACCTCTTGCTGATCGATGGAAACGATCTTGCCCACGCCGTGGGCGGGATAGACAACGAAATCATCGGGGCGGAAATCCGCCAGCTTCCTGGACTTGCTCATTTGCGCGTCTTTTCCTTTTGGCCATTACCTGGTACCGCCCGCAAGCTCAGTCAAAGACCCGCCTCGGGTTGCCTGACAACCGTTCAGAGGGGCCAATTGCACATGGGTTTTGAGTGTCGACTCGCGGCCGGTGGGGATCCCAGAGAATTCACATCCCTGATTAAATAGCACAAACGACCGCGAAATGGAAGACCACCGGGCGAGAAACACTTCGAACTTGGTCAATTTGACCGATTTCAAACGTTTTCGCCGCGCCTAAACCGCTTCAAGTCACGTCGTCGCGTGAGGGACAAGAGCGTAACTCAGCCGCCTTCGCCCGGTGTCTCGGAGAAGTATTTCTCCAGTTTACCGGTTTCGCCATCCCGCTCCTCGGCCTCGGGCAGCGGATCACGCTTCGTGGCAAGCACCGGCCACATCTCGGAGTACTTTCGGTTGAACTCCACCCAGTCTTCCAGGTTTGGCTCGGTATCCGGGCGAATTGCGTCCGCAGGGCATTCCGGTTCGCACACACCGCAATCGATACACTCGTCCGGGTGGATCACAAGCATGTTCTCGCCTTCGTAGAAGCAATCCACGGGGCACACTTCGACACAGTCGGTGTATTTGCAGGCGATGCAATTGTCGGTCACGACATAGGTCATGGGTCGTAGCCTTGTAGTTGATAGATCCGCAAAGCCTGTCACACTTCGCAAAAGGCTATTTATCAGGCTCAATTGCAGGATCAAGGCCTCAGTCGGATACCTGTGGCTCTAGATCCTCGTAAAGCAGTTGAGCCTCGGCGGCGGGGCCTCGCCGCACGCCCAGCCCCTTCACCCGAAGCACGCGCACACGACCGTCACGGGCGTAGGAGATACCGTCACCGATCCGCACGGGCGTCGCGGGTTTGACCACCCGTGCGGAGTTGACGCGGATCTTGCCGGAAGCAACCAGTCGCGCCGCGAGGCTCCGTGTCTTGCACAGGCGTGCATGCCAGAGCCACTTGTCGAGGCGGATCGAGGGCGATGGCCCCTGCATCAGCCTCTCAGTTCTTGAACTTCAGCGCGGCGAGAGCGGCGAAGGGATTGTCCGGATCGACAGGCTTGTCGGACCGCGGACCCCGGCCACCATGCTTCGGCCCGCCCGGCTTGCCGCCCTTGCCCTTGTTCTTGTTGCCACCGCCGGGACCACCGCCGGGCTTTCCCCGGCGTGGCCGTCCGCGTTCCTGATTACTTTCGCTGCCTGCTTCGCTCGACGCAGCGGGAGCGGAGGCATCCTTCGCCTGACGGGAGGGTTTCTGCCCGCCGCGGGGGCGTGTATTCTCCCGCGGGGCCCGTTCAGGCCTGCGTCGCGGCGCGCGCGTGAACGTATAGAAGGTCTCCATCTCAGCGGGCGTGTCTCCGGTCGCCTCTGCTTCCTCGGCCCCTTTTGCCTCAGCCGGTTCGGGAGCCTCCTCGGTCGGGACGGCATCCTCCGCAATTTCAGGCGATGGAGGTGCGGCCTGCGCCGATTCGGTTGGAGCGGCGACTTCCGGTTCAGGCGTAGATGCCGTTTCTTCGGCAGTCTGAGCTTCGGCTGCAGCTTCCGAGGTTCCCGCACTGTCCGGGCCTTTGTCGGCACTTTCGGCAACAACCGACCCTGTCTGATCGGACTCCGGCGCAGCCTCCGCCGGTGTCTTGCTCTCCTCTGCAGCCTGGGGCGCGGGAGCCGGTTCGGGGCGTTTCTTGGGGCGGGTTCCCGGCGTCGCCTGATAGCCCAGGCCCTGCATCAGCTTGGCGAACTGGTCCAACGTGAGACCGCTGATCGACAGCATGTCCGGCGTCGCCTCGAAACCGGCACGCGCGTCGAACGGCCGCACCATGTCAGCAAGTCGCTCAAGCATGTCGATACGGATCGCACGTTCGCCCGCGAGCCGGTAGCCTGCGCGGGGGTAGTAACCTTTCGGCGCATCGGGCACGGCCGGAACGGTGACGAGACCGGGCGGCGGCGCCTCCGGGAAGATGTCCAGCCCCTCGGCCAGCGACCACAGCACCAGCCGAAGGCGGGTCGGTGCAGGCTTCAGTAGAAGCGGCATGAAAACGGTGAACTGGCCGAAGCGGACACCGTGCTTGCGCAATCCGGCGCGCTGCTCCTGTTCAAGGCCCTTCACGTCATTGGCGACCTCACCGCGCGGCAGGATGCCAAGCGATTCCACCATGCGGAAGGCAATGCCCCGAGCCATGCCGGTAAGTTCTTCATCGTCACGCAGCTTGATCAGCGGCTCGAACAACGCAGCGATTCGACGGTCGACGAAATGCCCCAGACGCCTGCGGATCTTCTCGGCGATTTCGGGAGCGGCATCTTCGTCCACGAACGGCTCGACCTGCGGGCTCAGCGGATCGGCGCCTGCGACGAGCTTGCCGACCGCATGCTCGCCCCACATCAGGCCGCCCTGATCCGTCACATCGAATTCGGTATCGGGCGCGTTGTAGAACTTGTCCGACCGCAACGAGAACACTGGCGCCAGCGCGGCGATGGCAGCGGCCCGAATCGTCGGAACCTGCTCCGGATCGGCGTTCGGATCGAGCCTGAATCTGAATCCTTCAAGCCGACCAATGAATTGTTCATCGATCGAGACCTCACCGTCTTCGGTCACGTGGGCCACAAGGCTCTCCCTCTGCTTCAACCGCCGCATCAACACAGACGTGCGCCGGTCAACAAATCTCTGGGTCAGGCGCAGGTGGAGCGCATCTGACAGGCGGTCTTCTACAGCACGGGTTTCATTCCGCCAATGGTCGGATTCCTCAACCCATCCATTGCGCTGCGCAACATAGGTCCATGTGCGGATATATGCCAAACGCTTCGACAAGGCATCGATGTCGCCGTCAACCTTGTCGATACGTCCAATCTGGGTCGCCAGCCAGTCCCGCGGGACATGACCCTTCGTCTGGAGGAAGCCCAGGAGCCGGATGCAAAGGTTGGCATGCTCCGTCATCGAGACCTTGCGGAAATCGGGCACGCGGCAGACATCCCAAAGGAGGCGCACATCGGCTGGCGAGATGATCCGCCCACGCAACTCGCTGTTCTCCGAAAGAAACTTCAGTGTCGCCAGGTCGTCGGCCTCCCGCGCCCGAGCGAGCTCGGGATTGTCGGAAGGTGCCTCGAGGCTGGTGATGAGCCTCTCCACCGATCCGAACTCGAGCGCCGAATTGCGCCATTGCAGACGGCGCAACGGCGCGAACCGGCTCTGCTCGATGGCGTCGATCACACCCTCATCGAGCGGGGACACATCGCCTGTCACGCCAAATGTGCCGTCGATCTTGTAGCGCCCGGCCCGGCCGGCGATCTGAGCAAGTTCGTTCGGCATGAGGTGGCGGTGTCTACGGCCGTCGAATTTGACCACACCCGAGAAGGCGACATGGGCGATATCGAGGTTCAGCCCCATGCCGATTGCGTCAGTGGCAACAAGGTAGTCCACATCCCCGTTCTGGTAGAGTTCCACCTGGGCATTGCGGGTGCGCGGACTGAGCGCGCCCATCACTACCGCCGCTCCCCCCTTCTGGCGACGAATCAGTTCCGCGATCGCGTAGACATCATCGACCGAGAAGCCCACCACCGCGCTGCGTGGTGGCATGCGGCTGATCTTGCGCGGCCCGGCGTAGCTGAGCTGTGAGAACCGCTCCCGGCGCACGAACTGCGCCGAGGGAACCAGGCTCGCAATCATCGGCCGGATCGTTTCTGCGCCAAGAAACAGCGTTTCGGACAGGCCACGGGCGTTGAGTAGCCGGTCCGTGAAGATATGACCGCGCTCCGGGTCTCCGCAAAGCTGGATCTCGTCCACCGCCAGGAACTCCGCGCCGAGATCGACCGGCATTGCCTCGACCGTGCAGACCCAGAAGGCCGCGCGCGGCGGGACGATTCGCTCCTCCCCGGTGACGAGCGCCACGACGGATGGCCCGCGCAATTCGACGATTCGGTCGTAGACCTCGCGTGCAAGGAGCCTGAGTGGCAGACCGATGATCCCGGTCCGATGGCCGAGCATCCGCTCGATCGCATAATGGGTCTTGCCGGTATTCGTGGGGCCAAGAACCGCCGTGACCCGCCTCTCGGCACCGAGCTGCATCGTTACGCCTCCGGTGTCCGAGCCTCAGAGCTCGGCCGCGCCTTTTTGCCGTTCCAGCCGCTCGATGGCACTGTCAATTTCCGGCTGGTTGGGATTGAGTTCGTAGGCCTTACGGAAAGCACGAAGCGAAAGTTCCGTCTCTCCAAGCTCCTCGAACATGATGCCGAGGCCCTGCAATGCACCGAAATGGCGCGGATTGAGCGACAGGACATGCTCGATGTCCGAGATTGAGAGCGCATACTCCTGCATCATGAAAAAGGTCGTCGCGCGTGCGTTCCAGCCTTCGGCGAAATCGGGGGCATGATCCGTGAGAGCGGAAAGGTATTGCAGTGCCGTTTCGAGATCTCCCGCTCCCATGGCTTCGCGTCCGCGTTCAAGCAGAAGGTCCATCGAGTCCGACCCGGAACTCGACCAGATCCGCTCGATCTGCCGTTCGATCCGCTCCCAGTCCTGACGATCAGGTTCCGCAAGCTGCTCATGGAGCCTCTCGATCTCCGAATCCGGTGCAAACTCACCGGGCTGGGCGGAGACAGTCGCGGCGGAAACCACACCAAAAAGCATGGAGGGCAGGACAACAAGGAAGCGCTTTCGGAATTTTTTCATGACCCTTAGATTAGCAGGACTTCACCGGAAGTCTAAGCGCTTCGCCGCATCGGAGAGAAAATATGAGCAAGGTCATCGAAGGCGCCGTGAGGGCACTTGAAGAGAAGCTCGACGGCGACCGGGTCAATGGCTCCGTGCGCTTCGTGATCGAGAACGAAGGCTCGATCCGGGTCGATGAAAGCGGTGTGCGCGAAGACGATTCGGAGGCCGACTGCACCCTGCGCGCAACCCGTGAGACATTTGAGGGCCTGCTGGAGGGTCAGGTCAACCCGGCTGCGGCCTTCATGACCGGGCGCCTCAAGGTGGATGGCGACATGGGGTTGGCCATGAAACTCGGCAGCCTGCTCACGTGATGGAAACAGCGCCGTTCTTTGCCGAAGTGGCTTCCGCGCCGGATGGTGCACGCCCCTTCTGGCTTCGAACAGCCGACGGCGTGCGGATCCGTATTGCCGTATGGGAAACCGGCACACGCGGGACGGCGTTCATCTTTCCCGGCCGCACGGAATATGCGGAGAAATACGGCAAGGTCGCGGGCGAACTCGCGGCGATCGGGCTTTCAACGGTTGTCGTGGACTGGCGTGGACAGGGCCTTTCGGACCGTCTGGGACGCACTCATAGCGAGGGTCACGTCGGGGACTTCCGCGAGTTCCAGCACGATGTCACTGCCATGCTCGCGGCTGCGAACGACCTCGGGCTTCCCGGGCCACGCTATGCCTTTGCACATTCCATGGGCGGCTGCATTGCGCAGCGCAGCCTGATGGAGCACCCAGATTTTGCGGGGGCTGTGATGTCGGCGCCGATGTGGCGACTTCAGGCCCGCACGGCGATGCGGGAAGTGCAATCAAAGGTTATCGGGTTCGGGCGCGTATTTGGTCTAAGCAAAACGGTATCGCCGGTTTCGACCACCGAGCCGGACAAGGCTTCGGACGCCTACACGGGCAATCCGCTGACATCGGATGCGGAACTGTTCGGCTGGGCACGAGCCCAGGTTGCTGCCCATCCAGAGTTGGCGCTTGGACCGCCCGGTCCGAGCTGGACGCGGGCAGCAATTGTCGAGATGTTGCGCCTCGATTATCGCCCCCTGCCCACCATTCCCCTCCTCGTGATGGTCGGTGGCGGAGAGCGGATCGTGTCGCGATCCAAGATCCGCAAACGGGCAAGTCAATGGAAGGGAGCTCGCCTGCTGGAGTTTCCTGATGGGCGCCACGAGCTATTTCTAGAGCGTCATGAGATCCAGAACCGGATCTGGCGGAATAGCGAAGCGCTGATTACCGATATCGAGACAGCTCAGTCCGCATAGGGCGCGAGGAGATCCAGCGCCGCCGCATGCACGCGGGGATCGCCAGCCGCCACGATCTGGCCTCCCTCATGCGCAGAACCGCCAGTCCAGTTGGTGACGATCCCGCCCGCAGCCTCAATGACGGCCTGCGGCCCCTGGATGTCATAGGCCTGGAGTCCAGCCTCGATCACCAAGTCCGCCTGCCCCATCGCGATGAGCGCATAGGCATAGCAATCAAGGCTGTAGCGGGTCAGTTTCACCCGGTCGCGAACCGCTTCGAAACCGGTGCGCTCGGTCATCGAACCGACTTCCGGATAGGTCGTGAAAAGCGTTGCATCCGCGAGCGAGGTGCATGGGCGCGTGCGAATGTCGCGGGCGTTCCCATTCCGTCGCACTTCCGCGCGACCGAATCCGCCAATGAAGCGCTCACCGATATGAGGTTGATCGATCAGGCCCAAAATCGGCCCCTCACCTGCATCCACACCGATCAGAATGCCCCAAGTGGGCGCACCGCATATGAAGGCGCGGGTTCCGTCGATCGGATCGAGAACCCAAGTAAGATCCGTTGTTCCGCCTTGCGTGCCGAACTCCTCACCCAGGATGGCATCGTCCGGCCGTCTGAGGGCGAGAACCGCGCGCATCGCCTTCTCGGCTTCTCGGTCCGCCATGGTGACCGGGTCGAACCCTTCGGCAGTCTTGCTCGATGCCCGAAGATCTTCACTTCTGAAGAATGGCAAGCACTCGCGCACAGCCACATCGGCTAGGTCGCTCGCGACCTTCCACAGCTCTTGCTGCAACTTCGGCGTGATCGCCATCCTGGCCACGGGCTCCCTTCGACCTCGACGCCCGACCGATTTCTGCCATCCGGCGTCCTCGGTCAAGCGTGTCGTGGGCCGTCAGAGCGATTGGCCCGGATCAGGCGACGTCGCTCAGGACGCGAGCAAGGTCGAATAGCCGGCGGCGCTGGGTCTCCGGGATCGCGTAGTAGGACCGCACCAGTTCGAGGGCTTCCTTGTCGGCCAGCAGGTCTCCCCGCTGCGTCGCAGAAACTTCTGCCGGAGCGCTTTCGACTGCTTCGGCCTCGTCGAACCCTTCGAAAAAGAAGCTGATGCTGACATCAAGGGCCTGCGCGATATCCCAAAGGCGGGATGCGCTGATCCGGTTCATGCCGGTTTCATACTTCTGGATCTGCTGGAACTTGATCCCGACAATATCGCCGAGTTGCTGCTGGGTCATCCCAACCATCCAACGACGATGGCGAACGCGCTTACCTACATGAACGTCAACAGGATGTTTCATACCAAGTGCTCCAATTGCCAAAACGCTCTATCACTCAACCTACATGCATGGATCGTGCCAACTCATCTAATGCAAGCTGTTGTTCTGCGCCGCAACTCAATCTACGGTATTTTAACTCAAATTTGAGCCAAGACTGACACAATCTAGAGGCGAGCGATCGCTCACCTCGCCCAACCATGCGGAATGCTAGTGCAAATTCGCAAATCGCTTTCGCAAAATGCAATCGGCGGCAATCCCCACTCGCGGAATCTTCCCAAACCGCGAATTGGTTAACGCCAGCATCGATGCAGTCTTCGAGCTGCGTCAGATAGCCTCACCTTAGAAAAACAAGGGCCGGAAGAGTGCGCATCACCCTATCCGGCCCAAATCGGTATCAAATGGAGGGGAGGTCAGCTCGCGCTGCGGGCCTGCCGCTTGCGCTCATGCGGATCGAGGAACCGCTTGCGCAGACGGATCGACTTGGGCGTCACCTCGACAAGTTCATCGTCATCGATATAGGCAATCGCCTGCTCGAGACTGAGGCGCGTGGGTGGCGTCAATACCACCGCATCATCCTTGCCGGCTGCGCGCACGTTGGTGAGCTTCTTGCCCTTGAGCGGATTGACCTCCAGATCATTGTTCCGGCTGTGCTCTCCAAGGATCATGCCGGTATAGACCTTCTCGCCGGACCCGATGAAGAACTTGCCCCGATCCTCGAGGTTGAAGATGGCGTAGGCGACCGAAGTGCCGTCTTCCATGGAGATGAGAACGCCGTTGCGCCGCCCCGGGATGGGCCCTTTGTAGGGTGCCCAGTCGTGGAAAACCCGGTTCAGAACGCCAGTTCCGCGCGTGTCGGTCAGGAATTCACCATGATATCCGATCAATCCGCGCGACGGCACATGCGCCACGATGCGTGTCTTGCCGCCTGCACCGGTGCGCATGTCCGCGAGATCACCCTTGCGCTGGGAGAGCTTCTCCACGACGGCGCCGGCGAATTCCTCGTCTACATCGATGGTCACTTCCTCGACCGGTTCGAGCCGCTGACCACCCTCTTCCCGGAAAAGCACACGGGGACGCGAGATCGAAAGTTCGAAGCCCTCGCGGCGCATGTTCTCGATGAGCACACCCATCTGCAATTCGCCGCGCCCCGAAACCTCGAACGCCTCTCCACCAGGGGTGTCGGCCACCCTGATCGCGACATTGGACTCTGCCTCGCGCATCAGCCGTTCGCGGATCACCCGGCTCTGGACCTTGTCACCATCCCGACCGGCAAGCGGGCTGTCATTGATACCGAAGGTCACGGAGATGGTCGGCGGATCGATGGGTTGCGCCGGGATCGGGACATCGATGGCCATGTCGCAGATGGTGTCCGCAACGGTTGTGGAGGACATGCCGGCGAGGCTGACGATATCTCCGGCCTGCGCTTCCTCGATGGGCTGCTGTGAGAGGCCCCGGAACGCGAGCACCTTCGAGACACGGAAGCGCTCCACCTCCTTGCCCTCACGGCTCAGGGCCTTGACCGTGCGGCCGGCCTTCAGGGTGCCGGTCTCAACGCGGCCCGTAAGCAGTCGTCCGAGGAAAGGGTCGGCGGAAAGCGTCGTGGCCAACATGGAGAAGGGCTCGTCAACATGATCAAGCTGCTTTGGCGCATTCACGTGATCGAGGATGAGGTTGAACAGCGCCTTGAGGTTCTCCCGCGGCCCTTCGAGCGAATCGTCGGCCCAGCCCGAACGTCCCGAAGCGTAGAGCACCGGGAAATCGAGTTGCTCCTCGCCGGCATCGAGGGTGACGAAGAGATCGAAGACCTCATCGAGTGCGCGATCCGGTTCGGCATCGGGCTTGTCGACCTTGTTGACCACGACAATAGGACGAAGCCCCAACGCGAGCGCCTTGGCCGTCACGAATTTCGTCTGCGGCATGGGGCCCTCGGCGGCATCCACGAGCAGGACGACGCCATCGACCATGCTCAGAATGCGCTCCACTTCACCGCCGAAATCGGCGTGACCGGGCGTATCGACAATATTAATGCGATGGCTGTTCCACTCGACGGAGGTCGCCTTGGCGAGGATCGTGATCCCGCGCTCGCGCTCCAGATCGTTCGAATCTAGCGCGCGCTCGGTGAGCGCCTGGTTCTCTCTGAATGTGCCCGACTGCTTGAGCAATGCGTCGACAAGCGTTGTCTTGCCGTGGTCGACGTGGGCAATGATGGCGATATTTCTGATATCCATGCGGGTTTCTGGTCCGGGAATCGGGCCCATGTGCCCGCGAGACGCGCCTTAAATGCAGTGCAACAAAAAGGCAACGCATGAGGACGGGAAAGCCTCAACAGGTGTGACATCGGCCGAAACGCGCAGGTCAGCCGTTCAACCGATGGTCGGGCCCGCTGCTATCTTCCTCGTAAACACCAATAATCCACTCGAAGTAGACAATACGCCGCACATTCGAACAATTCACCACGCGCGAGAGCTCCATTCTTGCGCGAACCTTGCATTTCACGTAGAGCTGTGCATTATTTTACAATTACTTAATAAATCAGTTTTTGGAATGAATCCAAGTCGGGCGGGGGCCCAATGCGTTGTGATAGTATAGAGCATCTGGCCTTGCATCTTGCGGGGCCGCTGCGGCTTTGCCGCGCGGACGGAAGCGACGTGACGCCAAAGAGCCAGAAGGCTCAGGCACTGCTCGCATTGCTTGCGACTGCGACAGGATTCAGCCGACCACGCATCTGGGTTCAGGACAAGCTCTGGAGCGACAGCCCACAAGCACGCGGTGCGTCAAACCTGCGGCAGTGCATCCATCGTCTGCGGAAGGAAGTCCCCATCAAGGGCGAATGGCTCCTGTCCGACAGTCACCGTCTCGCGCTCGACCCTCAATTCGTGAGCGTGCATTTCGGGCTGGAAGACAGTGCGCGTCCGATTTCGAGCGAGGCTCCGGAGTTCTGCGAAGGTCTCGACGTCAAGGATCCCGAATTCGAGGACTGGATCCGCGATCGCCGTTTCGATTTCGAGGACAAGTGGGAAGAGCGGTGCGCCCAAGAGGCCGCCGAGCCACTGACGGCGCCTGCCGAAATCATGCAGCACCGACCGACGGAGACACTCGGGCATTCCGTTCTGCTGATCGCACCGCCTCAATCGAGCGATGACGAACTCAAGGGCCTCGAATCCATGATCTGCATGGATATTGCGGCCAATGTTTCACATATCGGCGGGGTGGAGATCCGGTATCAGAGCGACGGCCTTGTCCAGACGGGCCTCGATGATGCGGTCTGTCTACAGGTGCGCACCTTCCGGTTCGGGGAAAACGTTTCCCTGCAATCGGTCCTGAGCGACCCCAAGAGTGGTGCGGTCTACTGGTCGGACGTGCGCCACCTTTCTTCCCTCGGATCGCGCTCATTCTCGGAAGATTATTCCAGCGCCGTCGCGCATGTGACCTCGGCAACGGCAGTGCAATTTGCGGACGGCCCCATGACAGGCCATTCGACGCGCAAGGCCTATCGCGCGATCTGCGACCTTCTGACTTTCGATAGCACCAAGTTCGATGCCTGCGAGCAGGTGCTTGCCTCCTTTCAGGACGAGCCCCGCTCTGCCTCGCTCGATGCATGGCGGGCCTACCTGCGGGTAACGCAAGTGCTCGAGCGCACGGCATCCGACCGGCATGCAACAACCGAAGAGGCAATCGCGCTTTCTCGTCGCGCTTTGGAGCGGGACCCGCGCAACCCTGTCGTTATTGCCCAGGCCGCGCATGTGGCGCTGTATCTGGAGAAGAGTTCCGAGAAGGCCTGGGCTCTTGCGAAGTCCTCCGTGCTTTGCGGACCCTGCAGCCCTATCGCCTACAATCATTTCTCCGCCGCAGCAGCGGCAATCGGAGAATCCGAAACGTCACGCATCGCATCTGGTCGGGCGCTCGAACTTTCTGCGAGCCAGCCCAACCGAAGCTTCTGGTATATTCTGGAGTGTTTCGCGAAGATCAATTCGCATGACTTCGAGCAGGCCCGCAAATACGCACTTCTCGCTCATCAGATGTCGCCCACTTTCCGCCCATCCCTACGATATCTGATCGCCCTGAGCCACGTTTGCGGCGACGAAGAGGGTGCCTCGGCTGCGATCACCAAGCTTAGCGCGTTGGAGCCTGGTTTCAGCATCGAACAATTCAACGACTCCGATTACCCGACACCCACCCTGAGGAGAGCCGGACTCACACACGGTCTGCTTGGTCGGCAGGTTTAGTTTTGCATTACGTTCCATTCACATTTCGAAGGGCAGGAAGATGGCTATTTTGAGCACTTACAGCCATGGAAGTCACGGATCGCACGGCAGTCATGGCTCACACGGAAGTCACGGGTCACATGGCAGTCACGGATCACACGGGAGCCATGGGTCGCATGGAAGTCATGGCGGAGTGTCTCCCACGGAGATCACCGGTTCGCTCATCACCACCCGCGACGGGATTATCGGCGCCTGGAATGACCCCAAAAGCCCGGCGCCGCCGGATCGGCCGCTGGGTGGCGTAGCCAATCTCAAGCAGTGGTCGCCGTCCTACCGGGCGCTGGTGTTCGATGCAGAACTGACCTCACGGCTCTGTTTCTGCCATGGGAAAGGGGGGTACGACGCGTCGCTCTATCACATGAGCATTGCCGAAGCTCCTGAGGGACCGACCGGGGCCGAATTCACACCGGTCGTTCACATGGACCGCCCCACAAAGGAAACCTTCCGCGAGCAGCTGGCGTTCCTGCATGGCTACGCCAACATCCGTACCGACCGATACGGGGAAATCCTCGACCAGATCGGCGCAATCACCCCGTTTCAGGCCTCGATCGCGTTTCTGCGCGCGGATACCAAACCCAAGTCCCATGAGCTTCTTGAGGTTGCCTTCCGGCTCGCCCGGCATGTCGAGCATCAGTTCAAGCATGCTCTCGCCTGCCGCCGACCGATTGAGCTTTCCGCGCAGGTGCAGCCGATCATCGAGACGCCCGGTCACGGCACCCTGCCCTCCGGCCACTCGACCGAAGCCTTCATGGCCGCATTCGTGCTTTGGGAGCTTCTGAAGGATGCCGATCTCGATCCCTATGGCGAAGAAAGCTATGGCATTCAATTTATGAAGCTTGCCAACAGGATAGCGGTCAACAGGACCGTTGCGGGGGTTCATTTTCCGCTCGACAGTGCGGCGGGGGCGACGCTCGGATTGACGTTGGGCGCATATTTTGTCGGGCGGGCGAAAGGGGGCGTGGGCAGCTATAGGCCAGCGCATTTCGACGGTCGCGCGACCATGCCTGCGGAAGACACATCCATCGGGCATCGCGACTTCCACTGGACCATGGCTTTCGATGTGAAGGCTGGCCAGATTCGCCAGGACGAGGACGCGCATCCGAGCATCAAGCTGCTGAAAGATAAAGTAGAACTGGAAGGACAAGGCTCCGAGATCCTGCACTGGCTCTGGGATGAAGCCCGCAAGGAATGGACCTGAGCCATGGCCTTCGATCATGACGGACACGGCGTTGCGGAGGGAGATCCCGACGCGGCGCAAACGCTCGACTTCAGCCGGATTCGCGGCATGGATTCCGATATGGTTTCGATATGGAAACCGTATGGAAAACGTATGGCTATTCCCTTCCTTCTGCACCTTCCAGACGAGAAGGTGCGCGCGGCCTTCCGAAACCTGCCGCCGCTGGAGGGCGAGGAGGGCAATGGTGCGGCGGTGATCGGCGGCGCCCGCGCGGCGCGCCTGACCGGCGGGGCCTACCTTGCCGTGATCGCCCCTCCCGAGTGGTTCGCCCGGCTGGCCGACCCGGATGCGCGCGACCCGGCGATCATCGCCTTTCGGGATGCGGACAAGACGATCCGGCTGTCCGTGCCGGGCAGTCTTCCAAGCTGGTTGTGCCGCATCGCGCGGAGATTGCCCGCAGCGCTCAACTGGCGAGAGCCGGCGGCCTCCACCAAGCCACGCCGGGGAGAGGTCTGCATCGGCATCGTGGATGACGGAATTGCCATCGCGCATGAGCGGCTGCGATGCGACACGCTTGAAAGCCGGGTTGAAGCCTATTGGGATCAGAACACGCTGCTGACCGATCGGGAGGAGATCGAGGCGATCAAGGCGTTCAGCGAGAGTGACCTCCAGGGTCGTGCGCTCGGAAAGACGCTGACACGAAAAGAAATCGACGCGGCTCTTGCCTGGGCCGATCCACATATGGACGAGGACGCGATCTACCGCAGGCTGGGTCTGATCGATTACCGCAAGGCCGGTCCGCAGTTCGCCGCGCACCGGATCGCGCATGGCATGCATGTGGCCGATCTCGCAGCCGGCTATGCGCCCAGCTCGGCTGAGGCCAGTTCGCGCCCGGTCATTGCGGTGCAGATCGCCAATCCGGTGATCGCGCGCCCCATCGACGATCGGCGGCTGGATTTCCACATCTGGCTGGGCATCCTCTTCATCGTCGATCAGGCGGACCGGATCTGGGGCGAGAACAAGATGCCGCTCGTGATCAACGCGAGCCTCGGCAAGATCGCCGGGCCGCATGACGCGACCGGGCTCTTGGAATCGGCCATAGATTCGCTGGTGAAAAACCGCGAGGGCATGGTTCATGTGGTGCTGCCCGCAGGCAACCATCATCTCTCGCAGTGCCATGCCTGCATCGACCTTGGCGAAGGAACTGAGAAACAGGTGGACTGGATCGTCCAGCCCGACGACAGGACCTGCAGCACGGTCGAAGCCTGGTTGCCGGCTGGGATGGCCGCCGAGGACGTAATGTGTGAACTGACCACGCCCGCCGGAGCGAAATTCACGCTTGCAGGCGAAGTGGCCGATCCGGTGGAGATCCGTTACCTGGGCAAGACAGCGGGCAAGATCAGTCGGATTGCCAATGGCGAGAGGCGGGCCATGATACGCATCGATATCGGCCCGACCGTGCCCGACCCTCTGGAAGAGGGAGATTTCAGTATCGCCCCCTCGGGCAGATGGACCCTGAAGTTCGAGGCCGCGGCCCCCTCCTGCAAGGGCCGGGTTCTGCTCTGGTCGCAACGTGACGATACGCTGCACGGCTACCCGCAGGCCGGGCGGCAATCCTATTTCGAGCATCGGAACCACCGCATGATCGCGGAAGCCAAGATCGGTTCGGCCTCGCGCGTCACGACATTGGTGGAGGATGACAGCCACCCCGAACAGGCCGGTCTGAAATCCCCGGTGCAACGCGCACGGCTCGCGAATGCCATTGCGACGGGGGAAGAGACTCTGGTCGCGGGAGGCAATATCGCGCAGACCGGGGAGGTCGCCCCCTACTCCGCCGGGGGCCCGGTGGGCACGGCCGGGGAGCCTGTTTTTGCCCGTCGCAAGCCCGATGTCCTGATGCGTTCGGACGATTCGCGTGTGCACCTCGGAATCCTCGCCGCCGGGTCACATTCGGGCTCCACCGTCTCCCTGAGCGGCACGAGTGTCGCGGCGCCCCAACTTACCCGATGGGTGGCGGACCTTCTGGCGCGCGACGGCGCAACCCCTGCGGCGGACCTCCGAAAGCGGATGGAGGAGGCCGCGACTGAGCCGCCCAACTCGGCCGGATGCGAAAAGCGTATGGGTTACGGCAACTTGCCAGGGATCGAGACACGGGATCAGTTCATCCCCGAGCGGTTCGAGCGGGATTGAACTGGGCGCGCGGGACGATCCATCGCCGCCCCGCGCGTCATGACCGAAATGTCAGCACAGTCTTAGCGACTTCACCGTTGAAATTCCCGACCCAATACCCAATATTTCATGCAAACCCAGCGCTTCGCTGGAACTTTTTGGTTCAACGGAGGAACACATGGCCGAATTCGAGACCGTTCGTCGGACGCACGCCGGCGTAAGAACGGCGCAGATCGACGAGGGTCTACGCGCCCACATGAACAAGGTCTACGGCACGATGTCCGTAGGCATGCTGATCACTGCCCTGGCCGCCTGGGCCATCGCGGGGCTTTCGGTGACCAGCGACCCGGCGTCCGGCATGATGATCCGCGAGGGCCAGTATCTCACGAGCCTCGGCAGCACGATCTACGCCTCGCCGCTGAAGTGGCTCATCATGTTCGCGCCGCTCATCTTCGTCTTCGGGATGAGCGCGGGCATCAACCGCATGTCGGCCGCCACCGCCCAGACGGTGTTCTACGCCTTCGCGGCGGTGATGGGTATTTCCATCAGCTCGATCTTTCTCGTCTTCACCGGCGAGTCGATCGTTACCGTATTCCTCGTGACCGCGATCGCCTTTGCGTCGCTCAGCCTCTACGGCTACACGACGAAGCGTGATCTGAGCGCGATGGGCACCTTCCTGATGATGGGTCTGATCGGTCTGATCGTGGCATCGATCATCAACATCTTCCTTGCCTCTTCGGCACTGGCCTTTGCCGTCTCGGCGATCGGTGTCCTCGTGTTTGCCGGCCTTACCGCCTATGACACGCAGAACATCAAGAACACCTACATCCAGATGGCCGCCAGCGGCAATCAGGAGTGGCTTGGCAAGGCCGCGATCATGGGTGCGCTGAGCCTGTATCTGGACTTCATCAACATGTTCATGATGCTGCTCTCGCTCTTCGGAAATCGCGAATAAGCCGCGTCACGACGCAGACACAGTAGCGCTCGGGCCCCGGACACCTCGTCCGGGGCCCTTGTTTTTTGTTGGCGGAACCCGTTTGCAGCGCTATCCTTTTCCTGAAAAGGGGAGGATCCCGTGTCACACGGGAATGCAACACTCAAGGATCTGGCGAAAAAGCTGGACGTTTCCATCGCGACCGTCTCGAGAGCTCTTTCGGGGCAGGATCGAATTTCGCCGGAGACCCGCAAACGCGTCGAGATGGCCGCGCGCGAGATCGGCTATTGCCCGAACCGCGCCGCCCGCGCGCTCGTATCGGGCCAGACCGGGCTTGCGGCGCTTGTCCTGCCCGATCGACCGGATGGCGGTTGTGCGTTCGATCTGGGGCGGATGATCAGCAATCTGAGCGGGGCGCTGATGCGGCGCGGGATCGATCTTCTGGTCACGCAGGTTCCTCCCGGCCGGTCCGATTGCGAGGCGCTGACAAAGCTGATCGGCTCGCGCAAGGCGGACAGCATCATCCTGACCGACATCCGCGAGAACGACCCCAGGCTTGCCCTGCTCAACGAGCACCGGTTTCCCCATGTGGCATTCGGCGCGGCGAGGCCCATCGCAGACGGGGGCATTCCAGCCACCGCGTGGGTCGGCTGCGATGCGCATGGCGTGGCGGCCCGCGCGACGCGGCTCCTGCTCGGGCATGGTCATCGCCGTTTTGCCCTCCTGCGGTGGTGCGAACCGACCCTGTTTCGGGCGCGCTGGACGGCGGGGGTGGCGACGGCGCTTCGGGCGGCTGGCGGGAGCCAGACCGACCTTCAGGTCGCGACGCTGGCTTTCGCGGATCACCGGGGGAGATTGGCTGAGATTCGGCGGTTGCTGGGTGCGCCTTCCCGGCCCACGGCCATTCTCGGGCTCGACGACACCCTGGCGCTCGAGGCGATCCGGGTGGCGGAGGGGATGGGATTGTCCGTGCCGGAGGATCTTTCCGTGGTGGGGTTCGGAAACCT
The DNA here is from genome assembly GCF_049800915.1 of Amaricoccus macauensis. Taxonomy (GTDB): domain Bacteria; phylum Pseudomonadota; class Alphaproteobacteria; order Rhodobacterales; family Rhodobacteraceae; genus Amaricoccus; species Amaricoccus macauensis_A. The sequence continues at coordinate 424,906 of NZ_JBNAFY010000004.1, forward strand.
CCCTGCCGGGTCGCATTCCAGCCCGGGGCTGACCAGCTTCGATCCCGATCTCGCGCGCTGCGCCGATCTGCTGGCCGAGGCAATTGCGCCGCTGATCGGCCGCATCCGCACGGGCGGGAGCGCGGTTGCCGAACGGTCCGTCACGCCGCGGCTGATCCTGCGGGAGAGCCACGGGGCGGTCCCGGACGGCCGGCCCGCAGCTTCGGAACCTGTGCCGATCTGTTTCGAGAACGTCTGAATGCGCGCAGGCGGCCCGGGGTTGGGTGCGCCTGCGAATTGCCCAATTTGACATGTGTCATATTCGTGATGGTCAGAAATCCGGTATATCCGGCAACAAATTTGGGGAGGATGGGACAATGGCTGATTTGCGGGAGAAATATGCGAACAGATCCGTTCCGCGCTATACGAGTTATCCGACTGCGCCGCATTTCCGGCCGGCCTTTCCGGAGACGACCTACCGATGCTGGCTCGCGGAGCTCGATCCGACCCGGCCGATCTCGCTCTATCTGCACATGCCGTTCTGCAAGGAGGTCTGCTGGTACTGCGGCTGCAACATGAAGCTTGCGGCGCGCTACGAGCCCGTGGCGCAATATCTCGACACGCTGATCGAGGAGATCGAGCTGCTGGCGACGGCGCTGCCGGGGCGGATGACGATCTCGCATCTGCATTGGGGGGGCGGGACACCGACCGTGCTGCGGCCTGAGGATCTGCGACGCGCGATGAACGCGGTCTGGTCGCTCTTCGACAGGGCGCCGGACGCGGAGGTGGCCATCGAATGCGACCCGCGCACGCTCGAGGACGAGATGTCCGCCGAGATCGGCCGGCTCGGCTTCACCCGCGCGAGCTTCGGGGTGCAGGAGTTCGATCCCGACGTGCAGGCGGCGATCCACCGCATTCAGCCGCCCGAGATGGTTCAGCACGTGGTCGACAGGCTGCGCGAGGCCGGGGTGAGCGCAATCAATTTCGACCTGATCTACGGCCTGCCCTACCAGACCGAGGAAAGCCTGCTCGAAACCATCGAGATCTGCCAGCGGATGAAGCCCGACCGGGTCGCGCTCTTCGGCTATGCCCATGTGCCCTGGATGGCGAAGAACCAGCGGATGATCCCGGAACACGCACTGCCGGACGGCAAGGCCCGGCGCGCGCAGGCCGAGACGGCGGCCAATGCCCTCAAGGCCCAGGGCTACGATGCCATCGGGCTCGATCACTTCGCCCTGCCCGAAGATGAACTGGCGCAGGCCGCACGCGACGGAAAACTCCACCGCAACTTCCAAGGGTACACCACGGATGCGGCTCGTGCGCTGCTCGGGGTCGGGGCGACCTCGATCGGGCGAACGCACCTGGGCTACGTACAGAACATCGTCGAAACCGGTGCCTGGTCACGAGCGGTTTCGTCGGGGCGGCTGCCCATTGCGAAGGGGCTGGCACTGACCGACGAAGACAGGCTTCGGGCGGAGGTGATCGAGCAGCTCATGTGTTCGGGGCGGGTCGATACGCGCGCGATCGGCGCTCGCCACGGACGCCCCGAGGACTGGTGCAAAGATGAGATGAGCCGGTTGGCGGAACTCGAAGCGGACGGGCTTGTCCGCCTCCAGGACGGAAGCGTCGAGCTGACGGAAACCGGGCGCGGCCTTCGCCGGGTAGTGGCGGCAGTCTTCGACACCTATCTGGCCCGGTCGGAAGCGCGGCACTCGGTCGCCGTTTAAAAAGAAAGCACGCGGAACCGGGGCCCGGTTTCGCGCAAGCCCCCGGTCACTATGACCAGAAGGGCTTTTCCTTTGCGAACTCGTCCCAGCTGTCGAAGAGCTTGGGCCGGTCCTGGCCGACCTGAACCGCGAGCGTGCCGAGTATCCAGCCCACGGCGCGCTGTGCTGCGGCATCGCTGCGACCCGGTGCGTTTGTGCCGGAGAAATACTCTTCGACCATCGCGGCGTCATTGAGACTGCCGAACTTGTCCTGAAGCGTCTTGAGCGATTTGATGTAGCTCTTGACCTTCTTGCCGGGGTAGATCGTTTCGAACACATCCGCAGTGTAGCGCAGCTTCTTCAGTTCCTTGCGCATCTCGTGCAGCGCCTCGACCTCGAGCTTGCGGATCTTCTTGCCGTATTTCGAGACCTTCTTGTAGCGCTTGTCGAGCAGCACGGGGGCATACTCACCCACGGGCGCCGCGAGCCGGGCGGTCTGCGAATAGTCGGACGGGGCAAGCCATCCGCGCCCTTCGATCATCCGGCCGAGATCGAAGAGGAAATTCACGCATTCGGGCTTCACCAGGTAATCCCGCACGTCCGCGCGAACCTTGGTGCGGCGCTTTTCCAGCACGCCGATCAGGGCTTCACTCGCCTTGTCATCGAGACCCTGGCCAGTGTCCGCGACAACCTCGTCGATCAGCACATCGATGTCGCGGAGGCTACCGACGATCTGGCCGAGGATGCGGGCCTGTTCGGAGAGGTTGGTGAAGGCTTCCTTGCCGAGCGCATCCCCGAAGACGGAAAACGCGGTGCGGATCCGGCGAAGGCCGACGCGAAGCTGGTGCGGGCCTTCCATGAGATCGGTATCGGCCACCACGACCATATTCGCCGCGATCTGGGCAAAACAGTCGCGCAGCACATCCCGTGCCACGCTCTCCACGGTCGCATCCGCGTCGAAATTCAGGCTCCCCGCATTGCGGGCGCTTACCGGGGGCTCGGTCTCGCCGCGGGCAAGACGATAGCCGCGCGCAGCCTTGCTTTCGCTGCCGAAACGGACGGGCCCAGACTCGAAGAGCATCTGCGCGACATCGTAGACCGCGGCGACCTCGCCCGACAGCAGCTCGATTTCGGCCTCGTGAATGGGCTGGGTGATGTCGCCCGCCACAACTTCGCCGTGATCGAGCGCCAACTCGATCTCGCTGCCGTTCTCAAGCTTGAGATGGTCCGTCACCCGCCGGATGCGGGTCTCGAATACCGGAGAAACCGCGCCACCGGCGGTGATGCGATTGATTTCGGCAAACATGCCCTCCGGGTCGGGGCCTTCGAGAACAAGCCGACCACCAGGTGCCGGCATCTCGATCTCGGACCGGGAGAAGAACCCGTTTCCGCCACCATTCTTGCCGAACTTGATTGTCTGGATCCACCGGCGCCCGACCTTTCGGAGGCGCAATGCAATGCCCGCCTTTGCGAGGTCGTGATCGGGCGTGTCGTAGTAGACGCTGACGAGATTCTGCGTCTTGCGGTTGCCAACTCGAAGGCTCGTGAGGCCCGCGTGGCGCCTGAGCCGCGCTTCCTGTTTGGGGTCGAGCGCGATCTTCAGTTCAGTCTCAAGCAATTTTCGCTTCGCTCCGATGTCATGGCCCCGTCACAGTATTCTTGGTGATCTACGGGTCTCGTGATAGCATTTGATACGTGGAACGGACGGTTTGTAACAGTTTGATGACCGGACACAAGATCGGGCGGGCAAAAAACTACCGAGCGGTCGCTCAACCAAAATTCTGCCCGACCGTGTGCCCGCTAGGATGTTCTTAACAACAATGGCCCTCAATTCATACGGGCTGGATAACGAGGAAACGACTGGATCTGGCGGCGGGACAGCCGCGTCGAGGGCACGAAACGATTTGGTACGGAGGGCGGACGGTTCGCCCTCTGGAGGAGTTGCTTACGACAGGATCTGACATGAACCCATCGACGCTGGCTATCGCATCGGAATTCGTGAAGACGGGTATGGAGAAGGCGAACGTCCCACTGACGGAGACGCTGGAAGCCTATCTGTCCATCACCTTCGCCCGCTTTATCGGGGAGGCCATCACGGTCGATCTCCTCACGGTCCGCATCAATCAGGCCATGGATGCGCGCGCGCCGCAGGATACGTTCAGGGGGCTCGCCGATGAATGCCTCATTGCCTGTGCGTTCTTCGAAGGGCGGCTTCGGCGCAGCGGCACGATCCGTCACTACGTGGGACTTGGCCAGATGACCTATGATGCGGCGGACATGACCGAGCAGGCTTACGGTTTCATGCCCATGCGCGACGTGATCGCGAGCGCGGCGGAGCACCAGCCGGACGACAGCCGCATCCTCGTCGATACCGCGCGATCCGGAAGCGCCACGGCCAAGAAGGAGCTCGAGGATCAGAACGTGATCGTCGGCCCCTGGGGGCGCGATCCGAGTTCGGGTCTACTCTGGCGATAGACCATCGAGCGGGCCCCTCAGGGTTCGACGCTGACCCAGCAGCCGAAATCGAGTTGCGTATCCCAGCCGTCATCGATCCCGCGGATGGCGCAGACGGCGCGAAAAACACCCGAGTGGGTGACCCAGAGCGTCGGCTCCGGGCCGAGCCCTTCGAGCGCCCGCGAGACCCGTTCCGCGAGCATGGCGACGCTCTCGCCGCCATGGGGTCGTGCGCCCTCGAAATCCGCGGCCCATGCGTCCAGTTCGGGCCGGCTGATCTCGGCCCAGGGGGTGCCTTCCCAACGCCCGAAATCCATCTCGACGATGCGCGGGTCGATTTCGAGAGGCAGGTTTCTTGCCTGTGCGATCCACTCCGCGAGGCGCAGGCAACGCGATAGCGGGCTGCTGACGATCCGCGCGACCGGCGGCAGGCCTGCATGTGCGGCTCTCGCGGTCTCCTCGAAGCACGTGGCGAGCGCGAGATCGGTGCGGCCGTAGCAGGTGCCCGGCGCAACATCGGGCTTGGTGTGACGCAGCACGATCAGAGGCATGCCAGCAACCCCAGGTAGCAGCCGATCTCGCTCGTCTGCTGGACGGCGCCGAGGCAATCGCCGGTATAGCCCCCCAGCCGTTTCTCGAAGCGTGCGCGCATGGCGGCATGTCCGAGGGCGATGCCGGCGAGAGCGCCCAGGCTGGCCCAACCGGCGGCAAGCGCGAGTGTGGCCAGAGCCGCCACGCCGGTGAGGAGGGCCAGCGCGAGTCCCTTGCGCGAGAGGCCGTTTGCCACGGGTTTGCCCGTGCCGTGGTGGCGGATGTAGGTGCTGGTGGCGATCACAAGTACCGCGGACGACCGGCTCGCGGCGTGCCCCGCAATGAGGGCAATCGGCGCGAGGGTCACGGGCAGGCTTGCGAGGGTGATGATCTTGCCGCCCAGCATCAGTCCGAGGCCCGCTGCGCCATAGGTGCCGAGGCGGCTGTCGCGCATGATCTCGAGCGCGCGCTCGGCAGTGGCTCCGCCGCCCAGCCCGTCGCAGCAGTCGGCGAACCCGTCCTCGTGGAAGCAGCCGGTGAGCAGGAGGCCTATGGCGGTCGAGAGAAGTGCAGCCAGCGCGGGAGGGAGGACGAGGGCGGCGAGCCAGAAGGCAAGGCCCGTGAGCGCGCCGATCAGGAGGCCGACAGCCGGATACCAGCGCGGGGTGGCGGCGAGGCGTTCGGGGGTGAAGCCGGGATCGGCGGGAAGCGGCAGTCGGGTGAGAAACTGCACCGCGAGGGCGAAGACCGCCGCCTCCTCCGCGATCCGCTCTCTCATGCGGGCCCGCTGACGCCGGCGCTCTCGAAGCTCGCCATCTCCGTGAGCATCGCCGTGGCGGCGCGCAGGATCGGCCAGGCCAGCAGCGCGCCCGTGCCCTCGCCGAGGCGCATGTCGAGCGAGAGGACCGGGTCGGCTTCGAGGAAGTCGAGTATCGCGCGGTGGCCCTGTTCGGCGGAGGCATGGGCGAAGACGAAGTTGCGGCGGACGGCCGGATCGATGGACTGGGCGAGGAGCGCTGCGGCAGAGGCGATGAAGCCGTCCACCAGCACCATGCGACCGGCTTCTGCCGCGCCGCGCATGGCTCCGGCCATCATGGCGATCTCGAAGCCGCCATACTCGCAGAGCGCGTCGGAGGCCGCGAGACGTTCCGGTGTGCGCGCTGCCGCGCGGGCGAGAATTTCCCTCTTTCGTTCCAAGCCCTTGTCATCGAGACCGGTGCCGCGCCCGACGATGGATTCGAGCGGCAGGCCCGCGATCTTGTGCGCAAGAAGCGAGGCGGAGGCGGTGTTGCCGATGCCCATTTCCCCGAAGGCCGCGGCGAGATGGACGGGGCCATTGCCGATTCGGCGCCCCTCGGAGAGGGCCCGTTCCGCCTGCTCGGCGCTCATGGCGGGGCCGGAAAGAAAGCTGGCCGTGCCCGGCGCGATCCGTCGCGAGAGCAGTCCGGGATTCTCGATCGGCGCCCCCGCGACACCCGCATCCACCACACGCACGGGCACACCGAAGGTCGCGGCGAAGACGGTGGAGGCCGCCCCGCCGGCGAGGAAATTCTCGACCATCTGCCGTGTCACGGCCTGGGGATAGGCGGAGACACCATCGGCCGCAACCCCATGATCTGCCGCGAAAATCGTCAACTCGCAGCCATCGAGATACGGCGTGACCGTGCCTTGAATTTCGGCGATCTGCGCGGCCAGCGTCTCGACCCGCCCGAGCGAGCCCACGGGCTTGGTCTTGGTGTCGATCGCATGCCGGATCTGCGCGCGCAGGTCTGCGTCCGGAATCTTCCTGTCCATGGCTGTCTCCTCTTTGGGGAGGTTATTGCCCCGCCCGATCCGGAAGGCCAGAGCATTCGTGCGCCGCAGGTTTCAGACCCGTGCAGCCCCCTCGAGAGGACGTTTCGGCCGATATGAAAACCGTATGCATTCGATATGCATTTCGTAGTGCAAAAAGCATGACGACAGGTGATTTCGTTGCGCCCCTGAGCCGTGGGGCGCGCGGCCCTATCGCCGCGCTGTCTGCACCGCGAGGATGCCCGCCATGATCACGGCAACGCCGAGCACATCGCGCAGCCCCACCTGCTCGCCGAGGATGAGAGCGGCGGTCGCGACGCCCAGGAACGGGTTGAGGAAGTGGAAAGTCGCAGCGCGGGTGGCGCCGATCATGCCGACGAGCACGAACCAGATCATCGTGGCGCCCAGACCGGGGATCAGGACCGTATAGGAAAACGCGACAACCAGCGGCCAGCTCCAGTTGACCACCCAAGTCTCGAGGGCGAGCGACACCGGAAAGAGTGCCGCACTGCCAACTAGCATCTGCAGGCCCACGACCATCCAAAGGTTGCCCCCCACCGAAACACCCCGGACGAGCATCGTGGCGATGGCCAGCGACAGCACGCCGATGAGGCAGAGGATCATGCCGAGCAGGTCGGCCCCCTGCCCCAGCCGCCCGCCCATGATGATGAGCACACCGGCAAAGCCTGCAACGAGACCGAGGCCCGCCTGTCGCGATAGGCGTTCGCCGGTGAGCCGGCCCAGCGCCGCGACGATCAGTGGCATCATGCTGGCGATCACCGAGGCGAGGCTGGCCTCCACGGTGCGCATGGCCTCGAAATTCAGCCCGAGATAGAGCGCGTTCTGGCAGACGCCGAAAAGGATCACGCCACCCCAGGCCCGGCGGTCGAGCCGGATGCGCTGGCCGAGCGCGAACCCGATACCGAGCGCGATGAGGCCGGAGATCAGGAACCGCACGGAAAGCGCCAGGAAGGGCGGCGCGTCGGCCACGACGATGCGCGCGGATGTGAAGGCGGAACTCCAGGCTGCGGCGAAGAGAAACCCGAGCGAGAGCGCGCGCCAATCCATCGTTCCAGGTCCATTCGTTTCCGGCAGAGAAGAGTGCCGCGCATCGATCCGGCGCGGCGCTGCTCGGTATGCCTCGACAGGGCGGCCTTGTCGAGGTGGCGGAAAGGCGGGACGGGTATGGCTCGCAATCGGCAGCGCACTATGCCCTTGGAGATAAAGACCGTGTGGCAAGGACCGCAGCCAGCCATCTTCCTGCCGCCATTCGCCGTTGCACATGCAAACGGTACGCGTCGGGCGAAAGCGGCCTTTTCCGCTGGTGGCGCCGGCTGTTGCAGAACCAGCAAGCAGCAACGATATTGTCCACCGTGTTCCGCCCCCCTTCGGAACGGGGGTGAAGATGCTCGGCCGTGCAGCGCAGGAAATTCGGCGCCGGCCCTGCCTTGCGATGCTTACCTGGACCTGCTGCGGCGTTCGGCTCCCACATCGCCAAGCCGCAATAGTAGCAGCGCCCGCGTTGTGCGATCATCTTCTTTCGACGGATATTCTTGAGTGTTCCCATGACGTGGGGCCTCCATTCAACTTCGTGAGAAGCGAATGCGCGGCGTCCCGAAGGACGCTCCCCGGTTGGAAGCTGATGCTCGCGCGAGACCCGATTGTTCGTGGTTTCGCAGTCCGGAAAACGAAATCTAACAGGTAAAGCGACAGATCTGACCAGCCTCTGGCTTGATCAAGACGATAAAAATCGCCTTCGTTTAGGCGAGAGTAGAAAGCGGCAAGATTTGCGTCAATGCCTTCGCTCGAGCAAACGCTGCAATTGGTCAATTCCTGAAAGCGTTTGTTTGGGCCACCAAGTTGACACACTCTGAGGAGACGGCCGAATAGGTGGCAGCGCGAGGGGGCGCCGTGAAGTGCCCCGGTGTAGTTTATGGCATTGGCGCGGGGGCGGCCCTTTGCATCATGCGGTGCAGAGGCGTGTTTCCGAGGCTTTAGGGCCAACTGTGTAGCGAGCCGAGAGTGCGAGTTGTGCTGGGAACCAATGGCACGGAACAAGCCGAAGGGGCCGTGCCTGCGACGGCCCGACCGGACGGGTCGGCGCATTGTCAATGCAGGGGCATACCGCCGGTCTGGGCAATGTCGTCGCCGTAAACTGCGCCAAGCAGGCGTTGGTGCACCAACCCCAGGCCCGCCCCCGGCCCGGCCTCGAAGATGGCCCGAAAAAAGAAAGCCGCGCAGGGGGCGCGGCTCTGTTTGGCATTCTTTGGCGGGGCCGCCCTGACGGGGCGGCCGGCCGAGGATCAGGTGGGGTTGATCACGGTCTTGAGCTGCTTGGCGATGGTCACCTTCGCCACGCGGTCGGCAGGCTTGGGGATCATCTCGCCGGTGGAGGGGTTGCGCACGGTGCGCTCGGGACGCGCACGGCAGTAGAACTTGCCGAGGCCCGGAAGCGTCACGGCGCCGCCTGCGGCCATTTCCTTGGACACGATGCTGGTGAGAGCCTCGAGCGTCCGGTTTGCGGTCGCTTTGTCGAGAGCTGCTTCCTCCGCAATGGCCGCAATCAGTTGGGACTTGGTCATGGATTTCTCTGCCATCTTTTTCTCCCTGAGAGATCAAAACAAAATCTAGCGGCGCCGGTACGCGGGTCACTGGGCGTCACATAAGCGCCATCAGGCAGCAAAAACAATCATAGATTGCAACGAAGCCCTTTAAATATTGGTTTTTCGCGAGTCGAGTGTGGCATTCAGGTTGCGGTTACACCCCCGTTGCCCAAATTTTCACACAAATTTATCGTGAATCTGTCACAAAAACGCCGTTTCGTCGAAACTGCGAAGTTTGCGCGAATGAAGCTTCTCGAGCGGCATGTCCCGAAGGCTTTCCAGGGCGCGCACCCCGATCTCGAGATGCTGGGCAACCTGACGCTTGTAGAAGCTCGTCGCCATGCCCGGCAGCTTCAACTCGCCATGAAGCGGCTTGTCGGAGACGCAAAGCAATGTTCCGTAAGGCACTCTGAACCGGAAGCCGTTGGCCGCGATCGTCGCGCTTTCCATGTCGAGCGCGATGGCGCGGGCCTGGCTGAGCCGTTGCACGGGGCCCGACTGGTCGCGCAGTTCCCAGTTGCGGTTGTCGATGGTGGCGACCGTTCCGGTGCGCATGATCTTCTTCAACCCGTAGCCTTCAAGCCCGGTGACCTGGGCCACGGCCTCCTCGAGCGCCACCTGAACCTCGGCCAGCGCCGGGATCGGCACCCAGAGCGGCAGATCGTCATCAAGCACATGATCTTCGCGCATGTAGGCATGGGCCAGGACATAATCGCCAAGCGATTGCGAGTTCCGAAGGCCCGCGCAATGGCCGAGCATGATCCAGGCATGGGGCCGCAGGACGGCGACATGGTCGGTGATCGTCTTGGCATTCGACGGACCGACACCGATGTTGACCATGGAGATGCCGGAATGGTTCTCGCGCACGAGGTGGTAGGTCGGCATCTGCGGCGTGCGCCCGGCGGGCTCGCCTTTCGTGCCATCGTGAGTGGTCACGACGTTGCCGGGGCCCACGAAGGCCTTGTAGCCGGAATTGGGGTCCGCGAGGCTCGCTTTCGCGAAGGCAACGAACTCGTCCATGTAGAACTGGTAGTTCGTGAACATGACATGGTTCTGGAACCAGGACGGGCTGGTGGAGGTATAATGCGCAAGCCGCGCCAGCGAGTAGTCGATCCGCTGCGCGGTGAAGGGCGCGAGGGGGCGCGGGAAATCGGGCGTGGGGGCGGCGATGCCGTTCACGATCTGGTCGTTCGTGGTGTTGAGATCGGGCACGTCGAAGATGTCGCGCAGCGGCCGATGCAGCACGTCCTCGATCGAGCCCTCCACGTGGGTGTCCTCGGTCATGGCGAAATGCAGCGGGATCGGCGTGTCTGAGGTGCCGATGCGTACGGGCACGCCGTGGTTCTGGAGGATCAGGCCGATCTGCTGGGTGAGGTAGCCCTCGAAGAAATCCGGGCGGGTGATGGTGGTCTCGTAATCGCCCGGCTCCGCGACATGGCCGAAGGAGAGCCGGCTGTCGACGGTGGCGTAGCTGTTGGTGGTGATGGCGACCGAGGGATAGTAGGCGCGGTAATGGCCTTCCGGCTCCACCCCGCTCATCACGTCCGCGAATTTCTCGCGCAGGAAACCCGTGGCCGCGGCATAGCGCGCCTTGAGCATGGCGACGGCCTCGCCGGGATCGGTGAAAAGTTCGGCGGGTTCCGGGTCCGGGCAGATGAGCTTGAGTTCCGCCAGCGGGATGCGCTTGGTCATGGGTCTGGTCCGGGCTTGTTCGGTTCTAGTCGGTAAGGAGCAGGTCAGTCTTTTCGAAGCGCGTCACGTCGATCAGGCCGAGATCGGAGATCCGAAGCTCGGGGATGACGACGAGCGCCAGCAGCGAGTGCTGCATGTAGGCGTTGTTGAGGGTGCAGCCGCAGGCACGCATCGCCTCCATCATGCGGGCGGCCTGGTCGGCGACCTCCTCGGCGGGGGTGTCGGACATCAGGCCGGCGATGGGCAGCGGCACGAGGGCAATCTCCTCGCCCTCCTTCCAGACGGTGATGCCGCCACCGACCTCGCCCAGACGGTTCGCGGCGCGGGCCATGTCCTCGCGGGAGGTGCCGACGACGATCATGTGGTGGCTGTCATGGGCGACGGTGGAGGCCATGGCGCAGGGCACGTCGTAGCCGAAGCCCGATACAAGGCCGTTGACGACCGCGCCGGTGCCGCGATGGCGTTCCACGAGCGCGATCTGGCAGATGTCGGCGTCCGGGTTCATCTGCACGATGCCGCCGGCGACCGGCACCTCCGCTTCGAGCGCCTTCGTCGGGGCCTGGTTCTCGACCACGCCGATCACGCGAGCGCGCACGAGCATGGCGCCTTCGGGGGCGGGGATCTCGAAATCGGCGGAGCCGAGCGCGCGGCCCATGCGGACGGTTTCGCGCGCGCTGTCAGGCCAGGTGAACTCGGGCTGTTCGGCGAGGCAGAGGCCGTCCTGCGCGACGATGTTGCCGCGGGCGATCACCGTCTCGATGGGGAGCGTGGAAAGGTCCGAGGTCAGGATGCAGTCGGCGCGCCGGCCGGGGGCGATCGAGCCGAGCTCGCGTTCGAGGCCGAAATGGGTTGCGGTGTTGATCGTGGCCATCTGGAGCGCGATCAGCGGATCGAGACCGCAGTCGATGGCATGGCGCACCACGCGGTTCATGTGACCATCATGAACGAGCGTGCCGGAGTGGCAGTCATCGGTGCAGAGGATGAAGTTGCGCGGATCGAGCCCGCGTTCGGTGACGGCGGTGACCTGGGCCTTCACGTCATACCAGGCCGAGCCCAGCCGCATCATCGCACGCATTCCCTGGCGCACGCGCATGATGGCATCGGATTCGCGGGTGCCTTCGTGGTCGTCCGCCGGGCCGCCCGCCGCATAGGCGTGAAAATCGGCAAGATCGGGGCTGGCGTAATGCCCGCCGACGGTCTTGCCCGCGGCCTGCGTTGCCGCGATCTCGGCCAGCATCTTCTCGTCGCCCGCCACGACACCGGGATAGTTCATCATCTCGCCCAACCCGATGATGTTGGGCCAGGCCATGGCCTTCTCGACATCCTCGGGGCTGATCTCGGCCCCCGGCGTCTCTAGGCCCGGCGCAGACGGGCAGCATGAGGGCATCTGCACGAAGACATTGACCGGCTGGGCCAGCGCCTCGTCGTGCATGAGCCGCACGCCGGTGAGCCCGAGCACATTCGCGACCTCATGGGGATCGACGAACATGGTGGTAGTGCCATGGGGAATGACGGCGCGGGCGAACTGGCTGACCGTGAGCATGCCGGATTCGATATGCATGTGCGCGTCGCACAGGCCCGGCACGAGGAACTTGCCGACCGCATCGAGCACCTTCGTCTCCGGGCCGATCATGGGCTCGGCATTGGGACCGCAATAGGCGAAGCGGCCCGCCTTGATGGCGATGTCCGTGCCCTCGATCACCTCGCGGCTATGAACATTCACCCAGCGACAATTGCGGATCACCATGTCGGCGGGCGCGCGACGGGCAGCGACAGCGACAAGTTCGGCGGCCACGGAGGGCCAGGGTCTGATCGGTTCGGTCATGCGACACGATTGCCGCGCGGCGCGGGCGGTGCAAGCCCCGCGAGCGGCCTGACGCGAAAAATTCACCGATGGGACGCCATCCCTCGGCCCGCCTCTTCGGTGATGGGCGCGAGGCGCGCGAAATCCACCGGGCCCCAGGCGAGGCAGAGCTTGTAGCTGTGAAGCTCGGCGGCGGGGAGTGTGAGCTGATCCTGCCGGGCCATTTCGGACAGCTCGCGGGTGAGCGCGCGCAGGCTCTCCATGACATGACGAGCCGTATGCGCGGAGATCCGGCGGGACCGGGTGAGGAAACCGGCATCCTCGCCCTCGCCCGCAAGGAAGACCTCGCGGATGAATTCGAGATTGAGGCGCAGGAGCGCCGCATGGAGCGGGCCATCGAGCCGGAAGCGGATCGGTGCTTCGAGCAGGATGCGGATGCGGCCACCTTCCAGAACCTCCGCCAGTCCCATGTCCTCGAGGCGCCGCCCGATGCGAAAGAGCGTGCGGGCATCGAGACCGAACTGGCGCCCGATCTCCGCGGCGGGCATTCCGTCGCGCAGAAGCAGGAAGAGATGAAAGGCGGAGGGATCCTCGGCGAGGCGCATCTCGAGCCGGTCTCCCAGTTCCACCGGCCTGACCTCTGTCCGGCTGGCCTGGGCGATGATGTCGTCAAGCGAAACGTCGAGTGCGGCGCAGATCTCGATGATCCGGCTGAGCTTGTCGTCGCGCGCGGCGAAGATGCGCTTGATGGTGGGCTCTGAGGTGCCGAGCCGGCGGGCCAGCTCGGCGTAGGTAATACCGCGCGCCCGGAGCACGGATTTCAGGGTTTCGAAGATGAGGGCCTGCATGGGCGGGTCTCCATGATCCTGATTTCCAGAAGAAGGTATCGTTTTTTGATACTTCATGGAATGTATTTTGCCGCATCAGATAGAAATGCAATGCCTTTCCTATCAGGCGGTTGTGCCTGATCCAGTGAAAGGTTCTCGGAATGAAGGGTTTTGCAGGCGTGTTCCTCGCCGTGGCGGCTTTTGCGACCCCGGCGGCTGCGGCGGATGAGCTTTGGGTGGCGGATGGGTTCGACATGCCGGAATCGGCAGTGGTCGATCCGGCCCGCGGTCGGATCATCCTGAGCGTGATCGGCGGTGATCCCACGGCGGCGGATGGCAATGGCGGGCTGGTGCTGCTCTCATCCGATGGCGCGGTGCTCGACGCCAATTGGACTACGGGGCTCGATGCACCGAAGGGCTTGGCAATCGTGGACGATGTCTTGCTGGTGGCCGATCTGACGCGGCTCCATGAGGTCGATCTGACGTCAGGCGAAGTGCTGCGCTCCATCGAGGTGGAGGATGCGGTTTTCCTCAATGATATCACGTCGGATGGGAAGGGAGCCTTTGTCAGCGACATGATGGCGCACAGTCTCTGGCGCTACGAGGATGGGGAAATGACGCTCTGGTTGCAGGATGCGCGCCTGAGCCACCCCAATGGCGTCTACTGGGATCGGGACCGCTTGCTCGTCGGCTCCTGGGGTGAGGGCATCGCGGCGGATTTCACCACGGAAGTGCCCGGATCGCTGCTGGCAATCGACCCGGAGACGCAGGCGATCCGCGTTGTCGTGCCCGAACTTGGCAATCTCGACGGGATAACGCGGGCGGGTGACGCGCTTCTCGTGAATGACTGGATCACCGGCGCGCTCTTCGAGATCGGGGCGGACGGAACGGCCTCGGTGGTCGATACGTTTGCGCCGGGACTGGCGGACATTTCCTCTGACGGGAATGTGCTCCACCTGCCGATGATGCTCGAGGGACGGCTGGTGGCAAAGGCCTACCCCTGATCAGCCGCCGGTGCCGGCGCAGACCACGACGATGGCCGTGCAGGCCCCTGCCCCTTCGGCCGAGTAGGCATGGGGCAGGCTCGAGTCGAAATACATCGCGTCTCCCTGGCCGAGGTGAAAGCTCTGCGCGTCGATATCGACCCGCAACGCGCCGTCGATCACATAGATCAGCTCCTCGCCATCGTGGCGGTGTGGCTCGGTCACGGGGGCGCCGGACGGAAAGGTGCCGAGATAGGACTCCATCCGGCGGTCCATGACCGGGAAATCGAGGCTTTCGAACAGGTAGCTCGGATTGGTCGTATCGGGCCGGTCCGGGAGCCGGATGCGCTCCGCCCGCCGCACGACGGCAACCTTCGGCTGCTCCTCGTCATCGACGAAGAAGTGGTCCAGACCGACGCCGAACACGAGCGCGATCCGCAGGAGCGTGGGCAGTGTCGGGAAGAGCTGGCCTGTCTCGATCTTCGACAGCATGCCCGGCGACAGGCCGGTGTGATTGCCAAGCTCCGCGAGGCTCAGCTCCTTCTCCTTGCGGAGGTTTCGGACCTTCGGCCCGATGCGGTATTTTTCCAGCCCCTCCATAAGTGTCTGTGAAATCATTCCTGCGCCCCCGGACTCTTTCCTCCCAAGAGATACTCCGAGCGGAACTTTCATTTCCAGCAATATCACTTTCCTATCACGCAAATGTTTCTCGTAAGAAAACAAACTTTCCCTATCTTCAATTCCAAGCCGCAATGGGCGGCCCAAAATCTGAAAGCAACAGGAGGATCAAATGGCAACCGGACTGAAGAAAATGGCTTTGGCAGCCGTGGCTTTTGCAGGACTGACCGCTGGAAGCAGCGCGTTTGCCCAAGACGCCGACATCGTCGACACCGCTGTCGCCGCGGGGAATTTCCAGACGCTGGCCGCGGCCCTCGATGCCGCCGATCTTGTCGATACGCTCAAGAGCGACGGGCCGTTCACCGTGTTCGCCCCGACGGATGAAGCCTTCGCCAAGCTGCCGGATGGCACGGTCGAGATGCTCCTGGAGCCCGCCAACAAGGACAAGCTTGTGGAGATCCTGACCTATCACGTGGTTCCGGCCGAGTTTCCGGCCTCGGAGGTCGTGAAGTATGATGCCGCCAAGACCGTCAACGGCGAGCGCATCCATATTGATGCCGGCGCTTCCGGCGTGATGATCAACGACGCCAACGTGACGGCGACCGATATCTCCGCCTCAAACGGCATCATTCACGTGATCGATGCTGTGGTTCTTCCCCCGAGCATGTGATCCGCGCACCATGCCCTCGAAGCAGGATCGGGGGTGTGGATGACGCAAGTCCAAGCCAGGGAGGAGCGGTTCACGCGCATCTTCCCCCAAGACAGCGTGCGTGAATCGAAAAAGGCCCGGATCGCGATGATCCGGGCCCAGTCGTCTGAGCCGGGGCTTTCACCCCGGCAGGGGGAAAATCACGCCTTGGCGGCGACGAATTCCGGGTAGCACTCCATGCCGAGCTCATCGAGGTCGAGACCGTCGATCTCGGCTTCCTCGCTGACGCGGATGCCCATGGTGGCCTTCAGGATCAGCCACACGATGGCCGAAACCACGAAGACGAAGGCGCCGACGATGACGATGGAGATGATCTGACCACCCCAGGTCGCATCCGAGTTCGTGAAGCAGACGGCAAGCGTGCCCCAGATACCGCAGACGAGGTGGACCGGGATCGCACCGACGACGTCGTCGATCTTCATCTTGTCGAGCATCGGAACCGAGAGGACCACGAGAACGCCGCCAACCATGCCGATGAGCGTTGCCGCACCCAGCGAAGGCGTCAGCGGCTCTGCGGTGATGGAGACGAGACCCGCAAGAGCGCCGTTGAGGACCATGGTGAGGTCGGGCTTCTTGTAGAGGATCTGGGTCAGGATCAGCGCGGCCACGGCACCACCGGCAGCGGCGGTGTTGGTGTTCGAGAAGATCCGGCTCACGTCGGCGGCATCACCGATCGAGCCCATGGCAAGCTGCGAACCGCCGTTGAAGCCGAACCAGCCGAGCCAGAGGATGAACGTGCCGAGGGTTGCCAGCGCGAGGTTGGAACCCGGATAGGGATGCACGCCACCGGACTTGGGATACTTGCCGAGACGCGGTCCGAGAATGAGCGCGCCAGCGAGAGCCGCCCAACCACCGACCGAGTGCACGACCGTGGAACCTGCGAAATCGAGGAAGCCGTACTGGCTGTCGAGGAAGCCGCCGCCCCATTTCCAGGAGGCCTGGATCGGGTAGATGAACGCAGTGAGGACGATCACGAAGATCAGGAACGGCCAGAGCTTGATGCGCTCCGCCAGCGTGCCGGACACGATCGAGGCGGTGGTGGCGCAGAACATCAGCTGGAAGAAGAAGTCCGAACCCGTGGAAGCATAGGCGATGTCATCCGCGCTGTCTGCGCCGATGCCGACCGCTTCGAGAACGGCCACGCCGAAGGCGCCGAGATAGCCGCCGGTTTCATCTGTGCCGATGGACCATGCGCCGAGCGGGTACATCAGGTTGTAGCCGATCAGGTAGTAGAAGATTGCCGCCAGCGAGAAGAGCGAGATGTTCTTCAGCAGCTGCATGGTGACGTTCTTCGAGCGGACGAGACCTGCTTCGAGCATTGCGAAGCCGGCCGCCATCCACATGACGAGGAAACCGCCGATGAGGAACAGCAGCGTGTTGAGAATCCAGACCGTGTGTTCGGCCGGGTCTACGCTTGCAGCGGCCTCCTGCGCGAATCCCGCCTGGGTCGCCGCTCCGAGCGCGAGCGCCGCCACTGCGGAACATTTAAAGAACTTGTTCATGTGTTTGGTTACCCCTTCCTGGTAAGTCTGGCGCTCACAGAGCTTCTTCACCGGTCTCGCCGGTACGCACGCGCATCGCCTGTTCGACATCGAGAACGAAAATCTTTCCGTCGCCGATCTTGCCGGTCTTCGCCGTGGTGGAGAGCGTCTCGAGGACCTGCGGAGCGACCGCGTCGGAGACGACGAGTTCCAGCTTGATCTTCGGGACGAAGTTCACGACATATTCTGCGCCGCGGTAGATCTCGGTGTGGCCGGACTGGCGACCGTAACCCTTGACCTCGGAGACCATCAGACCCTGCACGCCGATGGTGGTCAGCGCCTCGCGGACCTCCTCCAGCTTGAAGGGTTTGATGACGGCTATGATCAGTTTCATGAGTTTCCTCTCTCCTTAATTCGTCGGAAGGCGGCGATGCGGCGCCTTCTCTTTTGGCCGGCGGTCAGGTCCGGTACCCGGTGAGGGCCAGTATCAGAGGGCCTGCCGATCCAGAAAGCGAACCGGGGGGCGGAACCTGTGGCCGTGAATTCATTTTCCGGCATTTGCACATTTTTTGAACACATCTGCTTAGAAAGGCGGACCATTGCCAACGCCGCGGCGCCGGTTTCGAGAGCATTTCCAGCAGATGAGTCCTTCTGCCCGGCCAGCGCGGTGCAAGAACGCTCTTCGGCGACGCAGAACTCAGAGCGCGTCATGGCCTGTCTCGCCCGTGCGGACGCGAACGGCGTCCGAAACGTCGAATACGAAAACCTTGCCCGCGCCGATCCGGTCGGATCTGGCCGCCTCGCCGATGATGGCCACGACCTGCTCGGCGACCTCCTCGGGCACCACGATCTCCAGTTTGACCTTGGAGATGAAATTCACCTCATACTCCGCGCCCCGGTAGATCTCGGTATGGCCGACCTGCCGGCCATGCCCCATGACTTCCGAGACCATGAGACCCTTGATCCCGAACTCCGAAAGCGCCTTGCGCACGCCTTCGAACTTCGGCGGATCGATCACCGCCATGATGAGCTTCATCCCATTCCCTCATTCGCATTCCTTGAGGGCAGCAAAGCAGGATTCGTGCCGGGTTAACCAAGGCGTCACAATTGCTTGATTTCAAAGGAATTTTACCGATTCCCCCTGGTGGAGTAATTAAAGGTGTCTAATGGTTGGGCAGAATGTGCGAAAATCCGGCGCATTCTGTTCACGTATCCGGCATTCCGCGCCCGCGCTTGACCCGACGGGGCCGCATTGGGCTGGAATGCCCGGTGCTTTGACCTTACTGTGGTAAAAAACAACGAGAGCAGGTGGCCGACGGATGGCCAAAGCGACCAATAAACCGAAAAAGGCCCCCGCAAAGCGGGCGAAGCCCAAGGCTCGCGCGCGGCTTGGTGCGCCCGAACGCATGCTGCGTGGCTTTTTTTCGAGCATTTTCCGCATCCTATGGTGGATCGGCCTACGCGCAGGGATCGCAGTCGGCCTCGCGGTCGGGATCGCCACGGCGTATTACTACAGCCAGCTTCCCGATTTCGACGCCCTGCTCGACGGGCGCGATCGCGGTTCGGTCACGTTCCTTGACCGTCACAACAACGTCTTCGCCTGGCGCGGAAGCCAGCAGGGCCTCGCGCGGGCCGAAGATGTCTCGCCGCACCTGGTTCATGCGGTGGTCGCCACAGAGGACCGGCGGTTCTACAGCCATTTCGGACTGGACTTCCGCGGGCTGGCCCGCGCCGCGCTGGTGAACTACCGCGCTGGCGGCACGGTTCAGGGCGGATCGTCGCTCACCCAGCAGGTGGCCAAGCTCATCTTCTTCGACAACGAGCGGACGCTCGAACGCAAGATCAAGGAAGTGCCGGCCGCGCTGGCGCTGGAGTTCAAGTTCTCGAAGAACGAGATCCTGTCGATCTATCTCAACCGGGCCTATCTCGGCGCAGGCGCGACCGGGTTCCAGGCCGCCTCCGAACGCTATTTCGGCAAGTCGGCCGCGGAGGTCGATCCGTCCGAGGCGGCGATGCTGGCCGGGCTCCTGCGGGCGCCCTCGCGCTTTGCCCCCACCAACAACCTCGCCCTAGCGCAGGAGAGGGCCTCGACGATCATCGACCTGATGGAGGATCAGGGATACCTGACGGCCCAGCAGGCAGCTGTGGCTCATGCCAGCCCGGCCTCGCTCTCGCGCGCGGCAGCGGAACGTGCCGGCGGTGATTTCGCTGACTGGGTCATGTCGAGCGGGCCCGATTTTCTCACGCGCAAGACCACCGAGGACATCTCGGTGCTGACGACATTCGACGCGCGCATCCAGCGGGCCGCGGAACAGGCGCTCACGCATGTGTTCGAGACCAAGGTGAAGCCCGGGTCCAAGGCGCAGGCGGCGATCGTTGTGATGTCCCCCGACGGGGCGGTGCGCGCGATGGTCGGCGGGCGCAATCTTGGCGGCACCGAGGGGCAGTTCAACCGCGCGACCCAGGCAAAGCGCCAGACCGGCTCGCTTTTCAAGACTTTCGTTTTTGCCGCAGCGCTGCAATCGGGGGCAAGTCCGCTCGATACGGTGCTCGATGCGCCGCTGACGCTCAATGTGCCCGGCTCGGGCGACTGGTCGCCGCGCAACTATTCGCGACAGTATCGGGGTGACATCACGCTCGACGATGCGCTGACCTATTCGGTGAACACCGCCACGGTACGGGTCTCGGAAGCGACGGGGCGCGCACGCGTCAAGGCACTGGCGCAGGATTTCGGGGTCAGCTCGCCGATCGCGGACGGGCCGGCGCTGGCGCTCGGGGTGTCCGAGGCGACGCTGCTTGAAATGACGGGTGCCTACGCCGGTATCCTGAATGGCGGGGTTGCGGCCATCCCATTCGGGATGCGGGAAATTCAGCTCAAGGAAGACGGCACGCATCTGATGGGATCGGGGCGGAAGCCACCGGTGCGGGTGATGAACGAGCGCGCAGCTGGTGAACTGGTCTGGATGATGAACCATGTGGTCGAACGCGGCACCGGCACCCGCGCCAAGCTTCCCGACCGGCCGGCAGCGGGAAAGACCGGCACGACCCAGGCGGCGCGCGATGCCTGGTTCATCGGCTTCACCGGCAACTATGTCACCGGGGTCTGGATGGGTTATGACGACAACACGCCCCTGTCGGGCGTGACCGGCGGCGGATTGCCGGCGGAGATCTGGCAGGAAGCTATGGTGCGGATTACCAATGGCGTGCCCGCGAAACCGCTGCCCATGCGTGCCCCGGAACCGGCGGCCCCTCAGGTGGCCATGCCGGACATCCGTCCGGGCCAGGTGGCGCAGAACGTCGGCGACACGGTGCAAAATGTGTTCGAGAGCGTGTTCCGCGGGATCTTCGGGAACTAACGGGCCTGCCGGGGGCTATTCAGGCAGGAACAGCGCCCCCGTCATCACGTGAACGGCAGGGCCGGAGATCGTCACATCCGAGGTGCCATCCGGCGCTCGGGCGGCTTCGGCCACGATCTGGCTGGGGCGGCCCATCTCGGAGCCTTGCGATATGACCAGCGAGACGGGCTCACCGCCGAGATCGCAGAGAAGGCCCGAGAGCGCGGCCGCGGCGCTGCCGGTTGCCGGATCTTCCTCGATGCCTTCCAGGGGTGCGAAGACACGCATGGCCGCGGCCTCTCCCTTTCCCCGGGCATAGAGCGCGATGGCAAGAATGCCGGGCGCATCGGTGTTTGCGGCTTTCAGCGCGGAAAAGGCATCGCGCTTCGGTTCGGCCCGCGACAGAGCCTCGCGCGAGGCGGTTTCCGCGATCACGAAGGGCAGGCCCTTGGAGGCGAGGCACGGCGCGTGGCTTTCCGTGGCAAGATCTCCGAGCTTCAGTCCGACACAGGCCGCGATCTCGGCAGGCGTGAATTCCGCCCCGCGCTCGAACGGGGTGAGGCTGTTGAAGCTTGCGTGCCAGACCTCGCCCGACAGCGATGCGGTGCAGGCAACCGGGCCCGCGCCTTCCTCGATCACCATCTCGAGCGGCACCGGCTGCCCGAAGGCGTAGCCCGAATTGGCGAGGCTTGCCGCGGCACCCAGCGTCGGGTGGCCGGCGAAGGGCACTTCCGAGCCCGGCGTGAAGATCCTGAGCCGGATCGTCCCGCCCGCCTCGGGAGGCAGCATAAACACGCTTTCGGAATAGTTGAATTCGCGGGCAATGGCCTGCATGGCCTCCGCGCTCAGGCCGCGCGCATCGGGGATCACGGCGAGCTGGTTGCCGCCGAACGGGCTGTCAGTGAAGACATCCCAGACTTCAAATGAGAGCTCTCGGGTCATGAGGGGGCCCTTTTCGACGGGAGAGACGTGGGATATGCTGTTTTGGAGAATTGCAATATAGGGGTTTTCCTATATGGACGTTTCGGAGGAGTCAACGCTGTGCTTCCTGCGCGCGGTGTCGAATCGCCACCGCCTGATGATCCTGCGATGGATCCTCGATCCACGCCAGCATTTCCCGCCCCAGCGCGATGGCGATCTCGAGGATGACGGCGTCTGTGTCGGTTTCATCACCGAGAAGCTCGGCGTGACGCAGCCGACGGTCACGGGGCACATGCAGGTGCTCGCCGAAGCGGGGCTCGTCACCTCGCGCAAGATCAAGAACTGGGTATTCTACAAGCCGCGGCGCGAGGCGATCCGCGAAGGGCTCGGCGGGCTCAGGGCCGCGCTCGGCCCGGCTCTCGACGATGCCCCCCTGCCCGGACAGCCCCTCGAGGAGACACCACTTGACCGATGACATGAGGCCCCGGTTCTGGGAGCGGTTCGCGCTCGAGGATCTGACACGGGCGGAATGGGAAGCGCTGTGCGATGGGTGCGCAAAGTGCTGCCTGATCAAGCTCGAGGACGAGGATACCGGCGAGGTTTCCTACACCAACATCTCCTGCCGTCTGCTCGATCAGGGCACGTGCCGGTGCAGCAACTACCCGCTGCGCCGCCAGCTCGTGCGCGACTGCAACGTGCTCGACATGGCGACACTGGAGCGGATCGCGGACTGGCTGCCGCTTTCCTGCGCCTATCGCCGGATGCAGGACGGGCGTGGGCTGGCGAAGTGGCATCCGCTGGTTTCGGGCGATCCCGAGAGTGTCCACAAGGCCGGCATCTCGTTGCGCGGGCAAATGGTCTCGGAATACGATCTCGACGAAGACGACTGGCCCGACTACGTGATCGAGGAGGCGATGTAATGTGGTTCGTTTCGGACAATGCGGCCCCGGCGGCGCCGGAAGTTCTGGCCTCCCTCACGCGCGCCAACGAGGGCTACACGCCTGCCTATGGCAAGGACCCGCTGACGGAGCGCGTCACGGTGCGGTTGCGGGAGATCTTCGAGGCCCCCGATGCGGCGGTGCATCTCGTGGGCACGGGCACGGCGGGCAACGTGCTCGCACTTGCCTGCCTCTGCCCGCCCTGGGCGACGATCTACTGTCATCGGAACGCCCATATCGAGGAGGACGAGTGCGGAGCGCCGGAATTCTACACGGGCGGCTCGAAGCTCACGCTGCTCGAAGGGGATCATGCGCGGATCACGCCCGACGCGCTGACCCGCGCCATCAGCTTCACCGCGCGTGCAGGCGTGCACAATGTCCAGCGCGGCGCACTTTCGCTGACAAATTCCACAGAGCTCGGCGCAGTCTATACGCCTGCCGACATCCGCGCGCTATCGGACATCGCCCATGATGCGGGCCTGCCGGTGCATCTCGATGGGGCGCGTTTCGCCAATGCGCTGGTCGGGCTCGGCTGTTCGCCGGCAGATCTGACCTGGCGCGCTGGCGTGGATGTGCTCACGCTGGGCGGGACCAAGAACGGGCTTATGGGCGTCGAGGCGGTGATCTTCTTCGACCCGGCGAAATCCTGGGAGTTCGAGCTGCGCCGGAAGCGCGGCGGGCATCTCTTCTCGAAGCATCGCTATCTCGCGGCCCAGATGGATGCCTGGCTGGAAGGCGGGCTCTGGCTGGACCTGGCGTCACGGGCGAACGCGCGAGCTGCCGAGCTTTCCGCCGGGATCGCCGCCTTGCCCGGCGCAAAAATCAACCACCCGACCGAGGCCAACGCCGTCTTTGCCTCCTGGCCCCGGGCCGGCCATCGGGCGCTGCAGGAGGCCGGGGCGCAATATTACCTCTGGCCGGGGAACCAGAGCCTCGAGGGACCGGACGACGAGCCCCTGTCCGCGCGGCTCGTCTGTTCCTGGTCGACACGGCAGGGAGATGTCGCGGCGTTTCTTGCGGTGCTGTCGGAACAGGTGGAGGCGCAGGCGCAGCGGGCCTGAGCCGGATCAAGAATGGTGCGGATCTGATACCAGCCCATGCGGCGAAAGTTGAAACGGCTCGGCCCCGTCATTTTCCTGGCGGGGCCATTTCAGCGTGACATCCAAACGACTGCTATTTGCAAACCGCTGTCGTGTTCGGTGCCGGTCCGGCGGCGGACCGGGGGTTGGCGCAACAGCGGCTGTTCAGCGCAATTTATGGTGAAAAGACTGCCCAGACCGGCGGTATGCCCCTGCATTGACGATGCGCCAGCCCGTTCGGTCGGGCCGCCGCAGGCACGGCGCCTTCGGCTTGTCCCGTGCCATGGTATTCCAGCACCAATGGCACGACTCGGCGGGCGGGAGTGATATCCGCCCTCCTTATGTACTTCTGCCCTCGCGAACGCCGGAAAAGCAGGCCCGCGCATTCAATATTTGCCGCAGGTACCGAGGGGGCTGTCAGCCCCCCCCGTCCTCACATTCACCCGTAAACCTGCTGTGGCAGCCATGTGATGATTTCCGGGAACATCATACATAGTGCGAGCCCGACGAATTGCAGGAACAGGAAGGGCAGCGCGGAGCGGAAGATCTGCCCCATGGGGATCTCGGGTGGTGCCACGCCGCGCAGGTAGAAGAGCGCATAGCCGAAGGGCGGCGACAGGAAGCTCATCTGCATGTTCACGAGATAGAGCACGCCGAACCAGAGAACGAGGTCGTCGGCGTTGTCGAGACCGAAGGCCTGCGCGCCCAGCGCTTTCACGATCGGCACGAAGATCGGCACGCAGAGCAGCAGGATGCCGACCCAGTCGAGGAACATGCCGAGCACGATGAGTACGATCTGCATCACGATCAGGATGCCCCAGGGGCCGAGACCGGTGGCGGCGAGTGCGTTCTGGACGAATTGCTGGCCGCCCTCGAGCACGTAGAGCCCGACGAAGATCGTTGCGCCGAACATGATCCAGATGACCATGGCGGAGGCCTTGAGCGTGGTGAGGGAGGCCTCACGCAGGGTCTGCCAATCGAGCTTGCGGTGGATGGCGGCGACGATGATCGCGCCGAAGGTGCCGATGCCCGCGGCCTCCACCGGCGTGGCGACCCCGGTGAAGATCACGCCCAGCACCACGGCAATGAGCACGATGGGGGCGGACATGTTGCCCATGAGCCGGATCTTCTCGCGGGTGGAGACGCGCTCCTCCAGCGGGATCGGCGGGCCTTTCCTGGGGTCGATGTAGCACTGGACGACCGCGTAGAGGATATACATGCCCGAGAGCAGAAGGCCCGGGAACACTGCGCCGATGAAGAGCTCGCCCACGGATTGCTCGGCCACCACCGCGTAGATGATGGCGAGGATCGAGGGCGGGATCAGGATGCCGAGCGTGCCGCCGGCCATGATCGAGCCCATGGCGATCTTCGGGTCATAGCCGCGCCCGAGCATCGCCGGGAGCGCAATGATCCCCATCGTCACGACCGCCGCACCGATCACCCCGACCATGGCCGCGAGCACGGTGGAGGCGATGACGGTTGCGGCTGCCAGGCCCCCCTTCACCCCGCCGAGCACCTTGTAGATCACGTCGAACATGTCGTTGATGATGCCCGCCCGTTCGAGCATCGAGGCCATGAAGATGAAGAGCGGGATCGCCGAGAGCTGGTAGTTCGTCATCAGCGGGAAGATGCGGGACGGCACGATATTGAGGGCGCGCTCGTCACCGAGGAGAAAGAGGAAGACGCACGCGAGCCCCCCGGTGACGAAGGCAAGCGGCAGGCCTGCCATCAGGAGCACCATCAGCGAGCCGAACATGATGAGTGTGAGCCACTCGATGCCGATTTCGAGACCCATGGATCACACTCCCTGCACGACTTTGCGCAGGTCCTGCGCGAACTTCGAAATCCCCTGCAGCACAAGCAGCAGGCCACCGATCACCATCACCCATTTCATCGGCCAGAGCGGCACTTCCCATTCGTTGAAGCTGATCTCGCCCCAGCGGATGTTGGCATCCGTCCATTGCCGCAGGTCCCATGACGCGAGCATCTCGCCGGTGGAGATCTGGCCCCGTGCCCAGGACGAGAGGATGCCGTTGCCCGAGGGCACCGCGAGTGCATCCATGGCGAAGATCCAGGCGGTGACAAGCAATGTGCCCGCGAAGATGAAATAGAAGACGGAAGTCAGCAGGTCGACGATGGCCTTCCGGCGCGGCGACCAGGAGGCGTAGAAGATGTCGACCCGGACATGGCTTTCGGTCAGCGCGGCATAGGCGCCCGAAACGAGGTATTGCATGCCGAACATGAGATACATCGCCTCATGCGCCCAGTTGGTCGGGCTGCCGAAGACATAGCGGCTCAGCACCTCGAAATAATAAACGAAGACGGCGATCACCGCCCAGTAGCTGACGAATTCGCCGGCATAGAGCGAGCAGCGGTCGAGCGCGCCGGTCCAGCCGCGGGAGACGTAGTCGGCATCGTCCTTGCGCTCGGCGGATTCCAGCGCCTTGAGCGCCTTTTCCGCCTCGCTCATTTCCTCATGCTCGGGAAGGTCCGCGTTGGCGCGGCGCACAAGCATGGGCAGAAGGACGGCATCGACGGCCATTGCGGCGAGGATCGCAAAGAAGGCGATGCGCGCCATTCCGTTCCAGCGATCCAGGTCCGCCTGTGCCGTTTCGAGACCCGGCTTCGCCTCGGCCAGATCGGCTTCGGCCAGCGCGATGCGGGCCTCGCCCTCCTCGAGTCGGGTTTCGGCCCGTTCCACGTCACGCTCGGCCCGGCGGATGGCAAAGCTGCCTTCATCGGCCTCGGCCTGCGCGGTTTCGAGCGCTTCGCGCAGGGCCGGCAGGTCGGCGCGGGCCGTCTCCACCCTGCCCTGCTCGCGGTCGAGGGTGCGCTCGGCCATGCGCACCGCATTGGCATAATCCGAGACACCCGAGCGGGCGGTAAGCGCTTCGGAGTTGGCGTAGAGAATGAAGATGAAGACCGGGATGTAGAGGAGCCCCCAGAGGTTGCTCAGGTAGAGCCTGTGGAGGCCCATGATCCCGCCGGTAATCAGGATGAAATAGCCCAGCACCGGGGAATACCGGCGCTCGCGGGGCCGTTGGCGGCGGGAAAGCGCCATGGCAACGAGCGGGAACAGGATCAGTCCGATCCAGTAGGCCCAGTGCGGCAATGTGAAATCGAGACTTGGCATGGGTATCCCCGAAGGGGCGCGCAGCCGGGCGCCCGGTCAAATCCGGTCAGGCCCGCACGCAGGAGCGCGCGGACCTTCGAGTGTGTCAGCCGGTTTGGCGGATCACAGGTTGAGGGTCAGACCTTCGGTCAGCGCCGGATCCACATAGCCAAGCGAGCCGGACTGCATGTAGTCGAGCTGGATCTTGAAGACGCGGGCGCTGTTGGGATCGCGGTTTGCGTAGTCGAACCAGATCGGCACCGCCACCTCGGTCATCAGTTCCACGTCGTCCTGGCTGAGGCGTGTCACCTCCACGCCATCGGCCTCGAAGAGTCCCCAGGCTTCCTGGTCGGCCTTCTGGATCGCGGCGTGATGCATGTCGGAATAGACGTGGGTCTCCATTTCGACGAACTGCTGCATCTGCGGCGAAAGCGCGTTCCAGGCATCCATGCCGACGGTGATGTCCATGAGGTCGACCGGCTGGTAGAGCGACATGAAGCCCGGAGGTCCCATAGAGATGTAGCTGGTGACCTGGGAAAAGCCGAGCGCGTAGTTGACCGCCGGCCCCACGTAGTCGGCCACGTCGATGGTGCCGCGTTCGAGGGCGGGAAAGATCTCCGAGCCGGGAAGCACGGTCGTCTCCGCGCCGATCTCCGTGAAGACCTCGGCCACCATGCCGCCGGGCAGGCGCATCTTTCGGCCGCGGAAATCGTCGATGGACCGGATCGGCACCTTGGAGTGAATGATGTTGGGCCCATGGTGCACCGGGCCGACGAAATGCATTCCCTGCTCGGCATAAAGCTCGCGCGCGATGTCGAGCCCGCCAAGGCCATAGTAGAACACGTCCCACTCATGCGGATTGCGCAGGGCAAGCGGGTAGCTCGTGAGGAAGGTTGCCGCGGGAATGATGCCCTGGGCATAGATCGTGAAGGGATTGACCGCCTCGAGCACGCCATTACGCACGGCGTCGTAGAGCTGGAAATCCCCGACGACGTCGTTTGCGCCGAAGGGCTGGAACTCGAGCTCGCCGCCCGACTTCTCCACGATGGTCGCGCACCAGTCCTTGAAGATCTGGAGCCCTGCGCCGCCCGGCCAGGATGTCTGGATGCGCCATGTGGTCGTCTGGCCCTGGGCGCTGGCGATATGCGGTGCGGCCAGCGTTGCGGCGCCGGCCCCTGCAATGGTGCGCAGGGCGGATCTTCGTTTGATCAATCGCGTCATGTCTTCCTCCCGTGTGAACAGGGAGGCAAAACGGCATGGCACGTTCGGCAACGGTCCGGCGCAGGCGCGCGATGCGACCCCGTCGGTTCCGTTCCAAAGCCAGTTACGGCGCGTCTCTTTTGACGAGAATTGCGCAGCACGAATTCCTCCCGTGCGGCAACCCTAACCGGTTCGCCACAAAAGGCAATGTTCAGGTTTGCTCACAGTAATCCCGCGTAAAGGACCGCTTAAGGTTTGCGCCGGGCCTTTGCGCCACCCCGGCGGGAATGGGCGCGCGCGGGCGCCGCCAACCCCTCTTCGAGCACGCGGGTCATCGGGTGATCGGGATGGGCGGTGCCGTAGGCCTCGAGCAGCGCCCGGATCTCCGCCCGGCCCGTCATGCCGGAATGGCCCACGGCCCAGTCGAAGAAGATCGTGCGGCAATCCTCGATACCGATATCGAGCGTGTAGGCCTCGGCAAGAAGGCCGCGCGGATCGGCGGGGTGATATTTGCGGGCCATTGCGAAACCTCTTCCTACTGCGTCGCGATTTCCGATCACACACACGCCTCGGCGTGCGCATCAGCCATACCGCGCAGCCTCCTCGAACAATATGGCATGGCGTGCAGCAAGACGCTCCGGGTTTTCATCATATCCCCCGCCCAGTACGCCGGTGAACGGCACGCCCCTTTGCCGCGCGAAGGCGATGACACGGGCCTCGCGTGCGCGCAGCCCCTCGCTCGTCAGTGCGAGACGGCCGAGCCGGTCCTCCTCATGAGGATCGACGCCTGCATTGTAGAACACGATGTCAGGCGCAAATCCGTCGAGCCGGTCGAGTGCGTGATCGAGAAGCTCGAGATAGGCGGCATCCTTCAAGCCATCGGGCAGCGGGAAATCGAGATCCGAGCGAGCCTTGCGCGCCGGATAGTTCTTCTCCGCATGGAGCGAGAGGGTGAAGACTCGGGGATTGTCGCGGAAAATATCTGCCGTGCCATCGCCCTGATGAACGTCGCAGTCGATGATCAGCACCCGGCGGACAAGTCCCTCGTCCAGGAGAGACTGTGCGGCGACCGCGACATCATTGAAGACGCAGAAGCCCGCGCCGCCCGCCGGGCCGGCATGATGCGAGCCGCCGGCCATGTTGCAGGCGATCCCGTGTTCGAACGCGAGCCGGGCGGCGAGCAGGGTTCCGGCAGCGGAAAGAAAGGCGCGGCGCGCCACGGCGGCGGTATTCGGCAGACCGATCCGGCGCACCTCGTCGGGCAGGATGCGGTGGCCCGCGACACGCTCGACATAGCCAAGGTCATGCACGGCCGCGACCTGCCGGACGCTTGCGGGCGCGGGCGCGATGAACCCGCCTGTCGGAGGCAGAAGACCGCGGGAGACGAGCTCTTCGCGCAGGTAGCCGTATTTCGACATCGGGAACCGGTGTCCGGGCTTGAGCGGCGCGATGTAGTGGGGGTGGTAAACGAGCGGGATCATCACGCCGACGGTCGCAGCCTCCGCCTTGTGCCTGCGAACGGTCCGGGCCGCATCATGCCGTGTCCAGTCGACGGTTGATGATCTCCTCGCAGCGACGCGCTTCTCTCACGAAGGTGTCGCGCAGCGTATCGAGATCCGACGCACCCGTGACCCGGAGCACGAGGCGGACAAACCCCTCGCCGCGCTCGCTGGGATTGACGGTCTTGTCCGAGGCAAGGCGGCTCACCTGCTGAAAGGCCGCAAGCCGGTCCAGCGACCGGGTGAGGCACTCCCCGTCCTGTTTCCCGAGCCATCCCAGTCTCACGAGCCGATCCGCGAGGCGCCGGGGCCGGCGCACGCCGTTCAGCCCGTGGATCAGCGCCCCGGTCTGGACCAAAAGTTCGATGTCCATCATCCGGCCGGGTCCCTTCTTGGTGGTCCAGGGGTTTGCGGCATCCTTCTCGTGGGCCTCCGCCAGTCGCCGGCGCATGTCCTTCACATCCGCCACCACCTTCTCCGGGTCGTGCGGCGCGGAAATCGACCCGCGGATGGCCTCGTCGATCCTCTGGCGCAGTTGCACCGGCCCCGCCACGATCCGGGCCCGCGTGAGCGCGAGATGCTCCCAGGTCCAGGCCTCCTTCGCCTGATAGGTGCGGAAGGCGGCAAGGCTGGTGGCGAGCGGACCCTGTCGGCCGGAGGGGCGCAGCCGCATGTCCACCTTGTAGAGAATGCCTTCGGGCGTGGGTGCGGTCAGGGCCGAAATGAGCGCCTGAGTCAGCCGCGCGTAATAGGCCGGAGCTGCGAGGGGCCGTCGGCCATCGGACATTTCCCCCGACTCCGCATCGTAGATCATGATCAGGTCGAGATCGGAGGAGACGGTCATTTCCCGGCTGCCGAACTTGCCCATCGCGAGCACGGCCGCGCCCGATCCCGGCGCCTTGCCGTGGCGCTCGGCAAAATTGGCCGAGACCTGGGGCAGCAGCACGTCGATGACCGCCTCGGCCACGGCGGAATAGGCCACCGCGACTTCCTCGGGTTCGGAGAGGCCCCGCAGCAGGTGGACACCGATGCGGAAGTGCCGCTCCTTCATCCAGATGCGCGTCGCGTTGAGCACGGTCTCGTAATCCGCGGCCCGGTCCACGACCTCCTGCAACTCGGTGCGCAGGGCATCGACACCCCGGAGACCGCCGAAGAAATCCTGGCTGATCACCGCATCGAGAACGCCCGCGTTGCTGCCGAGGTAGTGGGCCAGAGCCTGGGTGGTTCCGCAGATGTCCACCAGCAGATCGAGAAGCTGCGGGTTGGCTTCCATCATCGAGAACAGCTGAACGCCCGCCGGCAATCTGCGCAGGAAGGCGTCGAGCGAGCGCAGGGCCTCGTCGGCATCGTGGGCCTCTGCGATCCGGCGCAACAGTTCGGGTTCGAGCCGGCGGAACTTGGCGCGTGCCCGTTCCGTGCGCAACGCGGGTATCCTCCGCCAGCCGGAGATCAGCCCTTCGGCCTTTTCGGGGTCCTTGAAGACCTCCCAGACCGAGGGGGCCGCTTCCTTGGGCGGAGCATCGGGTGCAAAGAAGGGTTCGGTCAGCGCATGGACCGTCTCGAAGCGTGACTTGAGGTCGTCAAGCATCGCCTCCGCGCTTTCATATCCGCAGAAATCTGCACAGCGCGCCAGCCCCGCATCGCTTGCCGGAACCCGGTGTGTTTGGGCATCCTCGAGCATCTGCAACCGATGCTCGGTCGTGCGCAATGCGCGATAGGCCGCACTGAGTGCGGTGGCGGTGGTGCCGTCGACCCACCCCTCCTTCGCCAGCGCGGCGAGGATCGGCAGGGTGCGACGGTCGCGCAGTTGCCGGTTCCGGCCGCCGAGGATGAGCTGCCGGGTCTGGGCGAAGAACTCGATCTCGCGAATGCCGCCGCGCCCGAGCTTCACGTTGTGCCCCGGAACCTCGATCGGACCGGCAAGTCCCTTGTGACTGCGGATGCGCTCGAGCATGTCGTAGGCATCCTCGATCGCGGCGTAGTCGAGGTGCCGCCGCCAGACGAAGGGGGTGAGCCGGTCTAGGAAGGCTCTGCCAGCAGCGATATCACCCGCGCAGGGCCGCGCCTTGATATAGGCCGCGCGCTCCCAGGTGCGCCCGAGGCTTTCATAGTAGTTCTCGGCGGTTTCGGTCGCGATCACCACGGGCGTCGAGGACGGATCGGGCCGCAGCCGAAGATCGGTGCGGAAGACATAGCCCTCGCCGGTGTGCTGGGAGAGGAGCTTGACCATCTTCTGGGTCACACGGACGAAGCTCTGGCGCGCCTCACCATACTGGTCGGGCTCGAAGCGCGTCTCGTCGAAGAGCATGATGAGGTCGATGTCCGAGGAGTAGTTCAACTCGCCCGCCCCCATCTTGCCCATGGCGAGGGCGAAGAGCCCCGCCCCGGTTGCGATGTCCTCCTCGGTGCAGCCCGGCAGCTTGCCCCG
Source organism: Amaricoccus macauensis (assembly GCF_049800915.1). Classification (GTDB taxonomy): domain Bacteria; phylum Pseudomonadota; class Alphaproteobacteria; order Rhodobacterales; family Rhodobacteraceae; genus Amaricoccus; species Amaricoccus macauensis_A. The sequence goes on from NZ_JBNAFY010000004.1 coordinate 456,596, forward strand.
GCCGATCTCGACCGCGAGCAGGGTCTTGAGCGCGGTATCGACGGCGGTATCGGCGAGGCGGGTCAGCGCGCCGGTGACATTCTCGAGCGGCCATACGCCCCCGAGATCGGCCAACGCTATGAGTAGCGCCCCGCGGCGCTTGGCGATCCTCAGGTTCTTGCCGAGCGTATCCGGACTGGGGTCGGGAATATCCGCGAGGATCTGCTCCATTGCCGTCTCGGGTGGCAGGGCGACGGCCTCCCGCAGCCATTCCTCCTCGATCTCGGCACTGCGGCGGAGATAGCCCGAGCAGGCGGATGTCGCGGCGACGAGATCGCGGGCCGCTTCGGGCAGATCGGCAAACCGCGTCCGCGCAGCCTCGGCGAGGTCGGGCTCATGCGGGCGCGGGGCGGTGGTGATCAGGTCGGCGAAGGCGGTGGTCATGACATGGTCCTCAGCGCCCTTCGAACCGCGGCGCGCGACGTTCGCGGAACGCGAGCGTGCCTTCCTGGAAATCGCGGGTGCGCGCCGCCTCGCCCTGCAGGTGGGCTTCGAGCTCGAGCTGCGCCGGGAGATCGTTCATCGCGCTCTGACGCATGGCCTCCTTCAGAAGCCGGTAGGCCTCGCCCGGCCCCTCGGCCAGGGCGTACGCCCGGGCCCGGATGGTTTCGGCGAATGCAGCCTCCGGCACCGCCTCCCAGATCATGCCCCATTCGGCAGCTTGGGCGGCCGAAACGGGCGTGCCGAAGAGTGCCGCTCCCATGGCACGGGGCAGGCCGATCTGGCGCGGCAGGGTGTAGGTCGCGCCGCAATCGGGGATCAGGCCGATTCGTGTGAAGGCCTGGATGAAGCGCGCATTCTCGGACGCGATGACGACATCGGCGGCGAGCGCAAAGCTTGCCCCGGCGCCGGCCGCGACACCATTGACCGCGGCAATGGTGGGGATCGGGCAGCCGACGAGACCCTCGATCATTGGTGCGTATTCCTCGCGCACGATGCGCTCGACGCTCTCGCCCGCCGCGCCATGGGCGTCACCGATGTCCTGGCCGGAGCAGAACGCCTCCCCTGCTCCGGTGATCACCAGAACGCGCGCCATCTCGGGTACATGGCGCAGGACATGCGTGAGCTCGAGCCGCATCTGCGGGTTAAAGGCGTTCATCACCTCGGCACGGTTGAGCGTCACGGTCGCGATGCCGTCCTCAACGTCGAGAAGTATCGTCTCGTAGCTCATGGAACTGCCCCCCTGCCTTCCCTCGGGACCGAACGATAGAGACAAGGTCAGGCGGAGGGAAGCCGGAGCAGAACGGGAAGACCCCTCCTGTTCGGGGTCTTCCTCAGGAAGTGCTGCGGTTTTTCGGATCAGCCGCTGACATAGGGCGTCGGGTCGACGCTGTCCGTGCCCCGGAAGACGTCGAACTGCAACTCTGGATTGTCACGGGGCGCGACCTTGCCGATTACCTGCCCGGCACTCACCGAGTCACCCTTTGTCACGGTCACTTCGGTCAGGGTGCTGTAGGTGGTCATCAGCCCGTCCTGATGGCGGATGAGGACGATGGTTCCGATGCCGCCAAGTTCCTCGGAGATCAGGGCGACCTCCCCGTCAGCCGCCGCACGGACATTGGTGCCTGATGCAACCGCGTAACCGACCCCGTTCGGGTTGGACGGATCGTAGGAGCGGGAGATGCTGCCGGACACCGGCGCCTCAAGACGCCCGCCCGGAGGCGTGCGATATTGCCCGAGGTTGGGCGAATCGGGCGCATCGGCGGTCGCGATATCCGCCGGCAACGGCTGAGCCGCGACGGCCGGGGCCGCCACAGCGGTGGCCTGGCCAGGCTGCGTGTCGGTGGAACTGGAAATACGGTTCGCATCGCTGACGATGGGAATGAGCAACTCCTGGTTCTCGCGCACCGTCAGGTCGGAATCGAGCCCGTTCCAGGACGCGAGCGCGGTCACGGAGACACCGTAGAGACGCGCGATGGAATAGGCCGTCTCCCCGGCTTCGACGCGGTGGCGGATCGGATCGATCAGAGGCTGGCTCTGGCCGTTGCGGAACGGGTTGCTCTGGGGCGCTGCGGTATCGCTTGCCGTCGAACTGTCGATGGCCGCCGCAGCGGCTTCCGGGCTCCATTCGAGTACTTCCGTCGTCACTTCATCGCCGGCAAGTCCTTCGGCACCGGCCGGACGCGGCACGCTGTCGGGCAGCAGGAGAACCTCTCCGGCGCGCAGGCGGTATTCGCCGGGAAGTGCATTCAGCCGCGCGAGCTCTTCGGGCGTCGTGCCAACCCGGGTCGCGATCGTGTCGAGCGTATCCCCTTCCTGCGCCACGGCAACCTGGTAGCTCGCGTAGGTGATCACGCCGCGGGAATCGGGCTGCGCATTCGGAATGGCCGTGGTGGCCGGCCCGCTGCCGGACGTGGTACAGGCGGTCACGGCCAAGCAAAGCGCGAGACTCGCGAGGACGGGCCGCAGACGATGGCCAAAATGACGTGACGAACAGCGCGAAACCATCCCGGCTTCCCCCATATTTCGGCGTTCTTGGTCAGTCCAATACATCATGTTCGATACCTTCGACAAGAGGGACGAACCGGACGGACCCAAGCTCGGCATAGTTGATCCCCTCCTCGGTCTTGGTGACCTTGAGGAGCGTCTGAACCGCGTGGCTCTGTCCCACGGGAAGAACCATGATCCCCCCGACCCTCAATTGATCGATGAGCGGCTGCGGCGGATCCTCGGCGGCAGCCGTGACGAGAATCCGATCGAAGGGGACCTGTTCTGGCAATCCCTTGGACCCGTCGCCGTGCACCACGGTGATATTGTGCAGGCCGAGCTTCTGCAGAAGTTCGCGCGAGCGGCGCGCGAGCCGCATGTGGCGCTCGACAGTATAGACCCGGCGGGCAAGCCGCGACAGGACTGCGGCCTGGTAGCCCGATCCGGTGCCGATCTCGAGCACCTTGCACCGGCGGTGAAGTTCCAGCGCTTGGGTCATCAGCCCCACGACCGAAGGCTGGCTTATGGTCTGGCCGCAGGAAATTGGAAGAGGCGTGTTCTCCATGGCACGTTCCTGGAAGATGCCTTCGAGAAAATTCTCGCGGTTGAGGGATTCCATGGCCTTGAGCACATCTGCATTCGTTACCCCGTTCGAGCGAAGGGTGAAGACGAACTGCATGCGGCGCTCGATTTCCTCCATGGGATTCTCTTCCTACTCCACGATTTCGGACAAAGGCTTCACCATCTCCTGGACCGTCAGATCCGCGGAAAGCGGCGTGACGGTGACATATCCGTTGCTGCATTCGCGCGCGTCGGAGCCTTCGGCGGTGCCGCCATTGCCGGTCCGGTGTGTAAGCCAGAGATAGTGCCGCCCGTTTGGCGAGGTTTGCGGCTTGACGCCAAAAGTCGGGCCGGGCCGGGCCCCCTGGAACGTGGCCCGGACGCCCTGCACTTCGCTCGCGGCTACTGCCGGAAAGTTGAGATTGTAGAAGAGCTGGTAGCCTTCCCGATTCCATTGCGCCTGATCGAGCAGCTTGCGCAGGATGGCGACCGCATGGCCGGCGGCAGCGTCGAAGGCGGCCGTGCCAGACGGGCTGCCCGGCCCGTAGTATTGCGAAAGCGCGACGGACCGGATCCCGTGAAGGGCCCCCTCCATCGCACCGCCGATGGTGCCGGAATAAAGTGTGTCATCCGCGACATTGTGCCCGCGATTCACCCCGGAGATCACCAGGTCGGGGGGTGTTTCACTCAGGATTGAGCCGATGGCGGCCAGCACGCAGTCGGCCGGCGACCCTTCGACGGCGTAACGCCGCTCGTCGAGTTTCTCGAGCCGCATCGGCCGGATGTAGGACACGCAATGGGAGACACCCGACTGCTCGAATGCGGGCGCAACGATCCAGACCTCGCCGTCGGGTCCGGCGAGTTCGGCTGCGATGGCCTCGGCGACCTTCAGACCCGGCGCGCTGATTCCGTCGTCATTGGTTACAAGTATGCGCATGCGTCCCCCTCGGCACTGACGACCCCTTCTAGAGCAAAACCGGAGCGGAACGGAACCGCCTCTGTGGCCGAAAAGACCTGCGGCCACCACTCGCGGACATCGCTTCGGGAATATCCCGTCGCTCTGAGCGGATGGACGCCTTTTCGCAGCATATGTTTGGATTACGCAAACGTTAACTAATTGACGTTTACGAGAGTTAGCGCTATCTGTTTGGTCAATCGGTGACCGAGCAAATCGATCATCAACGGGGAGGAGAATCAATGTCAACCAGAACTCGGCATCCTATTATTTTCCGGGTGGGTGCGGCGTGTCTGATCGCGCTCGGACCGGGTGCGGCCTCGGCTGCAGGGTTCCAGCTTCGCGAGTTGAGCGCGGAAGGCTTGGGCAATGCCTTCGCGGGGAACACCGCAAAGGCGACAGACCTGTCCACTGTCTACTTGAACCCGGCTGGCATGGCCCATGTCGAGGGATCGCAGGTTCAGGGCGATCTCAGCGCCGTGGTGCCGACGATCAATTTCTCGGGTTCGGCAACCTCCCCCTTCGGAACACCTTACACCGGCGGCGATGGCGGCGATGCGGGCCAAGATGTCGTCGTGCCGTCCTTCTACGGGGTCTGGGAGATCAATCCGACGGTAAAGGCGGGCCTTTCCGTCAACGTGCCGTTCGGTCTCTCGACCAAATACGATGATGACTGGGTCGGGCGCTATTTCGCGATTGAGAGCGAAATCCAGAACATGGTCATCACGCCGTCGATCTCCTGGCAGGCGACGGAACAGCTGTCGCTCGGAGCCGGCATCCAGATCGGCCACGCGGATGCGACCCTGAGCAATGCGGTCAACCTGGTCGGCCTCGGCTTTCCCGCCGGCACGCCAGACGGATATTCGAAGGTCAGCGGCTCGGACTACGGCTACGGCTACACGCTCGGAATGCTCTACGAATTCTCGCCGACCTCGCGGATCGGCCTGAGCTACCGCTCGCGGATCGAATACACCCTAGACGGGGAGCTTTCGCTCGACGGTATTCCTGGTGCACAGGATGTGGACGCGGAAGCCGACCTGACCACGCCGGATGTACTTTCGCTCGGCGCCTATCACGAGTTGAACCCGAAATGGGCGGTGATGGGCGAGGTGTCCTGGACAAACTGGTCGCTCTTCGAGGAGATGCGGATCGAGTTCGACGATGGACGAGCGGATCAGGTCACAGTGGAAGACTGGGACGACTCGCTCTTCTTCGCACTCGGGGCCGACTACAAGCACGCAGAAGACCACACCTTCCACTTCGGTATTGCCTACGATCAGAGCCCGGTTCCGGACGAGCACCGCACGGCGCGCATCCCGGATTCGGATCGCTACTGGGTGTCGCTGGGCTATTCCTACGACTTCAGCGAAAAGGGCACGCTCAACCTCGGCTACACCCATCTGTTCTTCGACGGCTCGGACATCGACGAGACCATGGACGTGGGGAACCTGAGCGGAGACTATTCCGGCGGGGCCGACATCTTCGCGGCAAGCGTGAGGTACCGGTTTTGACCACCTGCTGCGAGACGGGAAACCCTTCCCGTCCCGGCGGGATCGCGCTAGGCTCTTCCCGGCTCTTGTCCAAAGACTGGCCGGGTGGTGTCCGAATGGTGGAGGGGACATTCCAGCGCACCGCGGATAAGGCGGTGCACGAACGGGGTATCGGTGGTAATCCTTCCGAATACCGCCTTTCGCCTTTGGTATTGCTTCGCGAGTTTGGTCAGGCCCGTCATGGAAGAACTCTATTCCATCACCCATATTTCCCGGGAACTGGGCGTCACACCGCGCACGATCCGCTACTACGAGGAACAGGGGCTGATCGCGCCACAGCGCGCGGGCGCGACCCGGGTCTTCACCCAGCGCGACCGGGGGCGGCTGATCCTGATCCTCAGGGGCAAGCGGCTGGGATTCTCGCTGAAGGACATTCAGGAGTATCTCGACCTCTACGATGCGGATCCGACACAGCACGCCCAGACCAATGTCCTGCTGACCAAGGTCCGGCAGCGTATTCGGGAACTGGAGGACCAGCTGTCGAGTGTGAACACCGCGCTCGAGGAACTGCGCGAGATCGAAGACCTGGCGGCCGACGCCCTCGAAGGGCGGCGGAACGGGGCCGCATCGGGCTGACACACCCGAAGACGGGAACCGGCCCGGCCGCTTCCAATTGGCATTGCCGTTCAAATTTCATCAGTCCGGAGAAATCCCAATGACGAGAATCGTTGTCGCAGGGTATGCCCGCTCGCCATTCACACTGGCCAGGAAAGGCGAATTGGCGCGTGTCAGGCCGGACGATCTTGCCGCGCAGGTGGTGACCGGCCTCGTGGAGCGCGCAGGCGTGAGCCCCGAAGACATCGAGGATCTCCTGCTCGGCTGTGCCTTCCCCGAAGGCGAGCAGGGGCTCAACCTGGCACGCCTCGTGGGGCTCATGAGCGGCCTGCCCCGCTCGGCGGGAGCCGCGACCATCAACCGGTTCTGCGGTTCGTCCATGACCTCGGTGCATGTCGCGGCCGGCTCCATAGCCATGGGCGCGGGCGAAGTTTTCGTCTGTGCCGGGGTCGAGAGCATGAGCCGGGTGCCCATGATGGGCTACAACCCGCTGCCCCACCCGGAATTCGTCAAGGCTCACCCGGAAGCCTACATGAGCATGGGCGAAACGGCCGAGAACGTGGCCCAGCGGTGGCAGATCCCCCGCGCCGAGCAGGAAGCCTTTGCGCTGCGCTCGCAGGAATGCGCGGCCGCGGCCCAGCGCGATGGCAGGCTCGCGAACGAGATCGTCCCGATCCAGCACGGTGATCATCTGGTCAGCCTCGACGGCTGCATTCGCCCGGACACCACGCTCGAGGGTCTTGCCGAACTCAAACCCGCCTTCGATGCCGAGGGCGTGGTGACCGCCGGCACCTCTTCTCCGCTCACGGACGGCGCATCGGCGGTGCTCGTCTGCTCGGAGGAATATGCCAAGCGCCACGACCTGCCGGTGTTGGCGGCAGTAAAGGCGGTTGCGGTGCGCGGATGCGATCCGGAGATCATGGGGATCGGGCCGGTTGCGGCCTCGCTGGTCGCGATGGAGCGCGCAGGCCTTCATGCCTCCGATCTCGACGTGGTCGAGTTGAACGAGGCGTTCGCCAGCCAGTCGATCGCCTGCATGCGCGATCTCGGCCTCAATCCGGAGCGGGTCAATATCGACGGTGGCGCGATTGCGCTCGGGCATCCGCTGGGGGCCACCGGCGCGCGGATCGTCGGCAAGGCCGCCAGTCTCCTCTCGCGCGAGAAGGGGCGCTATGCCCTGGCGACCCAGTGCATTGGTGGCGGACAGGGGATCGCGACGATCCTGGAGGCCGCGTGATGACCGAAATCAGGACCGTTGCGGTGATCGGTGCAGGCGTGATGGGTGCGGCCATTGCCGCGCATGTTGCCAATGCCGGAACCCGCGTGCTGCTCCTCGATATCGTGCCGGAGGGTGCGAGCAACCGGAACGCGCTGGCCGAAGGCGCGATCCAGAAGATGCTCAAGGCCGATCCCGCCCCCTTCATGGGCAAGAAACCGGCGCGGCTCGTTACGCCCGGAAATCTGGAGGACGACCTCGACAAACTGGCCGAGGTCGACTGGATCATCGAGGCGGTGATCGAACGGCTCGACATCAAGCAGGCGCTCTATCGCAAGATCGACGCGGCACGGAAGCCGGGCAGCATCGTCTCCTCCAACACCTCGACGATTCCGCTGGCGACGCTGACCGAAGGCCTGTCTGACGGTTTCAGGCGCGATTTCCTCATCACGCATTTCTTCAACCCGCCGCGCTACATGCGGCTGATGGAACTCGTCACCGGCGCGGACACCCGCCCCGATGCGGCCCAGGTGATCTCGGACTTTGCCGACCGCAGGCTCGGCAAGACGGTCGTCACGGCGAAGGACACGCCGAGCTTCATCGCCAACCGGCTGGGCGTCTACTGGCTTCAGAAGGCGGTCGTCGAAGCCTTCGACCAGGGCATTCCGATCGAGGAGGCCGATGCCCTGATCGGCAGGCCTTTCGGCATTCCCAAGACCGGGGTCTTCGGGCTGATCGATCTCGTGGGCCTCGACCTGATGCCCCATGTGAACGCAAGCCTCGCCTCATCGCTCGAAAGCGGGGATGCCTTTCACGAAGCCAATCGAGACCTGCCGCTCATCGAGAAGATGATCGCGGACGGCTATACCGGGCGGAAGGGAAAGGGCGGGTTCTACCGGCTCAATCGTGCGGGAGGCGGCAAGGTCAAGGAAGCGATAGACCTCGCGACCGGAAACTACGCCACGGCCCGGAAACCGAAGCTCGAGGCGATCTCCGAGGCCGGAAAATCACCCCGTGCTCTTCTGGAGCATGACAGCCCCCATGGGGCCTATGCCGCCTCGGTGATGGTCGCCACACTGGCCTATGCCGCATCGCTCGCCGGCGAGGTCGCCGATAGCATCGCCGACATCGATGACGCGATGGTGCTCGGCTACGCGTGGAAGGAAGGCCCCTTTGCGCTGATGGATCGGATCGGGCCGGACTGGCTGGCGGAGCGGTTGAGATCGAATGGCCGACCCGTGCCGCCGATCCTCGAGGCCGCCAAGGGTCGCAGCTTCTACCGCGTGGAGGCGGGCCGTCTTGAGCAGCTCGGCCTCGATGGCGACTACCATCCGGTTCCGCGCCCCGAGGGCGTGCTTCTGCTTTCCGACGTGAAACGGGCGTCGAAACCGCTCCTCAAGAACGGCTCGGCCGCGGTCTGGGATATCGGAGACGGGGTCGTCTGCTTCGAGTTCACCTCCAAGATGAACTCCCTCGACGACCAGGTCCTGATGCTGCTCGGCAAGACGCTTCGGCTTGTGCGCAAGGAGTACAAGGCGCTGGTGATCCACAACGAAGGCACCAACTTCTCCGTCGGAGCCAATCTCGGCCTAGCACTCTTTGCCGCCAACATTGCCGCCTGGCAGCAGATCGAAGGCCTCGTGGCGCTGGGTCAGCAGACCTACCAGGACATGCGAACAGCCCCCTTCCCCGTCGTCGGCGCTCCATCGGGCATGGCCTTGGGCGGTGGCTGCGAGATCCTGCTCCATTGCGATGCAATTCAGGCCCATGCCGAAAGCTATATCGGGCTGGTCGAGACCGGTGTCGGCATCATTCCCGGCTGGGGGGGCTGCGTCGAGATGCTGCATCGCTGGCAGACCTTCGGGAAGCTGCCCAGGGGGCCGATGCCCGCGCCATCGAAGGTCTTCGAGATCCTCAGCATGGCCACGGTCGCGAAATCCGCCGCCGAAGCGAAGGAACTTCTGTTCCTGCGCCCCGAGGACGGGATCACCATGAACCGCTCCCGGCTGCTGGCCGATGCCAAGGCACGCGCGCTTGCGATGGTCGACGGCTACAAGGCCCCTGAACCGCGCGAGTATGTGCTTCCCGGTCCCTCGGGGCGTGCGGCGATGGACCTGGCGGTGGGCGGGTTCCGCAAGATCGGCAAGGCCACCCCCTATGACGAGGTGGTCGCGGGCGCGCTCGCGGACGTGCTTTCAGGTGGCGATACGGACCCGATCGACGTTGTCGGCGAGGCCGACCTCCTGAAACTGGAACGCGAGCGGTTCAACTGGCTGGTGCGCCAGCCCGGCACGCTCGACCGGATCGAATCGATGATGCTGACCGGCAAGCCGCTGCGAAACTGATCCGCAGCACGCCGGTCCCAGAGGCAAGAAAGGACGTCTGAGAGATGGCCAGCTATACCGCTCCCCTGCGCGACATGCGCTTCGTCTATCACGAGCTTCTGGGCTGCGACGATCTAGCAGAATTGCCCGGCTACGAGGAGTTCACCGCCGATCTCGTCGATCCGGTGCTGGAAGAGGCCGCGAAGATCTGCGCCGATGTGCTGCACCCGATCAACCGCTCCGGCGACGAGGAAGGCTGCACGCTGGAAAACGGTGTCGTGCGTACGCCCAAGGGCTTCCAAGAGGCCTACAAGCTTTTTCGCGAGGGCGGCTGGACTGCGCTAAAATGCGACCCGGACTATGGCGGACAGGGCGCGCCTGCCGCGCTCGACACACTCATCATGGAGATGATCTGCTCGGCGAACTTCTCATTCGGCATGTATCCCGGCCTCAGCCACGGCGCCTACAATGCGCTGCACATGCATGGCTCGCAGGACCTGAAGGACACCTACCTGCCGAAACTGGTGGATGGCACGTGGTCGGGTACCATGTGCCTGACCGAGCCCCATTGCGGCACCGATCTGGGGCTCCTGCGGACCAGGGCCATTCCCTCGGACGATGGCAGCTACCGAATTACCGGCACGAAGATCTTCATCTCGGCAGGCGAGCATGACCTGACCGAGAACATCCTGCATCTGGTTCTGGCGAAACTGCCCGACGCCCCCAAGGGCTCGCGCGGCATCAGCTTGTTCCTTGTGCCGAAGTTCCTGCCCGACGACCAGGGGGCGCCGGGTGTGCGCAACGGGGTTCAGTGCCAGAGCCTCGAGCACAAGATGGGCATCAAGGCCTCGGCTACCTGCGTTCTGAACTTCGACGAGGCGAAGGGCTGGCTGGTGGGCCAGCCGCATCGCGGCCTGCCGGCGATGTTCACAATGATGAATACTGCCCGCCTCGGCGTCGGGGTTCAGGGTCTGGGCATTGCCGAGGCCTCCTACCAGGGCGCGGCAGCCTACGCCCGCGAGCGAGTGCAGGGCCGATCGCTCTCGGGCACGAAGGCCCCCGACAAAGCCGCCGATCCCATTATCGTTCATCCCGACGTGCGGCGGATGCTGATGATCCAGCGCGCCACCACCGAGGGCTGCCGCGCCCTGGCGGCCTGGGTCGCACGGGCGTTGGATGAACAAGATCGCCACCCCGATCCGGAAGTGCGCAAGGCGTCCGAGGATTTCGTCGGGTTGATGACGCCGATCGTGAAGGCGCTTTTCACCGACATGGGGTTCGACAACGCCAATCTCGGCGTGCAGGTTCTTGGTGGTCACGGCTATATCCGCGAGTACGGCATGGAGCAGTATGTGCGCGACGCGCGGATCGCGCAGATCTACGAGGGCACGAACGGCATTCAGGCACTCGACCTCGTGGGCCGCAAGATGGGTCAGAACGGCGGGCGGCGGCTGCGCCGGTTCTTCCATCCGGTCTCCGAATATATCGAGGCCAAATCCAAGGACGAGGAACTCGCGCCTTTCGTGGGACCGCTGGCCAAATCCTTTGGCCGCTTGCAGCAGGCCACGGCCCAGGTTGCCCGAACGGGAATGGCCGACCCGGACGAGGCAGGTGCCGCGGCAACCGATTACCTGCGGCTTTTCGGCCTCACGGCTCTCGCCTATCTCTGGACGCGAATGGCCGAGACCGCGCAGCTCAAGCTGACGGAGGGCGACGATCCTGACGGATTCTATGCCGCCAAGATCGCCACGGCCCGCTTCTACATGGAACGTGTTCTTCCGCAATCGGGAGCCCTCCTTTCGCAGATCATGGCGGGCGGCGGGTCCATGATGGCACTTGACGAGGCGGCGTTCTGAATCCCGGCCTCGACTAGCCCCGAAGCAGCGCCAAAGTTGCGGCCATCGATCCGATTGCACGCGCGGTGACACGCCGCAGGCAGGAGTTCAGCGCGGGTCGATCTGACCATCCGGCATGTCCAGATCGATCAGCCATGATGGCGGTCTCTTAATCGCGATCGCGCAGCGCATCGCTCCCCGCACACCGCTGTTGGCCTTCGAAAGTATCAGCGCGCTCATCCGCCATCCTGACGGCCCAGCCCGTCCCGAACAGATCCGGGTTTCGCTACACGCACCACTCGGCTCGGTCCTTGCCTTCGCATCCTTGGACCAGATGGAATTGCCCACGGTCTGATGTTCGTGGTAGCGGCAATTGGGGGAGGACAATCCATGCCAGAGAGAAACCAGCCCGGCGACACGAACCTCGAGGCGTCCTGGATCGGGGATCCGGGTCATATCGCCTGGCTCAAGCGCAATGCGGAAGCGCAATTCAGCTTCTTCGAACCGAGCCTTCGGAAAGACAGTGGCTACGACGTGCTGGATCTCGACGGCACACCGCTTCCGCGCGGACCTCAGGAACTACACACCACCACGCGCCTGGTGCACTCCTACGCTCTCGGGCAGGCCTTCGGACACCCCGGGTCGGACAGGATCGTCGATGCGGGACTTCACTTCCTCTGGCACAACCATCGCGACCCCGAGGCCGGCGGCTATGCCTGGTCGGTCTCCGAGTCGGGCCCGGCACGGGAAACGCGACTCGCCTACGGCCACGTTTTCGTCCTGCTGGCAGCATCAAGCGCGAAGATCATCGGCCACCCGGATGCGGATCGCCTGCTTGCCGATATTTCAGAGGTGATCGACCGCCATTTCTGGGATGAAGACGCCGGCCTGTTGCGGGAAGAGTTCAACCCGGACTGGACCCCCTTCTCGGATTATCGCGGCATGAATGCCAACATGCATGGCGTCGAGGCGCATCTCGGCGCTTTTGAAGCCACGGGAGACAGTGTCTACCTGACGCGCGCTGGCCGTATTCTCGACTTCTTCATAGGTCGCGTGGCTCCTGCCCATGACTGGCGCATTCCCGAGCACTACCGGGGCGATTGGACAATCGATCCCGAGTATTCCGGCGATCCGATGTTCCGGCCCGCCGGCACGACGCCCGGACATTCCTTCGAACTCGCAAGGCTCCTGCTTCAGCATTGGGACCTGTCAGGTCGTCCCGAGAACCATGCGCTCGCATCGGCCCGCGCGCTTACCGACCGTGCGATGGAGGACGCCTGGCTTCCCGATGGTGGTCTTGCCTACACGCTTGGTGCCGACGGAAAGCCCGCCATCACCGATCGCTACTGGTGGCCGGTAACGGAAGCCATCGGCGTGCTCGCCTCGCTCATCAAGACCGATGCCCGCCCCGAGGACGAAAGCCGGTATCGCCAGCTCTGGCAGTTCGCCGACCAGCATTTCATCGATCACGAGCGCGGAGGATGGTTTCCGGAGATCGACGATGCGGGCAGGCCCATAGCCCGCCAGTTCCTCGGCAAGCCCGACATCTACCATTCCCTTCAGGCAACGCTCTATCCCGCCATCCCGGGGATCTCGCGCCACCTGGGCACCCTGGCCTGAGGCCTGTTTTCCGGAGCCGCCGTCGCTGATGCCGGACCGAAGCGGGCGCGCGCCGCGTGTCCGGAAAAATAGGAGCGACTGCACCGCATTTTTCTGGATACCGGGAAGCGGCAGCTTCAGGCATCCAGCGCGCGATGGCGGCGCACCGGAACAGGCATCAGTTCCTGTTTTCTGGTGAGTCGGAAGCGTGACTCCTGTCCTTGAGGAAGGCGAGAACCATGTCGGCCGATCCATCCGCATGGCGCTTGAGCCATTCCTCGTCGATCGGAGCCTGAAACACGGCACGAAGCGTGTGCAGGTTCGAGATCGGGAAATAGCATAGTGAGGCAATATAGATGTAGAACTCGACCGGATCGACGCCTTTACGGAAGATCCCCTGCGCGATGCCCTGCTTCAGGATTTCCCGGAGTTGATCGACGAGAACCGATTGTATTTCGGCTGCGTCATGCATCTCGCGAACGGTGGCACCGCCCCGGAGGTTCTCAGTGTTGAGCATCCGGATGAACCAGGGCTTGATTCGGAAATGCTCCATCGTGAAGTGAACGAGTGCGCGAACGGCTTCTTCGGGCTGGCGCATATCGAGATCAAGCTCTGCCTCGCCTTCGCGGATCTGCACATAGGCCTCGCGAAGTGCGGCAGCGTAGATCCCGTCCTTGTCGCCGAAATAATCGTAGATCATCGGCTTGCTGACACCGGCACGTTCGGCGATGCGATCCACGCGCGCGCCTGAGTGCCCCATCTCGCTGAACTCTTCCAACGCAGCTTGCAGAATGGCCGATCGCGTCAGCTTCGCATTGCGTCTTCTCGGCGGACGGGTCGCGGGCTCGGAACCAGGCATCACAATCCTCGGTGTGGCAAGGCAAGTGCGCCCACATCATACGGTATATTGACCGCAAAGCCACCGTTCACCGCCCGGACATGACGATTTTATTGCAGACACGAGCAGGTTTTCGACGTGTAATCGCCATGCGTTTGGCGCTGCCCCCCGGCGCGGAAATTCTTCGGAACGAACGCGAACCTGACTGTTGACAGGATGTTCCGCATCCACTTAACCTACCGTTCAGTAGATAAAATAGGGAGGAATGGCGCATGAGGACTCGCAAGGTAATTGCGCTTCTAGCGACAACATGTCTGATCGCCGGTTCGGCGGCCGCACAGGACTACAGTTGGCAACCAGATCGACCGATCAATATCATCGTGCCTTGGTCGGCCGGCGGCTCTACTGACCAGGTGACCCGCGTCGTTGCGCCGATCATCGAGGAAGCCCTCGGCACCGAAGTCGTTGTCGTGAACCAACCCGGCGCCTCGGGTTCGACCGGCACGAAGGCAGCACTCGACGCGCCGCGCGACGGCTATACCTGGACGGCGAACGCCATCGCCAACAACGCGACCTATGCCATAACCGGTCTGATCGAAGACACATCGATCGACGATTATCACATCTATCTGCACGTCGCGAACGCTCCGCTCGTGAGCGTCAACGCCGACACATCCTATGAGGATTTCGGCGCCCTGCTCGAGGCGATGGAGAGCGGCGAAGTCACGGTCGGCACCGCGGGGATCAACAGCTCGGGCGGCATGGCACTTGCAGCGATTCGCGAGGCCGCGGAAGGCGAATTGCCGGGTGCCCGCATGATCACCTATGACGGCGGAAACCCGGCCGTGATCGCGGCAGCCAGCGGTGAGGTGAACGCCACGACGCAGCTCGCGGTCGAACAGACCGAAATGGTGCGGGCAGGTCGCCTGCGGGCTCTGGCAGTCCTGTCTGATACGCCGCTTGAGGTCGAAGGAATCGATCCGGTTCCGCCCATCACGGAATTCATGCCGGATTTCGAGGTCGCCGCCGACTATTTCGGCGTGTTCATTCCGACCGGCGCGCCCCAGGAGGTCTATGACACCATGGATCAGATCTGGCAGGATCATGTGATGGAGGCGCAGGCCCTCAAGGACTACGCGAACGAGCGCGGTGCGATGTTCGCCCCGAGCTACGGCGATGCTGCGCGCGAAGTGGCGATGCCCGTCGTGATTTCGGAGGCGTGCGCGCGCGTGACCCGCGGAGAGGCCGTGCTCGATCCCTCGGAGATCGGCATCGACTGCCCCGGCAGCTGATATTTGGTGGTGGACCGCGAGCATGACGCTCCCGGTCCACGTGCCCCTCAAGAGGACTTCCAGATGCGCATGGCCCAGGCGGATCGTGTCTGTGCCGTCGTTCTCGCTTCCCTCGGGCTCGGGATGCTCGCAGGTGGCTGGACGATGGATCGGCTCGAAATCCGCAATATTCACCCCGCCTCTATTCCTGGCCTCGTGCCGATCATTCTCGGTGCCCTGATGACGCTTTGCGCGGCCCTGCTCTTTCGCTCGGCAGGGCGCGAGGGTCGCCATGGTGAGGAGCCTTTCCTTACGGGCGGATCCTGGCCGCGCCTGCTGGCAACGGGTGCAATCTGCACGATATACGCCCTCGTTCTCGTGGGTTGGCTCCCCTTCTTCTGGTCCACGGCGATTTTCGTGACGGCTTTCTGTGCGCTCTTTTCCTGGCCTTCCGATGCGGATGGCCGGGCAGCCGCGATCACCATCGCCCGCTCCGCCGCTTTCGGCGTCCTTGTCGCTTTCTGCACCGCGCTTCTTTTCGAACGGGTGTTCCTGGTGCGCCTTCCATGACCGGTCTCGCTGATCTCGCCGGCGCCTTCGGGCAGCTTCTCACGCCCACCATGCTCTTTCACGCGGCATGGGCGACATTGCTTGGTATCGTCATCGGCAGCCTGCCCGGCCTTACCGCGACCATGGGCGTCGCGCTCATGACAACACTCACCTATTCGCTGGACAGCACAACAGCGATCCTTGTGCTGATCTGCATGTATGTGGGCGCGATCTATGGCGGCTCGCGCAGCGCGATCCTGCTCAACATCCCCGGCACCCCGGCGAGCGCCGCAACCTCGCTCGACGGCTACCCGCTGGCGAAGGCGGGACGCGCCGGATACGCGATGGGTCTCGCCACCGCCGGCTCCGCGCTCGGCACTGTTGTCGGCATCCTGATGCTGGTGATGATCGCACCTCCGCTTGCCGAGGCCGCCCTGAATTTCGGCAGCTTCGAGTTCTTCTGGCTCGCAGTCTTCGGGATCCTCATTTCGGGCCAGCTGACAGCCGACACCACCCCGCTCAAGGGCTACATTGCGGGGCTTCTCGGGCTCATGATAGCGATGGTCGGCTCCGAAGGAATCCACGCCCATGTGCGCTTCTCCTTCGGCGTGCCGGATCTCTATGCCGGGATCGCACTCATCCCGGCCATGGTCGGCGCGTTTGGTTTCGCGGAAATCCTCACCGCGATGTGGAACAAGTCCGCGGAAATGGCCACGGGGAAGGACAAGAGCGACCGCACCCTGCCGCACATGGTCGATCTTTGGCGGCACAAAATCACCATCGTCCGCTCGGGCATCATCGGCACTCTGGTGGGCATCATTCCGGGTGTCGGGGAGGATATCGGCGCTTGGGCAAGCTATGCCGCCGCGCGCAAATCCTCGAAGGAGCCAGAGAAATACGGCCAGGGCAGTCACGAGGGACTGATCTCGGCGGAAACCGGAAACTCCGCCGTGGTGCCCGGTTCGCTGATCCCCGCCATCACGCTCGCCGTGCCGGGCTCCGCAAGTTCAGCCGTCTTGATCGCCGCGCTCTTCATTCACGGCATCCGTCCCGGCCCGCTGATCATGGTCGAACAACCGCAGTTCATCAGCCTCGTTGGCGCGATGCTCATCACCGCCACCGTGTTCATGGGGATCTTCGGTCTCACCCTGACACGCGCATTCGTTCAGGTGTTGAGAGTTCCCTATTCCTATCTCATGCCAGTGGTGTTCGTGCTCTGCGTGATCGGGACCTACGCGCTGAGCCAACGGACCTTCGATATCTGGATCATGGTCGGTTTCGGGCTGGTGGGTTTTGTCCTGCGCCAGATGAAATACCCCATGGCGCCGCTTGTGCTCGGGATCATTCTCGGCGATCTGCTCGATAAGAGCCTGCGCCGCGGCCTCACGCTCAGCGATGGCGATCTCACGCCATTCTTCACCCGACCGGTCTCAGCCTGCTTCGTCGCGATCATCGCACTGTCAATCCTCATGAATTTCGCCCCTGTCAGACGGCTTCTGGCACTGCCCTTCCGGCGTCTCATGGGACAACGCGATGCTTGACTACACGCTTTGCAACGAACTTCTCGCGGCCGAAGGCCTGGGACTGACCGAACAGGCGCATATCGCCCGGAAACTGGGATATGCGGGCCTCGAGATCGCACCGGGCACGCTCGGCCCTGAGCCGCACCTCTTGGGCGCGGAAGACGCCCGGCGCATCCGGGAAACCGTCGCGGCCGAAGGCATCGGCATCACCGGGCTTCACTGGCTCCTTGTGCCCTACCCGGAAGCCTCCATCACCGAGCCGGCGGCCCGGGGGGAGACACAGGACATCCTGATCGGGCTTGTCGATCTTTGCGCACAGCTCGGCGGGCGGGTCTGCGTCCATGGATCGCCCAAGCAGCGCCAACGCGCAGACGGCATGAGTGACGCGATGTTGATGGACTATCTCGCCGAGTTCTTCGCGCCCATCGCCAGCCATGCCGAAGCGCAAGGCGTGACCTATTGCATCGAGCCGCTCTCCACTGCCGAGACGGACGTGATCACGACGGTTTTGCAGGGCGCGGAATTGGTGCGCGCAGTGGGAAGTCCCGCCTTCCGCACCATGATCGACATCTCGGCCGCAGGCCAGGTCGAGCCCCCGGTGGCGGACCTCATCCGTGATTGGGTGCCTTCGGGGCTGCTCGGCCATATTCATGCCAATGACAGCAACCGGGGCGCTCCCGGAATGGGAGACGACCCGTTTCACCAGATCGTCGCCGCCATCCGCGAAACCGGCTGGGCACACCCGGTGGGGATCGAACCTTTCCGGACCCTCATCGATGCGAAGGTCACTTCCGCAACCGCCATCGCGACGCTCCGGGCCTGCGAAAGGGCGACGGCATGATGCGCGCGAGGATCGAAACGGCAGGCTGGTCCGAACGCCCCGTGGCGATGCGCCTGCCCTTCCAGTTCGGAAGCACCGAAGTGCGCGAAACAGCGGAAGCGCATTGCGAGTTGCGCTGCGTGATCGACGGGCGCGATGTGATCGGCCAATCGGCGCAGCTCATGGTTCCGCGCTGGTTCGACAAGCGCGCAGGTCTATCCAATTCCGAGACCATCGACGAGCTTCGGGCGACCGTGACTGCGGCGTGTGAACCCGCCATCGGCATGGAGGGTCCGGCTGTGGCGATCACGCGGGAGCTTCGATCCGAGGCCGCGCGCAAGCTGCCCCCCGAAACACCTGCCCTCGCCGCCGGGTTTGGTCCGGCGCTGGTGGAAATGGCATTGATCGACGCGATCTGCCGGGCAGCAGGGCTCGCCTTCTGGCAGGCTGCCCGGGAGGACGTCTTCGGGCTTGTCCCGAACTGTCCCGAGGATCTTGGCCCTGATGCGCTGCGCGCCTCGCTTTCGCGCATCACCCCACCCGAGACGATTGCCTTGCGGCACACGATCGGCTTCGACGCACCGCTCTTGCGCAGCGAGGTCGGTGCCGATGCCCCAAGGGACGGGCTGCCTGTCTCGGTCGAGGAGGTCATCGTGGCTACGGGGATTTCTGCCTTCAAGATCAAGCTGAAGGGCGCACCGGAGGCCGATCTCGCGCGCCTCCGCGCGATAGCCTCGGTGATCGACAGGCTGCCCAGCCACAGCGTGACGCTCGATGCCAACGAGCAGTATGCCGTCGCTCCTTTTTGCGAGTTTCTCGATGGCCTGGTGAACGATGCTGCGCTGGCGCGGCTCCGAGCGGGGCTGCGCTTTGTCGAACAGCCTTTCGCGCGGGAGACGGCCCTTGAGGAGCCGGTCGAGGCCGCCCTGCCTCTCGTCATCGACGAGAGCGACGATGCGGAGGACTCCTTTGCCCGTGCACTGAAGCTCGGCTGGGCCGGCACCTCCATCAAGAGTTGTAAAGGGGTTCTGCGTGCGCTCATCAATCGTGCGCGGGCGGACGCGGCGGGCGCGATCCTGTCGGGCGAGGATCTGACTTGCCAGCCCGGCCTCTGCTGGCAGCAGGACACGGCGATGGCCGCAGCCTGCGGAGTGCAGGACGTCGAACGCAACGGCCATCATTTCGCCGGCGGCATGCAGGGCGCATCAGCCGAGGAAATCGAGGCACGCTTGGCAGCCCATGCAGATATCTACACCCGCTCGGGTTCTGCCCCGGCATTGAAACTTGAGCACGGCGAGGTCGCGATAGCGTCTCTCGGCAAACCGGGTTTTGGCAACATTATCAAAGAAACGAACTGAAATGACAGGCGAATTGACATATGGTCACGGCTTAATCTACCAATTGGTAGGTTTTGACGAATGCCGATTCGAAGGGAGAGACGAACAATGAAGACCGAGCGCATCGGCATCATCATGCATGGCGTCACGGGCCGGATGGGAATGAACCAGCACCTGATCCGCTCGGTTCTCACCATTCGCGAACAGGGGGGTGTCGTCCTTTCCGACGGAACGCGCCTCATGCCTGATCCGATCATCGTCGGGCGCAACGCCGACAAGATCGAGGCGCTCGCGAAGGCACACGGCGTTGAGCGGTTCACCACCGATCTCGATGCCGCGCTGGCCAACCCCGACGACACGGTCTTCTTCGATGCCGCCAGCACCCAGATGCGGCCGGGCCTCCTGCGGCGGGCCATCGATGCGGGCAAGCATGTCTATTCCGAGAAACCCGTAAGCGAGGGACTGGAGGATGCGGTCTCCATCGCCCGGCACGCCAAGACCAAGGGCGTGAAGAACGGGATCGTCCACGACAAGCTCGATCTCCCCGGCCTGATCAAGCTCAAGCGACTGCGCGACAGCGGCTTCTTCGGCCGGATCCTGAGCGTGAAGGGCGAGTTCGGCTACTGGGTCTTCGAGGGCGACTGGATGCCTGCCCAGCGCCCCTCCTGGAACTACCGCGTCGAGGATGGCGGCGGCATGGTCTCGGACATGCTCTGCCACTGGCGCTATGTGCTCGACAACGTTGTGGCCCCGGTGAAATCGGTGAGTTGCTACGCGCCGACGCATATCCCGACACGCTGGGACGAGGCGGGGGCCCCCTACGATTGCACCGCGGACGATGCCGCCTACGCGACCTTCCTGCTTGATGGGCCTGAGGGCGAGATCGTGGCCCATATCAACTCGAGCTGGTGCACCCGCGTGCGCCGCGACGACCTCGTGACCTTCCAGGTGGACGGCACCCATGGCTCGGCGGTGGCGGGGCTGCATTCCTGCGTCAGCCAGCACCGCGCCAACACGCCAAAGCCCGTGTGGAACCCCGACGAGCCCAACGAACTCGACTTCTACGAAGGTTGGGAAGAAGTGCCGGACAACATGATCTTCGACAACGGCTTCAAGGTGCAGTGGGAGCAGTTCCTGCGCCACGTGGTCGAGGATGCGCCTTGGTCCTACACGCTGGAAGAAGGCGCCAAGGGCGTGCAACTGGCCGAGGCCGGGTATCTCAGCTCGAAGGAACGGCGCTGGGTCGATCTGGAGGATCTGGGAATATGAGCGGCACGACACTCAACCTGCCGGGCGGCGCCGTCACTCTGAAGGCCGGCCCGCCCCAGGAGGCCGGGAACGGCTGGAACCGCACCGCCTACGCGGCCACCCATGTGGTAATGGATCCGCTGGCCGAATGCGACCCATGGCTTGACGCACCAATCGACTGGGACCGAACGCTCGCCTTCCGAGAGTATCTCTGGGGCCTCGGCTTCGGGGTGGCCGAAGCAATGGACACCGCCCAGCGCGGAATGGGTCTCGACTGGCCGACATCGCTGGAACTGATCCAGCGCGCCACGAAGATGGCGCAGGCAGGCGGCCACCTGATCGCGAGCGGCGCGGGAACAGATCACCTTGCGCCGGGGCCGGACGTTACACTCGACGACGTGATCCGTGCCTATGAGGAGCAATGCGAAGCGGTCGAAGCCGCGGGCTCCCGCGTGATCCTCATGGCAAGCCGTGCGCTTGCCAGGGTGGCGAAAGGCCCTGAGGACTACGCGAAGGTCTACGGCCGGGTGCTCTCCGGGCTCTCGCAGCCGGCGATCCTTCACTGGCTGGGCGAGGCCTTCGACCCGGCGCTGGAAGGCTACTGGGGCTCGGGCGATCACATGGCGGCAATGGAAACCGCGATTTCCATCATCACCGACAATGCCGAGAAGGTCGACGGCATCAAGATTAGCCTGCTGTCGGCGGAGAAGGAAATCGCCATGCGTCGCCGCCTGCCGCAAGGCACGCTGATGTACACCGGTGACGACTTCAACTATCCCGAACTGATCGCCGGCGACGATCAGGGGCACTCCCATGCCCTGCTCGGGATTTTCGACCCCATTGCGGGGGCGGCGGCGCGCGCACTCTCGCAGCTCTCCGACGGGGACCGCGCTGGCTATGACGCGACCTTCGCGCCAACGGTGCCGCTCTCGCGTCATATCTTCAAGGCCCCCACCCGCTTCTACAAGACGGGCGTGGTCTTCATGGCCTATCTCAACGGGCATCAGGATCATTTCACCATGGTCGGCGGACAGGAAAGCGCGCGCTCGACGCGACACCTTGCCGATATTGTCCGAATGGCGAATGACGCGGGCCTCTTCGCGGACCCGGAGGAAGTGGCGGCGCGCGCAAGACCCGTCTTTGCCGCGCGTGGCGTGGCGGCATGAACGGGGTCGGCCCAGAGCGTCTCTCGCTCAACACCGCCACGGTGCGGGCGCAGTGGGATCTCGCGCAATGCATCGAGGGCTGCGCGCGTCACGGGATCGGCGGCATCTCCCCCTGGCGCGACAAGCTCCACGAGATGGGCGTCGAGGCCGCGGCGAAGGCGATCCGCGCTGCGGGGCTCCGGGTCTCCGGGCTCTGTCGCGGCGGCTGGTTCACCTCAACCGGAGCGGTGGACAAGAACGTGATCGAGGACAACCGGCGTGCGGTGGATGAGGCCGCCGCACTGGAGGCCGATTGCCTTGTGATGGTGGTGGGCGGGCTTCCGGAGGGCAGCCGCGATTTGCCGAAGGCGTGGGCATTGGTCGAGGAAGGTCTCGAGAAGACACTCGACTATGCGCGCACGCAAGGGGTGAAGATCGCCATCGAGCCGCTGCATCCGATGTATGCTGCCGACCGTGCCTGCGTGAACACGCTGGGACAGGCGCTCGACATCTGCGACCGGCTGGGCGAGGGCATCGGCTGTGCGGTGGATGTCTATCACGTCTGGTGGGACCCGGACCTGGAAGCGCAACTCGAGCGTGCCGGAATGGCACGGATCATGGCGTTCCACCTCTGCGACTGGCTGGTGCCGACACGCGATCTGCTCAATGATCGGGGCATGATGGGCGACGGGGTGATCGACCTGCCCCGCCTGCGTGCGCTTGTCGAGAAGAACGGATTTGAAGGCTTGAACGAGGTCGAGATCTTTTCGACGGAAAACTGGTGGAAACGGGACGGCGACGACGTCCTTGCCACCATGGTTGAGCGGGGGCGCACGGTCTGCTGATGAGAACCGGCCGCAGTATTCTTGGCGGTTCCGGTTTGACAGACCCCTCCCACCGCACCCGGCGGCGAAGCCGGGACCGGCCGCGTCCGCCTGACTCCCCCCAGAGGCGGACGCGGCCCATTCTCACCCCCGAGATAACGAGTTGAACTCACCTGCGCCGCGGCAGAGGATGCCGCACAAACACGAGTGCGACGAGGGAGGAGATCATGCGCATCCTGTTCACCGGCGGTTCCGGCAAGGCCGGGCGCCACGCCTGCCGCTACCTACGCGATCAGGGGCACCGCGTCGTCAATGTGGATCTGGTTCCGCTCGACGAGCCGGGTATCGAAAACCTTCGCGCCGATATCACGGATGCGGGTCAGGTCTTCAACGCGCTGACCTCCTATGCCGGTTTCGACGAGCTCGAGCCCGGCACCGGGGTGCCGCGCTTCGACGCGGTGGTGCATTTCGCCGCCATTCCCCGCATCCTGATCGAGCCGGACAACGAGACCTTCCGGGTCAACACGATGGGCACCTATAACGTGATCGAGGCAGCGGTGAAGCTCGGCATCCGCAAGATCGTTTTCGCCTCATCGGAGACGACTTACGGGATCTGCTTCGCCGATGGGCGCGCCGATCCCGACTATCTGCCGGTCGATGAAGAATACGACATCAATCCGCCAGACAGCTATGCGCTCAGCAAGGTCGTGAACGAGAAGACCGCCCGCGCCTTCCACACCCGCTCGGGCGCCGACATTTACGGACTTCGCATCGGCAACGTGATCGAACCGCATGAATACGAGACGCTGTTTCCGGGCTTCTTCGCGCATCCCGAGACCCGGCGCCGCAACATCTTCTGCTACATCGACGCCCGCGATCTGGGCCAGATCGTCGATCGCTGCTTGAAGACCGATGGCCTCGGCTTCCAGGTGTTCAACGCGGGCAACGACACCAACGGCATGAACCTCACCAATGCCGAGATCCTCGAACGGTTCTTTCCGGGCGTCCCGGTCAAACGCGAGCTCGAGCCGCATGAAGCACTTTATTCCAACCTGAAGATCCGCGAGATGCTCGGTTTCCGCGAAGAACACGATTGGCGCAAATACGTGCCGGAGGAAAAATGATGACGAAACCTGTCGTAGGCTTCATCGGTGTGGGCCTCATGGGCCACGGAATGGCCAAGAACATCCTCGCGGCGGGCTATCCGTTGGTGGTGATGGCGCATCGAAACCGCGGACCGGTCGAGGATCTGGTGAGCCTTGGCGCCACTGAAGCGGCGAGCGTTGCGGAACTCGCAGGCCAGTGCGAGGTCATCCACATCTGCGTCTCCGGCAGCCCGCAGGTCGAGGCCGTGATCCGCAGCGAGGGTGGCATTGCAGCCCACGCCACCGAAGGCACGATCATCGTCGATTGCTCGACCTCCAATCCGGTCAGTACGCTGCAACTGGCGGAGGAGCTTTCCGCACGCGGTATTACGCTCGTTGATGCGCCGCTCGGGCGCACGCCGAAAGAGGCCGAGGCCGGCACGCTCGACGCCATGGTGGGTGCGGACGACGAGACTTTCGCGAAGGTCGAGCCGATCATAAGCACTTGGGCGGGCAACATCTTGCGCCTGGGGCCCGTGGGCGCGGGCCACAAGATGAAGCTCGTCAACAACTTCGTTTCCCTGGGCTATGCTGCCCTCTATTCCGAAGCGCTGGCGATCGCGCGCAAGTCCGGCCTCAGCATCGAGCAGTTCCATTCGGTGATCGGCACGAGCCGCATGGCAAACGGCTTCTACGACACGTTCATGAAATGGTCGGTGGATCGCGATCCTGACGCGCACAAGTTCTCGATCACCAACGCCCACAAGGACATGCGCTACCTCTCTTCCCTCGCTCTGGACGTGGGCGCGGCGAATCCGGTGCAGGCCACGGTGCGCAATGCCTTCGCCACAATGGAGGCCGCGGGCGAAGGTGAACGCTACCTGCCAATGCTCGCCGACTTCATCGCCGCGCAGAACGGCTTGCCGGAACCCGAGGGCTCGACCCTGAGGGCAAACAACGAGACCGCTTCGGCCGGAATGCCGTTGGACTAGATATCCACCGTTACCGATCCGATGGGGTGTGAGCAGCAGGCGAGTATATAGCCCTCGGCGATGTCATCCTCCGAGATGCCACCGTTGTGGACCATGTGCACCTCGCCCGCGAGTTTCCTGACCTTGCAGGTACCGCACACCCCGAAGGTGCACCCCGAGGGGATGTTGAGCCCGGCCGCGCGCGTGGCCGCGAGAATGGTCTCGGTCTCCGCGCAACGGGTGGTCCGGTCGGAGGCCGCGAAGACGATCTCGGCCAGCGCCTCCTCGTCGGGCACCACATCGTCGATTTCGGGTACGTCCGCATCGGTGGCGGCGGGGGCCTGAAAGCTCTCCTGATGGTAGCGGTCCATGTCGTAGCCAAGGCCCTGTAGGGCCTCGCGCACCGCCTGCATGAAGGGCTCGGGGCCGCAGCAGAACACCTCGCGCTCCAGATAGTCCGACGCCATGAGGCCCAGCATGAGCTGGTTGAACATGCCCTGAAAACCGGTCCATGGGCGGTAGCGGTCCGGCCCCTCCACGACCCAGCGCAGGCTGATGCCCGGCACGCGGGACGCCATGTGTTCCAGTCGTTCGCGAAAGATGATCTCCGAGGGTCGCCGGGCACAGTTGACGAAGACCACATCTGGCTCGACGCCGAGGTCGAACATGTAGGTCGTCATGGCCATCATCGGCGTGATGCCCGAGCCCGCCGAGATGAAGAGATATTTTTCCGCCGGATGAGCGAGATGGGAGAACACGCCGGACGGTCCCAAGGCCCTGAGCTGTGAGCCGGGCACGAGGTTGTCGAGCATCCAGCGTGTCCCGATGGAGTCGAGTTGCGCCTTGGTCGTGATCGAGATGGACCGGGGCCGCGACGGCGAGGAGGAGATCGTGTAGGTGCGGTAGAGCGGCCCCCCAGGCACGGGCAGTTCGAGGGTCAGGAACTGGCCGGGCAGATAGTCGAAAAGCGCCCCAGATGGCGCCCGGAAGGTGAACGTCGCGGTGTTTGGTCCCTCTGGCACCACGGTGACACATTCGAGCGGTTCGGCGTCGCTCCAGATTGCCCGTGAGGGAAGTCCGCTGAGATCGTTCATGCCCCCTACTCCGCCGCGACGGATAGCGCGGGGGTCCGCGCTGCCATCGTGTCACAATACCAGTCCACGAACTGGATCACGCCGCTTTCCTGGATCTGGGAATAGGGCCCCGGTGCATAGGCCGGCGAGTTCACGCCCTGCTGGTTGTCCTCGACCACGCGGCGGTCCTCGTCATTGGTGGCGATCCAGACCTCGGTGAGCCGCTTGAGGTCGTAGTCCCGCCCCTCGACCGCATCCTTGTGAACAAGCCACTTGGTAGTGACCTCGGTTTCGGTGGCCGAGATCGGGGTCACGCGGAAGACGACGGAATGATCGGGCAGAAAGTGGTTCCAGGTGGTGGGATAGTGGAACTTCATCAGCGGACCCGCGTCGGGCAGCGGCAGGCGCCCGAGCGGCCGGGTGGCCGCGACCTTCCCATCGAGCGTGTAGCTCCGGGCGCCCGGTTTCAGCGGCATCCGCACGAGGCGATACTGCCCGTCGTCCGAAAGATGGAACCGGGAGCGCAGACCCATGGCCTCGCAGCGGTTCACATGGGCCTCGAGTCGCCCCGAGGACACACCGTCGAGGCCGATGCCGGTGATGCCCGGATCGTCGTCATAGGTGATGCACAGCGAGGGGTGGTTGCCGCCGCAGTGGTAGCACTCGCGGTTGTTCTCCCAGACCAGCTTCCAGTTGCCGTTCTCGATGATGGAGGATTCGTGGGCGACCTTGGCATTGGCCAGGTCGTGTGGGGCGAGGTAGGGCCGCGCCACCTCGGCGAACGCATTGAAATCGGGCGGATTCTCGGCAAGGCAGATATAGACTAGCCCGCAGAGATCACGGCAGGCCACGGGCTTGAGACCATGAGCCTTCGCGTCGAAATCCGCTCCCATGTCGCGCGCCCAGAGGAGGCTGCCGTCAAGCTCGTAGGTCCACTGGTGATAGGGGCAGACGAGCTTGGGCGCATTGCCCTTCGCCGCCTTGCAGAGCACCGAGCCGCGATGGCGGCAGGTGTTGTGGAACGCGCGGATCTCCCCGTCGCTGCCGCGCACGATGACCACGCGATAGTCGCCGACCTTATGGGTCACGTAGCTGCCGGGTTTGGGCAATTCGCAGGCCGGTATGGCAAAGAGCCATTCGCGATAGAAGATGGTTTCGAGATCGGCCTGGAAGATATCCGGGTCGGTGTAGAACGGGCGCTCCAGCGCATGGCCCTGGCGACGCGTGGCCAGCAGATCGGCAAGCCGGTTCATGATCTTCGCAAACTCCTGCAACGGTTGACATACCTGCCGAAGACGGCTGCCCGACCGGGAAATACGCCATGAAATCACGCGCACCATGGCCGGGCGCGGATCCCTTCCGATACCTGGCAGACGGCACTGCCCGGTTCGGTAAAATGTCGGCGAATTCCCAGAGTGCGGACGGATCCGTTCCCTGCAACTCCGGTTCTAGCGCCCAGTTTTCCGCGCATTCCGCTCGAAAACGACCTCGGCTGAAGCGAAACCGCCCGCGCCGCGTTTTCACGTGGGCGGGCGGGCCGTTATCCCTGATTTCCGGGTATGGAAACGATATGGAATCCGTATGGAATCGATATGGCTACCTGTATGGTTCCGGGCCGAACATCGAGGTCAGCCGTCGGTGCGGCTTTCGAGATAGCTGCGGATGTTCGCGCTGATCGACTTGTCCCCGTCATGAGGCTGATCGAGCCCCGCGCTGTGCCCGCCCTCGAGATCCTCGGTCACCTCCCGGTATTCCTCGAGATAGCCCGCGGGAAGCCCGTGCGCGATGCCCTGGTGGCAGTCGATGCAGGTCATGTTGGTGTCGATGGCCTTCTGGTGTTCGGCGGCGGCGCGGTTCTCCTGGATGGTGAAATCCATGTATTCGAAGGCATGGCAGTTGCGGCACTCGCGGCTGTCGCTCTTCTTCATCTTCACCCAGACGGCGCTCGCCATGTGCAGCCGGTGCTCGTCGTATTTCTCCACCGTGTTAATCGTGCCCATGATCTCGTGATAGACATCCTTCACGGCCATGATCTTGGCCTTCACCTTGTGCTGCCATTCGTGGGGCACATGACAATCGGAGCAGATCGCCCGCACGCCGGAGTGGTTGTTGTAATGGACGGTCTCGGTATATTCGTCGAAGTTCCGCGTCATGCTGTGGCAGGAGACGCAGAATTTCTCGGTGTTGGTTCCCTCGAGCGACCAGTGGAATCCCCCCCAGAACAGGATGCCGCCGAGAAATCCCGCGATCAGCAGGAAACCGAGACTGAAGGCGCCGGACGGGCTCCAGAAGCCTTTCCAGACGCGGCGGATGAAGCCGAAAAGACCGCCGCCGTTGTTGTTCTCTGACATCTTGTTCATTCCCTGCTTGGCGGTTCTGTCAGCGGTTGGCGGATGGCTCGAAGGTGTTCCCGACCAGTTCGGGCGCATTCGCCTGCGGCACATGGCACTGGTTGCAGAACCAGCGCGTGCCGGCGATGTGGTCGAGCTCGTTGCCTTCGCGGTCGAGGTAGTGGGTCATGGAGAGGGTGGGCGCACCACGATCCCCGGCATTGGTCCAGTCATGGCAGCTCAGGCACTGGTTGGCGTGCTTGTCGATCTGATACTGGTCGATGGAATGCGGAATGAGCGGCGGCTGCTGCCGGTATTCGCGGTTGAAGCGATGGGTCTCCTGCTGGAACACCCGCTCCGGGGCCGGGGTTTCGTCGACCGGGACGCCACGAAGCGAGGTCACCCCATCCGTGGTCTGGGAGAGGCCCATCCCTCCGACGACAAGGGATGTCGCCAGGGTCAGGATACCTGCGAGGAGTGGAAGTCTCATGGTGCTTCTCCGTGGCTCGGTTCAGGCTGCTGTTCGCGCGGGAGGCTCCGTGGGAGCGGGCGCATCTGTCGGGGGTTTGACGCGGGTATCGAAGCGATCGGTGAACGCGAAGACATTGACCGAGCAGACGTCGATGCAGCGTCCGCAATTCGTGCAATCGGGCGAGAGGATCAGGGGCGTTTCTCCGGGCTTGCCCTTCAGCGCAGGCGAGATGACCTGGGATTCCGGACAGACCGCGTAGCAATCCATGCAGTTGTCGCAATCGACCCGGTTTCGCGCGCTGACCCGCAGGACGCTCTTGGTTCCCACGAGGCTGTAGAAGGCGCCGACCGGACAGAGGTGCCCGCACCAGCCGCGCCGGGCGACAAGCAGGTCGAAGAGGAAGATGCCCGCGACCATGGCCCATACGAACCCCATGCCGAAGACAAGCCCGCGATGGAGCATGGTAACGGGGTTGATGATCTCCCAGGCGATGGTTCCGGTGACCGCCGAGACGGCAAAGACGGTGCCCAAGAGCCAGTAGCGGGTGGAGCGCTTCGGCTGCCAGCCCTTCTGGAGCCCCAGCCGTTCGTGCAGCCAGTGCGCGCCGTCCGTCACGGGATTGATTGGGCAGACCCAGGAGCAGTAGACCCGCCCGCCGATCAGGGCATAGACCACAAGCACGATCACCGCACCGATGAGAGCGGTCAGTTCGGGCCAGTGGCCGCCCGCAACGCCCTGGAGCAGGACCAGCGGATCGGTCAGGGGGATCACCCCGAAGGTCCGCGACCCGGCCAGCGTTCCGGCCACCCACCAGATCCCGAACCATGGCCCGAGAAGAAAGAGCGCAAGGAAGAACAGCTGGCTCGCGCGGCGCAGGATCAGGTAGCGATGCGCGCCGAACCAGCCCTTGAGTTCGATCGCTTCCTGCCCGACGGGAAGTCTCGACTTCTCGCTCATTCGCCCGCTCCGGGCAGTTTGAAGGCCGGTTCGAACGCGCCTGCGGCGGGCAGGTCGCCCATGGGTGCCGTCGGCATCCGGTCGGGCAGGTCGATGATTCCCTCGACCACGGGCGCGCCCTTGAGCTCCTTTTCTTCCCAGCCCTTCCGGTAGTGCTCAGCCGAGGACCCGCGGGCCAGCCGCACGGGCAGGACCTTGATTGCCGCTTCGGGCAGGACGCAGCTTTTTTCGCAGACGCCGCAGCCGGTGCAGTGCTCGGCCCAGACGGTGGGGGCGAAGATCGCATGATGGCCGGAGCGGTCGTTGTGCGAAAGCTCCAGCGTAATTGCCTTGTCGATCGCCGGACAGACCCGGTAGCAGACATCGCAACGCAGGCCGAGAAAGTTGAGGCAGTTCTCCTGATCAACGAGCACGGCGGTGCCCATGCGCGCATCGTCGATCTCGTCGAGTGCCGGATCCAGTGCGCCCGTCGGGCAGGCCGCGACGCAGGGAATGTCGTCGCACATCTCGCATGGCACGTCGCGGGCCGTGAAATAGGGCGTGCCGGTGGCCGGCCCGTCCTCACCGAGTTCCGCCAGTTTCAGAGTGTCATAGGGGCAATCCCGCACGCAAAGCCCGCAGCGGATGCAGGCAGCGAGAAAGTTTTCTTCCGGCAGCGCACCGGGCGGGCGCAGCGCCTCGGCGGGAAGCGCGCGGGCATCCCGCGTGACATAGGCCAGGAATGAGCCCGCGACCGCACAGCCGCCGACCATCCGCGCGGTATCCGTGAGGAACCGGCGGCGGTCGCGTTGGCGGGGAGTGGTGTTCGCGGACATGGCGGTGCCGTGGGGTCGATGGGATCAAACGCGCTCGACCTTGCAGGCGCATTTCTTGAAGTCGGTCTCCTTCGAGAGCGGGCAGGTCGCATCGAGCGTCAGCTTGTTGATAAGCTGCCCCTCGTCGAACCACGGCACGAAGACGAGGCCCTTGGGGGGCTTGTTGCGCCCGCGCGTCTCGACCCTGCTGATCATCTCGCCGCGCCGCGTGGAGATCACGATCTCCTGGCCCCGGCGCAGACCGCGATCGGTGGCGTCCTCGGGATGCATGAACACCACGGCCGCCGGGAAGGCCCGGTGAAGTTCGGGCACGCGTCGGGTCATCGAACCGGAATGCCAGTGTTCGAGCACGCGCCCCGTGCTGAGCCAGAGATCGAATTCCTCGTCCGGCACTTCGGCGGCCGGCTCGAAGGGGGCGAAGATGATCTTCGCCTTGCCGTCCTTGTGGCCGTAGAACTCGACCTCCGCCCCTTCGGCGACATAGGGGTCGTAACCCTCGCGGAAGCGGTAGAGCGTCTCCTGCCCGTCGACCACCGGCCAGCGCAGGCCGCGCGCCTGGTGATACTGCTCGAAGGGCGCGAGATCGTGGCCGTGGCCGCGTCCGAAGCGGGCGTATTCCTCGAACAGCCCCTTCTGGACATAGAAGCCGAAATGCTCGCTCTCGGCATTGGCGAAGCCTTCTGCCGTCTCCGAGACCGGGAACTGGTTCACCTGGCCGTTCTCGTAGAGCACCTCGAACAGCGTCTTGCCGGCCAGCTCGGGCATCTTCGCGATCAGGTCCTCGCCCCAGGTCTCCTCGACCGTGAAGCGCTTGGAGAACTCCATGAGCTGCCAGAGATCGGACTTCGCCTCGCCCGGCGCATTCACCTGCTGGCGCCAGAACTGGGTGCGTCGCTCGGCATTGCCGTAGGCGCCTTCCTTCTCGACCCACATGGCGGTGGGCAGGATCAGGTCGGCGGTCATTGTCGTCACGGTCGGATAGGGATCGGAGACGGCGATGAAGTTCTCGGGGTTGCGGTAGCCCGGCAGCCCCTCCTCGTTCATGTTGGGCGCCGCCTGCATGTTGTTGTTGCACTGGACCCAATAGGCGTTGAGCGTGCCGTCCTTCAGCGCCCGGTTCTGCGCCACAGCATGGAGGCCGACCTTGTCGGGGATCGTGCCTTCGGGGATCTTCCAGATTTCCTCGGTGTGGCGGCGGTGTTCCTCGTTGGTCACGACAAGGTCGGCGGGCAGGCGGTGGGCGAAGGTGCCGACCTCGCGAGCGGTGCCGCAGGCCGAAGGCTGGCCGGTGAGCGAGAAGGGCGAGTTGCCGGGCTCGGAGATCTTACCCGTGAGCAGGTGGATGTTGTAGCAGAGCCCGTTGGCCCAGGAGCCGCGGGTGTGCTG
This sequence comes from Amaricoccus macauensis, assembly GCF_049800915.1. Taxonomy (GTDB): domain Bacteria; phylum Pseudomonadota; class Alphaproteobacteria; order Rhodobacterales; family Rhodobacteraceae; genus Amaricoccus; species Amaricoccus macauensis_A. The sequence goes on from NZ_JBNAFY010000004.1 coordinate 488,301, forward strand.
GTTGAAGCCCATGGTCCAGAGCGACATCACCTTGCGGTTCGGATCGGCGTATTGCTGGGCCAGTGCCTCGAGCTGGTGGGCGGGCACGCCGCTCAGTTCCGAGACGTGATCGACGGTGTATTCCGAGACGGCGGCGGCATATTCGTCGAAGGAGATCGGGGTCAGTTCGCCCGAATTCGGGTTCTCCGCCTGCTCCTGGAGCGGGTTCGTGTCGCGCAGGCCGTAGCCGATGTCCGTCGCGGTCCTGGTGAAGTTCACATGCTTGTCGACGAAGTCCTGGTTCACCGCGCCGTTCTCGATGATGTAGTTCGCGATGTAGTTCAGGATCGCGAGGTCGGTCTGCGGCGCGAAGACGATGCCGTTGTCGGCAAGCTCGAAACTCCGGTGCTCGAATGTCGAGAGCACGTGGACCTGGCAGCCTTCCTTGGTGAGGCGGGTGTCCGTCAGGCGCGACCAAAGGATGGGGTGCATCTCGGCCATGTTCGAGCCCCAGAGCACGAAGGTGTCCGCGGCCTCGAGGTCGTCATAGCAGCCCATCGGCTCGTCGATGCCGAAGGCGCGCATGAAGCCTACGACCGCAGAGGCCATGCAGTGGCGCGCGTTGGGGTCGATGTTGTTGGAGCGAAAGCCCGCCTTCATCAGCTTGGACGCGGCATAGCCTTCCCAGACCGTCCACTGGCCCGAGCCGAACATGCCCACGGAGGTCGGCCCCTTCTGGGCCAGGGCCTCCTTCCACTTCCCGGCCATCACGTCGAAGGCCTCGTTCCAGCTCACCGGCTCGAACTCGCCGTTCTTGTCGTAGACGCCGTTGCGCTTGCGCAGGAGCGGGGTGGTGAGCCGGTCCTGACCATACATGATCTTGGAGAGGAAATAGCCCTTGATGCAGTTGAGCCCGCGGTTGACCGGCGCGTCGGGGTCGCCCTGGGTCGCGACGACACGGCCTTCCTTGGTGCCGACCAGGACCGAACAGCCGGTGCCGCAGAACCGGCAGGGCGCCTTGTCCCAGCGGATGTCGGAGGTCTGCAACTGCGCCAGCGCCGGCGCGCCGGGCAAAGTCACGCCTGCCGCGGAAGCCGTGGCGACCGCAGCGCTGGTTTTGAGAAACGTCCGGCGGGATTCCGACATGCTCATCTTCAGGTGCTCCAGTTCATGGGGTGCTGCTTTGGGCAACCGGCTCCGGCCGGGTTTCCCGCGCGTCCAGGTCTTCGAAATGGTGGTAGGTGAGAGTGACGGAGATCACGCCGCCGATCTGGTGGATCGCCATGATGGTTTCGGACGCGCGTTGGATGGCGGTATCCTCGACGACAACGACGAGACGGCCATCCTCGGTGACGGCGTGGACCTCGACGCCGTCCATGGCCTCGGCTTCCGCGCGCACGCGCTCGGCGGTTCCGGGAGCCGCGCTGACAAGGCATCCGCAGATATTCATCGCACGACCTCCAGCCGGGGCTCCGGTTCGGATTGCGGCTTTGGAACAAGGGATGTGGCACCGGCTGGACAGACCGCGATGCAGGCGCCGCATCCGGTGCAGCTTTCGGTATCGAGCACGGGTTGCGCCCTGCCCCCGGTTGCAAGCCGGAAGCGGATGGCGCGCGTTTCGCAGGCGTCCTCGCAACTCCGGCAGAAGATCCCGTTGAGAGAAAAACAACTCTCGGAAATCGCGGCGATCCAAGGCCAGTCGGCAATACGCTCCACGCTCAGCGCCTCGGTCGGGCAGGCCCTCGCGCAATCGCCACAGAAGGTGCAGGCACCAAGAGCCGGATCGAGGATGATGCCGTCGCGCGCATCCTTTCGGATGATGCCCTCCGGACAGACCGAGACGCAGTCTCCGCATTGCGTGCAGTCCCGCTCGAAAGCACTCACGCTCGCCCCTGGCGGGCGTACCGCCCTGCTCTTGCGAAAATTTCCCCGAAGGAAACTTCTCCGACTGGTCTGGGTGGCCATTCTGGCTGCCTTCGCGCACGTATCCGAATACCACTAGTATTTTCGGCGAACCGGGCTCGCTTTGACTAAAATCAAGGCAGGCGACAAAATTCACAGGCACGAATCGCGCAGCGCGCCGCACCCTCTCAGGGGGCGTGAAAAAGATGTGCGGAATGCGCAGGGTCCCGAGCCGGGCGGGCCGGTCGGCGCGGGCTGATCCGAGCCGATTGGCCTGGCCCCCGATGGAGAGGACGCATGCTAGAAATCCTGGGTATCATCGCCGGCAACATCCTGAGCCTACCGGGAATTCTCGGGCTCGCGCTGGGCATGACGACACGGAGCTTCCCGCTCGGCTGCGGCATGGGCGCCTTTATCGGCATGCTTTCGACCCTCATCTTCGTGGGCTTCGGCTTCGCCGCGATCGAGCCCCTGGAGCTGGTGATCGCCGTGGTGATCGGCATCATGGCCGGCGCGCTCGGCACTCTGATCCGCCGCTATGGTGCGACGGTCTGAGCCGGCGCACTAGCCGCTGAAGACCACCTCGTAGATGAGCTTCATCGAGATCAGGAACAGGGCGATCTCCACGAAGATGTAGAAGATCCGCTCGGGCAGCACATGGGTCAGCCAGTAACCTGTGCGCGCACCCCCCAGTGCGACCACCGCGAGCAGCGCCATGACCCAGGCCGCTTCGAGGCGAAGCTGCCCGGCCATGATGTAGGTCGGCAGTTTCGCAAGATTGACGATGGCGAAGAAGAGCGTCGAGGTACCGACGAAGACGAGCTTGTCGAGCTTCTGCGGCAGGACATAGGCCTGAAACGGCGGTCCGCCCGAGTGCGAGACATAGCTCGTGAGCCCGCTCAGCGCCCCCCAGAACAGCCCCCGCGGCACATCCGCCGGGCGTGGTGGCAGCGGCGTCTTGCGCATCCGCTTGATCAGCACGTCGGCCAGATACCAGAGCCCCACCCCGGCCACGAGGAGCTTGATGACATCCTCCGAGACCCGCTCCACCATCAGGTAGCCCAGGATGACACCGATCAACCCGGCCGGGATAAGAATGGCGAGGTTGCGCTTCGAGAAGTTGCGCCGGAAGAGCCAGACCGCGTAGCTGTCGCTGATCAGGTAGATCGGCAGCATCAGCCCCGCGGCCAGGGTCGGCGGCATGACGGTGGAGAGGATCGGCACCACGAGCGGCCCGGCGATGGCGAGCCCGCCCTTCGAAAGCCCGACGATGAAGGCGGCGATCGTCGCAGCGATCCAGAAATACAGATTGAACTCCACGCGCCGCACCCACCCCTCTGGTCAGCCCGGTCACCACCGGGTTCCGAACTCTCGTCACTCACGTCTTGGCGGATAGCCATCGCAGCGCCTGTGGGCAATGGCGGGGGTGCCGAAAACCGCTGCTGTCGATAAGGGGAAACAGTCAAACGCCCGTCCGGCGCTCAATTAATCGCACGCCATCCGATGATTTATGTATACATGAATTGTCGAATCAGAACCCGGCCCTCGATGATTTGGTCTGGTCCGACGCTGCGCAGCGATGGGAGGAGGACGCCCATGCGATTTCATGACGAAAGAAGGCGCCTCGGTGGCAGGGCCGCACCGAGGACGCCGATTGCAAACAACGCGGACAGCCATGCGTTGCGGCGCGCCCGTCTTTCGCACCGACAGGAGGAAGAATGACCACCGCCAGATTTACCGTCACAGCTCTCGCACTCGCGGCTGCTTCCGCGGCTTCGGCCCAATCCCGGGACCAGATCCACATCGTGGGCTCATCGACGGTCTTTCCCTACACGCAGGTCGTCGCGGAGCGGTTTGCGAAGGTCACCGGCGCGCCGGCTCCCATCGTCGAATCCACCGGCACGGGCGGCGGGATGCAGATTTTCTGCCAGGGCCTGGGCGAGGAATACCCGGACATCACCAATGCCTCGCGGGCAATGACCTTCGAGGAATACGAGCTTTGCCAGCGGAACGGCGTCACCAGCATCAGCGAGGCGGAAATCGGCTATGACGGCCTTTCGATCGCGATGTCGAACAAGGACAGCTTCGATTGGGACCTCTCGCTTGGCGAGGTCTATCTCGCTCTCGCCGCGCAGGTTCCGGTCGACGGGGAGTGGGTGGACAACCCCTTCACGAGCTGGGCCGAGGTCAACCCGCGCCTGCCCGATCAGGAGATCCTCGCCTATGGCCCCCCATCGACCTCCGGCACCCGCGACGCCTTCGTCGAGCTTGCCATGCATGTGGGCTGCCAGCAGCTCGACTTCGTGACGGAAGGCGGCTTCGACGCGGATTGGGTCGAGGAGAACTGCACCGCCATGCGCGCGGACGGCCGCTTCGTGGAAACGGGCGAGGACGATACGGTGATCGTGGGCAAGATCGAGGAAGACGAAACCGCCATGGGCATCTTCGGCTTCTCCTTTCTCTACGAGAACCGCGATACGCTGAAGGCCGTGAGCATCGAAGGGATCGCGCCCAGCATCGAAACGATCACGCTTCACACCTATCCGATCTCGCGGCCCCTCTTCTTCTACGTCAAGAACCACCACCGCGAGGCGATCCCCCATCTCGAGGCCTTCCTCGGCGAATACATGTCCGACGATGCGCTCAAGCCTGGCGGCTACCTCGCCGAGCACGGGCTGGTTCCCATTGGCGAAGACCGTTTCATGGTCGATGTCCAGATGTCGGTTCTCACGGGCGAGCGGATGGACGTGCCGGATTAGTCCACTTTGGCGGTCGCCGGAGCCGATAGGGCGACCTTTACCGCGACCGCCTGCCTTTCGCGGGCGGTCCGGCTTGAGCCCACTGGTAGCGGCATGCCACGGTCTGGCCGTATCCCGCCAGGGGGGTACGGGTCTGCGCTGGAATACCGCCCCGAACTGGGCTAGACAGCCCAACGGCCCGGCAGTCCGTTGTTTTGCTCGACCATTCCGGCCCCGCGCATACCCCGCCACCGATGATCGAGACCGAGACGCAGTCCATGAAGATGAGAGAGGATCGGCATACGGAAACCCTGACGGCCCTTGGGCATCCCGGCCGCATGGCGGTGTTCCGGCTTCTCGCCCGCCGTGCCCCGGATACGGTTTCGGCCGGGGAACTCGTCCAGGCGCTCGGGCTCAAGCCCAGCACCCTCTCGGTCTACGTGGCAATCCTGACCCGCAGCGGTCTCATCCGCCAGGAGCGCGACGGCCGCTTCCTCCGCTACGGGATCAACCTGGAGAATGTCGGCACGCTGGTGGAATTCCTCGTCAACGATTGCTGCCGGGGACGGCCCGAACTTCTCGCCAATCTCCCTTCAGGTGACGTGGTCGAGGCCGTGCCGCGGCCTGACCGCACCTACAACGTGCTCTTCGTCTGCACCGGCAACTCGACCCGCTCGATCTTCGCCGAGGCCATTCTCGAGGCGGAGGGATCTGGCCGGCTCCGCGCATTCTCCGCCGGGACCAGCCCCTATCCCGAACTGAGCCACCATACCCTCGAGGTGTTGCAGGCGAACGGGCATGATGCGTCGCACCTGCAGCCGAAGAACCTCGACCGCTTCCACGAGCTGACCGCGCCGAAGATGGATTTCGTCTTCACCGTCTGCGACAGGGCGGCAAACGAGGAATGCCCGCCCCTGCCCGGTCAGCCGGTGTCCGCCCATTGGGGCATGTCCGATCCGGTGAAGGTCGAAGGCACGCAGGCCGAGAAGGCGCTTGCCTTCCAGGAGGCCTACCGGATGCTCAAGGCGCGTCTAGAGGCCTTCATGGCGCTGCCGATCTCGACCCTGAGCCGCCTCTCGCTTCAGCGCGAACTGGACGAGATCGGCCGCAAGGCTCCCTGATCCTCCCGAACCGCTTCAGGCGGGATTGCCGCCTGAAAGATCCCAGTCGTATCGACACCTGGGGGGGCGAGCCCCGCATGTCTCAGCGCAGACGCTGCTCGGTCTTGCCGTCGAAGAAGTAGGCGTTGGCCGGCTCGAAGTGGACCTTCACGGACGTGCCTTCCGGGATTTCCTCGTCGTCGCTGGTCTCGGCGACGATCTTCTCGCCGCTCGGTGCAATCAGGTAGTCGTAGGAAACGCCGCCCAGCCGCTCGCGAATGTCGAGTTGCACGTCGGAGGCGCCTTCGCTGACCTCGATGTGCTGCGGGCGGACGCCGACATAGACCTCAGAGCCACGCGCAGGCAGTGCCACGGAGGTCGGGACCACCAAGCCACCCAGCGCCGGAATGCGCACGCCGCCCTCTTCGACCATGCCCTTGAGGAAGTTCATGGAAGGCGAACCGATGAAGCCGGCAACGAACTTGTTGTCGGGATTCTTGTAGAGCTCCATGGGCGAGCCCACCTGTTCGATCCGTCCCGCGCGCAGCACGACGATCTTGTCCGCGAGCGTCATCGCCTCGACCTGGTCATGGGTGACATAGATCATCGTCGCGCCGATCTCCTTGTGGAGACGGGCGATCTCGACGCGCATGTCCACCCGCAGTTCGGCATCGAGGTTCGAGAGCGGCTCGTCGAAGAGGAACACTTCCGGCCCCCGAACGATGGCCCGGCCGATGGCGACACGCTGGCGCTGGCCGCCCGAAAGCGCCTTGGGCTTGCGCTTGAGATACTGGTCGAGCTTGAGGATACGGCTCGCCTCGGAAACCTTCTCCTGGATCTCGGCCTTGGGGTGACCGTTCATCCGCAGGCCGAAGCCCATGTTCTCCTCGACCGTCATGTGCGGATAGAGCGCATAGGTCTGGAACACCATGGCAACCCCGCGCTCGGCGGCGTCGATATGGGTCACGTCGCGCTGGCCGATGCTAATATGGCCCGACGTGGTTTCCTCGAGACCCGCGATCATCCGCAGGAGCGTCGATTTCCCGCAGCCCGAAGGGCCGACGAAAACGCAGAACTCCCCGTCATCGATCGACAGGTCGATATCGTGAATGACCTGTGCGTCCCCGTATTTCTTGACGGCATTCTGTAGCGTCACGCCAGTCATGTTCGGTATTCCTCCCCTTTTTTCTTCAGCCCGGAAACTGCCAGGATTCGGCGGCTTGGGCTATTTCTGCTGCAGTTTCGACGAGATCACCCCGATGCGCCTGGAGCGCATCGAAGTCCTTCTTCTGGGTCGCCGTTGTTATTGAGAGCCCCCCGAGCACGCGTCCGTTTCCGGCGATGATGGGTGCCGCGATACAGATGATGCCGGGTTCGTGCTCCTCCCGGTCGAAGGCAATTCCCTCCTGCCGGATGACCTGCAACTCGGCCTGCAGTTCCTCCGGGCCCGCGAGCGTGTGCGGGGTATGCCGGAAGAAGGATTGCATCGCGATTGCCTCGGCCTGCCTGTCCGGGGGAAGGAAGGCCATCATGGCCTTGCCCACTCCGGTGCAATAGGCGGGCCCCACCTTGCCCGCCCGCGAGAACATCTCGACAGGCCGCAGCGCGTTGCGCTTGTCGACATAGAGCACCTGCCCGCCATCGAGCTGGGCGAGGTGGATGGTTTCGCCCGCCTTCGCGGACAGCTCATCCAGGAAGGGCCGCGCAATCGGCGCGATGGAGCTCTGCTGCCAGGCCGCGTGGGCAAGGCGCACCAGCCTGAGGCCGGGGCTGTAGAACTGCGTGTCCTCGTCGTAGGCGAGCATCTTCTGGTTCGTGAGGGTCTGGAGCAGGCGGTAGAGCGTCGCCTTGGGATAGGGAGATTCGGAGAGAAGCTCCGCGAAGCGGACGGGCCGCCCCTTGCTGGCGACGAGATCCATGACATGCAGCGCCTTTCCGACCGTTCCGTCAGACACGCCGCCCTGTTCCACATGCGCGTTCATCCCGCACTCCCTGATTTCCCGCCAGTTGTTGTCTTTCTGTCGGGCCTGCCGACCGCGGTTGTTGACATTCTTAGCCCGAATCAAGCATAGTTTCAATAGTTAGAAACGAGTTCCAATATTCGGAACCATTGACTGTCCACTTGGGAGGATACCTGGAATGAAGACCATCACGAAAGCGGCGGCCGTGCTCGCCATGACGACCGGCCTCGCGACCCCCGCGCTGGCCGAGCTGAGCGGCACGCTCAAGATCTTTTCGGACATGTCCAACCCGGCGCCGCGCGCCGTGATGGAAGAGCTCGCCGCCCAGTTCGACGAGATGCACCCCGATCTCACGGTCGAGCTCACCATTATCGACCGCGAAGCCTACAAGACGCAGATCCGCAACTTCCTCACCGCCAACCCGCCGGATGTCGCGAACTGGTATGCGGCCAACCGGATGCGTCCCTATGTGAACGCGGGCCTCTTCGAGGATGTCAGCGACATCTGGGAAGATCCCGAGATTTCCGAGAACCTCGCCTCCACCAAGGGCGCGATGACCCTCGACGACAAGCAGTGGGGCGTGCCCTATACCTACTACCAGTGGGGCGTCTATTATCGCGAGGACATCTACAACGAGCTTGGCCTTTCCGAGCCCACGACCTGGGATGAACTGAAGTCCAACTGCCAGGCGATCCTCGATTCGGGCCGTAAGTGCTTCACCATCGGCACCAAGTTCCTCTGGACCGCCGGCGGCTGGTTCGACTACCTCAACATGCGCACCAACGGCTACGACTTCCACATGGCGCTGACCAACGGCGAGGTGGAATGGACCGATGAGCGCGTGAAGGCCACCTTCGCCAACTGGCGTGAGCTGATCGACATGGGCGCCTTCATCGACAACCACCAGTCCTACAGCTGGCAGGAAGCCCTGCCCTTCATGACCAACGGCGACGCCGCGGCCTACCTCATGGGCAACTTCGCGGTGGCCCCGCTGCGCGAGGCGGGCCTGAGCGACGACCAGCTCGACTTCTACCAGTTCCCGGTCATTAACCCGGATGTCGAACTGGCCGAAGACGCGCCGACCGACACGTTCCACATCCCCTCGGGTGCCGAGAACAAGGAAGCCGCGCGCGAATTCCTGAAGTTCGTCGTCTCCGCCGACGTGCAGACCGAGATCAACGCCGGCGACAAGCTGGGACAGCTGCCCGTGAATGCGCAGAGCGCCGTGGGCGACGACGAGATGCTGATCCAGGGCTTCGAGATGCTGAGCTCCAACAGCCCCGGCGGCGTGGCCCAGTTCTTCGACCGCGATGCGCCCGCCGAAATGGCCTCCGTGGCCATGGAAGGGTTCCAGGAGTTCATGGTCTTCCCGGACAACCTGGATGACATCCTCGCCCGTCTCGAGCAGGCCCGCGGACGCATCTACTGAGATCCGACCCCCTGATCCGGCAGCCCTGACGGGGCTGCCGGTCGCTTCCCGTGCATGACCGCGCCTGGCTCCCGCCGGGCCGCTGGTGCATGCCCCGGTGCTGCGGAGAAACCCAATGTCCAACACCGCCTTGCCACAGGATACGGCATCGCCCCTGTCGAGCCGCAAACGCTCGCGCGCCCAGGCCATCACGCCATGGCTCTTCCTCGCGCCGGGGATGATCTTCTTCCTGTTCTACGTCATCTTTCCGATCTTCCAGAGCTTCAATATCTCCTTCTACCAGTGGGACGGACTCGGCGAGCCGCAATTCGTCGGTCTCGCGAACTACCGCGAACTCGGCACCGACCGGGCCTTCGATGTCTCGCTCTGGAACAACTTCAAATGGCTCGTGCTCTACCTGCTGGCCATTCCGGGCGGGCTCTTCATCGCGCTCTTCCTGAACCAGACCGTGACCGGGATCCGGCTCTACAAGTCGATGTTCTTCTTCCCCTTCGTGATCTCGCAGGTGGTCGTCGGCCTCGTCTTCACCTGGTTCTACGACCCGACCTTCGGGCTGCTGAACTCGATCCTCGGCATTGTGGGGCTCGGGCCGGTCAACGTGCTGGGCGACCCGACGCTCGCGACCTATGGCATTATCGCAGCCGGTCTCTGGCCCCAGATCGCCTACTGCATGATCCTCTACCTCACCGGGCTCAACGCCGTGGACCCAGAACAGATCGAGGCCGCCCGGCTCGACGGTGCGAAGGGCTGGCGGATGCTCTGGCACGTCATCATCCCGCAGCTCCGGCCCGCGACCTTCATCGCCTTTGTGGTCACGATCATCGGCGCCCTGCGCTCCTTCGACCTGATCTCGATCATGACCAACGGTGGCCCCTTCGGCTCCACCCGCGTGCTCTCCTTCTACATGTTCGAGAAGGCGCTCTCCGAATATGGCTTCCGCATGGGCTACGGCGCGGCCATCGCCGTGGTGCTGTTCCTGATCATGCTCTGCTTCATCACCTATTTCCTCTGGTCGATGTACCGCGAAGAGAAAGGCGGCCGCTGATGTTCCCGAAACCGATCGAACATTCCTCGCGCAGCTGGCAGCTCACCTACCAGTCCCTGATCCCGGTTGCGCTCGTCGCCTGGCTCCTGCCGCTGATCGCGGTGGCGGTCTTCTCGATGAAACCAGACGCGGATTTCACCTCCGGCAACTACTGGGGCATGCCCTCGGCGTTCGCGGGCTTCGACAACTACGGCAAGGTGTTCTTCCAGTCCGACATGCCGCGCTACCTGATGAACTCCGTGCTCATCACCGTGCCCACGGTGATCGGTGCGGTGGCGCTGAGCTGCATGACCGGCTTTGCGCTGGGGATCTACAAGTTCAAGGCGAACCTCTGGATCTTCTTCATGTTCGTGGCCGGAAACTTCGTGCCCTTCCAGATCCTGATGGTGCCGGTGCGCGATCTCACGCTCGATCTCGGCCTTTACAACACCAAGATGGGGCTCGTGCTCTTCCACATAGCCTTCCAGACCGGGTTCTGCACGCTCTTCATGCGCAACTTCATCCGCGCCCTGCCCTTCGAGCTGATCGAGGCCGCCCGGGTGGAAGGCGTGGCGGAATGGCGGATCTTCTGGTACATCGTCCTGCCGCTGATGAAGCCGGCCATCGCCGCGCTGTCGGTGCTGATCTTCACCTTCATCTGGAACGACTACTTCTGGGCGGTGGTGCTGACGCAGGGAGCCGAAAGCCAGCCTGTCACGGCCGGGATCACCAGCTTCAACGCGCAGTATCGCGCGGCCTACAACCTGATGAGCGCCGGCAGCATCGTCGCGGCCCTGCCCCCCGTGGCCATGTTCTTCCTGATGCAGCGCCACTTCATCGCAGGCCTCACGCTCGGAGCCGTAAAATGATCCGACACTGGTGTCTACAGGACGCCCGCCAGAGCATCGTTCTGGCCTCGGAGAACGACCACCTTCCGGAGGTGGTCTACTGGGGCCCGAGGCTGCCCGATGGCGAGGATCGCACGACGCTGTTCCGCGCCTACGGCATCGACGTCACGGGCGGAATGCTCGACCGCAACCCGGAGCTCTCGATCTGCCCCGAGGCCACGCGCAGCTTTCCCGGTCAGCCCGGGCTGATCCTGCGCGACGGATCGGGCAACCCGCTTCTGCCGAAGTTCTGCTTCGAGGAGGCGATCGAGGCCCCCGACCGGCTGGAACTGGTCTACCGCGACCAAACGGGGCTGCTGACCTACCGGGCGATCTACACCATCACGCCGGCGACCCATGTGATCGAGGCGCGTGCGGTGCTCGAAAGCGAAACACCGGTCAACCTTCACTGGCTCGCGGCGCCGGTCTTCCCCGCACCGCAGCTCTCCGACGAGATGATCGATTTCGCCGGGCGCTGGTGCGGCGAATTCCAGGCCAACCGCACCGCCTGGTCGCCGGGCATCCGCTACCGCGAGAACCGCACCGGCCGCACGGGCCATGAGCATTTCCCCGGCCTGATCGTGCCCTGCCGCGGCGCGACCAATTGCCACGGCGAAGTCTTCGGCTTCCACTACGGCTGGTCCGGCGGGCACCGCATGGTGGCCGAGGAACTGCCCGACGGGCGGCGGCAAATCCAGTTCGGCCATGCGGCCCGGATGGAATACGAGGCCCAGACCCGCTTCGAGACCGCCCCGCTCTTCGCGGTCTATTCCAGCGACGGGATCAATGGCTGCGCGATCTCGTTCCAGCGCCATCTGCGCGACGAGATCGTCACCTTCCCCCACCCCGACCGTCCGCGGCCGGTGCACTACAACTGCTGGGAAGCGATCTATTTCAATCACAACCTGCCCGAACTCAGGGAGATCGCCGATCACGCCGCCGCCCTTGGGGCCGAGCGTTTCGTCCTCGATGACGGCTGGTTCGGCAATCGCGACGACGACACCCGCGCGCTTTCCGACTGGGAGGTCGACCCGCGCAAGTATCCCGACGGGTTGGGACCGCTCATAGATCATGTCCACGGTCTCGGCATGAGCTTCGGGATCTGGTTCGAACCGGAGATGATCAACCCCGACAGCGACATCCACCGCCGCCATCCAGACTGGGCGCTAGGCTCCGAGGACCAGATCCTCGGGCGTCACCAGAAGGCGCTGAACATGGCGCTGCCGGAGGTGCGCGAGTTCCTCTACGCGCGGATTGCCGCGATCCTTTCGGCGCATGAGATCGACTACATCAAATGGGACCACAACCGCGTCCTGCCCATGCCCGACGCGGCGCAGACCCGCGGCTCCTATGCGCTCATCGACCGGCTGCGCGCCGATTTTCCGGCCGTGGAGATCGAAAGCTGCGCCTCGGGCGGCGGACGGATCGATTTCGGCATCCTGAAGCGCACCCAGCGCGTCTGGCTTTCGGACAGCAACGATGCGCTCGAACGGCTCCGCATCCAGCACAACGCGGCGATCTTCCTGCCGCTCTCGGTCACCGGCAGCCATGTCGGACCGCGCCAGTGCCACACTTCCGGCCGCATTCTCGACATCCGCTTTCGGGCCTGGGTCGCGGCGCAGCGGCACATGGGCTTCGAGATGGACCCCCGCGAACTGACCGAGGATGAGGTCCATGTACTCTGCGAGGTGACGCAGTGGTGGAAGGACAACCGCGCCTGGATGGAGCGCGCCGACATCCTGCGCCTCGAGAGCCCGGACTCGGCAGTGATCGCGGAGGAACAGATCGCGCGCGATGGCACACGGTTCGTCGTCTTCGCCGGAAAGGCCGACACCTCGGCGCAGATCGCCCCGCGCCCCTTGCGGCTTACCCGGCTCGACCCGGATGCGCTCTACCGGGTGGACCTAAGAAACCGTGGCGACGCGCCCGCACTGTCCCGCGGCACGCCGGCACTCAAGGACGGCGCGCTCGACCTGAGCGGCCGCTACCTCATGCACCACGGCCTGACGCTGCCGTGGAGCTTTCCCGAAACCATGTGGGTGATCGAAGGTCACCGACTTTGACTTTGCGCGATGGAGCAGACCATGCACGAGATCCCGAAACCCCGCCGCGAGACGACAGCAAACGGGTGGGACACGTGATGGGCGATGCACATGTCATGCCCGACTGGGTGGCCGTGGACTGGGGCACGTCGCACCTGCGCGTCTGGCTGATGGCGCGTTCCGGCAAGGTGCTCGCCGGGCTCACCTCCGAGAAGGGAATGGGCCGGCTGCCCCGCGACGGGTTCGAGCCCACGCTCGTCGAACTGCTCGGGCCCCACCTGCCCGCGAGCGGCAGGCTGCCGGTGATCGTCTGCGGCATGGCCGGCTCGCGCCAGGGCTGGGCCGAGGCCCCCTATGCCGCGGTGCCCTGCAAGCCGCCCTCGCTCGCCCAGGCGACACGGGTTACATGCAGCGATCCGCGCCTGGAGGTCTTCATCCTGCCTGGCGTCAAGCAGATGAAACCCGCCGATGTCATGCGCGGCGAGGAAACCCAGATCGCGGGCCTGCTCGCGGACAAGCCCGGCTTCGACGGCGTGATCTGCCTGCCCGGCACCCACACGAAATGGGCGCATATCTCCGCGGGCGAGATCGTCAGCTTCCGCACCTTCATGACCGGCGAGATGTTCGAGCTTCTGAGCGCCCGCTCCGTGCTGCGCCATTCGATCGCCGACGCAGGCTGGGACGACGCGGCCTTCTCGGAGGCGGTGGATGACGCGATCTCGCGGCCCGCGGACATGGCCGGCGGCCTCTTCGCCCTGCGTGCTGGCGCCCTGCTCGCGGACCTCGCGCCGCAGACCGCCCGCGCGCGCCTCTCGGGCCTCCTGATCGGAGCCGAGCTTGCCGCCGCGCGCCCCTACTGGCTCGGGCAGGAGGTGCGCATCATCGGCGCGACCGGTCTCGCCTCCGCCTATCTCGCCGCCCTCAAGGCGCAGGGCGCCGCGGCGGATGTGGTCCCGGGCGACGAGATCACCCTGCGCGGGCTGACCGCCGCATTCCATGAATTCGAGGAGATCCAGTCCTGATGCGTGAGATCATCGCAATCCTGCGCGGCATCGAGCCGGAGCAAGCCAACCCCGTGGCCGAGACCCTGATCGAGGCGGGCGTGACCCGCATCGAGGTGCCGCTGAACTCCCCCGACCCCTTCGACAGCATCGCCCGCATGATCGAGACCGCGGGCGAGAGCGCCACCATCGGCGCGGGCACGGTGCTGGACGTGGAGGCGGTGACACGCCTTGCCTTCATCGGCGCGCAGATGGTCGTCTCGCCCGACTGCAACCCGGAGGTAATCCGCGCCACCAAGGCCAATGCCATGCTCTCCTATCCGGGCGTGCTCACCCCCACCGAGGCCTTCGCCGCGATCCGCGCCGGCGCGGACGGCATCAAGCTCTTCCCCGCCTTCAAGCTCGGCACCGACGGCTACCAGGCGCTTTCCGCGGTCCTGCCCAAAGGCACGAAGGCCTACGCAGTGGGCGGGGTCGGCCCGGCGAACTTCGCTGACTGGCACAAGGCCGGCATCACCGGCTTCGGCATCGGCACCGGCATCTTCAAGCCCGGCTTCTCCGTCGCCGACATCCGCGCGCGGGCCGACGAGATCGTCGCGGCCTACGACGCGGCCTTCACCTGACCCGACCATTCTCACCTGACGGACACCTCCCCATGCAGCGCACCCTCGGCACCTGCTACTACCCCGAACACTGGCCGGAAGAGATCTGGGCCGAGGATGCCGCCCGCATGGCCCGCGCGGGCCTCACCTGGGTGCGGGTCGGCGAGTTCGCCTGGTCGCGCCTCGAGCCCGCCCCCGGCGATTTCCGCTGGGACTGGCTCGACCGCGCCATCGAAACCCTCGGCGCAGCCGGCCTCAAGGTCGTCCTCGGCACCCCCACCGCTACGCCACCGCGCTGGGTGGTCGACAAGCACCCGGACATGCTGGCGATCGATGCGGAGGGGCGTCCCCGCGGCTTCGGCTCCCGGCGGCACTACTGCTTCAGCCACGAGGGCTACCTTGCCGAATGCCGCCGGATCGTCACGGAAATCGCCCGGCGCTACGGCCGCAACCCCCATGTCGCCGCCTGGCAGACGGACAACGAATACGGCTGCCACGACACGGTGATCTCCTACTCGGCGGCCGCGGAGACAGCATTCCGCGACTGGCTCGCCCAGCGCTACCAATCCACCGACGCGCTCAACCGCGCCTGGGGCAACGTCTTCTGGTCGATGGAATACGACACCTTCGAGCAGATCGGCCTGCCGAACCTCACGGTGACGGAACCGAACCCGGCCCACGCGCTGGCTTTCCGCCGCTTCTCCTCGGACCAGGTCGTGCGTTTCAACCGTGTTCAGGCCGAGATCATCCGCGCCCATTCCGACGCGCCGATCTCGCACAACTACATGGGCCGTATCACCGATTTCGACCACTACCGGACCGGCGCGGATCTCGACATCGCCACCTGGGACAGCTACCCGCTCGGCTTCCTCGAGGACCGTGTCGGCGCAGAGCCCGCCCGGCAGCGCGCCTATGCGCGCCAGGGCGACCCGGATTTCCAGGCTTTCCACCACGATCTCTACCGCGCGGTCGGTCGCGGACGCTGGTGGGTGATGGAGCAGCAGCCCGGCCCGGTGAACTGGGCGCCCTACAACCCCGCGCCCCTGCCCGGCATGGTGCGGCTCTGGAGCTGGGAGGCCTTCGCACACGGCGCCGAGGCGGTCTGCTATTTCCGCTGGCGCCAGGCCCCCTTCGCGCAGGAACAGCTTCACTCCGGCCTGTTGCGCCCGGACAGTGCCGCGGCTCCGGGCCTTCTCGAGGCCGAGCAGGTTGCGCGCGAACTGGCCGACGCGCCCGAAGTCGCCAACCGCCAAGCACCCGTCGCACTCGTTTTCGACTATGATGCCGACTGGGCGTGGCAGGTGCAGCCCCATGGCGCGGGGCTGAGCTATTTCGGCATCGTGCTCGACCACTATCGCGCCCTGCGTCGCGCCGGACTGTCGGTCGATATCGTGCCGCACGATGCCGACATGACGGGCTACAGGCTGATCGCAGCCCCCGGCCTGATGCACATGCCCCGGCACCTCAAGACCACATGGACCGCGACCGGCGCGCAGGTCTGGCTCGGACCGCGCACGGGCGCGCGCGACCGCGACATGGTGATCCCCGTGCCGCTTCCCCCGGCTCTGCCCGGACTCGATGTCACTGTCTCGCGGCTTGAGAGCATCCGCCCCGACCTGCCGATCCCGCTCGAAGGCGGGGGCGCGGTCAGCGGCTACCGCGAGTTCCTCGAAGGCAGCGCGGAAACAATCCTGCGCGCCGAGGACGGCGAGGCGGCGGTTGTCCGCGCGGGCAACCTGACCTACGCGGGCAGTCTTCTGGATGCCGACGGGCTCGACCGGCTGACGCGAGAGCTTTGCGCCGAGGCAGGCATCGCAACCCAGACCCTGCCCGAGGGCGTACGCATCCGCGACACGGCCACCGAGCGATTCTGGTTCAACTACAGCGCCGAGCCACGCGAAACGCCCGCCGGTGTCCTGCCCCCCGCAGGTGTGGCGCGAAGGGCCCTACCCTCGCAGTAGGCTTGCAGCCCCGATCTCGGCCCCCCCTGCCGGATATTCGGCTGGGGCGCTTCATGGCCAAGACGCCAGTGGTGCCAGCAGAACATGGCGCGCAACAGGCCGAAGGCGCCTTGCCTGCGGCGGCCCGCCCAGCCGGGCCGGCGCATCGCCAATGCAAGGACACACCGCCGGCTCAGGCCATGTCGTCACCGTAAACCGCATGGAACGGGCGGCGTTGCACCGCCCCCCCCGGCCCGCTGCTGGCACCGCTTGACAAACCGCTGCAATGTTTGCGCGGCAGATTTTTGCCATGCGCGCCAAAGCCGCATCTTGACAATTTAACGTTGATCTCCCACCTTCAGCCAGGATCGCATACTAGTCTACCAGTTAACTGCGATCGATTGTGCCTCGAAAATTTTCAAAAGCGTCTAGGGGGAAATATCAAAGTGAAACATATCAACGCCTGTTTCTGTGCGGCCATCGCCGCCGGCGGCCTCACCACCGCCAACATCGCGTTCGCGGACACCATCGAAGACCAGAAGGAGCTCAAGCAGGAACTCAGCGAAACGCTCGATCCGTCGAAGCCGCCGAGCGAGAATTTCAACATCTGGTCCTTCATGATCAATATCCCCGAGCCGGATCACAAGCCGGAGCGGGAAGGAATGGTCCTCGAGGTGAACGAGAAGGTTCTCAACGCGGGCTACACCCATCCGGACTGGTTCTTCACCGATCCCGAAACCGGCGCGATGGTGTTCCGCGCGCCGAACAAGGCCGTCACGACACCCAACAGCAGCAACGTGCGCAGCGAACTGCACGCCATGCTGCGCCGGGGCGACCTGCGGATCGGGGAGAAGGAACCGAAGAACAACTTCGTTCTGACGAACCACCCGAACCCCACGGAATACGGCGCCGTGGGTGGCACGCTCTCGGCAACCCTGTCGGTCGATTGGGTCAGCACCAGCGGCGACGATCAGAAGTTCCCGGCCTATTCCGTGGTGATCGGCCAGATCCACGGTCTCGGCAAGACCGAGCCCTTGAAGATCTTCTACCGCAAGATGCCCGAGCACGATCACGGTTCGCTGTTCTGGAACTACGAGGTCCGGCCCGAGGACGAGGGCGAGCGCTATGACATCTCCACCGATGTCTGGGGCAGCCACGAACTGACCAAGGCATCTGACGACCCCGAGGATGGCATCCTGCTCGGCGAGATCATCTCCTACGAGATCGACGTCGAGGGCACGGAGATGACCCTCACCTTCACCAAGGCGCTCGGCACTCCACAGGAGGAAACCAAGGTCTTCACCCATGATCTGGGCAAGGGCCTCGAGGGCCATCCGATCGACCGCGGCTATGCCGACGATGCGATGCACCTGAAGGCCGGCGCCTACAACCAGTGCAACATGGGCACCGAGCACCCGATCTGGGGCACCGCCTGCGACAATGACGGCATCGAGGCCGGGGATTACGTGCAGGCCAGCTTCTACCGTCTCGACCTGCAGCAGTAGGCATCGAACGGATGGCGGGGCGGGATCGGCAGCGATCCGGCCCCGCTGCCATCTCTATCTTCGCGTCACCAGCAGGACCGCGACCAGCGCGCCGAGCGCGTTGAAGCAGAGATCGAGGGCCGTATTGATATACCCCCCGACATTCGTGTCCGGCACCGCAAGAACCGCCGCGAACTCGATCATCTCATTGAGCGCCCCGAGCCCCATGGCCCCGAAGAGCGGGAAGGCGAAGGCCGTCCAGGAACCGCGGGTTTCCGGGTAGTGCCGGGTCAGGACGTGGTGCAGCAGCCATGCGGTGACGCCGAAGCCGAAGGCGTGAACGACCTGGTCGTATTTCAGGATGACGCTCCCCTGCACCTCCACGATCGTCAGAAGCGGTAGATTGTAGAGCACGGCCCCCGCAGCCGGCACCCCGCCGCCCGCCATGTGCAGGAGCCCCCAGAACGAGAGTGCCCAGAGCATCGGAACGGGATAGGCCGCCATCCTGAGCGTCAGGCCGACCAGCGCGATGAGCCCCAGCATGGTCGCGACATAGACCATGAACTCCATGTTGCCGCTGGCGACGAACCAGAGGGTGAAGCCGCAGACATAAACCGCGGTGAAGAGGGCAACGGGCAGGATCTGGCGCATGGCCGCAAGCTAGGTCACCCGATGGCAGGGGGACAACCGTTTGCGTGCCTCATGGTTTAGGGACGGCGCGAAGCGCGTGCCCGCCGATTCAGCCATACCTTTTTCATACGCTTTCCATACCGAAACCATACGCGGGAATGGTGGGTTTTCGGAGCGGGAAACCGGGGCGATCCACGCCCCGG
Organism: Amaricoccus macauensis; assembly: GCF_049800915.1. Lineage (GTDB taxonomy): Bacteria > Pseudomonadota > Alphaproteobacteria > Rhodobacterales > Rhodobacteraceae > Amaricoccus > Amaricoccus macauensis_A. The sequence goes on from NZ_JBNAFY010000004.1 coordinate 507,223, forward strand.
TGTATGCTTGCACGCGTCTCAGAGACTCCCTTTCGAGAGTTCTCCCGCGATGTGATCCGCCTGCCGAATGGCCAATGCCACAATGGTCAGGGTCGGGTTTTCCGCCGCCCCGGTGGTGAATTGCGACCCGTCCGAGACATAGAGGTTCGGGATGTCATGGGTGCGGCCGAAGTTGTTGACCACCCCGTCGCGCGGGTTCTCGGACATGCGGTTGGTGCCGAGATTGTGCGTCGAGGGATAGGGTGGCGTCGGGAATGTCCGGGTCGCGCCCACCGCCTCGTAGATCTCGATTCCCTTGGCATAGGCATAGTCACGCATTGCCGTATCGTTCGGGTGATCGGTAAAATGCACGTCCGCAACAGGCATCCCATGCGCGTCGGTCACATCGTGGTTCAGCGTGATGCGGTTGGTCTCCTGCGGCATGTCCTCGCCGACGATCCACATGCCCGCCATGTTCTCGTAGCTGTCGAGGGCCGAGGTGAACTCGCGCCCCCAGCCGCCCGGATCGAGGAAGGCCGCCATGAACGGAATGCCGAGCGCGAGGGTTTCGAGCTCGAAACCGCCCACGAAGCCGCGCGACGGATCGTGGCGCGCCTCGTCCTGCACGATGCCGGCCATCGTGGTCCCGCGCCACATGCGCACCGGCTTGTCGAAGACACCGTAGACCGACCCGGTGGTGTGACGCATGTAGTTCCGCCCGACCTGGCCCGAAGAATTGGCGAGCCCGTCCGGGAACATGTTCGAAGCGGAATTGAGCAGGATGCGCGGGCTTTCGATGGAGTTCCCCGCGACACAGACGATCCGCGCGCTCTGGCGCTGCTCGTTGCCCTCCGCGTCCTTGTAAATCACGCCCGTCACGAGCCCCTGGTCGTCATGTTCGATCCGCAGGACATGCGCGTTGGACCGCACCTCGAGGTTTCCAGTGGCTTCGCCACGCGGGATGTCGGTGTAGGCTGCAGACCATTTCGCGCCCCATTTGCATCCCTGGAAGCAGAAGCCCGTCTGCTGGCAGGCCATGCGGCCGTCATAATCGGTCGAATTGATCGCCATTCGCCCGGTGTGAACTTCCTTGTAGCCGATGGCTTTCGCACCGGCCTCGAAGACCTTGAAGTTGTTGTTGCCCGGCAGGCCCGGCATGTCGTTGGTCCGGGTCACGCCGAGCTTCTTTTCCGCGAGGTCGTACCACGGCTCCATTTCCGAAAGGGTAATCGGCCAATCGAGCAGGTTCGCGCCCGCGACGTCGCCGTATTCCGTCTTGACGCGGAACTCGTGTTCCTGGAAGCGCAGGCTTGCGCCCGCCCAGTGGATCGAGGTGCCACCCACGGCTTTCACGATCCAGGCCGGGAGGCCGGGAAAGTCGCGCGACACCCGCCAGTCACCGCTCGTGGTGCGCGGATCGACCCAAGCAAGCTGGCCGAAGCTCTCCCATTCATCGTTGATGTAATCCTCGGGCAGGTAGCGCCCGCCGGCTTCGAGGGCGACGACGGACACGCCCTTCTGGGCAAGTTCATTGGCCAGAACCCCGCCACCCGAACCGGTGCCGATGACGACCACGACACTGTCGTCGCTGAGATCAAAAGGTGCAGACATGTTTTCTCTCCCCGCGCTCAGAGCCAGTTGATGTCATCGAAGCCGCGGTCGATGTAGCCGCCCTCCGAGTATGACTCGCCCTCATAGCCGAAGACCGGCCAGACGGCTTTCTGGTTGTAGAGCCCGGTGACGAGCCCGCCCCGAATGGACTGGAAGAAGGCGCTGCCTTCGATCTGGCGCAGGAGGTCCACCCGGTCGCGCTCCCATCCGACGGAGAGGTAATCGGCGTAACCTGTGCCCTGCGCGAGCGTGTCGAGCCCTGCCACCCCGGCCTCGATGGCCTCGGCCGCCTCGGGCGTATCGTAGCCCTTCACCGCTATGGCATAGTTCTCGTTCGGTATACGGTCATGCGGGTAGATATCCCGCGCCATCAGGATCAGCGTGGCCATGGAATGTGGCTTGAGGGCCGTGGTCTCGAGTGCCCAGGCCGCATCGGGTGCAGCTACGAACCCCGCACCGATGACGAAGGATGCGCCCGCCCCCATGCTGCGGGACAGAAGCTGGCGCCGGGTGAGTGCCACCCGGCTTGTCTGGCTGTTCATGTTGTTCTCCCTGTTGTTCTTTGCGGCCGGGCTTATGTGCCCGGTCCGGTCACTGGAAACGTCCTGCCCGTTCCAAAACCTCGATTTCATATCCGTCCGGATCGGCCACGAAGAAGAACTTCGCGATCAGCTTACCGTCATTCTTGAATTCCACGAGCTTGCGGGGACTGAGGCCTTCGGCCTCGAAGCGTGCATGTTCAGACGCGACATCCGGCACGGAGACCGCGAGATGGCCGTAGCCATCACCGAGGTTGTAGGGCTCGGTCCGGCCCTTGTTGATGGTAAGCTCCACCTCGAAGCCGGCTTCGTCGTTGCTCATGTAGACCAGCGTGAAACTGTCGAAATCCAGGCGATCCGCGACCTTCAGGCCGAAGGCCTTGTCGTAGAATTCGACGGAGCGCGCCTCGTCGAGCACACGGATCATGCTGTGGATGGCCTTTGCCATTTTCTCTCCTCGTCGGTATGGCTTGGGAGAGAAGTCTAGGCGCAGCTTCAGCCTCGTTTGGTAGTATTCTGTTACTGCACCGCTTTCCCGGCCCGCCCGCCTATTCCGCCGCGAGAAGCGTTGGGCAATTTTCCAGATAGACGAGGCAGGTACATCTCAAGAGCGAGGTGAAGTTCTGGGGCTCGCCGTGAAGCATCAGCACTTCCGAATGCAGCTTGGAGACGAAGGCGGGCGTGGTGATGCCTTCGCTCGCGGCAATTTCGTCGATGATCCGCCAGAAAGACTTCTCTAGCCGGATGCTCGTGCTCTGGCCATTCAATCTCATGCGCCGTGTCTCCAGCGCGTATCTATCCGGGTCCTGACCCGCAAACATTCTGCACATCCATCTTCCTCCCGCGACAGCCCCCAACTCTGGCCGACCGGGCGGCACAAACGAGCTCCTGTCCCTGGAAGGATACATCCCGGTGCCCCACTGCGCCACCAAGACTCTCGGACAAGCGGCCGAAAAGGTTAGTCGAAGGGCCTGAAGGGCCTCAGTGTGTCGGCCACGAGCTCCTTCATGCGCCCGATCAGGATCGAACTCTCGTCCGGCTTCGAGACCATGTACATGTCCGACCGGAACTGCTGCGGCAGGTCGATCTCGCGGTAGACGATATGCTCGAGCTGCACGATCCGAATGGATTTCGGAACCAGCGCAAACCCCAGGCCGTGATTGACGAGACTGACGATAGTATGGGTCTGGCTCGCTGAAATGCGCTTGTCCGGATTAATGCCGCACGCCAGAAAGAGCGCGCGCATGGTTTCGAGAAGGAACCCGCCCGTGTCGGCGGTGAAAGAGACATAGGGCTCGCCATCGAAATCGGAGATGGTCAGGTCTTGCTTTTCCGCAAGGTGGTGTGTTCGCGGGATCGCGACAACGAAGGGTTCGCTGACGACGCGCCGCCGTTCGATCTCGTTGCGCTCGCGCTCCATGCGCGTCAGACCGATGTCGATTCGCCCCGAGCGCTGCGCCTCGATGATCTCATACCCCATCATCTCGACGGGATTCAGCCTGACATTCGGCATGATCTCTGCCGCGCGAACCGCGATCTGCGGGATGAACCGCAGACCGCAGGAGGGCACGAAGCCGATGGAGATCTCCCCCACATCCCCCCGCTCGGCCTGCCGCGCCTTCAAAACCGCCTGCTCGGATTTCTGCAGGATCTCAAGCGCGCTGTGATAGAAGCTCCGCCCTGCCGAGGTGAGTTCGACCTGACGGCTGCTTCGGTTGAAGAGTCTCAGATTCACCCGATCTTCCAAGAGCTTGATCTGACGCGAGAGCGGCGGCTGGGTCATGTTCATCCGGTCGGCGGCGCGCCGGAAACTCAACTCTTCCGCGACTGCGACGAAGCACCTGAGCTGAAAATACTCGAACTGTCCCTGAGCCACCGGCTTCGCCTCCCTGCAACCGCCGTCAGATTGTTGATACAAATTGCGCATCGTTGCAATCCAAATTTGGAATTTACTTGTGTGCCGGTTTGCTTCTTCTTTCGCTGCAACGGGCCGGAGACGCCCGTGAAACAAAGTAAGAAAAAACGGCTCATTCTCTGGGAGGAATGTCATGGCCATGCATCCAACGCGTCTCGCGGCGCTTCTGCTTGCCTCCACCGCAGTGGCAGCTCATGCACAGGACGGCTCAGTGACAGTTGTTCTGTCCGAAGAGCTGGAGATCGTCGAACCCTGCTCCTCGACCAAATCCAATGTCGGAAGGGTGATCTTCCAGAATATTTCCGAGACAGTGACCGAGCTCGACCCGAGCACGGGTCTTCAGCCGCGTCTTGCGGAAAGTTGGGAAGACATGGGCGACGGTACCTGGCGCTTCAAGCTGCGCGAGGGCGTGACCTTCAGCGACGGTGATCCGCTGGATGCGGCGGACGTGGCGCATTCGCTGGTACGGATGAAATCGCCCGACATCGCCTGCGAGATCGGCGCGAAGTTCTTCGGCGGCATCGACATCACCACTGAGATCGTCGACGACCACACCATCGACGTTACGGCCGATCCGGCACAGCCGATCCTGCCGATGCTGATGTCCACGGTGACGGTCACCAAATCCGACACGCCTCTGGACAGCTTCGTCGATCATCCCATCGGGACCGGTCCTTACACCTTCGACGAGTATGAGCGGGGCAAGCACATCAAGGTTTCCGCACGGCCCGATTACTGGGGCGAGGCACCGGCCGTTACCTCGGCCACATATGTCTTCCGCTCCGACAGCGCAGTGCGTGCCGCGATGGTTGCGACCGGCGAGGCGGACATCGCACCCAACATCGCACTGCAGGATGCCACCGACCCTGCGATCGACTTCTCCTATCCCAATTCCGAGACGGTCTTCCTGCGCATCGAGCACGAACAACCGCCACTCAATGATCGCCGGGTGCGCGAGGCGCTCAACCTCGCCGTGGATCGCGAGGCCTTCGTCGGCACCATCCTGGCGGACGGAACGCTGATCGCCACCGGCATCACGCCGCCCTCGACGCTGGGCTATGACCCGGATCTGGAACCCTACCCCTACGACCCCGACCGTGCCCGCGAACTGCTCGAGGAAGCCCGCGCGGATGGTGTGCCGGTGGATGAGGAAATCACGCTGATCGGCCGGATCAACAATTTCGGCAATGTGCTGGAGACCATGGAAGCCCTGCACACCATGTTCGAGGACGTGGGCTTCAACATGAACCTGCAGATGGTCGAGGTGGCGGAATGGCTGGAACGCTACGCTAAGCCCTTCCCGGAAAACCGCGGGCCGGAGATGATCCAGGCGCAGCATGACAATGCCAGCGGCGATCCGGTCTTCTCGATGTATTTCAAGTATCACTCCGAGGGCCAGCAATCGGGTATCACCGACCCGAAGGTGGACGACATGATTGCGGCGGCCACGGCAGCCACGGGCGATGAGCGCGAAGAACTCTGGCGGGAGCTGTTCGGATACCTGCATGAAGAGGTGATCGCCGATGTGATGCTGTTCCACATGGTGGGCTTCAGCCGCGTCAACGAACGGCTCGAGTTCACCCCGACCATCCGCACCAACAGCGAACTGCAACTCGCACAGATCGAGTTCAAGTAAGCCACGTTCGGGCCGGGGCGGTCGCGACGGCCGCCCCAAACCCGACATTCGGAGATCCTCGCCATGTTAGCCTTTCTGGGAAAACGAGCCGTTGCAAGCGGTCTCTCCCTCATCGGGCTTGTCATACTCGTGTTCTTCCTGAGCCGGTTGACCGGGGACCCGACCGGGCTCTACCTCCCGCTCGACGCGTCGGAGGAAGCCAAGACCCAGTTCCGCCAGATCCACGGGCTCGACCAGCCGCTGATCCTCCAGTTCCTGCACTACATGGGCGATCTTGTCCGGCTCGATTTCGGCGAATCCATCCGCCGCTCGGAGCCCGCGATCGATGTGGTGCTGCGCGGGGTCGGCTGGACGCTGAAGCTTGCGGGCGTGACCATGGCGCTTGTGATCTCGCTCGCGGTCGTCATCGGTTCGCTCGCGGCCTTCCGGCAGGGCGGCATCTTCGACCGGATCGCGACCTTCTTCTCGCTGGTCGGCGCAAGCGTGCCGGACTTCTGGGTCGCAATCGTCGCCATCGTGGTCTTCTCGGTCAACCTCGGCTGGCTTCCAACGTCCGGCACGGGCAGCGTCTGGCACTGGGTGATGCCGGTGAGCGTGCTCTTCGTCCGGCCCTTCGGGCTCGTGCTGCAGATCGTGCGGGGCTCGATGATCACGGTCCTCAACTCGGCCTACGTGAAGACGGCGCGCGCCAAGGGGTTGCGCAATCGTCCCATCATCTTCGTTCATGCGCTGCGCAATGCCATGCTGCCCGTCATCACGGTGATCGGTGATCAGGCCGCCGCACTTCTGAACGGGGCAGTGGTCGTCGAAACGATCTTCGGCTTTCCGGGCGTCGGCAAGCTGATGATCGATTCCATCCTGCAACGGGATTTCACGGTGATCCTCGCGGCCATCATGGTCACGGCCATGCTGATCTTCATCATGAATGTCGTGATCGACATCTTGTATTCAATCCTCGACCCCCGGATCCGGTACTGAGCCATGGCGATGAGTGAACAGGAGCTTTCCCGACCCGCCGCCGACGTCGCGTCGTCCAACCCGGCAATGACCGTTCTGCGGATGCTCTGGGCCGACAAGCTGGCCTTTGCCTCGGTGGTCTTCCTGCTCGTCGTGACATTCTGCGCCATCTTCGGCCCAGCGCTTCTGGAGGAAGCGGCGACAAAGCAGAACCTGCGTGGCCGCAACGCACCCCCCTTCGATTTCTCCGCCAACTGGCTGTTCTGGCTCGGCGGTGATGCGCTCGGCCGGCCCCTGCTCGCACGGATCATCGTCGCGGCGCAGAACACGATCTTCGTGGCGGCTGGTGCCGTGGTCTGCTCATTGGTGATCGGCACTGCGCTCGGGCTGATCGCGGGCTACAGCTCGCGGACGGCAAGCCAGGTCATCCTGCGGCTGGCGGACGTGATCATGTCTTTCCCGTCGCTGCTTCTCGCGGTGATCGTGCTCTTCATGCTGCAATCTTCGGCATGGAACCTCGTGCTGGTTCTCGCCATCACCCGCATTCCGGTTTACCTGCGGACCTCACGCGCGGAGGTGCTGGAGGTGCGCGAACGGATGTTCGTTCAGGCCGCGAAGGTGATGGGTGCATCGAACCGGCGCATCGTATTCCGCCATATTCTGCCCGTGGTGCTGCCGACTCTCGTAACGATCGCGACGCTGGATTTCGCCTTCGTGATGCTCGCCGAAAGCTCGCTCTCCTTCCTCGGCATCGGCATCCAGCCGCCCGAGATCACCTGGGGGCTGATGGTCGCGCAGGGCCGGCCGTATCTCACCACCGCCTGGTGGGTCTCTTTCTGGCCCGGCATCGCCATCGTGCTGACCACCATGTCGCTCAATCTTCTGTCGAACTGGATGCGCGTCGCGCTCGACCCCGGCCAGCGCTGGCGTCTCGAGACACGGAGGAAGAGAAATGCCTGAGCATCTGCTCGAAGTTCGCAACCTCTCGGTCGACTTCCACACATCCCACGGGACCGTCAATGCGGTGCGCAACGTGTCGTGGCATCTCGATCGTGGCGAAACTCTGGCCATTCTCGGTGAATCCGGTTCGGGCAAGTCGGTGTCGGCGTCGGCGATCATGGACCTGATCGACTGCCCGCCGGGAGAGATCGTCGCGGGCGAGATCCTTTTCGACGGCCGCAATCTCCTGGAAATGCGCGAGTCGGAGAGGCGTGCGCTCAACGGACACCGGATCGCGATGATCTTCCAGGATCCGCTGAGCCATCTGAACCCGGTTTATACCGTCGGGTTTCAGATCGCCGAGACAATGATCGCACACGGACAGCCGCGTGCCGGCACGCGGGCTCGCACCATAGAACTGCTGGCCCGTGTCGGCATTCCCGAGCCGGAGAAGAAGGTGGATTCCTATCCGCACCAATTCTCCGGAGGGCAACGACAGCGGATCATGATTGCCATGGCGCTCGCCATGGAACCCGAAATCCTGATCGCGGACGAGCCGACGACCGCGCTGGACGTTACCGTGCAGGCGCAGATCCTTGCGCTGCTGGAAGAGCTTCAGCGGGAAACCGGGATGGGGTTGTTGCTCATCACCCATGATCTCGGCGTGGTCGCGGAAGTGGCCGACAGGGTGGTGGTGATGAACGCCGGAGAGATCGTCGAGACCGGCAGTGCGGGGGAGGTTTATCGCAACCCTGTCCATCCCTACACGAAGAAGCTCATCGCCGCAGTGCCCGGATCGGGAGAACTGGCCCTGCCCCTGAGCGAGACAGCGCAGCCCCTGCTCGACATCCGGGGACTCTCGAAATCCTATCTTGCGTTCAAGGCGCTTGATGCGGTCAACCTTACCGTGCTGCCGGGTGAAACCGTAGCAATCGTGGGGGAATCCGGTTCGGGAAAATCGACACTTGCCAAGACGTTGCTTCGGCTCGTCGAGCCCTCGGGCGGACAGGCAATCTTCGAAGGGCGTGATCTGCTGACACTCTCGCCGCGCGAGCTCTTCGAGACGCGGCGCGACATCCAGATGGTTTTTCAGGATCCCACACAATCGCTCAATCCGCGTATGTCGGTCTTCGACATCATTTCGGAAGCCTTCGTCATCCACCCGGACATCTTGCCAAAAACACATTGGCGAATGCGGGTTGCGGAGCTTCTGGAGCAGGTCGGACTCAAGGCCGAACATGCCAACCGCTACCCGCACCAGTTCTCGGGCGGGCAGCGGCAGAGGATCGCCATTGCCCGTGCGCTTGCACTCGAACCGAAGCTCATCATTTGCGACGAGGCGGTTTCGGCGCTCGATGTCTCGATCCAGGCGCAGGTCACCGCGCTCCTGACCCGCCTTCAGGATGAATTGGGCGTGAGCTACCTTTTCATTGCACATGACCTGCCGCTGGTTCGGGATTTCGCTCATCGGGTCGTGGTGATGAAATCGGGGCAGATCGTCGAGCAGGGTCCGGTCGCGCAGATATTCGACGCGCCACGCGATCCCTATACGCGGGCCCTGATGGAAGCGAGCCTCAGCCCGGACCCGGACATTCAGGCCGAAAGGCGCGCGGCGCGGGAGGCACCATGCCTGGCTGTCTAGCGGAAACCGCCGCATCTCGCACAAGAACGTCAAACAGAAGGCACCACCAATTTCAGAGGTAGGTCATGACTCAACCGAACTTGAAGCCCGAGACCCGCAGGAAACTCGAAAAGGTGTCCGTCGCGACGCTGGCCACTGCGCTCTACAAGCGCGGACTTCGCCAGCAGGTCATCCAGGATGTACGGCCTCTTGCGCCGAAGGGACGGAACATGGTCGGTCCCGCCTTTACCCTGCGCTACATGCCCGCGCGGGAAGATCGCAATCAGCTCGCCGAGTTCCGCAACCCCGAGCATCCGCAGCGCAAGGCGGTGGAAATCTGCCCACCCGGCGCCGTTCTGGTGATGGACAGCCGCAAGTCTGCCACGGCGGCTTCTGCCGGTGACATTCTCGTCACACGGCTGATGAAGCGAGGCGTGGCCGGTGTGGTGACCGATGGCGGCTTTCGGGATTCGATGAATATCGCCCGGCTCGAAATCCCCACTTATCACAACCGCCCATCCAGCCCGACCAACCTCACGACCAATGAGGCCATCGACATCAATGTGCCGATCGGTTGTGGCGACGCGCCGATCTTCCCCGGTGATGTGCTCGTGGGTGACGATGACAGTGTGATCGTCATCCCGTCGGAACTGGCCGACGAGGTGGCGGACGAGGCCGTCAGCATGACCGAGTTCGAGACTTTCGTGCTGGAGCGGGTCCAGGCGGGCCAGTCGATTATCGGCCTCTACCCGGCGACGCAGGATGCAACACTTGCCGAGTTCAGCAAATGGCGGAAGACTCTCACAACCGAACAGAGCCGATGAGGGCCGGAACCTGACATGCTGGACTACTTCAAATGGGCCTTCATCGTTACCATCGCGGGCCTTTTGGGCGCGTTCTGGCTGGGTTGGTCCTACTATGGCACCATGTCCGGAGCCATGGGGTTCTTCCTGATTGGCGTCGTTCTGGCCGTGCTCGAGATTTCTCTCAGCTTCGATAACGCCATCGTCAACGCCAACAAGCTCGAACGAATGACGCCCATATGGCAGCAACGGTTCCTGACCTGGGGCATCCTGATTGCCGTCTTCGGAATGCGGATCGTCTTCCCGCTCCTGATCGTGGTGGTCGCGGCCGGGATCGGACCGTTCGAAGCCATTCATCTCGCGGCCACCGATCCCGACCAATACGCGGAGATCATCCACGGCGCGCATCTTTCGATCGCGGCATTCGGAGGCGCCTTCCTGATGATGGTCGCGCTGGGCTATTTTGTCGATCAAGGCAAGGAGGTGGACTGGATTGCGGGTCTCGAACGGCAGCTCAGGCGGGTCGGCTCGGTGAAGGGCACGGAAATTGGACTGGTCCTGCTCGTGATGATCGGCTTCTCTGCGGTTCTGCCCGAGGCGGAGAAGGGGACCTTCCTCTACGCCGCCATTTTCGGTTTGATCGTGTTTCTCGGGCTCGAATTGCTGGGCCAGATCCTCGACAAGACCGATGCTGCGAGCGAAGCGGCCCGCGGCGGTCTGGGCGCGTTCCTGTATCTCGAGGTCCTTGATGCGAGTTTCAGTTTCGATGGTGTGATCGGGGCCTTCGCATTGACCCAGAACCTTTTTCTGATCGCGATCGGTCTCGGCATTGGTGCGATGTATGTCCGCTCGATGACGATCATGCTGGTCGAAAAGAAGACGCTCGCTGAGTTCCGCTATCTCGAGCATGGTGCGTTCTGGTCGATCCTCGTGCTCTCGATCATCATGTTCGCACAGACCCTTGTGCATATTCCCGAGGTTGTCACCGGACTCCTGGGCGCGAGCTTCATCGGCTTCGCGTTGCTGCACTCGATGATGCACAACAGGTCCATCCGAAAGGAAGCCTGACAATTCATGACCCCGTGCCGGGACTTGCCCCCGGCATCGGCAACGTCTCTCCCAGGCCGGGCCCGACTGACGAGAGATCCACACGAACCACGGCCCGACGGGAGGACTGAATGAAACACTTGACGATGAGAAGCATTCTTGCGGCCGCCATAGCGGCGCTATCGCTGGGATCTGCCCAGGCACAGGACATTACCCTGCGCGGCGCGAGCATGTTTGATGAGGAACACGCCTTCACCAAGACCCTGCGCAAGTTCGAGGAGCTGGTGGGCGAGAAGTATGATGGAGACGTCACCTTCGACTTGCGCCTGAACGGCGAGCTCGGAGTCGAATCCGATTACGTGACCTATCTCAACCAGGGCGTCGCGGTCGATTACACGATCATCGCCCCATCCAACATGGCCGTGTTCTCACCCTCGATCCCGCTCATGGATATGCCCTTCCTTTTCCGCGATCAGGAGCACTGGAACGCAGTCCTGTCCTCCGACGCGCTCCAGCCACTCGAGGCGGAATTGCGCGAAACCGCGGGCATCGTGATCCTTGGATACGCGGGCGGAGGCGTGCGCAACCTCGTCTCGGCCGAACCGATCGCAAACATGGACGAACTGTCGGGTCACCGAATGCGCGTCATGGGCGCGCCCATTCAGGCACAGACCTTCGCCGCCGTTGGCGCGGCCCCCTCGGCGATCGCATACAACGAGGTCTACAACGCAATTCAGACCGGCGTGATCGCGGGTTTCGAGAACGAGGCCGCTTCCATTCAGAACCTCAAGTTCTACGAGGTCGCGCCCTATGTGACGTTGACCCAGCATACCATCACGGTGCGGCCCATCGTGATGTCCGCAAAGACTTTCGACGCCCTGCCCGAGGATCTTCAGGCCGCGGTGATGGAAGCCGGTCGCGAAGCCGGTGCGTTCGGGCGCGAGTTGGAAAGCCGCGAAGATGGCGAGAAACTTCAGCAGATGGTGGATGCCGGGCAGATCGAGGTCGTCGAGTTCGAAGGACGCGATTCGATGCTCGAGCTCGTCCGCCCGGTGCAGGACGCCTATGCAGAGGAACTTGGAGCGAGCGAACTGCTCGAGGCAACCCGCGGCATGTAACCTTGTGGCCGGCGGGGCGCTTCCGTCCCTGCCGGCCTGCCTACCCCAATTGAATCGCGACAGGCAGATTGCCCGCGAGTGTCTATCCACCGCACTGGAGCCGTTATGGTCGAACGTGTCCTCGAACGCTTCTGCAATCTGTTGCGGGTCATGCTGGGAGTGCTCATGGCAATCCTTGCCGTCCCAGTCGCGATGCAGGTCCTGTCCCGTTATACCGGGGTCATTCCGAACTACCTTTGGACCGAAGAACTCTCGACCTTCATCTTCGTCTGGATCGTGATGATCGGGTCCATGGTGGCGGTCTGGGACGGCACCCATTTCGATGTGCGTATCTTTCCCGATGCGACGACGCCGTTGGGCAAACTGCTGCAGCAGGGGGTCGTGCTTGTCCTGATTCTGCTCTTCTCGGTGCTCTTCATGATCTATGGCATTGAATACGCGCAGTTCGGCAGCAATCAGCGCTCGGTCATGATGCGTGCCAACCTGGCGATCACCTATGTCTCGGTCCCGATCGCCGGAACGGTCTGGACCCTGTTTGCCGGCTTCCGGCTCTGGAAACTTATCGCCGACTGGCGGGCCGCGAGAGGAGCCGCGTCATGATTGTCGGTACCGGACTAGCCTGCGGCCTTCTCATCGGCGGCTTCATCCTTCTCGTGATCATCCGGGTTCCGGTGGCCTTCGCCCTCGGGATCGCCACCATTCCCGTCGTGCTGCTCGAACTGCGGCTGACGCCTTTCATCGTGCTGGACCGGATGTTCCAGTCCTACAATTCCTTCATTCTTCTTGCGGTCCCGTTCTTCCTGCTGGCGGCGAACCTGATGAACTCCGGGAAGGTGACCGACAGGCTGATCGAGCTTGCCCGCGTCCTGACCGGCTGGATGCCGGGTGGCCTGGGCCATGTGAATGTCGCTGTTTCCATGCTATTCGCGGGCATCTCGGGCTCATCGACGGCTGATGCCGCCGGTTGCGGCAAGATCCTGATCCCGGCCATGCAGCGCGCGGGCTATGACACGCGCTTTGCCGTCGCCATCACCGCCTGCTCCTCGGTGATGGGCGTGATCATTCCACCTTCGATCCTCATGGTTGTCTGGGGAGGCGTGATGCAGGTCTCGGTCGGGGCGCTGTTTCTCGGCGGCGCGATCCCGGGCCTGATGATCGGACTGGCACTGATGGCCACGGTCTACGGCTATGCGAAGGTCTACGACTATCCGGTTGCCGGTCGACCAAGCCTTGCGGAGTTCTGGGCGGCACTCAAGGGGGCGGCACTCGCCATGCTGACCCCGATCCTCGTGATTGGCGGCATCATCGGCGGCATCGTGACGCCTACTGAAAGCGCGATTATCGCTGCCGGTTACGCTCTCATCCTCGGGCTGTTCGTCTATCGAACGGTGAGGCCGCGCGATCTGGGTCGGATCTTCTATGACACGGGCCGCTTCGCCGCCATCTCGCTCTTCGCCATCGGCACAGCCTCTGCCTTCGGATGGATGCTTTCCTTCTACAACGTCCCGCGGCTGATCGTCGGCACGATGACTGCGCTGGAATTCGGCCCCCTCGGCACCGGCCTTGTCATTGCGGCACTGTTCCTGATCTTCGGCCTGTTTATCGACGCCATTCCGACGATCATCATCCTCGGCACGGTTCTCATGCCGGTAGCGCAAGCCGCAGGGCTTGACCCGATTGCTTTCGCGATCATCGGGATCGTGTCTCTGGCCTTCGGGCTGGTCACGCCGCCCTATGGGCTGTGCCTGCTCATTTCAGCTGCGATCGCGGAACTCAATGTGGTGCAAGTCATGCGTGATGTGGCGATCATTCTCCTGCCCATGCTGGTGATCCTGATCCTCATCATTTCCTTCCCCGCACTCTCGCTCTGGCTGCCGCGGGCAGTCATGCCCGGCGCGTTTCCGTAAAGAAGAGCTTATGGAGGCACGCGGCTCCATGAACTAGCGGCAGAAATCGGCGCAGGCGATCATCTCCACCATGCGCCCAATACGCTGGGCAGCAGCGACTATTAATGGTCGCTGTTACCTATTTAGACATAATAGATCTTTATTACAATCGACAGATCGATAAAGTTATTCGTAGTAAATAATAGGATTTCGAACCTTGATAAATTGAATTATCAATTTCGGAAAAATACCGGAGTACATCCATCTGACTTACGAAACAATTACTCCGTAGAACGATCCGGTATTTGTCCCGGCGACATCGCCACCTGCTCCAATGTACCGAATTTGTGGTTGAACCTTATCACCAGCCCCAAGCTGTACTATCGACATCGTTGCTATACTCGTTCTTAGCGAGGCGAACTCGATTCCTCCAAGTAACGTAGTCCGGTCATTTGATGGGTTACCTCCATTCAGCGCCAAGCCAATTTTCACAAAGTTTGGCATTGGACCAGCCTCCTTGTAGACCGCATTCGCTCCGAACATGTAGACGCCGTCGACCGGCGCGGTGAATGCGCCCGTCACCGGGTCGTAGTGGTCGCCGATATTGTGGCGCACATTGTTGAAGACGAGTGACGTCCATTCGTTCTCCGCAACAGACTGCTCATCCGGTGTCGTGGCCGAGAAGCTTGCGTTGCGCGGCAACGAGACTGAACCCGTTGCGTTGTCGATAACCAGCGCCGTGGTGTAGTCCGCCCCGACCTTGATCGTGAAATCCCGCCCGCCAAGCAGTCCCAACAGCGCCTGGGTCGCGTGGCCCGACTGCAGCGCAAAGGACAGATCATCCTCATCGGCACCCTTGTTCATTACAACGTTGAGATCACCCGGATTGGTGAAGAGGCTGTTCCGCCCGGAGACCAGAAGCCGATTGTTCACGTCCGCCCCGGCACCAATGCCGATGTTTCCGTTTTGATGCGAGACGTTCAGCGCGGGAAGAAAAGTTGCACCGTCCGGGCTGACCTTCAGGCTGAAATTATCGCTTCCCATCAGCCCCATCAGCGCGCGCGAGGAATACCCGGTCTGGAAGACGATTCCCGCATCCGCAGAATCAGTCTCCTTGTTGAGCGTCGTGCGCAGGTTTCCGTCTCCGCCTTCGTCCACACCTGCGGCCGTCCAGAGCGCGGCATTCAGCTTGGCAGCGAATGGCGTTGCCGCGTCAGCCGTAGTTCCCACCCCGAGCTCGGTGAGATTCTGGGCCGCGCCTCCCGAAACCGAGCCGCCGGAAATCGAGATCCAGGCAGTGCCCGACCAAACCCGCATTTCCGAACGGTCCTGCACCCAGGCTTGCCAGCCCACCTGCGGAACCATGCGCATCCAGAAGCCGTCAACGAAATAGGCAATGCTCGCATCCCATCCCTGCCAGTCGCCACCGCCGCCTGGCGCGACGATGTATCGCGCCCCGGCATCCGGGGTCTCGGGCGGAACGCTGGCCCCTGCACTCGCGACCGAAAGCTGCACCAGCGCATCAAGAACGCGAATCGCCTCGTTGTGGGTCACATGCTTTTGCGCCTGGTTCGGCATGATGTAGGGAAGTTTGAGGTTCTCGGTTTCATCGGACATCGATTGCTGGCCTTCGGTTCCTGATGTGAGCGGTCTGCGGGCCCGGGCGTGCTGGCGCCGCCACGAACAGCGCGTGATCTTATGCGCGCCAGGCGGGCGTTGCGCCGATGGATCGAGAAGCGATTGCCCGGCTATCGCACGGGCGTTGCGCGTCTGGTCAATCCTGGCGCCGGGCGCTATCTTCCGGGGGTTGCCGATCTGGAGCACGAACGTGACCGCCGAATTCGAGGCACAGACCAGCCGCGATGCGGATCTCGCCATGCTCGCCTGGCTGGTGGAGATGGGCGCGGACGAAGCGATTGAAGACGAACCGATCGACCGGTTCGCTGCGCATATTGCTGCCGAGGAAGAAGCCGCTGCTCGATCACAGCGGCCGGCACGCGCCAAGGCGACCCGCAGCGGCGCAGCAGCGCCCCCATTGCCAGCCCAGCCCACCGCACCTGATACACGCGCAAGAGCCGCGGAATGCGCGACGCTCGATGCTTTGCGGTCCAGTCTCGAGAGCTTCGATGACTGCGCGCTGAAGAAGGGCGCGCGCAACACCGTCTTCGCCGATGGCAACCCGCAAGCCCGGCTCATGATCGTGGGGGAGGCACCGGGCCGGGACGAGGACCGTCAGGGATTGCCCTTCGTGGGTCGGTCTGGCCAGTTGCTGAACAGGATGCTCGCGGCGATCGGGTTCTCCCGCCATGCCGAAGCGCCGGAGCAGGCCGCTTATATCACCAACGTGCTCCCCTGGCGTCCGCCACAGAATCGCGACCCCTCCGCGGATGAGATCTCCATGATGTTGCCCTTCCTCCACCGGCATATCGAACTGGCTGCACCGACGGTCTTGGTGCCAATGGGCAATGCTGCGGCGAAAACGCTTCTGGAGACCACGACCGGCATCACGCGCCTCCGGGGGAACTGGTCGGAATGGCGCGGGATTCCCGTGATGCCAATGTTCCACCCCGCGGCCCTTCTGCGCGGCCCCGAAAAGAAAAGTGTCGCCTGGGCAGATCTGCTGCAAATTCGGGAAAGGCTCGACAGCGCGTGATACTCGGATTGGATATTCTCACGCTGGCCACATTTCTGCCGCTCGGCCTCGCCCTTAATCTCACCCCCGGACCGGACATGATGTTCTGCATCGCCCAGGGAATGCGATCGGGTCCCCGCACCGCCGCTGCCGCGAGCCTGGGCGTGTCGCTTGGCGCCATGGTCCACGTGACGATCGCGGGGCTCGGCCTCGGAGCCCTGTTCGCCCGAAACCCCGCCCTGCTCGACGCTATCCGCTGGATTGGCGCAGGCTATCTGCTTTGGATCGCGTGGAACGCGTTGCGCGCGCCTGCAGCCAGAATGCCCGATACCCGAATGGCCTCCAGAGCGGCGTTCCGACAGGGTCTCGTCGTCAATCTCACCAACCCGAAAGTGATCCTCTTCGTCCTCGCATTCATTCCGCAATTCGTTTCACCGCAGGGCGCGCCGGTATTCGCGCAATTCATAGCTTACGGATTGGTGATTGCTCTTGGCGGGTTTCTCGTGAATGCAGGGCTGGGCGCCGCGGCGGGCCGGGCCGGGATTCGGCTTCAGGCATCCCGTACCGCAGAGCGCTGGGTCCGGCGCTGTGCTGCCACCATTTTCGGCGCACTTGCGCTGCGCCTCGTATTCGCCAAGTCAGGTTGAAGAATGAACGACACGACAGAACCCCGAAGCTTCATTCCGGTCCGAATTGCCGTGCTTACCGTTTCGGATAGCCGGATTCTCGCGGATGACCGCTCGGGCGACACCCTGGTCGAGCGCATTGCACGTGCCGGACACCTGCTGGCCGATCGGGCCATCCTGCGCGACGAGAAGGCGCAGATCGTCGCCAAGCTCAAGGATTGGGTCAGCGACCCCGGGATTGACGCCGTGATCACCACAGGCGGCACCGGGCTCACCGGCCGTGACGTGACTGTCGAGGCGCATGAAGCCGTCTACGAGAAGACGATCACCGGCTTCGCCACACTCTTCGCCATGGTCTCTTTCAAGAAGATCGGCACCTCGGCAATCCAGAGCCGCGCCTGCGCTGGGGTGGCCCATGGAACCTACCTCTTCGCGTTGCCCGGCTCGACGGGGGCCTGCAGAGATGCCTGGGATGAAATCCTCGAACCACAGCTCGATTTCCGCCACCGTCCCTGCAACTTCGTGGAGATCATGCCCCGCCTCGAAGAGCACCGCCGGCGAAAGTGATCACCGGCGGGTTCATCGGCTTCAGTCGATCCGGTCCTTCAGACTCTCGATGACCTGCGCATACAACGCGCGCTTGAACGGGACGATATGCGCCACAAGGTCATCGGGGGACATCCAGCACCAGCGGCTGAATTCGGGATGCTTGGTCTCGATATTGATATCGGCATCGCTGCCTAGGAACCGCATCAGGTACCAGAGCTGCTTCTGACCGCGGAACCGCCCCTTCCAGATCTTCGGCACAAGATCATGGGGCAGATCGTAGGTCAGCCATTCCGGCGTACGCGCGACAATCTCGACAGCCGCCGGAGCGAGCCCGGTCTCCTCGCCAAGTTCACGGAGCGCGGCTTCCTCCGGCTCCTCACCCTTGTCGATCCCGCCCTGCGGCATCTGCCAAGCGGGGCCGGGATTGTCGATGCGCTGGCCAGCAAAGACCAATCCATCGGAATTGAACAGCATCACCCCGACGCAGGGGCGATACGGCAAGGCCAGGACCTCTTCCTCGGTCATGCCAGGCTCACTCCGATGCCCTACTCTTCCGCCTGACGGAAGGACATGCCCCGCAGGATGTCGATCGCGTAGGAAAGCTGGTAATCTTCGTTTCGAAGATCCTCGGTCTGCTCCTGGCGCTCCTGGTCTTCTTCCATCATCGCCTTTTCGTCTTCCGTCAGGCTGTCGTTCTCGAGCGAACCGCGCAGATCGGCTTCCGAGCGAACACCGGGAAGCTGATCCTCTTCGCTCTCCTCCTCGCTGCCATTCGCATCAAGCTGACGCTGTTCGACGATGATATCCGGCGAGACGCCAAGCGCCTGGATCGACCTGCCGGACGGCGTGTAGTAGCGCGCGGTGGTCAGTCGCATTGCCCCATCGTTCTGCACTGGCATGATGGTCTGGACCGATCCCTTTCCGAAGCTCTTCGTACCCACGATGACCGCGCGGCGATGATCCTTGAGTGCACCTGCCACGATCTCGGAGGCACTGGCCGAGCCACCGTTGATCACCACGACCATCGGCTTTCCTTCCGCAAGATCGCCCGGGGTCGCATTGTAGCGTTCGCTGTCGCTCGAATCCCGGCCGCGGGTCGAAACGATCTCACCCGACTCGAGGAAGGCGTCGACGACCGAAATCGCCTGATTGAGCAGTCCACCCGGATTGTTGCGCAAATCGATCACGAACCCGGACACGGCGTCGAAGCCGCCCGCTTCCTCCACCCTTTCCGCGAGTTGCTCCTCGAGATTAGGGAAGGTCTGCTCGTTGAAGGTGGTAATGCGCAGGATAACGACATCATTGACCAACCGCGACCGCACGGCGGAAATCTTGATGGTTTCGCGTGTGATCGTGACGTTGAACGGCTCGGCTTCATCCTCACGTGTAACGGTGATGGTGATGTCGGAGCCCACCGGCCCGCGCATCAGATCGACGGCGTCGTTCAGGTTCAGCCCCAGCACGCTTTCACCGTCCACATGGGTGATGAAGTCGCCGGACTGGATACCGGCCCTATCCGCCGGCGTGCCCTCGATGGGGGCCACAACCTTCACGAAGCCGCTTTCCTGCGTCACCTCTATGCCGAGCCCGCCGAACTCGCCGCGGGTCTGCACCCGCATGTCGTCGAAGTCGTCTGGCGGAAGGTAGCTCGAATGCGGATCAAGGGATGCCAGCATCCCGTCAATCGCGGCCTCGATCAGTTCCTTCTCCTCGACCGGTTCGACATAGGAAGAGCGAATGCGCTCGAAGATGTCCCCGAACAGATCAAGCTGCTCATAGACATCGCTTTCGCGTTCGGCTTCCTGCGCGACAATGGGGCCGGCAAACTGGGTGCTGAAAACCATCCCTGCGACAGCGCCCGTAATTCCGGCCAGCCAGATCTTCTTCATAGATCGTCTTCCTATCCGTTATTTCCGTCGAACCAGGCAACAGGATCGATCGGGCCGCCCCTATCCCTGACTTCTATATACAGTGCCTCGCGCAGGCCAGCGCCAGTTTCTAGATCCGGGATTTTCACATATTCTTCAACACCGGGTGAGCGTCCTCCCAGAACCCCCAGCGGGGCACCCTTCTCGATGCGCTCACCAGTGCTCACGATGAGTTCCGCGAGATTGGCAAGGATGACAAGCTCGGATGCTCCCGTTTCCAGAACGATGATGGCCCGATAGTCCAGAAACGGACCGGCATACCTCACCGTCGCATCGCCCGGTGCGCGGACCAGCGAACTCGGCGCGGCACTCAGCACGATCCCGGGCCAGAGAACCCCGGCCGCGTCCCGCTCATTGAACGCCCTCAGAACACTCTTGTCGACCGGCCAGAGGCGCGCCTCCCGTTCAGTATCCGACACTGTTCGGCCCGCGCTGCTGGGATCAAGCTCCGCGGTCAGATCCGCCAGGCTTTCCGCGCTGGAAAGCGCCTCAGTCAGCCGATGATCTGCCGGTATGCGATATTCCTGACGGAACTGCAGTTGGTCGACGAGTTCCGCCCGTGCGGAGGCAAGTTTGGCCAGCCCATCCTCGAGAAGCGCCAGCCCCTCTTCCTGCTGTCTCCCCGCGAGCTCGATCGCGTCCAGCCGCGCTTTGACTTCAACGGCTTCGTCGCTGATAGCTGGGAGAATGGCGCCGACCATCATGCGCGCACGCGCGGCACCCAGAGGGCCTTCCGGATGCAGGCCGAGCGGCCGCGCCCGGCCAAGCGACAGACTTTCCAGCATTGCGAGGAAAGTGGACATTTCTGCGGATTCACGCAGGATCTGCAACCTCACCTCGTTCTCCAGCGCACCGGCCTGCAACACGACACTGCGCACTTGAGAAAGCGAGCGGTCGTATATCGAAATGCCGTCAGCCAGTTCGACCGGCCCCACCTCGCCATCTCTGAGCTCATCCAGCGCCCGGCCCGCCTGTGCGAGCCGCGCCGCCGCGGCATCCAGATCCTCCGGCGTGGCGGCGTGAAACGGCACGCCACCGGCAAGACCGCAGAAAAGAGCAAGAATTGCGATCCGGAGCCAGTACTTCATGCAGTCTCGATCAAACTCTCGCCGGTCATCTCCGGCGGCTGCTCGAGCCCCATGAGCGCAAGCAGGCTCGGAGCTAGATCGCCCAGCTTTCCGCCCGAGCGCAGGCTCGCCCCCTCTGGGCCACCCACAAGGATGACCGGCACCGGATTGAGCGTATGCGCGGTATGCGGCTCCCCAGATTTCGGATCGACCATGACCTCACAATTCCCGTGGTCGGCCGTGACGATCACTGCACCCCCCATGTCCGAAATGGCATCCAGCGCCTGCCCGAGACCGGTGTCGACCGCCTCGACCGCCTTGATCGCGGCATTCAGATCACCGGTGTGGCCCACCATGTCCGGGTTGGCGAAATTGCAGACAATGAGCCCGTATTCACCGGAACGGATTGCCTTCACGAGATTTTCCGAGACCTCGGCCGCCGACATCTCGGGCCGCATGTCGTACGTCCGAACCCTCGGGCTGGGTGCCATGTAGCGCTCCTCACCCTCTGCCGGCTCCTCGACACCACCATTCAGGAAGAAGGTGACATGCGGGTATTTTTCGGTCTCGGCGATCCGGAACTGCTTGAGCCCCTTGCCCGCCACCCAGGCACCGAGCGTGTTGACGATATCCTCGGAGGGGAAGACCACGTCGAGGAAAGCGTTGAGCTTCGTGGAATATTCGACCATTCCGAGCGTGGCGGACCACTCCGGGCGCGTGCCGGGATCGAAACCATCGAAGGATGGATCGACCAGTGCATGAAGAATTTGCCGCGCACGGTCCGCACGGAAGTTGATGAAGAAGAGCCCGTCGCCGTCCTTGGCACCTGCATAATCGCCGATAACCGTCGGGATTACGAATTCGTCGGTTTCGTCGCGTGCGTATCCGGCCTGGATAGCTTCCGCGGCGCTCGACGCCTTTTCGCCCTGGCCCTGCAGAATGGCGGCGGTTGCCTGGCTTACACGCTCCCAGCGGTTGTCCCGATCCATCGCATAAAACCGGCCAGAAACCGTGGCAATGCTCGCGCCCTCAGGAAGATCCGCCTCAAGCGCGGCAAGCTGCTTTGCCGCGGATTTGGGCGGCACGTCGCGCCCGTCAAGGAAGGCATGGATCAGAACCGGAACGCCCTGTGCGGTAATCTCTCGGGCGGCCGCGGCAATATGGCGCTGATGCGAGTGTACACCGCCCGGAGACGCCAGCCCTGCAAGGTGCACTCGGCCGCCTGCGCTTTTCACGCTCTGAATGAACTTGCCCAGCGCCGCATTGGAGGCAAAGCTGCCGTCCTCGATCGCCTTGTCGATCTTCGGCAGATCCATCCAGACCACCCGACCGGCACCAATATTGGTGTGCCCGACCTCGGAATTCCCGATCTGCCCCTCCGGCAACCCAACGGCATTACCGCAGGCAAGCAGGGTGTTGCGCGGGCAATTCTCCCAGATACGATCGAAATTCGGTGTGCTGCCCTGTGCAACAGCATTCGCTTCGTTCGAGGGGTTCAGGCCCCAACCGTCGAGTATGATGAGAACTACCGGCCGCATGATCACCTCTGAAATGTATTCTTCAGAGCTTTATCGATCCCTAAATCCTTTGGCAAACCGCGTCTGCGCTTGCAGCAAAATACAACCCTTGCCCAACGGCACCCAGAGCCGGTCCTAAGATCCGCTGGTATCAGGCACGGCAGGGGGCAGGCGGCGCGCGGTTTCGGCCCCAGGGGGCGGCGCCTGCGTACGGGCGGAAACCACGGCGACCTTCTGCCGGTTCTGCCACGCAAGATCCTCGGCGATCAGGTCCGCGGCGCGAATACCCTGTGCCGCGACGGTCAACGCCGGTCCGGTCCCGCCGGACGACGGAAAGACCGATGCATCCGCAACCAGAATGTTTGGATGGCCATGCAGCCTGCCCTCCGGCGTCGTGACGGAGGTCGCGGGGTCGTCGCCCATCCGGCAGGTTCCCATGGGGTGCCCCCAATTCGGCAGCCCTGGCTGGGTCACGAAGAACAGCCGATATGGTGCAAAAGCGGCACGCAGTCGCGCACGCATCTCGCGCGCATGCGTGCGCAACCCTTCCGACGGTTTGTAGGACACCACGACCTTTCCGTCTTCTTCGCGCACGTGATTGCGTGCGTAGGGCAGATCCTCGGTGATCGTGGCAACGATGGGATGTTCCCCGGCGAGGCGCACACCTAGCCAGACGAGGGGGCGCAAGGCATCGAGCAGGATCAGTCCGGGGCCCCGTGCCAGCGCGGGGAGCCGCGCACGCAGTTCCGACATGACCAGCCCGGTCGAGGAATTGAACCCGGTCGACTGGATCTCGCCGAGATTGACTTCACCGTCATCGTAGAAATCGCGCAGCGCCAACCACTTCCGAGGTCCCTTATCGCGCCGCATCCCGCCGCGCCGCAGCACGATGAAAAGATCAGAGACATGAAACATCAGTCCCCGGCCCAGCATCGCCGGCTTTGCCACCTTCTCCCACAAACGCTTCGATCGCTCGAGAACAAGGGGTGAATTCAATGCGCCCGCCGCGAGTACGATCCGATGCCCTGTGACTTCCCGTGCCTGGCCGCCCTCCGTAATGTAGACCACCGTGGCAAGTCCATCATCCCGCTGGAAAATCTCGCGGACATCCGCGCCGGTTTCGACCCGGAGCCTACCCGTCTCCTCCGCCACGCGGATAGCGCGGCTGTAGCCGTCAGCCTTGCAACGCCAAGGGCAGCGCGACCCGACGCATTCCTTGCAGCCCTGTACGTAGTCGATCCCCACACGAAGCCGATAGGGGGAGTGCCCGGTGGCCTCCAGCGCCGCGATCATTCCGGCCGCACCCCGCCCGAGCAGAGGCGCCGCAAGCGGCTGGCTGTCGTCGTCCGGATCGCCGGGATCGGCATCGCCTCGGACACGAAACAGGTTCTCGACCCGCCGGTAGTAGCTCCGGAAGGTATCGAAATCGACCGGCCAGTCGTTCGGCAGAGCGTCCGGCTCACCCTCAGGCGCCGGCCGGTTCACCGTGAAATCGGACCGCCGCATTCGGCCAAGCGCTGCGGAGTAGAGTGCCGAGGACCCGCCGAGCCCACGGCCCAGCGCGATCGGAACCTCCCGCACTCCATCCCGACCGTTCGGCGTTTCCGAGAAATACGTCAGGGTTTCGCCCGTGGAAGATGCCTTGGCCCTGCCAAGGCGCTTGGCGAACTGTCGCAGAATCTTCCGGTGGATCGGATCCCGGTCCGTCGAGAGGTCCGAGGAGGGCCCCGCTTCGAGCATCAGGACGGACTTGCCGTATTGCGCAAGCTGCCAAGCGGCAAGCCCACCGCCAAGTCCACCGCCGATAACGATTACATCAACCTCGTCCGACAAAGAGAGCCTCACACACACAAAAGTTCAGGTCGGGTCCCTCTGCCGCAACGGCCCGGCGCGGTATCATGTCTACCCAAGCATCGATCCAATATCTAACTTTCTCAGGCGTTTATGTAAACAGAATGAGGCAACTATCATAATGCGATTATTTTAAATTACTCCAGAACCACAGGTTGTGATCCAGTAATATTTTAATGACAATTTACCATATTTGTTAACTGAATTGTAGCCCCGGCTTTCCTCCATCAGTGATTACATTTGAGCGACAATTTGTTTCCCAGGTATCATCAGTCGGCAGAATTCCGCCGGGTAGTAGGACGCAGCAGGGAGAGCGCATGCCTCAGACGGGCCACCGAAAGAGCCGATTCCCCCGCCATGGTTCGCTCCAGCTCGCCAACGCCCCAATCATCATCGCAAAGAAAGCGATTGGCGGAGTGCGATTCCCTCGGAAGCCATAGCGAGATGACCGTTACTCCCTCGCCTCCTGGCCTTCATGTCACCCTCAATAGAAACGCCCGCGCATCGCGCGGGCGTCGTTGCCTTGATCGGATCTGAGGTTCCTTCGTCGCTACAGGCGGCTCACGAAACATTCGACGCGGCCCGCCATCTCTTCGGCGGTCGCCTCACGGCGGAAGAACTCGACAAAACCGTGCTCGGGCAGGACGAGATACGTATATGTCGTGTGATCCACCAGGTAGTAGTCATCCTCTTCGGGATCATGCGCCTTGTAGTAGGTGCGATAGACCTTCGAGGCCGCGTCTACCTGCTCCGGCGACCCGGTGAGCCCGACCATGTCGGGGTGGAACAGATCGGTGAACTCTCCGACGACCTCAGGCGTGTCGCGCTGAGGATCTATGGAGATGAAAACCGGCTGTGCCTCAACGCCGCGTTCCTCGAGAAGCGTCACGGCTTCGGCATTGCGCCAATTGTCGAGCGGGCAGATATCCGGGCAGAAGGTATACCCGAAATAGACAAGGCTCGGCTTTGTTATCACATCCTCGTCCGTGACCGTCTCTCCGCCTTCATCGACAAGCGTGAATGACCCACCGATTTCCGCGGACCCCGCATTCGAAGCACTGCACCCGGCAAACTGATCCTCCGGTTCGCTGAACTGGGTCAGCCAGACCGCGCCCCCGGCACTTGCGGCGATCAGCACGAGCCCCGCTCCGAGCAACACCTTTTTCATCTCGAAACCATTCCTTTTCCATTCGAGGGCCCGGACTACCCCGCCCCGGCCCATCTCCGTCTCACCTAGTTCAGCACACGACGAAGCGCAGGCACGCGCGCAAGCACCAAGGCATCGAGCGCTAATACGAAAAGCAGCGCCAGCCCTGCCATCGGAAAGGCGAGCGAAACCGCCAATCCCACGAGAACCGCTCCCTGCCAGAGCGGCATGTCCCGCGGCATCGGCGGTGCGCCCAGCCTGCCCGCTCCGGAGGGACGGCGTTTCCACCACATCACAACACCGCTCGCGCAAAGAAAAATCACCGAAACACAAAAGATCGTGTTCAATGCGACGTTCCACACGCCGAGATCGCCCTCGTGAAATGCGATCCCTACAGCCATCGCCTGCCCATAGACCGAATAATCCTCGAACCCCACATCCGCGAGAACCTGCCCGCTGTAACGGTCGATATGGACGAACCGGTCCGAGGTCGGGTCGGCACTGTCATTGGACATCGAGTCGCGTGAAATCGACCAGACCCCCTCCGGCCCGCTTGGCAGGTTCAACTGGTATCGGCTATCGAAACCAAGCTCGCGCGCAAAGTCCGTCACCCTATCAAGCGTGACCGTCGCACCCGTTCCAAGCCCGGTCTCTCCAGCATTGGACCCGGATGCGGGCAAGGGTGTCTGTTCCAGAGCCCAGGGGACCTCCTTCGCGTTCCCAGCATTAAGGCTGGCATGAGTTGCATCGGAAAGCGGCACATCTTCCCACTTTTCTGCCGGAAAGGTGCTCCAGGCCTGCACGAACTTCTCGCCCCAGATTCCGGCCCAGGACAACCCGGAAACCAGAAAGACCGCCAGAAGGAGCGCAACCCAGACCCCGATCGTTGCATGCAGCGTCTTCCAGAGCGCCCGGCCACGCGCGGCGAAATTCGGCACGATCGCGCGCCAGAAACCGCTGTTTCGCGGCCACCAGAGATAGAGACCCGTTGCAATCAGGACCATGGCGAGAGAGGCGGCGATCTCGATCATCCGATCTCCCGTCACACCAAGGAGCAGCGTGCCGTGGATCTCGCTCATGAGATCGTAGAGCCCCTGCCGGCGGGGAAACTCGGCAAGCACCTCCGCAGTGTAGGGATCGACGGCAACCATCGTCGTGCCCTCCGAATCGTCCACGCGAAAGATGGCCGCGAGATCGTCGGCCCGAGGGGCGATATAGCCGCGAAGCTGACCGTCGGGCACTGCGGCCACAGCAACCTGTGACTGCTCCGAAACGGCGAGCGGCGCGCCGGTGGGCTCCACGGGGATCCATTCCCCGTCGCGACCGGAAATCACGCTTGTCCAAAGCATGACCAGCCCGGTCAACGCGAGAAGCGTGAGAAAGGGTATGACATAAAGCCCGGCATAGAAATGCCAGCGCCAGGCCGCGCGATAGAGCGCCCCCAAGCGGGCGGGCGTGTCGTCCTGGGCAACAGGACGGGGCGGGTCGATTGTGACCAATTTGAGTTCCTCCGAAAAAACTTGTCCGATTGACGTTCGTTCAGGAGAAATCTCGGTGGCGCACGCACCGGATGGGCCCGCCGGGGCATGAACCGTGCGGCACGCCGCCGTGGAGAATGGGACCTCTCACGCGCAATCCCGGCAATTCGGCCGGCAACGCCCGGCCCGGCATTCGCCAGCGCGGGCTGCATGTGGATCGACCAGACGCAGTGGTCGGGGGCATCCTCGGCAGGCTCCCCGTCCGCGCCCAGCACCACCTCGACTGGACCATCGCCGGTGCAGAGCACCACGGAAAACCCGCCCCCGGCCTCGGCGGCGGGCATGGCACCTGCCGCAAACAAGCCGGAAAAGAGCGCCGAGAGGAGCGCGATCACGTGGATCACCCCGCCCCTCCTCGCCGAGGGTCTTCCGTGGCGCCGCATGTATCCGCAGCGTCAGTGGTTCATTTCATGTCCGTCATGGCCATGATCGTGGTCGTGATCATGATCGGAATGGCCTACCGCCCCCCGGGCTTCGACATTGAACGTGATATCGAGCTCGCCGGCCTTCTCGAACACGAGCGTGGCCTCGATCTCTTCACCGACCTCGAAGGGGTCACCGTCGAGCCCCATGAACATCACGTGGTAGCCACCCGGCTCGAGCGCGACCGTCTCGCCAGCGGGCAGGTCGATCGCTGCGACATGCACCATCTTCGACACACCGTTCTCCTCGAGGGTCGTGTGAATCTCGACCTTTGGGAATTCGGCGCGAACAGCGATGAGCCGGTCATCTTCATCCCCATCGTTAGCAATGGTCATGAAGCCACCCCCGGCGCGTGCGGAAGGCGCGGTCTCGAAGGCCATCGGGTGATCGACCGTGATCCCGCCCTGGGTGAATTCATGCGCCCCGGCCATCGGCGACAAAGCGAAAAGGGCAACGGCACCAGCCGCTGCAAGGATATGCGTTTTCATGTCAGTGTGTCCCGCAAAAGATTGGATAGTCTGCTTTTTCAACCAATCCGTATCGCGGGCGGAGCACGAGGTCCCTTCGAGGGATCGCGCACGTGCCGGGGCCAATGTCGCGCACCGGCGGCCCTTCCGCTCCGTTCAATCTGAACGAGAACCTGCCGAGACATTCCGGATGGTTCCGGAAGCGGCGCGGCGCCGGCCAATCTGCAGGCATCGCAGACATCTCCCGCGACGTGATGGCCGCCACCCTCTCCGGCACAGAGATCCGAGATGGCACCGCCTGCCGCAATGTAGGCTGCAAGCTGCACATCAGGTGTTGCGATGCCCGGCCGATGCGCGAAACCGATCGCGGCCATCGCCAGCAACAAGAGGCCGACGACGGCAAGCCTTATCCGGTTATGTCCGAGCCCAGGTCGCATGGGCTATGATCTAACCGAAGGGAACGGCGCAGACCAGCGCCGTTCCACCCGAATGAGCCTCGGAGCTTTAGAGACCCATCGATCCGAGTACGATCACGCAGATCGTCGCCAGAACCGGAATGAGCACGGCGCACATGAAGATATCGAAGTAGGACTGCTTGTGCGTCAGGCCACAAATCGCCAGGAGCGTGATCACCGCGCCATTGTGCGGCAGCGCATCGAAGCCTCCCGATGAGAGCGCAGTGACACGGTGCATCAAGGCTTCGCTGATCCCGCTGGTTCGCGCCAGTTCGGCGAATTGATCACCCAGAGTCTGCAGCGCGATCGACATACCGCCCGAAGCTGAGCCGGTGATACCCGCGAGCACGTTGGTCGCCACCGCCACGGAGATCACGGGGTTGGTCGAAACGTTGAGCACAGCATCGCGCACCACGCCGAAGGCCGGAAGCGAGGCAATCACCGCGCCATAGCCCACCTCGGAGGAGGTGTTGAACACGGGCAGAAGCGAGCCCATCGTCCCGGTATTGATCGTGTCCTTGAGATGCTTGAGCCGCTGGTAGTTCAGCACGATGAGCAAGACGATCGCACTCACCAGGGCAACGATGATCGCCCAGATGCCACGCACCTTGCTCACGTCCGTTTCCCCATACTGTGCTTGCGCGAGATAGCTCGTGTCGAGATTGGGGATGATGAGATAGGTCAGCAGCGCATTGAGCACGATCACGAGAATGGTGGGCGCGACCGCGATCCAGAAGCCCGGAAGTTCGGCATCCTGATCAAGATCACTGTCAGCCGAAGTGCGCGGATGATCCCCGAAGCCTTCGCCCGCGCGCCCCGCCATCGCCACGCGGAATTTCAGCCAGTAGACACCGCCGAAGAACATGATCGCCCCGGCCAGCGTCCCCAGGATCGGCGCAGCAAAGGGTGTCGTCCCGAAATAGGGCATCGGAATCGCATTCTGGATCGCCGGCGTGCCCGGAAGCGCGGTCATCGTGAAGGTAAACGAGCCAAGCGCGATTGCCGCCGGAATGAACCGCTTCGGTATGTCCGAGCGCCGAAAGAGCGCGGCTGCGATCGGATAGACCGCGAAGGCGACCACGAAAAGCGAGACACCGCCATAGGTAAGGATCCCGCAGGAAAGAACGATCGCCACGATCGCGTTGCTCGCGCCTAACTTGGACACGCACCATTCCGCGATCGCACGGGCCGAGCCGCTGTCGGCCATCAGCTTGCCGAAGATTGCTCCCAGCATGAACAGCGGAAAGTAGGTGATGAGGTAGTTGCCCAGCGCCTGCATGAAGACCTGGGTGTAAGTAGCGAGCAGCGGGATATCACCCGACAGCAAAACAGCCAGAAGCGCCAGAAGCGGCGCCAGAATGAGCACGTTGATCCCGCGATAGGCGAGGTACATCAACAGTACCAGTGAAAGAATGATCCCAAACAGACCCATGTGTTTCCCCCAATAGAAAGTCCCGCGAGTCGATCGCTCACGGGATTCGCATTGTGGTTAACGCTTAGCACCCATTGTTGGTTACGATGCAAGCGCACATGCAGCAAAACTGCTGCATTGCAACGCTGTCGGTCAGTCGCGATCCGGCTTTCTTCGATCTGCGCCATGCGGTATTGCGAGCGCGCGAGACGGGAAGCAAGTCACGCGAGGGCACAACCGAGGCAGATCGTGACCCCGTATTGGACGAACGGCATGAGGGACTGGATCTGGACCGCGGCATTCTGCGGGTATTTCGCCTTTCACGCGGTCTACAGATGGCTCATCGGCGGAGCACTCGGGCTGGACGAGGCCCAGATGTTTCTCTGGAGCCAGTATCTCGCCTGGGGTTACGGGCCTCAGCCCCCGCTCTACTCCTGGCTCCAGTGGCTTGCGTTCCAGCTCATTGCCGATCCGCTATTGGCTCTCTCGCTCGTCAAGAACCTTTTGCTCTGCATGACGTTCCTTTGCGTCTACGCAGTCTTGCGCACGGCACATTCACCTGTTCGGGCGGGCCTCGCCACCGCCGGGCTGCTGCTCCTGCCCCAGATCGCCTGGGAAAGTCAGCGCGCGCTGAGCCATTCCGTCCTCGCCACAGCGATGGCCGCATTGGCCTGCCTGATCTTCTGGACTCGCACGCTGCCCGGAAAGCGGCTCGGCTACCTGTCTTTTGGCCTCGTTGCGGGGCTTGGGCTCCTGTCCAAGGCGAATTTCGCACTCGTGCCACCGGCGCTGGTTCTGGCGGCTCTTTCGCTACCCGAACTGCGCGCGCGGATCAGGTTCTCCGGGCTGATGTTCTCTGTCTTCGCCTCCGCGCTCATTGCCTTCCTCCCGGTGATCTGGATACTTCGCAACCGGGAGGCCGCACTCGCTTCGACCTACAAGCTTCGGATTGACGAGGAAACCGGGGGGTGGA
This sequence comes from Amaricoccus macauensis, assembly GCF_049800915.1. Taxonomy (GTDB): domain Bacteria; phylum Pseudomonadota; class Alphaproteobacteria; order Rhodobacterales; family Rhodobacteraceae; genus Amaricoccus; species Amaricoccus macauensis_A. The sequence goes on from NZ_JBNAFY010000004.1 coordinate 537,858, forward strand.
TCACCGCCCTTGAAGGGATCGGCGCAACCGCCGAAGCGGCTTTCCTCTTTCTCGCCCTGCCCTTGATCGCCGGAGCCCTGATCTTCTGGCGCTTCCGCGTAAGATCTTCCCCTGCAGTTCCACCCACGCTTCTGGATCGCTTTCTGCTACGCACCGCCCTGATCGGCGTGATGCTCACGCTTGCGGTCGTCCTCGTCACCGGGACGACCCAGGTCAAGGACCGCTGGATGCTGCCCTCGCTCTATCTGGGCGGCCCGCTTGTCGCGCTCTGGTTCCTGCCTCGAGTGACAGCGGCAGGGCATCGCTGGTATCGTCGCCTCGTTGGAACATGTATTGCGCTCGTGGCGCTCATTCTGCCTATCGAACTGCGCTTCGGCACTCCCGGAAACCCGGTTCGCGGTGGGACACCGGTCGAAGCTCTCGCGCCACAGCTGACGGAGACCTTTCCCGACGCAACGCGCGTCATAGGCGATCCCGAATGGCTCGCCGCAAGCCTCGAGTATCACCACTCCCCGTGGCAGGCCGAACCCGCACATTCCGCGCGGCTGGCTGCAGGTGAAACGGCACTGCTGATCTGGACCGAAGAGTTGGAGAGAGGTGCCAAAATCGCAGCGAGAATTGCGGACCGGTCGGGCAATATCGTGGAAATTGGCGAGCATGCCGAAATTTCCGCACCATACGTCTGGCAGTCGGAAATGTCGTTCACGATCTACGCCGCTCCACTTCTCGCGCGGAAGTCCAGCAAACGGTCCGGCCCTTTGGCCGGACACCATATTCCCCCGCCTGTTGGCGGGGCCCCGTCTGCTCGATAGGAATTCTGCCTATATGAAATCCTTTGCCGGACCGCCCGGGCCCAGCCCGCTTTCTCAAAGGAACGCCGGGATTGCGAGAAAGATGAGCGATGTCAGCGCGCCGTTCAGACCCATGGCAATGCCTGCGAATGTGCCTGCTTCTTCGCTCACCTGAAACGCACGCGCAGTTCCAACCCCATGACTTGCGACACCTGCGGCGAACCCGCGCGCCGCGTAGTCCTTCACCCGCAGTGCATTCATCAGCGGCGTGACCACGATCGAGCCGAATATGCCTGTAATCATGACTGCGACCGCCGCGAGTGATGGAATGCCGCCGATCGTTTCGGTCAGTGCCATGGCGATCGGGCTGGTTACGGACTTGGTCGAAAGGGAGGCCAGAACCGAGGGTGGGGCGCCCAGCATCCAGGCAATGCCGACAGCGGAGATTATAGCGGTCACGCAGCCCGCCACGAGGGCCACACTCATCGGCAGAAGGTTGCGCTTGACCGCCTGCCGGTTTCTCCAGAGCGGCACGGCAAGGGAAACGGTCGCCGGCCCAAGCAGGAAGTGCACGAACTGTGCACCCTCGAAATAGGTCTGGTAGGGCGTATCCGTGACGACGAGCACGACCACGAGAATGATGGCGGCAAAAAGAACTGCGCTTGCTGCCGGATGCCGGCCAAAGTGGTTCGCGATTGCATCACCGATCAGATATGCAACCAGTGTCGCCGTGAGCCAGAGCAGTGGCGTTTCGGACAGGTAGACCCAGATGCTGTAAAGCTCGACACCTTCGGTCATCCGCGGCTCCGTTCCTGAAGGAGTGCCACTGCGCGGAAGGTCATCACCGTCACGAAAAGCACAAGCAACGTCGAGACCAGCAGCGACATGACGATCGCGAGCCAGTGTTCGGCAAACAGCCGGCCTTGCTCCATCACACCGACTGTTGCAGGCACGAAGAGCAGCGTGAGGTTGCGCAGGATCGTGTCCGTCACACTACCGAGTTCCTTGCCCGTATCGCCACGCAGGAGAAGTATCGCGAAAAGGAGCGCCATTCCGAGAACCGGCCCCGGAAAGGTCAGGCCAAGCACCCGCACCGCAGCCTCCCCGGCAAGTTGGCACAGGAAAAGCACCGTCAATGCCTGCAGCATGAATCGAACTCCACGTTAACCGAGATCAGGCGCACCCTGCCCCGCGTCGCTCCCGTCCTGCAAGCTGCAGTGCACAATCAGGATGAGGTTTCTCGGTTTTCAAGCAGATGCGCAACTTTTCCCAGCGCGCCAGGGCGCCAACTGGGCAAGATAAGCCAGCGCTGGACCGCCGCCTCCGATAGCGCCCCGGGGGCCTTCGGCCCCTCTCTGTCCCGGAAGCCGAATGCCACAACCCTGTTGAACAGGTCCGGTTCGCCCGGCAGCGGCGCACCGCAGTTCCGCGCGCTCGCCCAGTTCTCCACCGAAGCTGCGGCAAGCGCCAGCCCGGCCTCTCGCGCCCCCTCCGCCACCCAGAAGAGCGCGTCGTTCGAAAGCAGATCGGAATCCGCCCCACCACCTACGCCCCCATGATCGCCAGGAAACCAGATCTGGCGATAGGGCGTGCCATCACGTCCCTCGTTGCGTGTCTCGAGATTGCTCCAGAGCGTCGGCTCGTAGGTGCGGCGTCGCTCGTCTATGGCCACCGCATGGCGTGCCGCGCGCACCGACCCCGACAAGGCAGTATCGTGAAAGGCGAGCCCCCGATTGAACAGTGACGCCAGGACCAGATGCTTCGGAATACCCAGCGAGCCGACCGTATCCCATACCCCGATGTAGGCGATCGGCGTGCGGTCCTCGACGGCATATTTCGCGCGAAAGGCCTCCGATTTCCCGGAATCCGGGTGGTCCTTTCGAGACCTGTAGAGGCGCAGGGCATCGGAAAGCTTGTGCAGGGCGTCCCGCCTCAGAACACCGCAGTTTCGGATGAGGCCAACCAGCGACCGGGCGGTGAAGGCTCCCCGCGAATAGCCGAAGATGAAGATCTCGTCGCCGGGAGAATAGTTGAAGGCGAGAAACCGGTAGGCGTCGGCAATGTTCTGCATGAGACCAAGCCCCAATGCACCGCCCAGCGCCCTGTCGATGGTCCGGGACAAACGGCCCGTTCCGCGCCCGGTCCCGACCCCATCCACCTGGCACAGGATCTGCGCCACCCCGTCCGCATCCGCAGGTTCAACCGCGCAGGCAAGCTTCTGTGCATTTGTCTGTCTTTTGGCGTCAGCCCTGTTCCAGGTGCCATCGCAGGAAATCACGATACGCTTCATCGCCCCTCCACTCGGGAACGCTCCGCACAGGGAGCGTCCCTCGGAGCGACCGCAAGTTGCAGTTTCTCGGAGAATCAATCGCGCGACGAATGGGCGCGCTTGGTGAAGCTACTCGGTATGAGTGAATTAACGATCAACGCCGGCAGCGCGTATCGGTTGCTCGAGCCCTGCGGCCAGCGCCAAAAGCCGTCGGTCGTCTCCGCTTCGCCCCATCAGCATGAAACCCACGGGCAGTTTCTCCTCTTCCTGGCAGGGAATGGAGACCGCAGGCGTATCGAGGAAATTCGCAAGCGCCGTATTCCGCAGGCAAAGCCGGTTGATGGCAACCGCGCGGTCCGGATCGTCGAGGTCGGCGATGGCCGGCGCGACGACCGCAACGGTGGGCATCACCAGCGCATCGAGCCCCTCCATCCGGGCGGCAACACTATCCCGGATGCGGGCCCGGGCCTCGAGAAGCGCGATATACTCGGCCGCTGTGACATTCTCCGAGAACGCGATCCGATCACGCACGAACGGATCGAAGCGGTCCCCGACCTCACGCAGCCTGATTCGGTGCAGGGCATGGGCCTCGATGCCGACGATCCCGCCACTGGCGTTGAGGCTTGGCAGATCGCCGAGCTCCGGGATCTCCACCTGGACCAATCGCACTCCTGCCCGGGACAAACGCCCCAAAGCCGCATCGAAGGCACTCAGGACATCGTCATCCACACCTTCGGTCACATAGTTGGACAGGACACCAAGCCGCGCCCCTTCTAGCGGCAGTGAGACCGGCTCCCCGGTTCTCTCGCCGGCCATGACGGCGTCGAGCCAGGCGACGCAGCCAACACTTCGCCCAATGGGTCCAATGGAATCGAGCGTCCTGGACAGCGGAAAGACGCCGTCTCGCGGAATACGTCGAGTGGTCGGCTTGAAACCGACCACACCACAGAACGCGGCCGGGATGCGGCAGGATCCGCCCGTATCCGTCCCGATTGCAGCCGCCGCCATACCCGTCGCGACGCTGACCGCAGCCCCGGAAGAGGACCCGCCCGGAATGCGCGCCACAACCGCATCCGCGGGGTTTCGCGGTGTGCCGAAATGTGGATTCACCCCGAGGCCGGAGAAAGCAAACTCCGTCATGTTCGTCTTCCCGATGACGATCAGCCCCGCCTGGCGGAGCCGTCGCACGATTTCCGCATCCACTCCCGCCGGCGGTTCAGAGCCAAGCACCCTTGACGCGGCGCGCGTGACCTCGCCTGCCACATCGAAGAGGTCCTTGACGGATATCGGGATTCCGGCCAGCGGTGGCAGGTCCATACCGGCGGCGCGCGCGGCGTCGAAGGCATCGGCCTCGGCGCGCGCCCGCTCCGCATAAAGGCTCAGGTAGACGCGCGCTCCCTCGCCACCGGGCGCGGAAACCCTTTCGAGGGCGGTCTCGACCAGCCCCCGGCTCGTCACCTCACCGCGTCCGAGTTGACCGGATAGTGCCGTCAGACTTTCCATTTTCTACGCCATTCTTCTTGCCAGAGCGCGCAAGACTGACAGCAGCAAACACCGATCACAACGAAAACCACCCGGGGCGCGGAGCCACCGGGCGGTTCGAATTCAAACGATGATCGTTCAGGCCAGAACGCGGTTCTGATAAGATCCTTGTGGGCGAACCTTCCAGTGCTCGGCAGGCTGGCGGCTTGCCACCTTCTCCGCTACCTCGATCTCGTCGAAGCCTACGCGGAACGCGGCGCGAAGCTGGTCCGAGACGATCGGCCCGGAGCCCCGCAAGCGCCCCTGGTAGCCGAGCGTCCGCAAACGCCGCGCCTGTGAGAAGGCGCGGCCGTCACCCATGGCCGGAAAATCCAGCCGCAAAAGCACGATCCGGTCGAGAAACGGCACCAGATCATCCACCTTCGCAGAATTCGGGACGCAAACGGCAAGGGCCGCGCCCTCTGCGCCGGGAAGGTCTTCCAGTTCGACGAACTCTATGGCGCCGGTATGCTCGGTTACACCCTCAGGGGTCACGATGAAAGTCATGTGGTCCTCGTCTCTCAGCTTGCCCGCAGGATGCGGCCGTCGGCACCGAAATGGATGCCACATTCAACCTTGTTCGATCCGCGCCAACGACCGGCGCGCGGATCCTCGCCTTCCCGAACCCGCGTGGTGCAGGGGGCGCACCCGATGGATGGATACCCCTTCGCCACCAGCGGGTGCCGCGGCAGATCGTGCCGGTCCATGTAGTCCTTGAGATCCTGCGCATTCCAGTGGGCGAGCGGATTGACCTTCAGCCGGTCGCCATCCGCCTCGAATATCTCGAGTGCGGAGCGCGTGCTGGCCTGATACCGCTTGCGCCCCGAAACCACCACCGACCAGGTATCCAGCGCACGTTCGAGCGGCCGGACCTTGCGGATGTGGCAGCAAGCATCCGGATCACGCTTGTGCAGCGTCCAGTCCGGATCCTGCTCTTCCAAGTCCTCGGAGTCGGTCCGCAGGTGGATAACGTTCGTCAGTCCGAATGCCTTGGAAAGCGTCTTCTGATACTCGAGCGTCTCCTCGAACAGCATCAGCGTGTCGATGAAGAGAACCGGCAGGCCCGTATCGACCCGCGAAGCGAGGTGTAGCAGCACGGCGGCCTCGGCGCCGAATGACGACACCAAAGCCACCTCATTGCCGAACTCGGCGCGCACTCCGGCGATCACATCCTCCGCAGACGCGTCCCTGAACCGGAGGTTTAGCATCTCGACAGCGTCGAACGGGCGCGACCGCTTCGGATCTGCCGCCTCAAGCCGCATTCGATCGGGCCTCCTGCTCCGGATAGAGCGCCGCCTTGAACGGTGCCATGCCGACCCGCCGGAAAGCCTCGATGAAGCTCTCGTCCGCGTCGGTTCGGACATCGAGATAGGCATCGACGATCCGCTCGACCGCCGGAACCACGTCCTCGGCACCGAACCCCGGCCCGGCCCGCTCGCCTATGGCCGCGTTTTCCGACCCGTCACCGCCCAGCGTGATCTGGTAGTTCTCCACACCGGCACGATCGAGGCCGAGAATGCCGATATGGCCCACATGGTGGTGCCCGCAGGCATTGATGCAGCCTGAGATCTTGATCTTCATCCCACCGATGTCGCGCTGGCGCTCCATGTCGGCGAATGCCTTCGAGATGTCCTGCGCGATCGGGATCGAACGCGCCGTCGCCAGCGCACAGTAGTCCATGCCCGGGCAGGCAATGATGTCGGAGATCAGGCCGACATTCGCGGTCGCGAGCCCTGCGTCCTTCAGCTTGGCGTAGATCGTGGCCAGATGACGCCGCGGCACATGCGGCAGGATGATGTTCTGCTCGTGGCTGACGCGGAGTTCATCATGTCCGAACTCCTCGGCCAGATCCGCCATCACCCGCATCTGCTCGGAAGTCGCATCTCCCGGCGTCTCTCCGATGCCCTTGAGCGAAATCGTCACGATCGCGTAGTGCGGCAGCTTGTGCTCGGCCACATTGGTATCGATCCAGGATTGCAGCCCCGCACCAACGCTTGGCATGATATCCGAGGCCGGTTCGAACGCGGGGTCCTTGAAGCCTTCCTCGATCCGCGCCAGCAGCGCGGCGTTCACGCCCGGAAAGACCGCGAGGTTCTCCGCGAACTTCTGTTCGACACGGTCGCGGATCTCCTCGATCCCGGCTTCGTGCACGAGGATCTTGATACGCGCCTTGTATTTGTTGTCCCGACGGCCATCGAGGTTGTAGGTCTGCAGGATCGCCTCGAGATAGGGCAGCAGATGAGCGCGCGGAAGGAAGTCGCGGATCACCTTGCCGATCATTGGCGTACGCCCCAGGCCACCACCCACGAGAACCTTGTAACCGGCCTCGCCCTCTTCGTTGCGGACGATCTGGATGCCGATGTCATGCGCCTTGATCACCGCACGGTCATGCTCCGCGCCGGTGACGGCGATCTTGAACTTGCGGCCGAGCCAGGTGAATTCCGGATGGTCAGTGGACCACTGGCGCAGAAGCTCGGCGGTCTTGCGCGGGTCCTCGATCTCTTCGGGCGTCGCGCCGGCGAAATGATCCGCGGTTACGTTCCGGATGCAGTTTCCCGACGTCTGGATCGCATGCATCTGCACATCCGCGAGCGCATCGAGAATGTCCGGAACATCCTTCAGCTTCGGCCAGTTGAACTGGATGTTCTGCCGCGTGGTGAAATGGCCGTAGCCCTTGTCCCACTTGTCCGCGATCATCGCGAACTGCCGCATCTGCCGGGAAGACAGCGTGCCGTAAGGCACGGCGATCCGCAGCATGTAGGCGTGGAGCTGAAGGTAAAGGCCGTTCATGAGCCGCAGCGGCTTGAACTCATCCTCGCTGAGCGTGCCGTCAATGCGACGCTCCACCTGGTCGCGAAACTCGGCAACACGCTCGCGCACGAAATCCTGGTCGAAATCGGTATACTGATACATTGATATCTCCTCAGGCCTGCGCAGTCGCGGAGCGACCATGCTCGGGGTAATTGCTCGGCCCCTTCAGGCGGAATTCCTCGCGGAAATGCACGGGCACCGGACGATCCGCGTCATCGAGGGCAACATTGGTCAGATAGGCGCCGACGACCTGATTCGGGAATTCTTCCGCACGCTCCAGAAGCGACGCGGCCTCATCCTTCGTGCGGGCGACGGCCGCCTCAGCCAGAACACGCGTCCAGCCGCCCTGGACCGTGAAATACACCACATCGCCTTCGAAAAGGTCGTTTCCCGTGGCGATCTGCGGAACGAAAGCCTTGGCCATTAGAAAGCCCTCCGGGGCTCGCGAGCCGGGCCACGACGAACAGCATCACACATCACGCCCCGCAATCCCACCGGCGCGGACGCCCCGCGGTTGCGAGAAACAGGGGTGAAAAGCTGGGTTGGCATGGCCGGTCCTTGCTGTTTACAGTTAGCCCTAAAGATAGGACAATATTCCTGATCCTCTCAATAACACCCTTCAAATAAGAAGAATCTTCGACTAGCTTCCGCCGCGACGGAAAAATTGACCTGGATTTCGGAGGTGCCGGGAATGGCTGTCCCCCTAGACGATCTAGACCGGAAAATCCTCTCGCTTCTGCAGCAAGATGCGGGGCTCTCGCTCGATGAAATCGCGCGCAAACTGAGTGCATCCAAGACCCCCGTCTGGAACCGGATCCGAAAGATGCGCGAAGCCGGGGTGATCAAATCGGAGGTGGCGATTCTCGACCCGGACAAGATCGGGCTGGAGACATGCTTCTTCGTCCTGATCCGCACGTCCGAACATGATGCCGAATGGCTCGAGCGCTTTCTCAAGACCGTGCGGGCCCGGCCCGAAGTGCTGGAGGCCCACCGCCTCGCCGGGGATATCGACTACATCCTCAAGGTCCGGGTGCCCAACGCCCGCGCGTTCGATACATTCTACCAGTCGCTGATCCGCGAAGTCAGCATCTTCAACGTGACGTCCAGTCTCTCTATGGAAGAGATCAAATACACCACCGCCCTGCCGCTGCCCTGACCGCACACTTACCGAAGAACCAAGGATACCCCCTCATGAACATCACCGAGATCACGCCCAGCTACTCCGTCTCGCCGCAGATCACCGTCGGCGATGTGGCAACCATCGCCGAGAAGGGGTTCAACTCCATCATGTGCAACCGTCCCAACGGTGAAGACCCGGGTCAGACCGACGTGGAGGAAATCCGCGCCGAGGCCGAACGCCTGGGGCTGACCTTTGCCTTCGTTCCTGTGGTATCCGGCAGCATCACGCCCGAGAATGTGATCGAATTCAAGGATGAGCTGGCAAAGCTGCCCACACCCGTCTTCGCCTACTGCCGCTCCGGCGGGCGCTGCCAGAATCTCTGGCTTCTCGCCGGCAACGCGCGCTGAAACCAGCTGCGCGGCAGGCCGGGCAAGGATCTCGCCCGCCCGCCGCACCGATGGAAGGATGATGATGCCTGATCTCCTCAAGCTTGCCGCCGTTGCGTCGCTCCTCACCGGGGCCAGTGCCTCCGCACCCCTCGCGCATGAGGATCACTGCACGGCCGTCAAGGCCTCCGTCGAAGAGGCCGGCTTTGCCGAGAGCGTGACAGTGGCCTGCACCCCGGATCACGCCATCATCAGTTCCGACACCTACCCGGACCATGAAATCATGACCGGCATAACCGCCACCAACGAGCAGACGGCTGTTCCGGGCCAATACGATGCGCCGATCATCTTGTCGCCGACCCTGCAAGGCACACCACTCACACGGGATGCCGCGCTTGGCGTCGCGCTCAACGGGGTTCCGATCTATGACTACACAGCCGGCGGCGAAATGAGCCTCGAGGATCTGGCGCACCACCAGGCCCAGCATGACACCTTCCAGACAGGCCAGCTCGACATTTGCGGCGGCCATGCCGGGCGCGGCGACGACTACCACTATCACGTCAAGCCGGTCTGCATGATCGAACAGATGGACAATGCCGCCGAAAACCCGATCATCGGCTGGGCCTTCGACGGGTTCCCGATCTACGGCGACGACAATCCGGACGGTTCGGAAATCGCCGCAGGCGCACTGGATGTCTGCAATGGACAGCCGGATCCGACCTTCGGCTATCGCTACCACACCTCGCAGGATGCACCCTATATCGTGCAATGCCTGATGGGCGAAGTGCCTGACTTCGACGACCTGCCCCGTGTCCGCCCCCTTGAGGCTTCGGGCAGCAGCCGAGGCACCGAGCCGGGTCGCCCACCGGAGGGAGGCGTCGAGGATCTCGTCTTCACACAGGAGACAACCGGAGAGCGCAGTCTGGATTACACTTATCGCGGTGAAGCCTACTACATCCGCTACGCCCCTTCCGACACGGCGGGCTGCTATGATTTCGTCAAGCGAACCGTGACCAGCGGCGGCGAAATCGAAACCGGCGAATACTGCCGGTAACCTGCGTTTTCCCAAGCGCCCCAGCACGGACCACGCGCAATCAACCATCCGCAATGCATTCATTTATTGAAATGTGTAGGATAATGGTCTATCTAATCTTGTGAGATCGGCCCCGCACCGCAGGCGCGATGGGTTGCCGACCTGCTGCTTGAAAGGACCCCCGAGATGACCAAGAACATCGGCACTACGGACCGTGCCATCCGCTTCGCCGTCGGCGCGCTGCTGATCCTGCTCGCGCTCACGGGCGTGATCGGAGCCTGGGGCTGGATCGGCGTCGTTCCTCTCGCCACCGCCTTTGTCAGTTTCTGCCCCGCCTACCGCCTTCTGGGCATGAACACCTGCGGGATCAAGAAAGCCGACTGATCGGCCCCATCCCCTATCGGTGCAGGCCTGCCCTTCGCCACCAAGAATGCCCTTGAGCGGGTCCGCCACGAGCGTGCTACCCTGACGCGAACTGCCCTGCGTTTTCTGAACGCAGGTTTTGCATTCGAGGGGGAGCAGAATGCTCGCAAGGACAATCGCCGCAATCTGTCTGGCTGCGGCCACATCAGCATCGGCCCAGACAGACCTTCCGGAAAGTTTCGACTATATGGGCCCCACGGTCAGCACGCTGGACGTCGCCGGCCGCACCGTGGCCTATGTCGATACCGGGCCGGACGATGCCATTCCCGTGCTCTTTCTCGGTGGGACCGGAACCAGTGCGGCAGTTGTCGGTTTGGCGGACTTCCTGCGCACCATGCGCGAGGATCTCGGGCTGCGTCTTGTGTCCGTCGGGCGCGCCGGATTCGGGCAAAGCGCTCCAGCCGAGAACTGGACATTCTCGGACTACCCCGCCGACGCGGTCGCGGTGCTCGATGAACTCGGCATCACCGGTGAGGTGAGCGTCATGGCAATCTCGGGCGGTGGTCCCTATGCCGCAGCCTTCGCCGCCGCATACCCGGACAGGATCCGCTCGGTGCATCTCGCGGCGGCGCTCGCCCTCGCCACACGTTCGCCCCTTTGCGACGATCCGGCCCGGATGAAACAGATCATGGACGACTACGCAGCCCACCCGCTCAAGTGGTGGGGTTTCCCCGAAGACAGCCCGACCCATGACATCCCCGGTTTCGGCACGGCGGCCGCGGACGATGGGGCACGAACATTCGGCATCGCAGGCCAACGGGGCAGCGGCGCGGCAGAAGTGGCGGAATACATGCGCTACTGCAAAGAGGATCTTCCGGATGTCTCCTCCGTCAACGCGCCCGTCTACATCTATCAGGGCCTTCGGGACATGACTGTTCCCCCGGCGAATGCCGACAAATGGGAAGAGGCGTTCCCGAATATCGCCGTGCGGCGCAACTACGAAAATGGCGCCCATGACGTGCAGTACCGCCATTGGGACCAGATCCTCGTCGATATGGCCCATCTGGTTGACCGGATCGTCATCTGCCACGACGGGTCCTCGATGCAGGCCGCAAGAGAAGACGCGGACGCCGCAATCGATGAGGGCGCCCGGCTCGGAATTTGTGCCTGGCCCGAATAGGCCCGTCCCGCGGATCCCGACCCCTTGCGCCCGCAGCTCTCGCGGCATGGATCGTGTCGGCGCGGCACTCGGGGCACGACAGCTGCGAGAATGGCACGAAATTGCCAACTTTCTGCGCCTAATGGCCCTGTTTCAAAAGGAATGGGACGGAAATCGCTTCTCACGATTTCGTTGCCGTTCTACACTTGCGCAGGAGCGAACGGTATTACTTGAGGAACATCAAATGAGCGTCCAACTCGAAGAACAGATCCGCGCACGAGCTCACGCCATCTGGGAACAGGAAGGCCGGCCGGACGGCAAGTCCGAGGAACATTGGCTCCGGGCCTGCGACGAGGTTTCCTTCGAGGCTGAAGCGCTGAAAAAGGCGGCTCCGAAGAAGGCGGCCCCCAGGAAGACCACTGCCCGCAAGACCGCGGCTCCGAAGAAACCTGCCGCCCCGCGCAAGTCTGGGAAGACTACGGCGAAGGCGGAAACGGCAGCTGCCGCGGAGACCACGACCGAGGCCCCAAAGCCCAAGCGCGCCACACGCGCCCGCAAGGCCGCAGCCCCTTCGGACGGAAAGACCGCCTGAACAGGCACGGATCGATGCATGGCGCGCTTATCTCCGCCGCCGTCGCGCGCCCGGCACCTTTGAGCGGAATCCGGGAGGGCGCTTCGCCACCCACGAGATGAAGCGCTCGAGTCGCGGATGCGTCCGGAGCGCTTCAAGCGTATTGTAGCTGCGGGCCAGTTCCGCCTCGCTCAGCGTGGCATGGATCTCGCTGTGGCAGATCTGGTGCAGAAGCACGACCGGCCCACCCTTGCCGCCCTTCAGCTTCGGGATCAGGTGATGCAGGCTCTGGGGTACGTCGGGCGGGATCGGCCGCCCGCACAGGCCACAGATCGGAAGATCATCCTCATACCCCGCCATATGCGAACCCGCCTCCTTCCCGACTGAATCCCGCGCCGCTCGCCGTCTGCGCGGATTGCAGGGGAAAACTAGCATTCCGGCCCGAAACCTCGAGCCTCCAGCGACACCAAACTGATCGATTTGCCGGCAGGCAATCCTGGCACAGCATGCCTCATGCGCAGTGAAGCGCCATCACGAGCTCGCACACCGCCAATCCCCTTGCGAAAGCCGCCGCCCCGACAAAGGCTGGCGCCTCCCCCACAACAAGGAGCATCAGGGTGAACAGATTTCTCTTGGCCGCCGCAATCGTCTCGACCGCGAGCCTCGCCTTGGCCGACGACGCCAGCTACATGAACTCCGGCGCGGTGTTGCCCACGACCCTGCCCTTCTCGGAACTGGTCAAAGCCGATGACACGCTCTACCTCTCAGGTCAGATCGGCAATGTTCCCGGCACGCTCGACCTCGCCGAAGGTGGTATCGCCGCTGAAAGCGAGCAGGTGATGGAGAATATCAAGACCTCGCTCGAGGCCCATGGCTACTCCCTGTCCAACCTCGTGAAATGCACGGTCATGCTCGCCGACATCGGCGAATGGGCCGCCTTCAACGAGGTCTATGCCGGGTATTTCGAAGAAGGCCGCTACCCCGCCCGCGCGGCCTTTGGAGCAAACGGTCTCGCACTCGGCGCACGCGTCGAAGTGGACTGCATCGGCACGGCCGACTGACCCGCATAAGCTGAACATCCTGCTAACGGCTCAGTCTGCAGCCGCGTGATCACAGCCAAGCCCCCCTTGCGGAAGACATGCAGTGGGGGCGGGCACACGCCTCTCGGGCGCACGAGCGCCACTTCTCAACCACATCGAAGCCGAGACGCGCCCTCCGAGCATGTTTGTGAAACTTTCATAAAGATTGAATGCCTTGCGCGTCACGAACGCACAAAAAAGTTGACAGTTCGCTTTTTCATCAACCATTCAAACACCGTGAGCCAGGTGGGAGACAGCCGCGGCACCGGCCCTCGGTTTCGCGGTCTGCCGGAAAGGGGAAGCGGTTCCGTCACGCATCGATCACACCTGCGCCTGCTCGCCCTGCAAATGTTCGGAGACGTCATGACCTACCTCAAACCCGCCCTCTCAGCGCTCGCCCTCTCGGCAGCCTTCGCCGCCCCCGCCTTCGCCGAATTCCAGCTCGGCGACCGCTACACCGATGCGGACGGCGACCTGATCGCCGACATTCCGAGCGACGAATCCGAGCTGGTCGATCCCGATACGCTCATCTTCGCCTATACCCCCGTGGAGGACCCGGCCGTCTATGCCGAGGTCTGGCAGGGCTTCCTCGATCACATGAGCGAGGTCACCGGCAAGAACGTGCAGTTCTTCCCGGTCCAGTCCAACGCCGCCCAGATCGAAGCCATGCGCGCCGGCCGCCTCCATGTCGCGGGCTTCAACACCGGCTCCAACCCGCTCGCCGTGGCCTGCGCGGGCCTGCGTCCGTTCGCGATGATGGCCGCTGCCGATGGCTCCTTCGGTTACGAGATGGAGATCATCACCTATCCCGGCTCCGGCATCGAGGAAGTCGAGGACATCAAGGGCAACCAGATGGCCTTCACCTCCGAGACCTCGAACTCCGGCTTCAAGGCTCCCTCGGCCATCCTGCGCGCCGAATTCGGCATGGAAGCGGGCACCGATTTCGACCCGGTCTTCTCCGGAAAGCACGACAACTCGATCCTCGGCGTCGCCAACAAGGACTACGCCGCCGCCGCAATCGCCAACTCGGTCAAGGGCCGCATGATCGAGCGCGAGGTCGTGACCGAAGACCAGCTCAAAGTGATCTACACCTCGCAGACCTTCCCCACCACCGGCTACGGCGTGGCGCACAATCTCACGCCCGAACTTCAGGACAAGATCAAGGAAGCGTTCTTCTCCTTCGAATGGGAAGACACCGCACTGGCAGAGGAATTCGGCAAGAGCGGTGAGGAGCAGTTCATCGAGATCACCTTCAAGGACGACTGGGAGGTGATCCGCACCATCGACGAAGCCAATGGAGTCGAATACAGCTGCCAGTAAGCAGTAGATAGACCTCGAGCACAGGCGGGCCGGCGGCTCGCCTGTGGCATATTCCGGGAATACGACCATGCTGAGACTGAGCGGCCTCTCGAAGACCTACAAGACGGGGGACGCCGCGCTGAGCGCCGTGTCGCTCGATGTGCCAAAGGGCCAGATCCTCGGCCTCATCGGCCCCTCGGGCGCGGGCAAGTCCACCCTGATCCGCTGCATCAACCGCCTCGTCGAGCCGACCGCGGGCGAAGTGCGGCTCGGGGAGATCGACCTTGTGACTCTGGGCAGCGCAGATCTGCGCCGCCAGCGCCGGCGGATCGGCATGATCTTCCAGGAATACGCCCTCGTCGAGCGCCTGACGGTGATGGAGAACGTGCTCTCAGGCCGTTTGGGCTACGTTTCGTTCTGGCGCAGCTGGCTGCGCCGCTACCCGGGCCAGGATATTCGCCGCGCCTACGAGCTTCTCGACCGGGTGGGCCTCCTGGAACACGCCGACAAGCGCGCCGATGCGCTCTCGGGCGGCCAGCGGCAACGGGTGGGCATCGCCCGCGCGCTCGCCCAGGAACCCGAGCTGCTGCTGGTGGACGAGCCCACCGCGAGCCTCGACCCGAAAACCAGCCGCCAGATCATGCGCCTCCTGACCGAGATCTGCGCCGAGCGCGGCCTGCCCGCAATCGTGAACATCCATGATGTCCCGCTGGCCCAGCAGTTCATGCAACGCATCGTCGGTCTCCGCGCGGGTCGCGTGGTCTTCGACGGCGCACCCGACCAGCTCACGGAAAGCGCGCTCACCGAGATCTACGGGGCCGAGGACTGGAACGCCATGCGCAAGGGTGACGAGGAACAGGCCGAAGCCGAGGCGGACGCCGCCCGCAGGCTTGCCCAGGTATCGTCATGAGTGCGCGCGTCGAAACCGTCAAAGCCTACCCCGACAGGTGGCGCCGCCCCCCGCAGATCGTCCGCGACCGCCGCTGGCGCGTGGCGCTCCAGATCGGCATCCTTGTCTATCTCGTGCTCGCGTTCGGTTCGATCGAGGTGAACTGGGCGCGCGTGGCCGAGGGGATGGAGCGCGGCCAGCGCTTCGTCATGGGCTTCCTGCAACCCGATTTCACCAGCCGTTGGAAGGATATCGCCCAGGGGCTGGAGGAAAGCCTCACCATGACGCTCACCTCCACCGTGGTGGGGGTGCTGATCTCCGTGCCCATCGGCATCGGGGCAGCGCGCAATCTCGTGCCGCGCCCGGTCTACATGGTCTGCCGCGCGATCATCGCCGTCAGCCGCGCGCTTCAGGAAGTGATCGTCGCGATCTTCCTCGTGGCCATGTTCGGCTTTGGCCCCTTCGCGGGCTTCCTGACGCTCTCCTTCGCCACCATCGGTTTCATCGCCAAACTGCTGGCCGACGACATCGAGGAGGTCGACGCGACCCAGGTCGAGGCGATCCGCGCCACCGGCGCCTCCTGGCTCCAGATGGTCAACTACGGCGTTCAGCCGCAGGTCATCTCGCGCCTCATCGGTCTCTCGCTCTACCGGCTCGACATCAATTTCCGCGAAAGCGCGGTGATCGGCATCGTCGGGGCGGGCGGGATCGGAGCCACGCTGAACACGGCCATCGATCGCTACGAATATGACAGCGCCGGGGCGATCCTTCTCATCATCATCGGCATCGTGATGGTGGCCGAATACAGCTCCAGCTACCTGAGGAAGTTCCTGCAATGAGCGGCCCGACGCATTATTCCGAGGTCTGGACCTTCCGCACGCCCCGCGCCCGTCTCCTGCTCTGGGCCGGCTGGCTGGCGTTGGTGGCGCTCTTCGTCTGGTGCTGGGGCATCATGACGGAGAACACCATCTGGATCTTCGTCACCGACGCCCCTCGGCAGGCGGCCGACATCGGCGGCCGGATGCTGCCCCCCGAGTGGGGCTATCTGCCCGAATTGATGCTGCCGCTTTGGGACACGATCAACATCGCCACCCTCGGCACCATCGGCGGTGTGCTCATGGCCATCCCGGTGGCCTTTCTCGCCGCGAGGAACACGACGCCCTCGGTGATGGTGCTGCGCCCCATCGCGCTCTTCATCATCGTGGCCTCGCGCTCGATCAACTCGCTGATCTGGGCGCTTCTTCTGGTGGCGATCATAGGCCCGGGCCTTCTGGCAGGGATCGTGGCCATCGCCCTGCGTTCGATCGGTTTCGTGGGCAAGCTGCTATACGAGGCCATCGAGGAGACCGATACCCGACAGATCGAGGCCGTCACCGCCACCGGCGCGAGCCCCGGACAGGTCCTGACCTACGGCATCGTGCCCCAGGTCATGCCGGCCTTCTGGGGGATCTCCGTCTTCCGCTGGGACATTAATATCCGCGAGAGCACCATCCTTGGCCTCGTGGGCGCGGGCGGCATCGGGCTCAAGATGAACGCCTCGCTCGCCATCCTCGCCTGGGATCAGGTCGCGGTGATCCTGCTCCTGATCCTCGCGACCGTTGTGCTCAGCGAATGGGTTTCCGCCCGAATTCGCCACGCGATCATCTGATCCCCGCCACACGCCGGGGCATCCCCCTCTCCGATCAGCGAGACTGGACGCCCCGCCGCGGCCCGCGTATTCCTGCGAACCCGACCGCGCCCGAGGATCTCCGATGCCCGCCAATACTGTGACCGACGCCCACAAGACCCGCGCCAGCGACTGGTTCACAGAGTTGCGCGACCGGATCTGCGCGGCCTTCGAGGCCATCGAGGATACGCAGGACTGGGGGCCCTTCGCGGGCCTCCCTGCCGGCCGCTTCACCCGCAAGGAAACCCGGCGCGCCAGCCCCGGCGAGGAGGATGCAGGCGGTGGCGTGATGTCGGTGATGCGCGAGGGCCGGGTCTTCGAGAAGGTCGGCGTCAACATCTCCACCGTCTACGGAAACCTCGGCGAGCGCGCGCAGAAGAGCCTCACCGCGCGCAAGGAAATCCCCGGCCTTGATGCCGATCCCCGCTTTTGGGCCGCCGGCATCAGTCTCGTCGCGCACATGCGTTCGCCCAAGTGCCCCGCCGTCCACATGAACACCCGCATGTTCTGGACGCCCGGCGCCTGGTGGTTCGGCGGCGGTGCGGATCTCAACCCGATGATCGAGGATGACGCCGACACCGCCGCCTTCCACGCCACGCTTCAGGCCGCCTGCGACACCCACGATCCGGACTACTACCCCCGCTTCAAGGCCTGGGCAGATGACTACTTCATGATCCGCCACTGGAACGAACCGCGCGGGGTCGGCGGCATCTTTTACGACGACCTCTGCACCGGCGACTGGGAGGCGGATTTCGCCTTCACCCGATCGGTGGGCCGCGCCTTCCTCGACGCCTTCCTCCCCATCACCGAACGCCACCTGAAGGAACCCTGGACCGACGCCGACCGCGAGATCCAGCTCGTCAAACGCGGCCGCTACGCCGAGTTCAACCTGGTCTACGACCGCGGCACCCAGTTCGGCCTCCACACCGGCCACAACCCCGAGGCCGTGCTGATGTCCCTGCCCCCGGTCGCGAAATGGCCGTGACGCCCCGAGCCGGAACCGCCTGAACTCCGGCGAGCAACCTAGAGCCGCTTCTCCATCCAATCGCAACTCAGGCGGCCATCGCAGCGCGACCCGCAGCCGCCCGAAGCCACATACCCGCGACGCTCGTAGAACCGCCGCGCCGTCGCCGTGCTCTCGAGCCGACAGACACCCCGCCCCGCGGCCCGCGCCTCGGCCTCAAGCGCATCCATCAGCGCGCCGCTCACCCCCCGGAACCGCGCCTCGGGATGCACGTAGTTCAGCAGCACCTCGCCATCGGTGCGAACCATCCCCACCCCGGCCAGTTTGCCGCCGACCTCGGCCACGAACACCGCCCCTGCGGGATCTCCGATCCACCGCAGGACGTTCTCCTCGGTCTTGTTCTCGATCCAGCCCGAAACGAGCGCCGGCTCGCCGCGATGGTCCGCCGCGCAGAGCTCCACGATGGAACGCCTGAGCAGAAGCGCCGCCTCCGCCGCATCGCCCGAAGACGCACGCCGCACCGTCACCTTGATTGCCTCACCCATGGCCATCCGCTCTGATGTGTAGAATCGGCCCGTTCCGCCCGGCGCCACCAACGAGGCTAGGCCAGCCACGGCACCCCCGCAAGCGCCGCGGACTGGACGACGCCCCGCCCCTGCCCTATCCCCGACCCCATGACCACCCGCATCGCCATCCTCGGCTGGGGCTCGCTCCTCTGGGATCTCGACGATCTCGCCCCCCGCGTCACCGGGCCCTGGGCCATGCGCGCCGGGCCCCGCCTGCCGATGGAATTCAGCCGCATCAGCATCAAGCGCAAGATGGGCCTCGTGCTCTGCCTTGACCCCGCCGTGGGCAGCAATTGCGCTACCCATGCCATCCCCTCGATCCGCCAGACTATTGCCGCCGCCCGCACGGATCTCGCCGCCCGGGAACGCGCGCCCGTGGACCGGATCGGCTGGGCCTCGGCTGATGGCACCGGCGAGAGCCGCCTCGGCCCCGTTCCGCCCCTCATCGCCGCCTGGTGCCGGGAGAATGGATGGGCCGGGGCGGTCTGGACCGATCTCGAACCGAATTTCCTGGAAACGACGGGCACGCCCTTCAGCATCGACGCAGGCCGCGCCTACCTGCGCACGCTTGAAGGCGAAAGCCTCGAAGAAGCCCATCGCTACATCCGCAATGCGCCTTGGACCACCCGCACGCCGCTCCGCCGGGCGCTCTCCCGCGATCCCTGGTGGCGGGGCCTGCGCGCGGGAAGCCGCTGAGGGGCATTCCGTCCCGATCCACCACACACTATATCTCCGGGCAACAGCCGACACGGAGCCACGATGGTTGATGAAAAGGTCCGACTGGATCGCCAGATCGATGCCATGCTGCGCGGGTTTCCCGCCGCGCGCCGGATCGCCGATCCCCTCCTGCACGGAAAACTGCGCAAGGCCCGCCTGCCCATCGCCATCGCGCTGATCCTCGGAAGCTTTCTCGCGATCCTGCCGGTCTTCGGCGTCTGGATGCTGCCGCTCGGCCTGCTTTTGCTCGCACTCGACGTGCCGCGCCTCAGGCCGATGGTCTCCGGATCACTGATCCGCGCACGCCGCCGGATCGCCCTCTGGCGCCGACGGAGCCGCAGGGACTGAGCGGCGTCGGTATGCCTCAATACCAGGTGGCAGGGATCACGAAGTTGACGCCGAAATTGATCGCATGGGTGAAAAGATCGGATTCAAGCGAGCCGCCGCCATCCATGTCCACGTCGAGCGCCGCGTAATTGCCCTCATACTCGGCGAAAGCCTGCCAGCGATCATTGAACGCGTAGGCCGCCCCGGCCCGGATTTCCGCCGCAAACCCACCGAACTGATACCCGAACGTATCCTCGCTTGCCGCCGGAGAGCGCGTCTCCACATGCGGATAGGTAAAGCCGAGGCCACCGCCGAGATAGGGCACGAGGCCGTTCTGCATGGGAAAGCGCTTTTGCACCCCCACGGTCAGGACGTTCAGGCCGTCGGTGAATTCGAGCCGGTCGAAGCCCGCGTCCTCCATCGATCCGTCGTCGGCATAGAGCTTCACATGGGTGAAATCGACATACCCACCCCAGTCGTCCTGCCGCCAATAGGCATAGCGCACTCCCCAGTAGGGCGGCGCATCGAAGGACTTGCCCTCCCAGTCCACGTCGAAATCGAGGTCGGTGCCATCGGTATCCTCGCCGGTCATGTCGCCGGTCTGGGCGAACTGATAGCCGCCATAGACACTCACGACATGTTCGGCGAACACGGGCGCGGGCAGGAGAACGAGGGTGAGGGCGGCAGACAGGGCTCTGGTCATGACGGCTCTCCAGTGAGCTGACGGAACGCATCCGTTTCCCCGTCAGAACTAGGCCCACCGCCACGTGAAGTTAAGGCCCCGTGATCAGCCGGGCAGGACATGTGCTCCCGACGCCACGCGAGGCGCGCACCCGGTAAGGCCTCAGGAGTGTTCCTTCATGATCCGCGCCTTCTGCCGTTGCCAGTCGCGTTTGGCGGCGGTGGCGCGCTTGTCGGCCATCTTCTTGCCCTTCGCGAGGCCGAGCTGGAGCTTCGCGCGTCCGCGCTCGTTGAAATAGAGCTTCAGCGGAACCACCGTCATGCCCTCGCGCGCCGTGGCATTCCAGAGCTTCGCCAGCTCGCGCTTGTTCACCAGAAGCTTGCGCCGGCGCCGCTCGTCATGCCCGAAGGTCTTCGCTTGGGCATAGGCCGGGATGTAGCCGTTGATCAGCCACAACTCTCCCTCCTCGACCGAAGCATAGCTCTCGGCGATATTGGCCTTGCCGTTGCGCAGCGACTTCACCTCCGAGCCTTCAAGCATGATGCCCGCTTCGAGATCATCCTCGATGAAGTAGTCGTGCCGTGCGCGCCGGTTCTCGGCGACAATCTTCTGAGTGGGTCCGGTATTCTTTGCCATGATCGAACCCAGATAATGCTCCCGCCGGTCCGCGTCCAGTCACGCGCGGCGTCATTAACGAAACACTAACGACGTACTTCCCGAAGACGTAAATGAGAGGTTAAAACTCTCGTCATGCGGGTGGCCCTGCTCGATGAGCAAGAATGCCACTTTCATGGGGTTTGGCGATGGCGGAGGGGCTCGATGGATGTAGTGATAAGTTTTCCGGTGGAGCGCGCGCGCAGACCCGGCGAGGATGTACCTGCCATCGTGGCCGTGCGCGGCTGCGAGATCCACACGCTCGGTGAACATCTCGCCGCCCGGCGGACACCGCTCTCCCAGGAACCCGTCGCCGAACCGGCCTCCTCGCTCGATTTTCCCGGCTTCTCCGAAAACCCGCCGCGCCCGCGGCGTCGCATGCGCTCCCTGCCGCCACTCTCTCCCGTCCTGCCCGACGAACAGAAGGCCGAGCCGCTTGCACGGGTGAACAACCTCACCGCCGAGGAAACCCGATTCGAGATCGCCCGCCTCATCGAGGGCCATGACCACGATCATATCATCCAAACCCTCGTGCAGCTCATCGGCGCCAGCAACACGCACAAGCCGCTGCCCTACGGCTGGCCCAAGATGATGTATGCGATCCGCGGCCGACTCAGCCTCTTCGTCGCCTGCAACCGGACCGACACCGACCAGCTGATCGATGCCATCCGGCGCATCCTCTCCGAGGAAGGCACCACGGCCTGGGCATAGCTCCCGCGGCACTCTCCATGGATCTGCCTGGCGGTAGCCCCCTTGGCGGGGCTTCCCATAGCGGTCGCCCGATCTTTCCCGTGAGCCAGCAGATCCGTGGCGGCAATCGGTCGAGTTCTTGAACGCAACTGCACAATCGCTGCCACCCTCCCTTTGAAACTGCGTAAAATTTCCGCGAAATCCGTGAACACAGCCAATTTCGTATTTTGCATGAATAATTATATCTTGAGTTCACCTCGCCTCCGCCGAACATCGCACCGGAATAGACGGGAGCGAGAAAATGAATTCCACCGGGCCGAACTGGCTGGCCGAAATCGTCGATACGGATGAGAGTCTGAAGGCGTTCGTCCGAACCGCCGACGACCTGCCGGAAGAGAAACCGGCGATCCGCCTCGGCGTCAAGGACATCATCGACGTGGCGGGGCTCCCAACCGAATGCGGTTCTCCGATCTGCACCGGAGCCATGCCAACCCGAACCGCGCCCTGCGTCGAACGCCTGATCCAGGCCGGGGCGACAGTGGTCGGCAAGACGGTGACCACGGAGTTCGCCACCACCTATCCCGGCCCGACGCGCAACCCGCTCCTGCCCAGCCATTCGCCGGGCGGATCCTCCTCCGGATCGGCGGCCGCCGTTTCCTCGGGTGCACTCGACTGGGCAATCGGCACCCAGACCGCGGGATCGGTCATTCGCCCCGCGGCCTTCTGCGGGATCATCGGCATCCTGCCTTCCGCCGGCATCGTGCCGCGCGAGGGTGTCCGCATCATGTCGCCCACTCTCGACCGTGTCGGCTTCTTTGCCCGCGACATGAGCGGCATCGAGGCCATGATGGCAGCCTTCGGCGACTGGATTCCCCTCCCCGCCCCGGAACGGCCCATGCGCATCGCGCTGATGCCCGAGGCGGTCTGGGGCGAGGCCGACCCCGCGACCCGCTCCGGGATCGTCCAGGCCGTGG
The DNA here is from genome assembly GCF_049800915.1 of Amaricoccus macauensis. Lineage (GTDB taxonomy): Bacteria > Pseudomonadota > Alphaproteobacteria > Rhodobacterales > Rhodobacteraceae > Amaricoccus > Amaricoccus macauensis_A. Next base: position 560,389 of record NZ_JBNAFY010000004.1, read on the forward strand.
AAGTCATCCGGCAGACCGGCGACAAGGTGATCGAACTGACCGATCCCGAACCCTTCATCTCGGCGCTGGAAGCCCAGAAACTGGTGATGGGATACGAAATCCCCCGTTCCCTCGCGCATGAACTTTCCGAACACGCCGATCTGCTCTCGGACGAATTGCGCGCCTTCTGCGACGAAGCGATGCATATCACCCGCGACGCTTATGCCACCGCGCTCGAAACCGGCGACCGCTTCCGCAGATGGGCCGCCCGATTGTTCCAGGACGGCGCCGATGCCGTGCTCGGCCCCTCCGCGGCGGCGCTGGCACCCGAAGGCCTGTCATGGACCGGCGACCCGTTCGTGAACCGCATCTGGTCGCTCTCCAAGCTCCCGGCGATCAGCCTGCCCACGGGCGCGACATCGAACGGCCTCAAATCCGCCATCCAGCTCAATTCCGGGCTTGGCCGCGACGAGATGCTCTGCGCCATCGCCCGCCGCTACGCCCCCCTCATTGCCGGGATCAGACCCTGACCCGGCCGAACCGGGCACACGCCCCGGTTCCCCGCATCCTTCCCCCCAGACGCAACAGAAAGCGAGGTTGCCCCATGACATGCCTGCCGAAACTGCCCAATCCGATCAAGGCCGCGGCCCTGTGCTCCGCCATGGCCCTCTCCGCGCTGCCGGCCGCCGCCCAGGACTTCAAGTGGACGGTCCAGACCGCCTACGCCGCCGGTGACGACCTGCACATGTCCTTCGTGACCCTCGCCGAAATGGTCGAGGCCATGTCCGGCGGCCGGCTGGTGATGGAAGTCAGCCCTGGTGGTGCCTTCGTTCCGGCCTTCGACGTGCTCGACGCGGTGAATGACGGCGTGATCGACGCCGCCGGCGGCGATGCCGACTACTGGGTCGGCAAACACCCCGCAGGCAGCCTCTTTGCCTCCGCGCCCGGCTTCGGCATGCCCTCGATCGACCTCATGGGCTGGATGGAATACGGCGGCGGCAAGGAGCTCTTCGCCGAATACATCAACGACACGCTCCAGTATGACAACGTCACGTCATTCCTGCTCAGCCCCGCTCAGGCGCAACCCTTCGGCTGGTTCGAGGAACCCGTCACCTCGGTCGAGGATATCCAGGGCATGAAATATCGCACCCCCGGCCTGCCGGTGGACGTGATGCGCGAGATGGGCGCCGCGGTGGTGACGGTGCCCGGCTCCGAAGTGGTGCCCTCGCTCGAACAGGGCGTGATCGAGGCCGCCGAATATTTCGGCCCCAAGGCCGACATGATCCTGGGCCTGCCGGACGTGCGCAAGACCTACATGATGCCCAGCTACCTCCAGCTCGGCCTCATCCAGAACTTCTTCATCAGCAAGGAGCGCTGGGATGAACTGCCCGACGACCTCCAGGCAATCGTGACCTATGCGGTGATGGCCGAATCCGCCGACTTCTACTGGAAGGGCCTCGACGAGAACTCCAAGGCGCTCAAGCAGATGGAAGAGGAAATGGGCGTGACCGTCGCCGAGACCCCGCGTGACGTGATGACCGCCCAGCTCGAAGCCTGGTCGGCGGTGCTCGACCGCTACGCCGCGGAAGATGAATTCTTCGCCAAGGTTCTCGACAGCCAGCGGACCTTCGCGGAGCGCGTCGTTCCGCTCAAGGCGCGCCTCAACCCGCCTGCCGATATCGCGCTGGAGCATTTCGGCTTCGAATAACCCCCGACCATACCACAAGGCGCGGCCCCCTCCGGCCGCGCCCCACTTCCCGAATTCACCAGCCGGCCCGTGGGCCGAAGGATCGCTCATGGCACCAGACAAGGATGACGACCTGCTGAAGGCCCTCGCCCAGGACGAGGACCTCCCCGACATTACCCGCGCGCGCCAGACCATCCCGAACATCCCCCGCCCCTGGCAGGGCGTGGTTATGCGCATCGACCGGTTCGCCGATCTCTACGGCTACGCCCTCTCCTGGCTGGTGCTGGCACTGGTCGCGATCGTGGTGATGGAAGCGATCCGGCGCTACGCCTTCAACAACCCCAGCATCTGGGCCTACGACCTGAGCTACATGCTCTACGGCACGATCTTCATGCTCGGCGCGGGAACGACGCTGCGGTTCGGCGGGCATATCCGCACCGACCTCTTCTTCAAGGACTGGTCCCCCCGAACCCAGGCGGGCGTCGATCTCGCCTTCTACGTGGTGCTGTTCTTTCCCGGCATGGTGTTCTTCTTCTGGGCCGGCTTCGACAAGGCCCTGAGTTCCTTCATGATCTCCGAGCGCGCCGCGGCCAGCTTCTGGCGCCCGATCCTCTGGCCCTACCGCGCGGTCATTCCGGCCACCGCGCTTCTCCTGATGATCCAGGGCGTCTCCGAAGTCATCAAGGCCTGGTTCCAGTTCAAGACCGGAGAACCCGCATGAGCATGGGCGTCATTCTCGGCTTTCTTCAGCTCGCCGCGCTGCTGACCGGCATCTTCGCGGGCTTTCCCATCGCCTTCACCCTGATCGTACTCACCGTCTTCTTCGGCTATATCGGCCTGGGCGAGCGCGCCTTCGATCTCATGGTATACCAGGCCTGGGGCGTGATGACGACGGAGACGCTCGCGGCCGTGTCTCTCTTCGTCTTCATGGGCTACATCCTCGAACAGGCCGGCATCATGGAACGCCTGTTCCGCGGCTTCCAGTTCACCCTCGCCCGCGTGCCCGGCGCGCTCTACATCGGCGTACTTCTGACCTCGACGATCTTCGCCACCGCCACGGGCATCATCGGTGCCTCCGTCACCCTGATCGGAATGCTCGCCGCCCCGGTGATGACGCGCTCGAACTACGACCCCGCCCTTTCGGCCGGAACCATCACTGCGGGAGGAACCCTCGGCATCCTGATCCCGCCTTCGGTCATGCTGGTGGTGCTGGGTCCGGTCGTGGGCGTTTCGATTCCCAAGCTGTTCGCGGCCTGCATCATTCCCGGCCTCCTGATCACCGCGCTCTTTCTGGGCTACACCCTCTTCCGCTGCTGGCTCAACCCGAAGCTCGGCCCCCCCATGCCGGAGGAGGAACGCCCGGAGAACTGGCGGATCGCCGTGCGCGAACTGCTCGTGGGCATGGTGCCGATGATGGTGCTGATCGGCGCAACCCTGGGCAGCATCCTCACCGGTGTCGCCACCCCGACCGAGGGCGCGGGCATGGGGGCGGCCGGTGCCTTCCTGCTCACCATCCTCTACGGGCGGTTCTCCTTCCCGCGGCTGCAGATGGCGCTCTACCAGACCGTGATCGTCTCGAGCATGATCCTCTTCCTGCTTCTGGCCTCCAACATGTTCGGCGCGGTCTTCAACCGGCTCGGCACCGGCCCCTGGATCGCCAACACGCTGGTGGACATGAACCTGCCCCCCATGGGCGTGGTCCTCGCCCTCATGGTGGTCGTGTTCCTCTTGGGCTGGCCACTGGAATGGGCGCCGATCGTCTTCATCTTCCTGCCGATCTTCCTTCCCATCGTGCAGCAGGCCGAGTTGGACCTGCTCTGGATCAGCACGCTCGTGGCGGTGAACCTTCAAACCGCCTTCCTGTCGCCCCCCGTGGCGATGGCGGCCTACTATCTCAAGGCCGTCGCGCCCCAATGGGAGCTGCGGCAGATCTACAGTGGCATGTTCCAGTTCGTCGGATTGCAGGTCGTGGCGCTCATCCTCGTCCTGCTCTTCCCCGAAATCGCGCTATGGCTGCCGAGGGTGATGTTCGGGTGAACTCCCGCATTCCCTGCCTGCGGGAGGATACGGCCGGGGCCTTAGGGTCCCGGCCGTTTTCAGTTGGCGGCACCTTCAACGGAACGGTCGAGGGCATTCAGCGCCCCGATGCGCGCGGTGGCTTCCGCATGATGTCGAAGAAGCGCCCCGGTGCGCTCTCCGTCGCCCGCCCGGATCGCCTCGATGATCATCCGGTGATCCTGCATCGCAAGCTGCCAGTCCTCTTCGGACTTTTCCACGAGGAAGCGGCCCATGTGCATCCGGGCCAGCACGATACGATAGATCTCCAGGAGCGAGCCATTGCCACCGAACGCGATGAGCTGTTCGTGGAAGGTTTTGTTCGCTTTGCGATAGCGCGCGGGGTCCCGCGCCTCGTAGCCCGCCGCGATTTCCTCGTGAAGGGCCTCGAGATCGCGCAGGATCGCGTCCCGATCGGGCGCGTCGGCGATCGACTTGCACAGCAGCAGACCGCCAAGCTGTTCGAGCGCCCCCATGACGGGCAGCAGTTCGTCGATCTGCTCCTTGGTCACCACCGCCACGCAGGCGCCACGGTTGGGCCGCAACGTCACGAGCCCTTCGACCGAAAGCGCCTTGAGCGCCTCGCGCAGCGGGGTTCGTGACACGTCCAGTCTCTCGCAGAGTTCGGGTTCGGCAATCTTGGAACCCGGCTTGAGTTCACCGTCCAGAATCAGGTTTCGAATTTCCCCGACAATTTCCTCGTGCAGCGAACGCCGTCCCATGAACTCAATACCTTTCATTTTTAATACATTATGCAAACTTCAAAACGCTTGTCCATAATGCGTCTCGACGGCCGGGCCCGGCTTCAGACCCGGAACAACGACATGTTCCACGCCAAGGCGGGCATTTGCCATACTTTAGCCATATCGAATCCATACGTTTTCCATACGGATTCCATACGTCGGAATTTCGCTCGAAATGTGTTCTGAAGGCGCCGGAGCCCCGGCGTGGGGGCTGCCTATTTCGGCAGCGACAGTTGGCCGTCTTCGCCCAGCGCGAGGCCCGGCGCATCGTCCTTGAGACCCGTACCGGTGAGCTTCAGGCGGAGCGCTTCCCGCGCCAGCCAGGCGATCTTCGCCGCCGCCTGATCGTAGCTCAGCCCGCCATTACCGTGGATGTTCGAGATGCAGTTTCTCTCGCTGTCCCGTCGTCCCGCTCGCGGCCCGAATGTCAGATATGCGCCGAGGCTGTCGGCAACTGTGAGGCCCGGACGCTCCCCGATCAGCATGACGACCAGCGCCGCACCGAGGCACGCGCCGACCTCATCTCCGATTGCCACACGCCCTTGAAGTACAAGGAAAATCGGCCCGATCGACAGCCCCGCCAGCGCGGGCTCGCAGGCCTGGATCACCGCGGCGGCATGTGCCTGAACCGCATCGGCCGAGAGCCCATCTGCCACCACGAATACGATGTCGGGGGGCTCGCCGCCTGCGATCTTTTCCGCCTCCCCGGACGCAAGCTTGCGCCCCAGGTCCGGGCGGCGAAGGTAGGTCGCGCGATCCCCGGCGGCGCTTTCAAGAACGTGCGTCTCGCGGGGCGACAGTTCGGCAACGAGGGCATCGAAATTCACGGCCCGGTGAACGGCATCGCGCGCACGGGCATGTGCGAACTGGAACTCCAGATTGGCTGATGTCGGCAAACCCGCACCGGATCGCCCAAGCCCGATGCGTGCCGGAGTCGCGGCACGCAAACGCGCCCAAAGATCCTTCGCCGGCGTGTCGTTCATGCCGCTCCCTCGAGGAGCTTGAGCGATGCCGCATCTCCCTCCGGCAGCCGCCCCTGCGCGTCGGTAAGGCCATGTTTTTCAAGCCAGATTTCAAACTCTGGGGCAGCACGCAGGCCAAAACTATTGCGCAGATAGGCAATGTCGTGAAAGCTGAGACTCTGGTAATTCAGCATGATGTCGTCCGCCCCGGGCACCGCGATCAGGAAGGTGCAGCCCGCATCCGCGAGCACCGTCATCAAGACGTCCATGTCGTTCTGATCGGCTTCGGCATGGTTGGTGTAACAAACATCCACTCCCATCGGCAGCCCCATGAGCTTGCCGCAGAAATGGTCCTCAAGCCCCGCCCGTATGATCTGTTTGCCATCGTAGAGATACTCCGGACCGATGAAGCCCACGACCGTATTAACGAGAAGCGGCTTGTAGCGTCGCGCCACCGCATAGGCACGCACCTCGAGCGTCTGCTGGTCCACGCCGTGGTGCGCGTCGGCCGACAGCGCTGAACCCTGCCCCGTTTCGAAATACATCACGTTCTGGCCAACTGTGCCCCGGCCGAGCGAAAGGCCCGCGTCATACGCCTCATCGAGGATCGACAGGTTGACCCCGAACCCGTCGTTGGCGGCCTCGGTTCCGGCCACGGACTGGAAAACAAGATCGACGGGGGCGCCACGCGCAATCATCTCGATGGAATTGGTCACATGCGTCAGCACGCAGGTCTGGGTCGGAATCTCATAACGCGCGCGCAGATCGTCGAGCATTTCGAGGAGCGCGATCGCGTTTGGAATATTGTCGGTCGCGGGATTTACGCCGATTACCGCATCGCCCACCGCGAAGCTCAACCCGTCAAGCGTACTGGCGGCGATTCCCCGCAGATCATCGGTCGGATGGTTCGGCTGAAGTCGGCTTCCCATACGTCCGGGCAGGCCGAGGGTCGATCGAAATGCGCTGATGACGCGGATCTTGCGAGCAACCGAGATCAGGTCACGGTTGCGCATCAGTTTTGACACGGCGGCGACCATCTCAGGCGTAAGGCCGGGGCCCAGCGCCGCCAACCGCTTATGGCTCGCCTCGTTCGAGAGAAGCCAGTCCCGGAACCCTCCGACGGTGAGGTGACGGATCGGCGCGAAGGCCTCTGCGTCATGCCTCTCAAGGATAAGCCGCGTGACCTCATCCGTCTCACCTGGGATCACCGGCTCTTCAAGGAAGACGCCAAGCGGAAGATCAGCAAGCACAGATTGCGCCGCGACGCGCACGGCTTCGGAGGACGCGGCAACGCCAGCGAGTTCATCACCGGATCGCTGCGGGGAGGCGGCGGCTAAGGTCTCGCGCAGGCTTCCAAAACCGAAACGCTCGCCACCAATGGTCGTGCGATACATTGCCACCGGAAACGCCCTCCCCTTAGTTGCGGCGGTGAAGGCCGGACCTGCAGCGGCACGGTCCGGCGTTCTTTTTTAGCGGTAAGGATAGCCCGCCTTTTCCATTGTCGCGGCATAATCCTTGAAGATCTGGACTACGCGCCCGGCACGATCCGATGAAGCCGCGATCTCGTCCCAGAACTCCTCGGCATCGCCGGTCACCTGCGCCCATTCCTCGGGTGGTATCGAGGTGAGTTCCATCTTCTCGCCTTCGACGCGCAGCTTTGCTTCTCCACCCCAGTACCAGATATTCCGGTAGTAGTGGGACTGGTCGATGGTGGAGAGATAGAGCTGTTGGAGATCGGCGGGCACCTTCTCCCAGCTTTCGGTATTGGCGAAATAGGAGCCGAACCATGCCCCCGTAACCGAGTTCGTAAGCGCGTAGTTGCACAGGTCGGCCCAGCCGACCTCGTAGGCTTCGGTGAAGCCGCACCAGGCAACGCCGTCGAGTTCACCGGTTTGAAGCGCCACTTCCACGTCATCCCAAGGCACTGTCACCGGAATGAGGCCGTAGCGGGAAAGGAACCGGCCAGCCGTCGGCACTCCGAAAACACGCTTGCCTCGCATGTCTTCGAGAGAACGGATCGGTTCCTTTGTGAAGATGTGAAGCGGGTCCCAGGCACCGGCAGAAAGCCAGGTGACATTGTCCACTTCCCCGTAGGCTTCCTTCCAGATCTCGTCGAGACCGTAGTACATGAACATCGCGCCCACATCGAGCGAGTAGCGGGTCGCAAACGGGAAATAGCCACCGAAGACCGAGATATCGACCGGCGAGGCCATGGTGGCCTCATCGGATTGAACGGCGTCGATTGTGCCGTTCTGCAGCGAGCGGAACAGTTCGGCCGTGGGGACGAGTTGGTCCGCGTAGTAGAGTTCGATCTCCATCTCGCCGCCAGCTGCCGCATTGAAAGCATCGATCTGCGGCTTGATCACATGTGCGCCAAGCGGCGCACCCGAATAGGTCTGAAGCCGCCAACGGATCGGGCCGGATTGGGCAATTACGGCAGGAGCTGCGAGCGTGGCCGCCGCACCGACGGTCGTTCCGGTCAGGAACTTGCGACGCGAGGCGAGGATCTTCTCGGACGGGCTCTGCTTGGAATTGTCGGTCATCGTGTCACCTTCTGATCGATCGGATTGAAGTCGTTCGGGTCTCAGCCACGGGCCAGCTCCGGCAGCCAGAGCGCGATCTGCGGAAAGATCATCACCAGCGCGATGGTGAGCGCCATCATCAGCACGAATGGCCAGATCGAGCGGTATATGTCGGGAAGCGTCACGCCATCCGGGGCCATGGCCCGCATCAGGAACAGGTTATAGCCGAATGGCGGCGTGATGTAGGCGATCTGGCAGGTGATCGTGTACAGCACGCCGAACCAGATGAGCTGATTGTCGAAGCCCAGGTCCAGCAGGCGCACGAGCGGCACGTAGAGCGGCGCGACGATGACCAGCATGGCCGTGTCGTCGAGAAACGTTCCCATCACGATGAAGCTGAGTTGCATCATGATGATGACCTGCCAGGGCCCCATCTGCCAGTTGTTAATGAACAGGTTCTCGATCGCCCGCACCGCCCCCAGCCCGTCGAAAACCGCACCGAATGCCAGTGCCGCGAGAATGAGCCAGAGGAACATGCAGGAAATCGCGAGCGTCTTCCGCGCGGTTTCGTGGATGAGGCTGAAGGTAAAGCGCCCCTTGAGGATGGCGGCAAGTGTCGCCGACGTCGCGCCTACAGCAGAGCTCTCTACGAGGCTGGTGTAGCCCATCACGAAGAGCCCGGTCATCAGGAAGAAGATCAGGAAGGGAATGATGCCAAAGCGCAGGAGCTTGAGCTTTTCGCTCATCGGCATATTCAATTCTTCTTCGGAAACGAGAGGCGCAAGCTTCGGGTTCATCCGGGCGCGCACGATCACGTAGACGATGAAGAATGCCGCCATCATGAGGCCAGGAATGACACCCGCGAGCCAGAGTTGGCTTACCGGCTGGCGGGCGATCATGCCGTAGAGCACCATTACGACCGAAGGCGGCACGAGAATTCCGAGCGACGACCCGCCCTGCACCACCCCAGTGATGAGGATCTTGTCATAGCCCCGTCGCAGCATCTCGGGCAGGGCAATTGTCGCCCCGATTGCCATTCCCGCTACGGAGAGTCCGTTCATCGCGGAGATGATGACCATAAGGAAGATCGTGCCGATGGCGAGCCCTCCACGCACCCGGCCGAACCATACATGCAGCATCTTGTAGAGGTCCTCGGCAATGCCGGCCTCGGACAGGATGTAGCCCATGTAGATGAACAGCGGCAGCGTGAGCATCGGGTACCAGTTGAAGAGCTTGAACGCCGCCGAGAACGGGATCTCGATCCCGCCCGTGCCGTAGAGCATGAGCACCATGCTAGAGGCGACGAAACCGATGGCTGCAAAGACCCGCTGGCCGGTCAGGAGCAGGAGCATCATGCCCGCGAACATCAGGAGCGCGATTGTCTCGTATGACATCAGAGACGACCCCCGCGAACCTGAGCGATATGCTTGAAAGCCTCCGCAATGGTCTGGAGCAACATCAGCAAAATACAGCCGACCATCAGCGCCTTGATCGGAATCATCGAGGGGTTCCACATCGAAAAGCGTCGCTCTCCGGTTTCAATTGCGTAGCCGAGGCTTGAAATCGATCCGAACAGCAGAATGCAGAGATAGAAGATCAGGCAGAAGATCGTGATCGCGTCGATCCAGGCCTTACCACGTGCAGAAAGCCGATCGTAAAGGAGGTCCATGCGAACATGGCTCCCATTCTTGATCGTCGCCGCTCCGCCAAGGAAATAGTAGGCCGCGAGGGTGAATTGTGCCGCCTCGATACACCAGTGCAGCGGAATATCGATGACGTTGCGGGTGATGGCGTCGAGAAGCAGAACCCCGATCATCAGGAAAATGAGATACATCGCCGCGAGGCCGACATACTCCGAGATCTTGTCCATCGTACGGACATACGTACAGATCGCCTTGGGCATGCCTATCTCTCGATCAGTCTCGTCTCGTGCCATGCTCTATTTTACCAGGACTCCAGCGCGTGCGAGCGCCCCGGCGATGTCCGGTGCCGGCTCTACGCCACATATGAGGGTGTCGATATCGGCCAGGTCACAGACCCGATAGGCCGCCCGGCGCCGTAGCTTCGTTGGTGTCGCCAGGACAATGACGTTGCTCGAACTGCGTATCATCGCGCGAGCGACCGCGGCTTCGTCCGGGTCCGAATCCATTGCGGCTTCCGTATCAAGGGCCGCGACAGTGAGGATTGCATGATCGGCCTGGAAACTGCCGATCTGTTCCATGACAAGCGGTCCTACTGTCTGCCTGTTGCCGGGAGCGAAGGCTCCGCCCAGGAGGTAGACGCGGCCTGCGCCAGGTCGACCACCGAGGGTTTCAGCAATACCCAACGAATTGGTAATGATAGTAAGCCCCGGCACCTCTACCAGGGTTGCCGAAGCCACCAGTGTTGTGCTTCCCGTGTCAATAAAGAGCGTATCACCTGAACGAAGTTCTTCCACGAGGCGCGCAGCGATCTGACGCTTGGCATCGGTATCCTCTGCCATCCGTTCCTGGAAGCTGGCCTCGGAGTGGAGGCGTGTTGCCGGCCGCGCACCGCCGTGAACCTTGCGGACAGCGCCCTCATCGGCCAGTCGGGCAAGGTCCCGGCGGATCGTCTCTGGCGACACACCAAAGCGCAAGGACAAGGCATCGACACTCGATGCACCATCCCGGTCAATGAGCGCGGCAATGCTATTGCGTCTTTCCCTCGGCTTCACCGACACCCCACTTCTGCAACGAAAGTCATAACATGTGTTGCGACTAGGCCGGTGTCATTTCAGCATGTCAATCAAAACGACGGCCAACTTCTACCGAATGGTCAAATTTTAGGCGCGCATTTGACCAAATGGGCGTTTACTGTGATTCAAGAGAAAGCGAATCCCCAATCTCAGAGGTGAAGCCGCATGCCGGACGGGAAATTGCCTGCAGGTGCGAGATACGATGTCGTCGTGGTCGGAGCCGGGGTTATCGGTTGCGCGATCGCACGCCGGTTCTGTCTCGAGGGCGCACGTGTCGCGGTCATCGAACGGGCCAGAGACATTCTCGACGGAGCCTCGAAGGCAAACAGTGCGATACTGCACACCGGCTTCGATGCTCCGCCGGGATCTCTCGAAGCCCGCTGTATCAGAGACGGGCATGACGAGTACATCGATATTCGCGAACGACTGGGGCTGCCACTGGATCGCTGCGGCGCGCTTGTACTTTCCTGGACCGAGGCGGAAGAAGCGCGCCTTCCTGCTCTCATGGAGCGCGCCCGCGAGAACGAGGTTTTGGACGTGCAACTCCTTTCCGCGGCGCAAATCCGGAAGTTGGAGCCGAATCTCAACCCTACCATTCGGGCAGGCTTTCGCGTGGCCGCCGAAAGCCTGATCGATCCCTGGTCGGCGCCGCATGCCTATCTCCTCCAAGCGCTCCTCAACGGTGCCGACCTCTTTCGCAACTGTGCCCTCCTTGGTGGAACGGAAGATGGCGGGGGCTGGCAACTTGACACAACTCGCGGCAGGTTGCGCACGCATTTGGTGGTCAACGCCGCCGGGCTTCATGGCGATCAGGTCGACGAGGCAATTCTTGGTCGCAGCGAGTTCAAGATCCGCCCGGTCAAGGGCCAGTTTATCGTCTTCGACAAGACGGCGGCACGACTCGCGCGTCACATCCTGTTGCCCGTGCCGACAGAAAAAACCAAGGGGATCGTCGTCTGCCGGACAATATGGGGCAATTTGCTCGTGGGCCCGACGGCGGAGGATCAGGTCGACCGAGAAACCGCTGACCTTGATGGGGAAACTCTTCGAATGCTGCATGCTAAGGGCACAGAAATTCTGCCCGCGCTGGCTCAGGAAGAGATATCAGCCATCTATGCGGGCTTGCGCCCAGCCACCGAGCAGAAGGAATACCGCATCACGCCACACCCGGGCCGGAACTGGATCACTGTGGGCGGCATTCGGTCTACCGGGCTCAGCTCAGCACTCGGTACCGCACGCCATGTGTTTGACCTCGTGCAGCGGATGGGCCACGGTTTCACGACACTCCCAGACCCGGTCTGGCCTCGGGTCCCAAACCTGGCAGAGGCTTTCGAGCGCGATTGGCAGCGTCCCGGGAATGCCGGCGTGGTGTGTCATTGTGAGCGCGTTACACGCAGGGAGATCGAAGACGCCCTCTCGGGGCCCCTCGCAGCGCGGTCCATGGCCGGACTGAAGCGGCGAACGAGGGCGACCATGGGTCGTTGTCAGGGGTTCTACTGCTCGGCGGCACTTGCCGAAATCACCCGTGACCGTCTGGGCATTCCCGTGGTGGAGCCGATCGATGAGTAAGCTGCCCTATACCTGCGACGTTCTGATCATCGGAGGCGGCCCGGCCGGGCTTTCCGCAGCAGCGGAACTTCGCCGGCTCGGGGTCGCTTCTGTTCATGTATTGGACCGAGAAGAGGAGACGGGCGGTATTCCGCGGCATTGTGCCCACTCGCCCTACGGCTTCCGCGAGTTCCGCAGGCCGATGCTCGGACCCGCGTTCGCCCGCGCGCTGAGCGATCGTGCGCGCGCCTCGGGTGCCATCCTTCATACGCGTGCCACTGCAACGGAAATCAAACCTGGAGGTATTGTCGCGGTCAGTTCCCCCGAAGGTTTCGCAAGCATCACGGCGCGTGCCGTTCTCCTCGCGACCGGAGTACGGGAGAGTTCGCGTGCTGCACGCCTGCTGGGTGGAACCAAGCCGGCCGGGGTTCTGAACACCGGGTCCCTTCAGGGTCTCGTTCACCTCACGCGTACGCGCCCCTTTCGCCGCCCGGTGGTGGTCGGCACTGAGCTTGTGTCCTTCTCCGCACTACTGACCTGCCGCCAAGCCGGCATCCGCCCCGTAGCGATGGTAGAACCGGGCGAACGCCTCGTTGCACGAAGCCCCCTGCGGCTACTGCCGGCCGCTCTCGGCATCCCACTGCGCCTTGCTACGGAGCTCACTGCAATTCATGGACGAGACCAAGTGAACTCCGTGACGCTTTCGAGGGGAAATGTGATCGAGGATGTCGAATGTGACGGTGTGCTGCTCACCGGTAAGTTCCGGCCAGAAAACGCGCTACTGCGCACAAGCCACCTGCAGGTCGACCCCCATACCCTCGGGCCGGAAATCGATCCGTTCGGGCGTTGCAGCGATCCGACCTACTTTGCCGCCGGAAATCTATTGCGAGCCGTCGAGACTGCTGGTTGGTGCTGGTCGGAGGGACGGGCCGTTGCCCGCTCCATCCAACGGAGCCTCATCGGACGTCTGCCAGATCACCCCAAAGAACGACGCCTGACAATAGTGGGTGACGGACTTGCGTGGGCCCTACCGCAACGCTCCGTTGATCTGGACAGCGAGCTGGCCTTCAATCGGCTTCAACTTCACGTTTCGCGGCCGGTAAAAGGCACCCTGAGAGTCGGTTCACAGTCCTACAGCCTCAATGCTCGCCCGGAACGTCGCATCGCAGTGCCTCTCCCCCCTGCACAGGGTGACGTCGTAGTGGAAATTGTATGACAGTTCTCGCGATCGACCAGGGAACAACGAGCACCCGCGGCATCCTTGTAGGACCCAACGGTGAGTGCACCGAGGTCTTCAGCGCGCAGCATCGGCAGTATTATCCGCGACCGGGTTGGGTGGAACATGACCCCGGTGAACTTCTTGCCAATGTCGCAGCCTGCATTGATGCCGCACGGCCGCATGGCCCTTTGACCATCGGACTCGCCAACCAGGGCGAGAGCTGCCTCGCCTGGGACGCAAAAACCGGAGAGGCAATTTCCAAGGTTATCGTTTGGCAGGATGACCGAACGGCCCCACGCGTTCGGGATATGGGGGGGCACAGCGCATTTGTACTGGAGAGGACCGGACTACCACTAGATCCCTATTTCTCTGCTTCGAAACTTGCCTGGATCATGCAGGAAATTCCCAAAGCCCGAGACTTGCTCGCCAGTGGCAGGCTTCGCCTTGGAACAACCGATGCATTCTTCCGCGATCGGCTGACGGGGCGTTTCGAAACAGATATTGCAACAGCCTCGCGCACTTCGCTCATGGATATTGCCAAAGGAGAATGGGATACGGATCTCTGCGCGCTCTTTGGCGTTCCGCTTTCGGCACTTCCAGTTATCACGCCATGTTCGGGAGCGATGGGCACAGCAGCCGGCGTTCCGCTCAATGCGAGTATTGTGGACCAGCAGGCCGCCCTCTTTGGTCATGGCTGCCGCGCTTCCGGTCAAACCAAGGTGACATTCGGAACCGGGGCGTTCGTGCTTGCCTTGACGGGCGAAAGATTGCCCACGGCAGATGGCGGTCCGCTGCCGACCGTGGCCTGGCAGGAATTTGACGGGCCTGTCCTCTACGCGCTGGAGGGCGCAACCTACTGTGCATCCGCCGCCGTAAACTGGGCCAGGCAGATCGGTCTCCTAAACGACTTCAATGACCTGTCCAACCTTGAAGACGCTAGCGCGCTGCAGCGTGGGCTGGCTTTTGTACCAGCACTTGCCGGCCTCGCGTGTCCGCATTGGAACAGGTCCGCCCGTGGCGCATGGCTGGGGCTCTCTCTCGACACCAGTCGAAGCGATATGCTTCAGGCACTGCTTGAGGGTGTAGCCTATCGTGTCGCGGAGGTCGTATCGGCGATCGAAGCGGGAGTTGCTGTCGCCGATCCGTTGTTGATTGACGGAGGCATGTCAGCAAATCCGGGCTTCTGCCAGATAGTGGCGGACATTACAGGCCGCACCGTAGGCGTTTCGAACGAATCCGAACGCACATCGCTCGGCGCCGCCATGCTTGCTGGCAGGGTTCATGGACTGCGCATCACTCCTGAAGGGGCTGCGCGCGTTTTCGCACCACGCAAGGACTACCAAGCTAACCACGCTCGCTTTGCACGTGCCGTCGCTTGCGTTCGGGATTTTGCATGACTTGTTTCGCGGTGAGTTTGAGGGCAAGTCAGTTCATGTAGTGGATAAAAGCCAACGTGTGGGTCTAGTGAAATCAGGTTCAAGACCAGAAACGCAAGTGATTGGTGAGATTGACCTGGTTTGCGAGGCCTGCCCACCGACTTCGCATTCGGCGATCGGCAGAGCGTTCTTGGCGGCGAAGTCATGACCACCTCGCGCTTCCAGCCTTGAACAACTCTGGTCCACGCCGCCATGCTATACAAGGACTGCACAGCGTAGAACTGGTTCAACACGAAGTTTGACGAGATTGGACGTCGACAACGGCAACTTTTTTTGGATACAGGACGACACACTCCTGAAAAGGCCTACGAATTTTCCAACTAAAGATGCCTAGGTGCTGGCACCTCGTTTCCCGATGGTTTTCTTTTGGCTCGTCCAGAAAGATGCTTGTGCACTCTTCTCGGCAGCCTCGATTTTCGGCGTGACGCAAATGGCGTACGGGCATTCTGGGTCCATGCCGCAATGCTGCGTCCATCCTCGAATTTGGCCTTAAACCGCCTGAGTGACCAGTAGCCAACACCGCCCTCCATCAAATCCGGCAACGGTGTTGCCCTCACTTTGGAAATTCCCTCCATCTGAATTCCAAGCAAAACTGTCGGAAAAACAACGACGTTATTTCACCTTGCCGTCCACAATTGGCGCCCCACCTCCCTCCTCCATGTGCTGTAGAAATCGATGGAGGCCCTATGTCGTCGTCACCCCCTGATTTGCGTCGGCCCGGCGTATCGCGCCGAGGTTTTCTTCAAGGTAGCTCCGTTGTTGCCGGCTCGCTCGGTGTCGTGGTCGGTTCAGCGCAGGCGCAGGAAGACCAGCCGAGCTCCGAAGTCCGCACGATTGCCATTACGATAAACGGCAAGACCCGCCACCTTTCCGTGGAGCCGAGGACCACGCTGGTGGAAGCGCTGCGTGATACGCTTGGAATGACTGGAACGAAGATCGGCTGCAATCAGGGCCAATGTGGAGCTTGCACCGTTTTGCTGAATGGCACGCGTGTGAACTCGTGCTTGACACTCGCGGTAATGGCAGAGGGAGCCGAAGTTGTCACCGTAGAAGGGCTCGCTGATCCGGACGGTACACTCCACCCGATGCAAACCGCATTTGCAGAGAATGACGCCTTTCAGTGCGGCTACTGCACCCCAGGACAGATCCTGTCAGCGATTGCCTGCTTGGACGAAGGACATGCAGACGATGAATCGGAGATCCGGGAATACATGAGTGGCAACCTCTGTCGCTGTGGTGCCTATCCAAACATCGTGGCTGCCATTGTGCAGGTTCGCGACAGCCAGCAGGGGTAAGAAGATGAGGAGCTTTACCTACTCTCGCGCGCCAAGCATTGGAGCCGCAACCGAGATCGCCGCTAACGGCGCGCATGTGATTGCCGGTGGAACGACACTGATTGACCTGATGAAGATTGGCGTCATGCAGCCTGAGGGTCTTGTCGATATCAACGGCATAGGGGAACTTGAGGGATACACCATCGAAGCCGATCGGATGCGCTTCGGTGCCCTGACGAAAATGTCGACAGTCGCGGATGATCAGGATGTCGTCGACGCGTTTCCCGCACTTTCTGAGGCACTGTGGAAGGCAGCCTCGCCTCAATTGCGCAACATGGCCACTCTGGGTGGAAACATTCTTCAACGCACACGGTGCCCCTACTTCCGGGACACGGCTTTCGCCCAGTGCAACAAACGCAACCCCGGATCGGGATGCGCAGCTCTCGATGGGGGTGAAACAAATCTACACGCTATTCTAGGCGGCTCGGAAGCCTGCGTAGCCATGTATCCAGGGGACTTGGCACAGACACTCGTTGCCTTCGACGCTGAAGTCAGCACTCGCGGGCCGGGCGGGACCCGGATCATTCCCTTTGCCAAACTTCATGTCCGGCCTGGGGACGATCCACACACGGAAACCATACTGGAACCCGGGGAGATCGTTACGGAGATTTCCTTGCCTGTTATCCCCGCCATGAAGAACAGCTACTACCTCAAGGCACGGGATCGCGAGAGCTATGCGTTTGCATCTGCCTCAGCCGCGGTCGGAGTAGAGATGGACGGAAATATCGTGCGGGACGTGCGGATCGGTCTTGGCGGTGTCGCATCCGTTCCATGGCGCGCAAACGAAGCTGAAGACAGCTTGCGCGGGCAGCCCTTGACCGAAGAATCGGCTCGAAATGCAGGCCGCGTGGCATTCGCGGATGCCGAACCTTTGGAGGGATCTTCCTACAAGATCCAGTTGGGCGCCGATGTGGTAGCGGGGGCGCTCATGGCCGTGAAATCCCGAATGGGAGGTAAATGATGGCACAAACAATCAACACAGAAGTCACTCGGACGGATGCCCGGCGCAAGGTCACCGGTAGCGCGATCTATGCCGCCGATATCACTCCTTCGGGCATGCTGCATGGGGCCCTCGCCTGCTCTGCGGTAGCTGTTGGCGAAGTCATATCAATTGACACTTCGGCCGCTGAGAGTGCCCCCGGCGTCGTCGCTGTCTACACGCACGAGAACATTCCAGACTATAAACCGGTCAAAGGGTTCTACGCCGGCGGACCGGGATCGGCATCGTTCTGGCCGATGGAAGGCACAGAAATACGATACGCTGGACAACCCATCGCCTATGTCGTTGCCGAAACTGCAGCCGCGGCGCGACGCGGGGCAGACTTGGTCAAAGCCACATACGAGGAGAAGACTGGCGCGATCCATATGGATGATGAAGCGAGCTTCGTTGTCGGGGCCTCCGGCGAAAGCGATGGAATGGTTCTGACCAAAGGTGATCTTGAGAAAGGGATAGAGCAGGCGGCGCAGGTTGTGGACATGACTTTCACAACCCCCTTCCAGCACCACAACCCAATGGAAATGTTCTCAGCCACTGCGGAATGGCGCGGCGAACAGCTTACGGTATGGATGCCATCCCAATCGGTCCGAACGTTGCGAGCAGGCATAGCGGGGGCTTATGGGCTTCCAGAAACGAGCGTTCGAGTGATCTCTCCGTTCGTCGGGGGAGCGTTCGGATCAAAGGCCGGAATTACGCCATACACGATGCTCACCATTGCGGCGGCAAAAGCCGTCGGAGCCCCAGTTCGTTTGGTTGTTGCGCGGCCTCAAATGTACACGGTAGCAACGTTTAGGCCCGAGTCACATCAGCGGTTCCGCTTGGGGGCCGATGCCGAAGGGCGGTTGACCGCCTTCGAGCATGTAGAGATCGCGCAAACCTCGCAGTTCGACGATGTTGTCAACCCAGGGACGCATATAACACGCGCGATGTATGCCTGCCCGAACATCCATACTGAACAGCGGCTTTCACGGTCCGATACCAATACCGGCGGCTTCATGCGTGCGCCGAACGAGATGCAGACCTTCTTTGGGCTCGAATCCGCGATGGATGAACTTGCCTGGAAGCTAGGCGTCGATCCCGTAGAGCTGCGACGCGCAAATGACACGATGACCCATCCGACCGCAGACGTCCCGTTTTCCTCGCGGTCCTTGATGGAAAGCTACGACGCCGTCAGCAGGAGTTTTGGATGGGAAGAACGTGGTCGCGAGGTCGGGTCGATGACTGACGGCGATTGGCTGGTGGGCTACGGCTGCGCTACCGCAACCTACCCGACCAACATTCTGGCCTCCAATGCTCGAGTTCGCATGCAGGCGAACGGCAACGCCTATGTGGAACTTGCAGCTCATGACGTAGGGACCGGAACCTACACGATCATGGCACAAGTGGCAGCGGCGCGGCTCGGCCTGACGGTAGACGCGGTCGATGTGATCATGGGTGAAGCGGATCTGCCGGTCGCTCCGTTATCAGGTGGTTCGACAACGGCCGCGTCTGCAGGATCGGCTGTCCATGATGCCTGCCTGAAGATCGGACAGCAGGTGGCCGCCCGCGTTTCCGCGATGCCCGAAGGGCCGCTCTCCGGATTGAACCCGGGGGAGATCAGGCTTGAGGATGGAAATCTGCACGGACCGGACGGGCAGAGTCAGAGCCTGAAAGATGCACTGGGAATGCTACCAGAGGGTGAAATCGAGGCTGTAGGTACGTTCCGCCACCAAGCCCTGACAGACAAGTTGATCAAGGCAACCTTTATGGGAGGATACGGCACCGCCGGCCCGGTTACGCCTGAGTTCGCGATGTTTGCCTTCGGAGCAGAAATGGTCGAAGTTCGCATCCACAAGTATACTCACGAGATCCGGGTTCCGCGTATTCATGGCGCCTTTGCCGCTGGCACATGGTTGAATCGCAAAACGGCGCATAGTCAGTTGATGGGGGGCATGATCTGGGGAATCGGATCTGCGCTGCACGAAGTCACCGAAACCGACAAGCCCCGCGCACGGTATCTGAACACCAATATCGCGGAGTATCTCATACCAGTGAATGCGGACATTCGCGAGGTGCGCGTCGAAATGCTGGAGGAACAAGACGACTACGTTAACCCGCTGGGCGTCAAAGGCATTGGAGAGCTGGGAATCGTTGGTACGGCTGGGGCAATAGGAAACGCAATTTATCATGCTACCGGGAAGCGATTGACCTCCCTGCCTTTCCGCATACCAGACATGATCTCGGCCTGAGGCGAGAGCACAGCATCCAACCAACGCCAAAAAAATCGCGTGGCCTAATCAAAAGTGGGCCACGCCAACTACTGCCAGCTTTCAACTGAATGCGCGGGCAACCACGACACCGCCCCAAGCCGCGAACCCGGTTAGAACACCCCCCCAAAGGGTATCCACGGCGACCTGTTGCATCGACCAATCCTGCAAGGTGGCGTAATTCGTAAACTCGTAAGTTCCATAAGCCAGTAGTCCCAGAAGAACACCACCGACTAGAGCGGCGACCGGATCACCGGAGCGCATGGCGGGAACGGACACGAACCATAGCACACCTGCTACATACCCCAGATAGAAGAGCCCAGCAGGAACAAGGCGGAACGGGTCAGCCAACAAGTGTCCGACATGACGCTCGAACACCGGTTTTACCAGCAGCCTCAGGCCGACCGCGTCTGCGACGAAGAAGATCACTGCAGTTGCAAGGTATAGGATCAGAATTTTCATCGCACGCTGGCCTCCGATTTGTGCCACAGTCCCCTTTCTTCGAAAGGATCGCTCACACATGTCGTCCACATTGGAAAGTACTTCATCGTGAGAGCCTTTGCGTCAGCCGAAGAGCCAACCAATAAGGCAATGAGCTCAACAGCTTGAGGGGAATTGTCAGTCGGCGAGGAAAATGAACCTCGAAACTCCGCCGTTCCAACCCCCTGATGATCGAGGATGCCGCCGCCTGCGGTGTGACCATAGCTGGCATTTTAAAGTCATTGCGCTTGGTAAGCCGGGTATCCACGAAGCCAGGGCTGATCAGTCGAACATCAAGGCTTCCAGCCATCTCCGCTCGCATTGTTTCCGCAAGATTTATTACACCGGCCTTCGTTGCTGAATAGATTTGCCCTTGCGGAAGACCGATATAGCCTGCAACCGACCCGCAGAGAGCGAGCTGCCCGCCTTGCCGCAGCAATTGCGGCGCGACTTGGGCGATGTGAAAGCACCCAATCAGATTAACCGCTACGATCTGTGCAGCGGTATCAGGGTCCAGATCAGCAACCTTTCCAGGATCATACAAGGCTGCCAGATTAACAGCGCGATCGATGGGGCCAAGATCGGCAATCTTTTGAGCCGCCAAGTCTACACTCCGACGATCGCTCACATCCAGGGGAACCATCTCATGCTGACGGCCCAGTTCTGCCACCAGAGTTCGCAATTTGTCCTCGGATCTGGCCGACAACAAAAGGCTAGCGCCGCGATCCGCCCATTCGCGCGCAAGCGCTTTACCGATGCCTTCCGTAGCTCCGATAATCCAGATCCGTTCGGTCTCAGGCATGCGCCAGTTCCACCTGAACGACGTCAGTTTGCCCGACGGAAAACGATCCCGAACTAATGCCGAGGTAGAACTGCCAGCTACGCAGGAAGCTTTCTTCGTAGCCCAATCGCTTGATGCGTTCCGATTGCTGATCCAGCCGGGACTTCCAAGTATCGCAGGTGCGAGAGTAATCTGCGCCAAAAGCGTGACTGTCCGTGACCATGAGTCCTGCACGCCGAGCTTGTTCGGATATCACTGCGTTCGAGAGAAGCATGCCACCCGGAAAGGAATAATGACGGATAAAATCGGATCCTCGTCTATAGATATCGAAGTAGCTATCCGAGACTGTGATCGCTTGAATGACCGCGCGCCCGTGATCAGCAAGTCGCGCCTTTAGTGATGCAAAATAGGTCGGCCAATAGGCCTGCCCAACGGCTTCAATCATCTCGATCGAGACAACACTGTCAAACCGACCTGTACAGTCACGATAATCCTGCAACCGAATCTCGGCCCGGCCGTCCAACCGAGCATCTGCATATCCCTTCTGGCTCGGTGAGATAGTCAGACCCGTGACATGCCGACCAGTATCGGCGGCTCGTTCGGCAAACCCTCCCCAGCCGCACCCTACCTCAAGCAGACGCTCGGCCTCATTCAATCGATTAAGTATCCGATCATACTTGCGGTTCTGAGCTCGCATGAGATCATCGTCACCATCGGCGAACATGGCTGATGAGTAGGTCATGCTATCGTCAAGCCAAAGCTGGTAGAACTCGTTTCCAACATCGTAGTGTGATCGAATGTTGCGAGATGCCCCACGACGCGAATTGGCGCGCATCAAATTGTTGACCAACCTGAACTTGAGGTTGTTCCAGAAACCGGCGTATGCATAGCCTCGAAACCGTTCGAGATTGAGCAGTGCAACTTCGGTAAGGGACTTTATGGATGGCGTATCCCAAAGACCATCCACATAGGTTTCACCCAACCCAATGTCACCGCGTGCTGCGATTGTCGTCACGGTCGACCAGTCGTGTATTTGCATTTCGGCAGACGGCTCACCTTGGCCGAAATCGTAGCATTCCCCTTCCGGAGTGCGGATACGCAGGCTTCCTGTTTCTATTTGTGCACAGGTGTCCAAAAATTCGCGCTTGGTGCGCTTCGTGAGAAATGGCATCAGCTTACCTCGGAACTTGGCGGTGTAGGGCGAGTACGATAGTGGGCGCCCTTGAGTTTCAATCGTAGCGCCTCCCAATGGATCAGAGCTGTTGTGCGCATCGCGCCCAATGGGCGGCGAAAGCTTGCGCGCAAAAGAGCGGCGTCGGTCATGGGCGCGCGGGACCCGGACAACGTTGCAGCGACCCCTTCCAACCCGTTCCTGTAGACGATCTTAATATTGATGTGGTCGACTCGAATATCGAATCTGAAATAATACGAGCCTTCCACCCTCTGAAACGGTGAAACGTGCAAGTACTTCGACTTTCTAATCTTGGCATCCTTTGTGATCGGCGCAAATTCTGCTTGATGGCAGAGATAAGAGTGACGATCGCCAAAAGGGGTCGATACTTCGGCTATCACTGCAACCAGGGTATCTTCGCTGAATGCAAGCCAAAAGCTTACCGGGTTGAAAACATATCCCCACATGCGCGGCTGTGTCAGCAGCAGGATCCGGATACTCGGATCAACCAACCCATTCTGACTGAACACCTCGCGCGCCCAATTTGCGCCTTGGCCTGATTTGAGTGGACCACCGTGATCCCTGTCATGTATCGAGACCAGATTGAAACGGTTTCGAGCGAAGAGCCGCGTTTGGTCTGCGGAAGAGTCCAGATCAATCAGAACATAGTCGACCTTATACCGAAACATGTGCCGAACGGCACCACGACGCGTGTGGGTCGTCACACCTGCGACAATTTCAGGACAGCTGGTCATACGAATTGCCGGTTCATGAGCCGAGCGATGCGAACCGCACTTGCAAACCCATCCTCATGAAATCCATGCCGTGTATAAGCCCCGGCAAACCAGGTGTTGTTCTGGCCTTGTAGCGTGGTCAATCGCTTCTGGGCCGAGAGAGCATCGGTGTCAAATACTGGGTGTCGAAAGGTTTTGCGGTCGTAGATCAGTTCCTCGGGTACCTTTCGAGAAGGGTTCAAGGATACAAAAAGCGGATCACATTCAGGGATGTTTTGGAGACGGTTCATCCAGTATGTGACACTTATCGCGGGTTCTGGCCGCGCGGTGTCCGACTTGTAGATCCAACTCGACCAAACCGCCTTTCGGCGAGGCATTTGTCCCGCATCTCGGTGGAGCACCATCTCATTGTCCTGAAATTTGATCGCTGACAGGGTACGGTGCTCCTCAAGCGTCGGTTGTGCCAGCAGCTTCAGAGCCTGATCCGAATGACAGGCAAACACGACATGATCGAACTGATGAGAGTCCTGTCCTGAAATCTGCACAATACTTTTCCGGCCGTCACGTATCACTGCCCGGACTGGTGCCCTGGTGCGAACCCCAACGCCTAGCCCGCGCAGATGATGCTCAAGACGCCGCACGTACTCGATGCTTCCCCCGTCGACTGTCCACCACTGATGCTGCCCGGACGGGGACAGCAACGCATGGTTTCTGAAGAACTGCACGAGCGCCCGGGCTGGGAATCGCTGAATTTCGCTTGGAGGCGTCGACCATATGGCGCCGCAAAGCGGCAGGAGATAAAAATTCCGAAACCAACTCCCGAGCTTCAGCTCGACCATCAACTCGCCTATGGTCGTGTTGTCATCCCTCGCGACTGTCTCCGCATGAGCATTGAATCGAAAGATATCTCGAACCATCCGGGCAAAGCCGGGTCGTGCGAGATTGCCTTTCTGAGCGACAAGAGCTTGCAAATCCCGTAGCCCGTATTCGACGCGACCGTTGTCGATCGAAGCTCCGAAACTCATGTCGCTTCTTGTAACCGGAACCTGCAGATCACGAAACATCCTCGTTAAATGAGGATAGTTGGCGTAGTTGAAAACTATAAATCCAGTATCAACAGGCCTGTCTCCATTTTTGCCTGCAAACACGGTACGCGCATGTCCTCCAAGCCTCGGAGAAGCCTCGAACAAGGTGACGGCATATTGAGGTGCCATCAGATAGGCAGCCGCCAAACCCGAAATTCCGCCGCCGATTATGGCAACACGTTGTTGTTCGACAGGCATAGCGTCAAGGGACATGGGAACTCCGAAGCATTCACTTTCCCAATACGCCGGAAAACAAGGAGCGGATCAATCTGGATAGCGGCAGAGCCCCAATCGAGCGCCAATCCTACTGAACATTTAGATTGGACCGTTTTTGCCAGAGACTCATTCAAAACTCGGTCAAACATAGCAATACCTTGCGAGCCGCCTGGTTGTGATGCGGATGTGGGCGATGTTGATCCAGGCTTCGGCGTAGGCGACGGATTTCTCCCAATCATTGGCGAGACGACGGCAGCGACCGAGCCAGGCGAAGGTTCGCTCGACGACCCACCGGCGGGGAAGGGCCTCGAAGCCTTCTGCGATGTCGGAGCGCTTGATGATCTCAACTGTCCACTCGCCCATGCGCCTGAGCGCGGCGCGCAGCTTCGGCCCGGCATAGCCGGCGACGGCAAAGATGTGACGCAGCCAGGGACAGGCATGGCGGATCGATTTCAGGACCTCCGGCGCGCTATCCCGATCCTGGATATCGGCGGCATGGACGACCAACCCGAACAGAAGGCCAAGAGTGTCGGTGACGGTGAGACATCGAACGCCACGGGTTTGAGAGAGATGCCGAACGCGCTTTCGACCCTTGACCTTCTTGCCGGCATCGAAGCTAGAAATTCCCCCGCTTTCCGTAGTTTTCACGGTCTAGGAGTCGATCACGCCCGCGCTCGGACTGGCTTCCCGACCCTCAAGCTCACGCGTCTCCATTGCCAGCGCGAAACGGATCGTCTGCAACAGTCCGCTGTCGCGCCAGTCGTAGAAATATCCCTGCACCGTCGAGACCGGCGGAAAGTCTTTCGGCAGCATCCGCCACTGGCAGCCGGTCGATGCGATATAGAGGAGTGCGTTCATCACTTCGCGCAGATCCGTGGTGCGCGGGCGCCCCAGCCGGTTCGGTGGCGGCATAAAAGGTTTGATCAAAGCCCACTCGCGATCCATCAGGTCACTTGCATAACGCGGGCATTCCCGCCGATACACATGGCGAGCGGCTTCAGTCCAAGGCATTCGAGGCTCCGTTCAGTCTGCAAACCGCACGGAATCACAACAGACTGAAGACGCTCAAC
>NZ_JBNAFY010000005.1:0-356322 GCF_049800915.1 Amaricoccus macauensis
TTGCCGTCATCGGCAGTCACGACGATGGTCGCCGTGCCCTCGTTCTGGGCCGTGCCTGAAATGACCCCGGTCTGGGCGTCGAACGTCAGCCAGGCCGGAAGAGGATCCCCATTGCCAAGCGTGGCGCTGTAGCTCAGCGCGTCACCATCCGAGTCGAAGAACGTATCGGTGGGAATGGCGATGTTGAATGTTTCACCAACGGTGACGGTCTGATCGGCAATCGGATTGGACACCGTGGGTGGGGTGTTTCCGGAAGCATCACCCACGGTCCAACGCAAATAGACCGCGTTGTCGGCGTAATACTGGTCGCTCCAGATCCATTCGGCTTCACTGCCCTCAGGAAGGGACTGTCCGGTTCCGGCCAGCCGTCCGGTCGAGGCCGTTCCATAGCTCGTCGCTTGCGCCCAGCCACTGTCGTCAAAGCCCGACTGGAGCCAGCCATCGCCCGAAACACTGGTCGCCACGCGCCAGTCCGTCCCGGACCCGTATCGCGTGCCGTCCTCATATGCGATATCGACGAATACCTCACCGGCCCCACCGGTGTCCGTCGCACTCAGCGCAATGACATCGCCTGCCTCGATATCAAGATCGGCCGTGTAGACCTGCGCCCAGCTCGAACCGGAAAGAACCTCGACGCCATTCAGATAAAACGTAAATAGATTGTCCGCACGGACGCTTACCGTCGCCATTCAAATTCCACCCCTACCAATCCTCGCTTTGGTCACGGCAAATGGCAGTCGGTCAATCAACCAAATACTGCCCCCCAGCGCGCCATGCACCAGCCGAGACAATATTCGTTAGCGTACCAACTTTATAGCTCCATCATGTGATACGGTATATCAATCGGCAGGTTCTTGCAGATTTGCATCGATAAGAGACTCATAGATCAGCTCTGCGACCAAATCTGCACCATCCTTGTTCACGTGATTGGTATCACTGAACAGGGGCCGTCCTTTTCCGTCTAGCGCCCTGCACATTGTGGAATCACAGAACAAATCATGCACGGGCACGACGTCGGCGCTGTCAATACCTGCCAGAATTGCGAATGCCTCGGCATTCCGCTTCTCGAATTCCTCACGCGTCACCGCCATTTCGTTTCGATCGACAGGTTGGCCAAATAGCCTGACCTTCTCGACATAGTCATGAACACGTGACGTGAATTCAGGACCAGGACCAAGAATGATCACATTCTTTCCTTCCGAATTCAGCTTCTCGATAGATTGCGTCAGCGCTGTTTCCAGAAGTTCGGGGTTCTCAGAAATGTCGGCAGATCGCACGCCATTCAAGGTCGCCGCGGACGGGACGAGCTTGTCACGCCACCCTTGGGTATAGATACCCCAGTTCAGAACCAGAACCACATCCCGGATACTCTCGTTCTGCAGTATCTTCTCGAAGGATACCTCTCGTTTTGGTCCGCACTGGTTCCCGTATCTGTTCAGCACGAACCCGAGCGCGGGCGGGCAGTACGCCTCGCTGAATGTCCAGAAGCCGCGATCATCCGTGACACCCAGATCATCCAAGGCGTCCAGAAGGGCGCCGGCGTGACTGTCACCAATGATCGCCGCATGAATTTCCTCACCGCCGACCGTGCAGATATCACCGGCCTCGATCTCATCAATGCTCCGCCGACCTTCGTTGAAGCAGTGCGTGGTCCGGACCGTGGGCAAATCTATCACAACCTGCTGCATCATCGGTCGATAGGGGTGGTAGCCCCAGGTAAGCTGTCCACCGACACCGACAGCTGCAATCGCGACCAGCGACACTGCGCTGAACCCGAATATCACGGGGCGAGAAACGGTATTCCTGTTCCGGAACGGCCGTTCGACGAATTTCCAGCTCAGATAGCTCAGCATGACGATCGCAGCGATCATGAGCGGCCAGGGACCGTCCACGGGTTCTTGGGACATCCTGTAGCGATAGAAGGCGAATACCGGAAAATGCCAGAGATACAGACTGTAGGAAATCAGTCCTATACCTGCGAGCAACCTGGACCCCAGCAAACGCTGAACTGGCGATCCCCTGCGGGAAAACAGGATGATGAGAGCGGCCCCGATCGTCGGCACGAGGGTATACGCGCTCGGATGCGGCGTTTCGTTGGTATAGAAGAAAATCGAAGCAAGAATCATCAGAAGGCCGGCGGTTTCCGCCAGGATGGCTGACTTGCTCCGTCGGCTCCCGCGCCCGCGATTGTGCAAATAGAGAGCACAGAATGAACCGATCAGAAGCTCCCAACCGCGCGTCGGCAACAAATAGAAACCGGCGGAGGGCGCATTGTAGGCAGTCCACTCGGATGCAGCCAGGCTCGCGACAAACATCAAAGCGAGACATGCAGCGGTAACCTTGTAGCCAAACCGGAAGATGACAATCATCACCACGGGAAAGATGATGTAATACTGTTCTTCGATCGCCAGACTCCACGTATGGAGGAGCGGCTTCAGTTCAGCTGCGGTATCGAAATATCCCGTTTCCGACCAGAACACGACATTGGACAGAAAGGTCGCAACCCCCAGAAGGCTCTGGGAGAAATCCTTCATGTCCTCGGGCAGAAGCCAGAACCAGGCGAACGGCAAACAACAGAGAACAACCAGCATCAGAGCCGGCAGAATTCGACGCGCGCGACGCTCATAGAATTTGATGAAACTGAATTCCTTGCGGGCAAGATCATCCAGTATGATGCTTGTGATCAGAAAGCCGCTGATCACGAAGAATATGTCCACGCCCAGAAATCCGCCTTCGGGAACGCGAAAACCGGCGTGATAAACAATTACAGATACAACAGAAATCGCTCTCAGGCCATCTATCTCGGGCCTGTACTTCAATTTCATCACACCCACTATACCCCCGAACTGAACTCATGACGCACGCAAACAGCAAGAAACACGCAAGACGTAACTTGGAGACAATTCGATTGGAAGCAAATTTTCGCCTATTTGCAATCTTCGTGTACGCCCGGGACGCGGATTGGAGATCACGTTTTTTTGTTGGCGCTCATGAAGGCAGATAGCGCGATACCACAACCCATTTCGATACCAAACGAAGCATCCAGCAGAACGAACTGAACCGGGTGGATTGCGAAAGCTATTCGATCGGTGCAGCCACACGGATAAAGTTGAAATTCGCAAAGGCGCTAGGATGCTTACCCTTGAGCAGGATCGCTGTCCGCCATGATGCGTGCCACGCCGTAGCCAAAGCGTCGACCGCCAATGCCTCCATCCTCGACCGAAAGCGCCCTGAAGAGAACGCTATGGGGAAGAGGATCCAAGTCGCTGATCTGACTAGATTATCTTTACCAACGCCCGCTCACCGCTGCCCAGGCGAGCCGTGCGCGTGCCGAAAACTCCGAGAGCACCAAACCCTTGGGGTCAAATCCGTCCCGACCCTTGCGGGCCGCATCGAGCCGCGCGGCGGACAGCGTGCCGTGCAGCATCACCGGCAGCGCCTCGTCCCCCACATCCCCGCGCCGGGCGCGGGCTCCCGCGATTCGCTCCGAGGCGCGAGCCGCTACATCCGCAGGCTCGAGGCCGCGCGGCAGAGGAAAACGCCCATGCGCCTCATAACCCGGCAGTGCTGCCAGAAAGCTCACCAGCCCCGCACCGCAGGCAAACTCCCGCACCACGCCAAGTGATCTGTCATCCGCGCCCAGAAGCACCGCGGCCAGCACCGCCACATGCCCCGCCGTCCGGTTCACATGCGCCTCGAGGGCCGCCAGATCCGCGAAGGGCGCCGCCTCCAGATCCCGCCGTCGCGCGTCGATGGTCTCGTCGAAAAGTGCCCGCGGCGGCCGCAGTTCCCGAATTGCCGCCGCTAGGGGCAGAACGACCTCGTGGCGACGCGGCGCGGCCCCGCCATAGATCTCCTCGAGCGCATCGCGCCACCATTGTAACCGGATCTCCGCCAACATCGGCTCGGACGCAACCCAAGGCGCCCGCGCGATCTCGAGATTGAAGGCATAGAGCGCCATCAGCCCGCCGCGCACAGCCTCCGGCGCCGCCATGGCCGCGCGCCAGCGGTCCTCGTCCCCGCGTCGGACAAGCTCGGAACAGGCCTCCGCGCTCACGCAACCCCCGCGACCTCGGCCTGATCGCGTACCAATTTCCACAGGATCGCGTCATGAACCGCCTGGAAACTGGCATCGACGATATTGGCCGAAACCCCCACAGTGGACCAGCGCCGCCCCTGCTTGTCCTCGCTGTCGATCAACACCCGCGTTACGGCCTCGGTGCCGCGCGTGGTGATGCGCACCTTGAAATCCACCAGCTTCATCTCGTCGATGGATGTCTGGTAGGGACCGAGATCCTTCGCGAGCGCACGCGACAGTGCGTTGACCGGCCCCTGATCCGCATGGCTCTCGGGGTCGCGGCTCTCGGAAACGCTCATCATCCGCTCGTCCCCGATCCTGACCACCACGACGGCTTCAGAGACCGTCACCGGTTCGCCTGCGGCATCGAGCCGCCGTTCCACCGTCACCCTGTAGCGCTCCACATCGAAGAATCGCGGCACGGGCATCAGCCCCAGCACCTCGCGCGCGAGCAACTCGAAACTGGCGGAGGCACTGTCGTAGGAAAACCCGCGTTCCTCGCGCGCCTTCACCTCGTCCAGGATGCGGCTCAGCCGTGGATCGCCCGCTTCCACCGCAATGCCCGCCTCCGCCAAACGCTTGCGCAGGTTCGACTGCCCCGCCTGGTTCGACATCGGCACGAACCGCGTGTTTCCCACCACTTCGGGCGGCACATGCTCGTAGGTGGTCGGGTCTTTGAGGATCGCGCTCGCGTGCAATCCCGCCTTGTGCGCAAAGGCCGAGGAACCGACGTAAGGTGCACTCCGGTTGGGCACGCGGTTGAGGATCGTGTCGAGCATCCGGCTCACCCGCGTCAGCTCCGCGAGCTTGGCCCGGCTCACCCCGATCTCGAAGCCGCTGGCATAGGGCTCCTTCAGGAGCAGCGTCGGAATGAGGCTCACCAGATTGGCATTGCCGCAGCGCTCCCCCAATCCGTTCAACGTGCCCTGGATCTGGCGCACGCCCGCATCCACCGCGGCAAGACTGCCCGCCACCGCCTGTTCGGTGTCGTTGTGAGTATGGATGCCGAGCCGGTCACCGGGAATGCCGCCCGCGATGACCTCAGCCACGATCCGTCCGATCTCGCCCGGCAGCGTCCCGCCATTGGTATCGCAAAGCACGATCCAGCGCGCGCCCGCCTCATGGGTCACCCTGAGGCACTCGAGCGCATAGGCGGGGTTGGCCTGGTAGCCATCGAAGAAATGCTCGGCGTCAAAAAGCGCCTCGCGCCGCAACGCAACCAGATGAGCGATGGAATCCCGGATATTTACGAGGTTTTCCTCAAGCGAGATGCCAAGTGCGGTATGGACGTGAAAGTCATGGGTCTTGCCCACGAGGCAGACGGAACCGGTCCGGGCATTCACCACTCCGGCGAGCACATCGTCGTTCTCTGCTGAGCGGCCTGCGCGCTTCGTCATTCCGAAGGCCGTCAGCTCCGCGCGCGCCAGTTTCGGCGAACTGGCAAAAAACGCGCTGTCGGTCGGGTTCGCCCCCGGCCAACCGCCCTCGATATAGTCGAGGCCCAGGTCGTCGAGCGCCTTGGCAATCGCCACCTTGTCCTCGGTCGAGAAATCCACGCCTTGCGTCTGCTGCCCGTCGCGCAGCGTCGTGTCATAGAGATAGAGCCGCTCGCGGGTCATTGTCCGTATCCTCCGCTGGTCGGTGGCAGCGCCCCGGCCCGAGGGTGGAAGCGCGAAGCGCGCCCGCCCTGGGGGGCGGGTCGGGCGCGCTGCCCGTCGCGAGCTCCGGGCGAAACGGCAGGTCTGGGCGTGAAAAAGGTCCTGGTCATCTCAGCGCCTCCAGTTTCGCCGCGTCGAAGTCGGGCGCAAGTTCCCAGGTCGCTCCCGCCGCCGTGTCCTTCACCAGAACCCCGGCTGCGGCAAACCCATCACGCAAGGTGTCGGCCCGCGCGAAATCGCGCGCCTTCCGCGCGGCCGCGCGCTCGGCCAGAAGCGCCTCGATCGTGGCTCCCACATCCGCATCCGCCGTGGGTGCTTCGGCCCATGCGCCAAGATCATCGCTTAGAAGCCCCAGAAAACCGGCAGAAGCCTTAAGGCCCGCGGCATCGCCGGCACTCGCGAGCTTGTGCAGTTCCGCGATGGCACCCGCCGTATTCACATCGTCCGCCAGGGCATCGACGACAGTCGAGGCCGCGCTGGAAGAGGGTTCGATGCCCTCGATCAGCGCCCGCCACTTGCGCAGCGTCTTGGTCGCCTCCTCCACCTTCGCCTCCGTCCAGTCGATGGGCTGGCGGTAATGGGTGGAGAGCAGCACGAAACGGATCACCTCGCCCGGCACACCCTTCTCGAGCAGGTCATGAACAGTGAAGAAGTTGCCGAGCGACTTCGACATCTTCTCGCCCTCGACCTGGAGATAGCCGTTGTGCATCCAGATCTTCGCGAACTGGCCCTCGGGATGCGCGCAGCAGGATTGCGCTACCTCGTTCTCGTGATGCGGAAAGGCGAGATCGATCCCGCCGCCGTGAATGTCGAAGCTCTCGCCCAACAGGTCATGGGCCATGGCGGAGCACTCGATATGCCAGCCCGGCCGGCCGCGCCCCCAGGGGCTCTCCCACCCCGGAAGGTCGTCGCTCGAGGGCTTCCAGAGCACGAAATCCATCGGATCGCGCTTGTAGGGCGCCACCTCGACCCGCGCACCCGCGCGCATCTCGTCGAGTGAGCGCCGCGAGAGCTTGCCGTAGTCGGGATAGCTCGAGACCGAGAACAGCACATGCCCCTCGGCGGCATAGGCATGACCCTTCGCCACCAGCGTCTCGATCATCGCGATCATCTGGCCGATGTATTCCGTCGCCCGCGGCTCGAAACTCGGCCGGAGCGCACCGAGCGCGTCCATGTCCTCGTGATACCAGCCGATGGTCTCGTCGGTGATGTCGCGGATCGCGCGACCGTCGCGCTGCGCCCGTGCGTTGATCTTGTCGTCCACATCCGTGAAATTGCGCACATAGGTCACATGGCTTTCGCCATGGACATGCCGCAGCAGGCGAAACAGCGTGTCGAACACCACCACGGGGCGCGCGTTGCCGATATGCGCCCGATCATAGACCGTCGGCCCGCAGACATACATCCGCACGTTCCGAGGGTCGATGGGCGCAAGGCGTTCCTTGGCCTTCGTCCGGGTGTTGTAGAGCGTGATCTCGGTCATGTCGCCTCGCACTGCCTCGGATCTGCTGCCTTGTCGGCGCGGCGAGCTATCACATGTATCCGGAAATGGGAACGAAGAAGCGCGCCGCGGAACGGGTCAGCAGCAAATCGAGAGCGTAATCAGGTCAGCCTGCTTCTTCATGGGCCATGGATGCCCCAGACCGACCCGATTTTCAAGACCGAAGGCGCAGGGCCCTATTTCCTGCGACGCGCAGAGCGTCCCAGTTCGACTGCCGCGAGGAACGCCTCCGCAAGATCGTCCACCCCGATCTTCGCCTTCGGCAGAGGCTGACGCACGCGCGAGGCGGATGCGAAAGCCACCGCCAGAAGCGCGACCAGGAGCGACACGCAACCCAATATCGCCGAGGCCGCCACCGCGCCCAGATGCACCTCCATCCAGAGCCAAAGCGCCGCGCCGAGGAACCCTAGCCCCCCGATCGCGGCCACCAGCGCCAGGAGAGACCAGAGGATCGACCGAACCAGTGCCCGAGTGCGCAGCTCGGCCGACAACATCATGTGTTCGCGGATCATGCGCTTACTTGCGGGCCGAAAGCAGACCGAAAAGCATGCCGATCCCGGCCGCGATCAGAAGCGCCGTGGCGGGCCGCTCGCGCACCGCGTCCGTCGCCTGCTGGCTCAGATCGTCCGCCGTGCCGCGCAGGTAGTCGACCTGGTCCTGGCCCTTCTGACGCGCGAGCTCGTAGCGCCGGCGCCCGACCTCGACCGCCGTGTCCTTCGACTGGAGCCCCAGTTCGCGCAACGTGCCGACGATCTGCGACATGTCCGCCTTCAGCGTCTCGATATCCTGGGAGAGCTTCTCGGTGCTCACCTTTTCCGCCACGTCGCCCTTCGTTTCGTTTGCCATCCGACTTGCCTCCAAATGTCCTGATAACCTGATCTTAGGTTAGAACTGTGGTCAGCCGGTGCAAGCCTTCGATCTTGAAGAACGCATGAAATCCGCGGGTCAGGCCACCCGGTGGAAAACCTGCTCGCCAAGCCGCCGCTGGAGATAGGCGCGATTGAGCTCGGCCACGTCGAAGAGGATCTCGACCTCGTCCATGTCCCAGGTCACATCCGCCCCCGCCTTGCGTGAAAGCGCCAGGAACGACTTGTTGCCCGGCATGGTAAAAGCCACGATCTTGCGCACGCCCCGCTGCGCCAGAAGCCGCGCGGCCGTCTGGATCAGATAGGTGCCCACGCCACGACGGCGCAGCCCGCGATCGACGGAAACCCCGACCTCGGCCATGTCGCCGTTAACCGAAAGCTCGGCCATTGCCCGGATTGCGCCGGGCCGGTTGAACGGGCCGGACCAGAGCGGCCCGTCGTGGGCCGTGATCGCGAAGGAGCTGCGCTCCCAGATCCCTTCGGCGTGGCGGACCAGATGCGCGTCGTTGACCGTGGTGCAGAAACGCATCCGCCGGTCTTCCGGGTCAAGCGCCCGAAGATGCGCAATGATTTCAGGCTCATCGCCCGGTTGCGCCTCGCGGAACCCCAGCCCCGCATGTCCCGCACAGGGGACGGGAACCGGGTATCCCAGGAAACTGATGTGCGGCAGCCCGTATGCCATCTGTTTTTTCCTTACTGACCACTCTACCGGCATTGCGCGCGCTTATGGTTAACAAGACCTTTCCGCCGCCAAGGTTTTCGCTGCATTTGCGAAACCCACTTGAACGAATGTTCAATTATTGCACGCAGTGCATTCCTAAGAAGGACATATTTGCCAATCCGATTATTTTGCAATGCAGCAATTGACACGAGGTTAACCGCGTGTCGCCTCCGGGCCACAGTTCGCCCTTAACGCGAAACCCTGCGTCAATGATCGCCAAATCGGTAAGGTCTGGAGAGCACCAGTATTTTCCGAAGCGCGCTCGCTCCGACCGCGCCCGTGAGGCCGAGGATTCCAACCCAAGGGGCCGGAATTCACTTTCACGTCAACTGGTATACCAGCGAGGCAGATGCCTCCCCTACCGCCCCCTGATTCGCGGATCGAGCGCATCGCGCAGCCCGTCACCGATGAAGTTGATGCTGAGCACCGTGAGCGAGATCGCCAGCCCCGGCCAGATCACCCGCGCGGGCGTCAGCGTCATGAAATTCGCCCCGTCATAGAGCAGCCGCCCCCAGGTCGGGAAATCCGACGGGAAGCCGAGCCCCAGGAAGCTCAGCGCGGATTCGGTGATGATGGCGTTCGCAACCCCCAGCGTCGCCGAGACCATGATCGGCGAGAGGATATTGGGCAGGATATGGCGCGAGATGATCCGCCGCGACGGCGTGCCGATGGAGCGCGCCGCCAGTACGAACTCCCGCTCCTTCAGCGCCAGCACATCGCCGCGCACGATCCTCGCGGTCTGCATCCAGCTCGTGATGCCGATCACGAAGACAATCAGCAGAAAGATCCCCGATTCCGGCCCGAACGCCGAACGCAGCGAGTCGCGAAAGAGCATGATGATGACGAGCAGAAGCGGCAGAAGCGGCAGCGCAAGGAAGAGATCCGTCACCCGCATAAGCGGACCGTCGAGCCAGCGGAAGAAGCCCGACAGAACGCCCACGAGGGTCCCGAGCACAAGCGAAAGCAGCATCGCCGTCACGCCCACGAGAAGCGACACCCGCCCGCCCTGAAGCACCTGCGCGAAGAGGTCGCGGCCGATGTTGTCGGTGCCCATGGGATGCGCGAGCGAGGGCGCGGCGTTGCGCGCGCGCACGTCGATGTAGTTCGGATCGACATTGTGAATCGCCGGCCCGAAGATCACCGCGAAGACGATCACCAGGAAGATGATCATGCCGAGCATCGCTCCGCGATGGTGGCGGAACTGATACCAGACATCGCTCCAGAGCGAATGCTCGGGCGTCGTGATGTCTCCGGGGCTGGTCTGGGCGGTGGCGTCAGTCATAGCGGATCCTCGGGTCGAGAATGCCGTAGAGCAGGTCGGCGATCAGGTTGAAGAGCACGATCAGGATCGCGAAAATGAAGGTCAGCGTCTGCACCAGCGGAATATCCGTGCCCTGGATGCCGGTGATCAGAAGCTGCCCCAGCCCGTTTACCCGGAAGATCTGCTCGGTGATGATGGCACCGCCGAAGATCTGCGGCACGCCAAGCGCCACCACCGTCACCACCGGGATGAGACTGTTGCGCAGCACATGCACGAGCAGCACCTTGCTCTCGCCCATGCCCTTGGCCCGCGCGGTGCGGACGTAATCCTGGTTGAGGTTGTCGAGGGTCGAGGCGCGCATGAAGCGGCTCGTCTGCGCCGCGAAATAGAGCGCCAGCACCCCCACAGGCATGATCATCTGCTTCACCTGAAGCCAGAACGTCTCGAGGTTCGTCACCTGGAGGTTCGTGTCGTAGATCGAGGGCAGCCAGCCGAGCTGCACCGAGAAGATCACGATCACGAGGAGCCCGGTGAAGAAGGTTGGCACCGAGAACCCGACCATCGAGAAGAACGTCCCGAACTGATCGAACCAGGAATACTGCTTGTAGGCGGAGATCACCCCGATCGGAACCGCGATGAGCGTGCCCACCACGTAGGACATTCCCACGACCCAGAGCGTCTGCGGCATCCGCTCGACGATCAGGTCCACCACCGGGGAGCGGGTCTGCCAGCTGATGACGCGCATCCGTTCGCCATCGCCCACGGTAATACCCGTCATCTGCTCGAAGACGTTGAGCGGCTCATTGATGCAGAACTGCTCGAGCCACTTGAGGTAACGCACGAAAAAAGGTTCGCCGAGCCCGAGGCTCATGCGGATCTGCTCGCGCACTTCCGGCGGGATCGTGAGCGGCAGGTTGGAGGTCGGATCCCCCGGCGAGAGATCCAGCAATGCAAAGATGATGAAGCTGATCACAAGCAGCGTCGGAATGGCGAAAAGCAATCGCCGGATCGTATAGGTAAACATGCCGGGGCGTACTCCGTCGGCTGGGCGGATGGCGCGCTCACGCCACCCGCCGCGCTGGGATCATTCCACGCGATACCAGTCCGCGGTGTTCCAGATCTCGCTGTCGACCGGGTTCATGACGACACCGCCGAGGGTGTTGGACTTCGCCGCCACACGACCACGATAGACCAGCGGGATGTACGAGCCGGAATTGACGATCATGTCGTTGAGCTTGATGATGATCTCGGCCCGTTCCTCTTCGCCCGCGGTCTTGCCGAGCTCGGCCCAGAGTGCGTCGTATTCTGGATCGCAATGTCGCGCGTCGCCGCTGCCCTGCCACTGGGTCTCGGGGCGCGGCACCTCGGCGCAGGTCCAGTCGCCCAGATACTCTTCCGGGTCCGTGCCGTTGTAGTTGTTGGCGTATTCCTGCACGTCGGCATAGAATTTCTGGAACGTGTCGGGCGAGCCCGGATCACCGCCGAAGAACACCGCACCGTCGATCTGGCGCAGTTCCACCTCGACACCCAGTTCGTTCCACCACTGCTTGATCAGTGCCTGCGCGGCCTGCCGCACGGAGTTCGTGGAGGTCTGGTAGAGCACGCTCAGGCGCACGCCGTCCTTCTCGCGGATGCCGTCGCCGCCGCGCGTGTAGCCGGCCTCGTCGAGCAGGCGGTTGGCCTCGTCCATGTCCTGGGTCATGCACCAGTCGTTGTTGGTCGAGACGTTGATCTCCGGCATGGGGATGATGTTGCAGGTGATCTTGCCCGCCGCACCATAGCCCGCCTCCACGAGGATCTCGCGGTCGATGGCGAGGCTCAGCGCCTTGGTCACCGCCTTGTCGGTCAGGAACGGGTGCGGATGCGCCAGCGTGGAGCGCTCGTCACCCAGTGCCGGGTCCGGGTTGGACTGGTTGATCATCAGGCGCTCGACCAGCGATCCGAAGGCCGCGATGATTTCGCCGTTCCCCGCCGCTTCCATCTGCGCCAGGATCTCGGGCTCCACCTGCGGGTTCCAGGCATAGTCGAACTCGCCCGTTTCCAGCACCGAGCGCGCCGCCGAGGCTGCATCCCCGCCCCCCTTGATGAGCGCGGAGGCAAATGCCGGCTTCTCGGGATCGCGGAAATTCGGGTTGGCTTCGAGATAGACAAGGTCGTTGGCCTTGAAATCCTTCACCACGAACGGCCCCGTGCCGATCGGATAGAAGTTCGCCTCGGTGCATTCCGGTGCCCGCGCACCCATGCAGTCCGCGAACTGCGATTGCTGGATGATCGGCGAGAAATGCCCCACGAACGGCCCGTAGGGATAGGGCTTCGGCTCGGAGAAGGTCACCTGCACCGTCAGGTCGTCCAGCGCCTCGACATTCTCCACGCCGGAAAAGTTCGTGGCCTGTGCGCAGCCGCCTTCGGGGTGCATGCAGTATTCCCACGTGAAGACCGCGTCCGCCGCCGTCACCGGCGAGCCGTCGGACCAGAGCAGGCCTTCCTTCAGCTTCCAGGTGATGGTGGTGAAATCCTCGGAGAAGCCGCCGTTGTCCAGCGTCGGGATATCCTGCGCGAGCCAGGGCACCATCTCGCCCCTCTCGTTGAACCGCGCCATCGGCTCGAGCACCAGGCTGGAGGCCTCGAGATCCTTGGTGCCGTTCGACAGGAACGGGTTCATCGTCGAGATCGCCTGCCAGTAAAGGATGTTCACCTGCCCATCCGTGCCGCGCTCGGCGAAGGCAGATGTGGCACCGAGGGTCGCCATCGCGACACCCGCCGCCAGTATGGGTCTCAACTTCATCCGTTTCTCCTTGTAAATCGCTGCTTGCATTCAGAATTCCCGGTGGCTCGGCTCACGCGGCCACCTGCGCTTCCTCGATCAGGTGACAGGCCACCCGCCGCCCCTCGCCCGCGTCCCTGAGTTCCGGCACCTCCACACGGCACCGGTCGAAGACCTTCGGGCAGCGCGTGCAGAAGACACAGCCCTTTGGCGGATTGCTCGGGCTCGGCACGTCCCCGGTCAGCACGATCCGCTCGCGCGCGCCCTCTGCTTCCGGATCGGCCTCCGGCACCGCCGAGAGAAGCGCCTCGGTGTAGGGATGAAGCGGGTTGGCATAGAGCCCGTCGCGCGGACCGATCTCCATGATCCGGCCCAGGTACATCACCGCCACCCGCGTCGCGAGATGGCGCACCATCGAGAGGTCGTGGCTGATGAAAAGGTAGGTCAGACCGTGACTTCTCTGCAGATCTTCAAGCAGGTTCACAACCTGCGCCTGGATCGAGACGTCGAGGGCGGCAATGGGCTCGTCGCAGACGATGAAATCCGGGTTCAGCGCCAGCGCGCGCGCAATCCCGATCCGCTGCCGCTGCCCACCGGAAAACTCATGCGGATAGCGATTGGCAAAGGAGCGGTTCAGCCCCACCTGGTCCATCAGTTCCAGCACCCGCGCCCGCATCTCCCTGCGACCGAGGGCGGCGTGCTCGGCCAGGGGCTCGGCGATGATCGAGCCCACGGTCATGCGCGGGTTGAGGCTCGCTTGCGGGTCCTGGAAGATCATCTGCATCCGGGTCCGCAGCTTGCGCAGCGCATCCCCCTTGAGCCCGGAGATCTCGCGACCGTCGAGCTGGATGGAGCCGGCCGTCGGATCATAGAGCCGCAGAAGCGCACGCCCCGCGGTCGATTTCCCGCAGCCGCTTTCCCCCACCAGCCCCAGCGTCTCGCCGCGTGCGATCTCGAAGCTGAGATCGTCCACCGCCTTCACCACGCCCGTCTGGCGCCGGAAGAGCCCGCTGTAGATCGGGAAATGCATCTTCAGGCCATCCACCTGCACCAGCGGCCCGGCCTCGGCAGGAGGCTCCGTCACGGCTTCCTCCGCTTCCGGCACCTCGCCCGCGGCACCATCCTCGCGCTGGCCCTCTTCGTCCGTGCGACCCAATTCATCCGCCACGATAGGCCTCATCGGTTCGGAAATCCCACCAGCAGGCCACGTCATGGCCATCGGCCACGAAGCGGCGCGACGGGTTCTCCACCCGACAGCGGTTGAACACATGGCTGCACCGCGGCGCGAAGGGACAGGACCGCGGCTCCTCCATCAGGATCGGCGGCTGTCCCTCGATGGAGGCGAGCCGCTCGGCGCGCGGGCCGGTTAGGTTCGGGATCGTGCCGAGAAGCGCGCGGGTATAGGGATGCTGGGGCGCGCGGAAGATCCGCTCCACCGTGCCGTGCTCCACCACATGACCCGCATACATCACCATCACCCGGTCCGCGATCCCGGCCACGAGACCGAGATCATGGGTGATCCAGATGATCCCCATCCCGAGCTTCTCGCGCAGATCGCGCACGATCTCGAGGATCTGCGCCTGGATGGTGACATCGAGCGCCGTCGTGGGCTCGTCCGCAATCAGAACCTTTGGATCGCAGGAAAGCGCGATGGCGATCATCACCCGCTGGCGCATGCCCCCCGAGAACTG
Source organism: Amaricoccus macauensis (assembly GCF_049800915.1). Classification (GTDB taxonomy): domain Bacteria; phylum Pseudomonadota; class Alphaproteobacteria; order Rhodobacterales; family Rhodobacteraceae; genus Amaricoccus; species Amaricoccus macauensis_A. The sequence goes on from NZ_JBNAFY010000005.1 coordinate 14,541, forward strand.
GTGCGGGAAATCGTCGAGCCGCCGCCGCGCATCGGGAATGCCCACCAGGTCGAGCAGATCGGCGGCCCGCGCCCGCGCCGCGCGCTTCGAGAGGCCCAGATGCTTCCGGATCGGCTCCACGATCTGGTAGCCCACGGTGAAGACCGGGTTGAGGCTCGTCATCGGGTCCTGGAAGACGAAACCGATCTCGCCGCCGCGCAGCCGCCGCATCTCCTTGGCCGACCGCCCGCGCACTTCGCGCCCCTGGTAGAGGATCGAGCCCCCGGCGATCTTCGCGGGCGGGCTCGGCAACAGCCCCATGAGCGCCATCATCGTCACGGACTTGCCCGATCCGCTTTCGCCCACGACCCCCAGAAGCTCGCCTGCCTGAATGGAAAAGGTGACACCATTGACCGCATGGACATCGCCGTCGCGCGTCGCGAACACTGTCTTGAGATCCGACACCTGCAGGATCGGATCCGATCCATCCAGCATATGGCTACCCCCTTGTATCCGACCGCACGCCTTGTCATTCACTCGACCAAGGCGCATGGAACCAGCAATCAACGCGATGACTAAACATCAACTTCCAAAGCCGCTCAACAGTCAACTGCGTCTTGACGCTCCGGGGCAGAATCCCGAGGCTCGCGCTTCAGATGTGAAGGCTCCCCAATGCAGAACCGGTTCAGCACCCGCGACATGCTCGCCCGCCTGGTCTCTTTCCCGACGGTCTCCACGCGGAGCAACCTCGGCCTGATCGGCTTCGTGGACGCATACCTCGCCTCCCACGGCGTGCCGACCTGGCGCGTGCCGGACGAGACCGGCGAGAAGGCCAGCCTCTTCGCCCGGATCGGCCCCGATGTACCCGGCGGCGTGGTTCTCTCGGGCCATACCGATGTGGTGCCCACCGAGGGCCAGGACTGGTCGAGCGACCCCTGGACACTGACCGAACGCGAAGGTCGGCTCTTTGGGCGCGGCACCTGCGACATGAAGGGCTTCTGCGCGGCCAGCCTCGCCATGGTGCCGGAAATGCTTGCGGCGAACCTCCAGCGCCCGATCATCATTGCGCTCAGCCATGACGAGGAAATCGGCTGCCTCAAGGCACCCGAAATGATCGACGCGATCCTCGCCACCCTGCCGCGCCCCGAAGCGGTGATCGTCGGCGAGCCCTCGGACATGCGGGTCGTGACGGGCCACAAGGGCAGCTGGGAATTTCACGGCCATGCCCGCGGCTACGAGGTGCATTCGAGCCTCGTCCACACCGGCGTCTCCGCCATCTCCATGGCCGCGCGCATGGTGAACTGGACGAACGAGGTCATGGCCGAGAACGCCCGCAACGCCACCGACAACGCATTCGTGCCGCCCTTCACCACGCTCCATGTGGGTGTGATCTCCGGGGGTACCGCGAAGAACATCACCGCGCGCGATTGCAGCTTCATCGGTGAAATTCGCGTCATGCCCGACGAGGACATCGGCGAATGGCAGAAGACGATGGAAACCGAGGCCGCCAGGCTCGAGGCGGAAATGCGCGTTATCCGTCCCGAAGCCAGCCTCACGCTCGAGAGCACCATCACCATTCCCCCGCTCGAACCCGAAGCCGACGGCCCCGCCGAGCGGATCGCGCGCAGCCTCACCGGTGACAATGGCACCCATGTCGTCTCCTACCAGACCGAAGCGGGGCAGTTTCAGGAGAAAGGCCTCTCCACGGTGGTCTGCGGCCCCGGCTCCATCCTCCAGGCCCACCAGCCCGACGAGTTCATCACCCTCTCGCAACTCGACGCGGCAGACGATTTCATGCGACGCCTCATCGACCATCTCGCGAACTGAGTACCCCACATCGGCCATGGACTCTCGGAGACCCGAAGCATGACCCGCTCGCACCGCTTTTGCCTTCCGGGGGGCCGCTGGCTGGCCTGGCACGAATGGGGCACCCCGGAGGGCCGTGCCGTAATCGTCTGCCCCGGCGCGGGCATGGCAGGCCCAATGCCGTTCGGAGAACGCGAAGCCGAACGGGAAAGCCTGCGCCTGATCTCAGTTGATCGTCCCGGTCTTGGCGGCTCCGAGCCTGACAGCGGCAAGAGCTTCACCAGTTTCGCGCGGGACGTGCGCGCTCTTCTGGACCATCTCGGCCTCGATGCCGTCGCGGCAATCGGCTTTTCCCAGGGTGCGCCCTTTGCGCTCGCGCTGGCCGCGGAAGGCGTCGTTCCGGCGGTCTCCCTTGTCTCGGGTCAGGACGAGCTGGCACACCCGGATGTGCTGACGCAACTGCCCCCGCCGGTGGCCGATTTCGTCCGTCGTGCCGCGGGCGACGGCCCGGCGCTTGAAGAGGAAATCACGGCGACCGCGACGGCCGATTGGCTCTGGCAGATGATCGAGACCATGAGCAGCCCGCAGGATCGCGCCTTCTACGCCAGCGAGACCTTCGCCCAGCTCTATCGCGCGAGCCTTGCCGCGGGCTTTCGGCAGGGTGCCGCCGGTTATGCCCGCGACACGATCCTCGCCCTCGCGCCCTGGCCGTTCCGGCTTGAGGATCTCGACTGTCCGGTGCGGCTCTGGTTCGGGCGCGAGGATGCCAGCCCGGTCCATTCCCCCGATCTCGGCGCCACCCTCGCCGCGCGCCTGCCGGATGCCAACCTGAACCGGATCGACGGGGCCGGCAGCGCCATTCTCTGGACCCATGCCGACGCGATCCTGCGAGAGATCGCACGGGGCATCTGACGAAACGGAGTATCGGGCAACCCTCCGCCCCAAACACAAACACCCAGGCCAAGGGCCTGGGTGTCCGGTCGCGTTCGACACGGGTTTCCTCCCTTCACGTGAACCTCACTCGCGGTCCGCCCGAATATCGCCGATCACTCGGAGATCAGTTCCAATGCCGCGCCCGCCGCCGATGCAGCGCCTTCCGTGGAAAGATCGCCCAGCGAGACGATGCCCACCAGCTTCTTCTCGCGATCGACGACCGGCATCCGGCGGATCTGCTGCTCACCCATGTTCCGGGCAACTTCGCCGACATCCTGATCCTGGTAGCAATAGTAAAGGTCGCTCGACATGGCGTCTCTCACGGCACTGTCCGCCGCCTTGCCCTGGGCCAGTCCGTTGATGACGATGTCGCGGTCCGTGATCGTTCCGATCAGCCGATCGTTCTCACCGACCGGGATGAACCCGGTATCGATCCGGCGCATGATTTCCGCGGCCTCGGCCAGCGTCTGCTCGGGCGCGACCGTCACAGGATGATTGCTCATGACGTCCTTGATCTGCATGTCTGACTCCTCAATTTGCCTCTGCGGCATTCCAGCCGCGTCTGAGTGTGCCAACGCGGGCCGGGCCCGATTGTTCCGAGAAAGAGCCACAAGGGGCGTCACGATCCGCGGATCATCGCCGCGACGGGGTCCATCCGGCATCGAGGTCCGCACGGGGATGCGCATTGCCCACATGCCGAATTCGTATGTATGAAATCTGCATGAGATATGCATTTAATATGCATGAGCTAAACCCCTGTTCGCCCGAAGAAACCCGGCCCGCGCGCCCGTCCCGCGCCGCTCCCGGGTCCGGGCAAGCCCGGATCCCTGCCGAACCGCCTGAAAGGACACCATGCCAGTCGTCAACCGCTTCGCCGATCTCGCGCCCGCAATCACCGAATGGCGCCGCGACATCCACCGCCACCCGGAGATCCAGTTCGAGACCCACCGCACCAGCGCCCTCGTCGCCGAAAAGCTCCGCGCCTTCGGTTGCGACGAGGTCGTGACGGGTCTGGGTCGCACCGGCGTCGTCGGCGTGATCCGGGGGCGCTCGAACGGTTCAGGCAAGGTGATCGGGCTGCGCGCGGACATGGACGCCCTGCCCATCCTTGAGGAAACCGGGGCGCCCTACGCCTCCGAAACACCCGGTGCCATGCATGCCTGCGGCCACGACGGGCACACCGCCATGCTGCTCGGCGCCGCGCAATACCTTGCGGAGACACGGAATTTCGACGGCACGGCGGTGCTGATCTTCCAGCCCGCAGAAGAAGGCGGCGGTGGCGGGCTCGAGATGGTGCAGGACGGGTTGATGGAGCGTTTCGGCATCCAGGAGGTCTACGGCCTCCACAACGATCCCACCCGCCCCCTGGGCGAGTTTGCCACCCGCCCCGGCGCCTATCTCGCCTCATCCGACAATTTTCGCATCGAGATCACGGGTCGCGGCGGCCATGCCGCCTACCCCCACACCTGCATCGATCCCACGGTCGTCGCGAGCCAGGTCGTGCTCGCGCTCCAGACCATCGTGGCGCGCAACATGGACCCGGCAAAGGCCGCCGTGGTCTCCGTCACCGGGCTGAATACCGAGGGCTCGGCCTTCAACGTCATTCCCGAGCGGGCGAAGCTGCGCGGCACCGTGCGGGCCCTCGATGAGGAAACCCGTGATTTCATCGAAGGCCGAATGAAGGCCATCGTCGAAGGCACCGCCGCGGCCGCCGGCGCGCAAGCGAGCCTCGATTACATCCGGGGCTATCCGGTCACCGTGAACCACGCCGCACAGACCAGCTTCGCAACGGACGTCGCTCGCGAGATCTCCGGCCCCGACAGCACGCTCGGCGACGTCCCGCCCGTTCTCGGTGCGGAGGATTTCTCCTACATGCTCCAGGCCCGCCCCGGCGCCTTTCTCTTCATGGGCATTGGCGAAGGCCCCGCACTTCACCACCCGAAATACGATTTCAACGATGAAGCCATCCCAACTGGCTGCTCCTACTGGGCCAGGCTCGTGGAGCGCGCGATGCCAACGGCGGGCTGACCCGCGCCAAACTGAGGGTCGCCGCAAGGAGGGCGCAAGGCAGCGCCCCCCTCCATCGGGCTCTAGTGGCCCGAGAATACCAGGGTCTGAACCGGGCCGAGCATGACCTGGATTCGCAGGATCAGCGCGTGGATCAGGCCCACCGTGTCGACCATGTGCAGGAAGAGGTAGGTTCCCAGGCCGAGATCCTCGTCATGCAACCGGTCGTGGTTGTTGGTGTAGGCATTCGCCAGACACTTGCTTCCCGGCGGGATCTCGTCGAACTGCCCTTCATAGAGCGGCTCCATGTAGACCGTGAGCGTGCCGGGGCGCGCCGAGTCCTGCAGGTCGATGAGCTGATCCGTGGGCCGGATCTGCCCCGCCGAAATCACGTTCTGCACATCCGTGACCACCATGGGATAGATCTTGAAGGCCCGCGTGAAGCAGCTCACCTCGGCCACCGTGCCAGGCTTCACGACCGTTGCAGCGAGCTGCCCGAAACCCGCCTGAACCCGCCCGAAGCCCGCATCCGCAGGGATCAGGATGCCCGCAGGTCGAAGGATCGGATTGAGATAGTCGCCCGGACGCAGGGTGAACTGCTCGACCGTGCCATCGACACCGGCATAGATCACCGTCTTTTCAAGCTCCACCTCGGCCTGGGTGAGAGCTGCACGCGCGCTGGCAAGCTGAGCCGGGAGAACGGTTTCGAGATTGTTCTCCGCAACCGTCTTCTGTGCCTTCGCCGCTTCGAGCGCCCCCAGGCGCCCCTGAACGGCGTTCTCGAGCTGTTCGAGCTCGCGGGTCGTGACCACATTCGGATCGCGCGCCATGAGCGCGACGCGGGTCTCGTATTGTTCGAGCGCCTGCTGATAGGCCCCTTCCGCCTGCTGGATCAGACCGTCCTGAACCAGGATCTGGGATTGCGCGACCGAGAAGCTCGCCTCGACCTCGGCAACCTTCTGCTCCGCCGCCGCCACGGCCGCGCGCTGGGTCGAATCGTCATAGGCAAAGAGCCGGTCGCCCGCTTCGACGAACTGATCGTTCCCGACATAGACCTCGCGCACCCGGCCGCCGACTTCCGGCAGGATCGTCTGGGTACGGAAGAACGGCGTCACATTGGTCGTCGTCGGGTGGTAGAAGAACACAATGGTGATGAGGGTCACCGTCAGGAGCACGCAGGCCGTGATCCCCCAGCGCAGCTCGTACCACATGGTGAAGAAGGTGATTTCCTTGCCCCAGCGCTTGCCCTGGAAATGGCGGCGCAGGAAATAGTCCGGAAAGACGGTCAGAAGCGAGCAGAGAAAGAGTTCGACCATCGGTTCAGACCTCCCCGCCCCGGCTCTGCGTCTCGCGGGTCACCGGCTCCGCCTCGGGTGCGCCCGTCCCGGTTGGTGCCGGGTCGAAATCGGGCTTGATCCTCCGGCCCTCCCGACGTTCCAGCGAATCCGCGATGGCATTGAGCGGCGTGCTGATATCCGGCCATCGGACCACGGCAATGAAGAGCGCCAACACCCAGTAGATGTTGTTGTGGGTGAAGAGCGCGAGCAGAGCGAAGATCGTCACCGCCTGCTGCTGGGTGTGGTTCGTGGAGTGCGCCATGCGCTCCGGGACGGCATGCAGCCTGAGGTAGAGGTTACCGATCACCAGCAACAGGCCGATCATCAGCCAGACCGTGAAGGTGAAAAGCCCGTCGCTCCCATCCGGTCCCGGCAGATACCAGGGGATGTGATGCGGGGCCAATGGGTGAATACTCGGGTCCATGGGGTCTCCGGCGCTCGATGCTGCCCAAACGATTGTCTGCCGGGATAACTGGCAGACCAGTCATCCGCAATCACTTCCTGATATCGAGAATCCGACGGGAAGGTAATGCGGCCTGAACAGGCAACACCCACCCTGTGACAGGCCTGAGGCCCAATATACGATCATTCAATCTTGCACGACACAGCCAATTAAAACAGTCTCTACTTGTTCAAAACGCATTCCACCGCAGCTTTTGAGAAAAACCCGCAGTAAATAAATGGATTTTCTGCCATGGCATTTTCACATTCCCACGAAATTTCCGTGGAGTTCACCGGCTACGATGCGATCGACGGCCTCATCGCCGGAGAAAAATGGGAGAATCCGGAGATCTTCTACAGCGATCCTGACAGTCGCGCCGACTTCGGAGATTGCTACAGGTATGACACCGACGAGGACGGCATCCTTGTGCTCGACGAACCCGGTTTTGGGCAGATCAGCAACCTCCAGCTCCGGTCCGTCCATCTCGGGCTGAACACCGCCTCGCTCTCCCGCTACGAGGCTGCGCAGGCCTTTACCGTCAGCGGGTTCACCAATCTCGAACTGACCTATGCTGGCAGCGGCAGCACGGAGGCCGAGATCCGCGTCACAAAGTCATCCGATTATAGCGGTGGCTATGCCTTCTACCCGGACGACAATGAAGAAGGTGGCGACGTCTGGCTATCGGACTTGGACCCGCAGATCGGGAATGACCATCACCTGATTGTCCTGCACGAACTTGGCCATGCTCTCGGGCTCAAGCACGGCCACGAAGAGGGATACAGCGATCGCCTGCCTGCGCAGGTCGACAGCAACGAGTTCAGTATCATGACCTACCGCACCTTTATCGGCGGCGGGACGGAGGACGAAGATATCGGCGCCTACGAGGAATGGGGCGCCCCCCAGACCTTCATGGCACTCGATGTGGCAGCGCTCCAGCACCTCTATGGCGCGAATTTCGAAACCAATGCTGGCGACACGGTCTACCGCTGGAGCCCCGACAGCGGAAACACCATGATCGACGGCGAGGATGCCCTCGAACCCGGCGAAAACCGCATCTTCGCCACGATCTGGGATGGCGGTGGCATCGATACTTACAACCTCTCGGACTATGACACCGCGGTTTCGATCAACCTTCGGCCCGGCCGCTGGTCGGTCTTCTCGGAAGACCAGCTTTCGTATCTCGGCGGCGGCCCGAACGACGGCTTCGCCCGCGGAAACATCTTCAATGCACTGCAATACGCACAGGACCCCCGCTCCCTGATCGAGAACGCCAGGGGAGGTTCGGCGGGCGACTGGCTGCGAGGCAACGTGGCCGACAACACGCTCCAGGGCAAGGGCGGCGACGACAGTTTGCGCGGCGACATCGGGGCCGACACGCTCATCGGCGGCAAAGGCAACGACATCTTCGTTTTCCGGAGCCATTCGGAATCAAGAACATCCGACTTCGACACCATCATGCGCGGCGACGGCTCACGCGCGTTCAAGAAGCCGGGCGACGGGAAAGGTGACCTCATCGATGTCAGCAAGATCGACGCGAACTGGGGGACAGTCAGAGACGAGGCCTTCAAATTCGGCAAACAGACCGGTGAAGGGCGGCTCTGGGCGGAAAACAGAGGCAGCGACACCTACATTTTCGGCAATACGGACGACGACGCAACAGCCGAACTGAAGATCGTCATCGCGGACGGCTCGAACCGGGCCTCGGACTACACAGCCAACGACTTCATCCTCTGATGGACCGTCCAGCCCGGCCAGGCCCGGCCAAATAATGGTTGTCGCCACGGGCAGGCGCGTTAAGAGTCCGGCAACGACCCTCCGGAGCCTCCATGACACTGAAGATCTGCACCTGGAACATAAATTCCGTCCGGCTGCGCGAACCCATCGTGCTCAAGCTTCTGGCCGAGGAGGCACCCGACATCCTCTGCCTTCAGGAGACGAAATCCCCCGTCGAGAAGGTGCCGCTCGAAGGCTTCCGCCAGCTCGGCTACGAGCACGTCGTCGCGCGCGGCCAGAAGGGCTACAACGGTGTGGCGATCATCAGCCGGGTGCCGATCGAGGATGCAGGACAGCGCGATTTCTGCGCCAGGGGAGATGCGCGCCATGTGGCGGCACGGCTTCCCTCCGGTGCATTGATCCACAATTTCTACGTCCCCGCCGGCGGCGACGTGCCCGACCGAGCCGTGAACGAGAAGTTCGGCCACAAGCTCGATTTCCTCGAGGAGATGCGCGGCTGGTTCGGTGCAGAGCCGCCCCGGCAATCCATCCTTGTCGGCGACCTCAACATCGCCCCGCGCGAAGATGACGTCTGGAGCCACAAGAAGCTCCTGAAAGTCGTCTCGCACACGCCGATCGAGGTCGAGAGCCTTGCGGCCGTCCAGGGCTCCGGCAACTGGATCGACGTGACCCGCAAGGACATCCCCGACGGCCTGCTCTATTCCTGGTGGTCCTACCGTGCCCGTGACTGGGACGCCGCCGACAAGGGCCGCCGCCTCGACCACATCTGGGCCAGCCCCGATCTCGCGGAGAAATCCGGTGGCAGCCGCATCGCCCGCCATGTTCGGGGTTGGGACAAGCCCAGCGACCACGCGCCCGTCTTTGCCGAATTCGAGGTCTGAACCCATGATCGACAGCGAAATCGAAGGCCCCGTGGGCCGCATCACCCTGAACAAGCCCGAAGCGCACAATTCGATCAACCGTGCGGCCATTGCCGAGATGTCCACGCTTCTCGAAGAATGGGCCCGGCTGGACGAGCTTCGCGTCCTCGTCATCACCGGCAGCGGCAAAAGCTTCTGCGCCGGGGCCTCGCTCGGCGATGTCGCGGGCAGCGACTGGACGGAGAACCCGCTCACCGCGCTCTGCGACAGGATCGAGGAATTTCCCGTCCCGACCATCTGCCGCCTCAATGGCGGGGCCTATGGCGGCGGGGCCGAGCTCGCGCTCGCCTGCGATTTCCGGGTCGCGGCAACCGGCGTGAAGGCCTTCGTGCCACCCGCCCGCCTCGGCATCCACTACGAGCCCGCCGGCATCCGCCGCGCAATGGACCGGATGGGTCCGCAGGCCGCGCGCCGCATGTTCCTGCTGGCCGAACGCTTCGAGGCCGAAGACCTTCTCTCCCTCGGCTTTCTCGACTTTCTCGTGCAGACCGGCGAGCTGGACACCAAGGTGGGCGAGCTTACCGAGATCCTCTCCAGCCTCGCGCCCCTCGCCCTGCGCGGCATGAAGCGCACGATCGTCGAGCTTTCCCGCGGCTGCCTGGACACCGAGGCGGCCCGCGCGCGCGTCAGGGGCTGCTTTGCCTCCGCCGACCACGCCGAGGGCATGCGCGCCCAGCGTGAGAAACGCCCACCGGTTTTTCAGGGAAAGTGATCCGATGACTGCACCTCGAGACCCCCGCGGCTTCCTCCGGTCCCTCTTCGACGCAGCCGTTGCCGCCGCGCAGCCGGAACGATCCGTCGCCGCTTTCCTGCCCGAGAAACCTAAGGGCCGGACGGTGGTGATCGGCGCGGGCAAGGGGGCGGCCCAACTTGCCCAGGCCTTCGAACAGCACTGGGATGCGCCGCTGGAAGGCGTCGTCGTCACCCGCTACGGCTACGCCGCGCCCTGCGAGCGGATCGAGGTCCTCGAAGCGGCCCACCCCGAGCCGGACGAGGCCGGACTTCTGGCCGCCAAGCGCCTTCTCGACACGGTTCAGGGTCTGACGGAAGACGATCTGGTGGTCGCACTCGTCTGCGGTGGCGGTTCCGCGCTTCTGCCCGCGCCCCCCGAAGGGCTGACACTGGCGGACGAGCTGGCCGTCAACAGGGCGCTTCTGGCCTCCGGCGCGCCGATCACCCAGATGAACACGCTCCGCAAGCATGTCTCCGAGATCAAGGGCGGGCGGCTTGCGCGCGCCGCGCATCCGGCAAAGGTCGTTTCACTGATCGTCTCGGACATTCCCGGCGACGATCCGGCGATGGTCGCCTCCGGGCCGACCGTGCCCGATCCGGCGGGGCCGCAGGCCGCGCGCGAGATCCTCGCGGAATATGCGCTCGACCTGCCCCAAGCCGTGCGTGACCACCTCGCCAGCGACGAATGCGCCGCCCCCAGCCCCGACGATCCCGCCTTCGCGAACAACGAAGTCCATATCATCGCGTCGGCCGCGGTCTCGCTCGAAGCCGCACAGGCCAGGGCGCGCGAACTCGGTGTCGAGGCGGTGATCCTGTCAGACGCGATCGAGGGCGAGAGCCGCGACGTGGCCCGCGTCCATTCCGCACTCGCGCGGGAGATCGCTGCGCGCGACCGTCCCTTCACGAAGCCGGTCGTCCTGCTGTCGGGGGGCGAAACCACCGTCACGCTCAAGGCCAAGGGCAAGGGCGGGCGCAACTCCGAGTTCCTGCTCTCCCTCGCGCTCGATCTCGACGGGATCGAAGGCGTGCATGCCCTCGCCGCCGACACGGACGGCATCGACGGATCGGAGGACAACGCAGGCGGCTTTGTCGATGGCGGCACCGCAACCCGGATCCGCGCAGCCGGCGCCGATCCCCGCGCACTTCTCTCTGGCAACAACGCCTGGACCGCGCTCGACACGGCAGGCGACCTGCTGGTCACCGGCCCCACGGGCACCAACGTCAACGACTTCCGGGCGATCCTGATCGTCTGAGACCTATCCGTAGACACGATCCGGCGGTTCCGCCCCCGTTTTAGTGGCGCGGCGCAAGGATCTCGTGGTTCTGCCCCCACCCGTGCGGTTTGCCACATCCTGCACGGGCGCATTCAGGCATCTCTTCCCATGTCAGGCGCGCTCGAGAACTTGGCGCCGAATTAACAGGGAAGGAAATTTCAGATGCAGGGTCACATGATGCTTTTCCGGGACGCAATGTGTCGCTCGAACCGCCACCCGGCCAGCACCGCATTTCGTCCATTCAGACGCATCCGCGATGGCGTGACCCCGAAACCGAGCGCCTTTCTGGGCAGCGCCACTGCGGGCACCATCCGCGCACTCCCCGCGAAATCGAAAACAGGGCCCGAAGGCTGATCCTGCCGCCCCTCAGGGTTGACGTTCGAGAACCTGTTCTGGGCCTGACCGGTAGGTCAGGCCCTTTTTCTGTCCGGCATCCAGAAACACGTCGGTCATTTCCCTGAGCCGGTCATGGGCCGGGGCCTTGATGCAGACCGGATCTGTCGCCGTCGGATCGCCCGCAATCGCCATCGCCTGGCAGCGGCATCCGCCGAAATCCTTCAGCTTGCGCTCGCAGGACCGACAGGGCTCCTGCATCCAGTCCGTGCCGCGAAACGCGTTGAACGCAGCACCGCGATACCAGATCTCGGCGAGCGGCTTCTCGCGTACGCTATCGAACGTGAGGCTCGGGATCGTCTGCGCCGCATGGCAGGGCAGTACCACGCCATCGGGCGCGACATTGAGCCCGGTCGAACCCCACCCGCCCATGCAGGTCTTGGGGTATTTCGCGTGGTAATCCGCCGGCACGTAGTCGATCACCAGCACGCCCTTCAAACGCTCTCGGGCCTCACGCACGACGGCACTCGCCTCCCGCGCCTGGTCGAGCGAGGGAACCAGCGTCTCGCGGTTGAGCATCGCCCAGCCGTGGAACTGCACCGTGGCAACCTCGATCCGTCGCGCCCCCATCGCCACTGCCATGTCGAGCGCATCGGGCAACTGGTGCATGTTCTCGCGGTGCATGACGAAATTGAGCGTCAGCGGGATGTCCCGCGCGCCGATCCATTCGGCCACCGCCATCTTGCGCGCATAGCCGCCCCGATAGCCGCCGATCCGGTCGGCCATCGCCGCATCGGTGCCCTGAAGCGAAAGCTGGATGTGATCGAGCCCGGCCTCGTCGAGCTGGCCCAGCCGCCGTTCGGTCAGGCCGATCCCGGAGGTAATAAGATTGGTGTAGAGCCCCGCCTCGCGCGCCGCCGCGACAAGCTCGATGATATCGCGCCGCGACACCGGTTCGCCGCCCGAGAGATGCAGCTGCAACACGCCAAGCTCTGCCGCCTGCCAGAACACATCCACCCAGGTTTCCGTGTCGAGCTCGGTGTCCTTGCGCGCAAGCTCCACCGGGTTGGAGCAGTAGGGACAGGATAGCGGACAGCGGTGGGTCAGTTCCGCCAGCATGGCAATGGGGGGCTGCACGGTCATGGTCCCACCTCCAGAATGCGCCGCTCCGCCAGCGCCTCGATGAATTCGCCGCTGTCTCGGGCCACGTCCTCGATGGGCGCCCCGAAACTTTCGGCCAGATCGCGGGTGATCGCGCCGAAATCGCGGGTGCCATCGATCCGCGAGAGGATCGCATGGCCGATCTGATCGAGCGCGATGGCGCGTTCCGGCGCAAGCAGCACCCAACCGCCCCGCACCCTGTCCTCATGCAGCCGCACGCCCCTCGGCATCCGCGGCACGCTCTGGGCCGCGAGGCTCATTGTGCCGCCGCTTTCGCAGCCATCCCCTGTCCCGGTTGCCAGGCTCCGGGCGGAATGCGCGCGGGCGAAACGTAAGCCGCGTCAAGCGCATCGAGCTGCGACCAGAGCACATCGGTCTTGAAGGTGAGCGCCGCCGCCGCCGCATCCTGCTTCTCTTGCGTGTCGGCATGATCGAGCACCCAGGCCAGCCCGAAGGCCACGTCCTTGGGAGCCTCGTTCAGCCGGTTGCGGAAATAGGACAGGCTGCTGTCATCGGCGAAGTCGTAGTTCTGAAGCAAGCCCTCGATCCGGGCCGCATGGATCGCGGGGGCGAAGAGCTCGGTGAGCGAGGCCGCGACCGCCTCCAGCAAAGTCTTGTCGCGCACGAACCGGACGTAGGCGTCCACCGCGAAGCGCGTCGCGGGGAGAACCCCTTGGGTGCTCGCCACGTAGTCGGGGTCGAGCCCAACCGCTTCCGCCAGCCGAAGCCAGCGCCGAATGCCGCCCTCGTTGCCCTCGCGCCCGTCGTGATCCTCGATGCGCGACCGCCAGGCCCGGCGCAGATCCGGATCCTCGACCCGGCTCATGAAGGCCGCATCCTTCATCGGAATGCGCGCCTGGTAGTAGAAACGGTTGATCACCCAGGCCCGCACCTGGTCGGGCGTGCATTGCCCGCCATGGAGCCGGTGATGAAACGGATGCTTGTCGTGGTAGCGCTCGGCGCCGATCTGGCGCAGCCTGGCCTCGAATGCCTCGCGAGACTGGGTCATAGCGTGATCTCCATGCCGTCCTGCGCGATCCGCCACCCGGCGGCTTCGGCCTCGGCGCGCTCAGGCGACACTGGCCGCAGAACGGGATTGGTGTTGTTCATGTGAACGAAAATCTTCCGGGCAATCCCCATCTCCGCCATCGCGGCAATCGAACCCTCCGGCCCGCTCATCGAGATATGCCCCATGCGCCGCCCGGTCTTGGTGCCAACCCCCGTGCGCTGCATTTCATCGTCGGTCCAGAGCGTGCCATCGAAAAAGAGGAGATCCGCACCCCGAATGCGATCCGCCAGCCGCTCCGTCACCAGCGCGCAGCCGGGAATGTAGAAGATGCGCTCCGGCCCGCAGACAAGCTCGACACCCACGGTCTGCTCACCTTCCAGATCGGTCTGCACCTCGGCCGCCTCCATGTAGAGCGGAACCTTGCCCGGCACGGGAAAGAGTGTCGCCTCCATTCCCTCCAGCAGGTCAAACGGCGTTCCCACCTCGATGGACTGTCGCGAGACCTTCTCCGCCGAAAGCGCATCGAAGATCGGATTGGCCGACAGAACCCCGTGGATTTCCCCGGTCGCGAACAATGTGAAAGGCTGCTGCTCCCGCAACGAAAGGAGCCCCGCCACATGGTCGATGTCGCCATTCGTAAGGAGCACCGAGCGGATCGGACTTTTCCGCGGCCCGGTGGGATGCAGACAGGCATTCGCCGCGATCTGCTCGCGAATGTCGGGCGAGGCATTCAGCACCGCCCAGGTCTCGCCGTCGGCGCTCACCGCAAGCGAGGACTGAGTGAGGGATGGGATCGCCCCGGACCGGGCCAACCCGCAATTTTCACAGCCGCAGTTCCACTGGGGCAGACCCCCGCCGGCTGCGGCGCCTAATACGCGTGCGCGGAATGCCATCATGCCCTCCGCGCGTCAGCCATTCAGAACAGGACGTCCTGATCGTCCTCTGCGGGGCCGTACATGTTGATTTCCATGCCGCAACTTACTTCGCGCAGAGCAGGTTTGGTCCAGGCCATTATAGTTCCTCCGGTTGGTTCGATCAGATTCTTCTGCATCAGTAAGCGAAGTATATGGATCGTCCCTCCGATCCGGCAACATCAATTCCCACAGACAATGCCTAGACATTGGTCGCAGCGCAGATCGCCGCGCATCGCGAGGCCCGACCCGTCACTCCGCAAGCGGCGCGAGCTCGAGAAAATCGTCCAAGCTCAGACGCTTGAGGCAATAGTCCGGCGCAAGGCCGAGCCCGAGCGGATCGGCCACATTCTGCGCCCCGTCGACCGATTGCACGCTGAGACCCCCGCCCGTCCCGCCGAGGTCGCAGTCCTCACCCTGCACCGACAGCCCCGGTTCGAGTCGCGCCGTGATCGTGAAACTGCAGGAGCGCAGGACGCCCTCCGACGAAGGCGCGATATCGCCGCAAAGCGCCGATCCCGCGCGGAACTGCTTCACCCCGAAGACGAGACCCTCTCCCTCCGCCCGCCAGGCACCCATCGTCGTGCTCTCGAAATCATTGGCCGTCACCAGACCCGTTTCGGCGTCGATCGGTTCGTCGTGGCCCTCTTCGGCCCCGAAGATCACCGCTCCGTCCGCCTCGAAGGCAACCATGAGCCCCTCGCGCACCGCGCCACTCGGCAGGTTGAGCACCACAAACCCGTGATAGACACCGGCAAGATTGGAACCCGCCCCCTGGGCGTGGACGAGGACCGGCGTGCCGCATGGGCCGGCGGCAAAGGCGGAAAGGGCAAGGATTTTCGTGACAGAGGTCATGTTTCAGGCTCCAGGATGCGCGCGTCGAACTCCTGCGCTTGAACTGCAATCCCATCGCGCCGGAAAACCGGACACGAGGCAGCGACACGCCCTCACTCTACCACGAAACCGGAAACCGCAAACCGCCCTACTGGTGCAGCGTCAGCTTCTCGTCCGCCCGGTGCCGCCCGATCATGATTGCGGCCATCACGAGCCCCACGTGACTGAAGGCCTGCGGGAAATTGCCGAGCATCTGGCCCTTGTGTGGATCGTATTCCTCGGCGAGCAACCCGAGATCATTCGCAATTGCCAACAGCCGCGAGAAAAGCTCCTCCGCATCCTCGATCCGCCCGAGCAGCGCATAGACCTCCACGAGCCAGAAGGAGCAGAGCAGGAACGCGCCCTCATGGCCGTCGAGCCCGTCATGCCCGTCGGTCTGGTAGCGCAGCAGGAAACCGTCGCGCATCAGCTCGCGCTCGATGGCCTCCACCGTTCCGACGATGCGCGGGTCGGTCGGCGGCAGGAACCCCACAAGCGGCAGCATGAGCAGGCTCGCATCGACCGTGGTGCTGCCGTAGTACTGGGTGAAGGTGCCCAGTTCCGCATTGTATCCCTTCTCGCAGACCTGCACGCGCACCTCGTCGGCAAGCCCTCGCAGCCAGACCTCCTCATCATGGTCGCCCGCGGCCTTCGCGGCCTTCGAGGCATGATCGAACCCGACCCAGGCCATGACCTTGGAATAGACGAAATGCTGCGGATCGCCGCGCACCTCCCAGATACCCTCGTCCGGCTCGCGCCAGCGTTCGGCGAGGAATTTCATCACCACCTTGCGGTATTCCTCCTGCCGGTGGTGACGCGGCAGCCCGCGCCGGGTGGCGAGCGCCAGAACATCCGCCACCTCGCCATAGACATCGAGCTGGAACTGGTCCGCGGCCGCATTGCCGACACGCACCGGCTTCGAGTTGGCAAATCCCGGCAGCCAGTCCACTTCCCACTCGGTCAGCACGCGTTCGCCCGCGAGCCCGTACATGATCTGGAGCTGGTCGGGCGAGCCCGCCACGGCCCGGATCAGCCAGTTGCGCCAGGCCTCTGCCTCGCGCCGCAACCCGCATTCGAGAAAGGCTTGAAGCGTGAAGGCGCTGTCGCGCAGCCAGCAGAACCGGTAGTCCCAGTTCCTCACGCCGCCCATCTCCTCGGGCAGCGAGGTGGTTGCCGCCGCGGCAATCCCGCCTGACGGGATGTAGGTCAGCGCCTTGAGCGTCAACAGCGAGCGCATCACGTTGTCCTGCCACTTCTTGGGCAGCTTGCGCGGCAGGCGGATCCGATCGGTGAAGGCATCCCAATAGGCCCGCGTCGATTCCAGCGCTTTCTGCGCGGGGGGCGGCTTTGCCACGCCACCGAAGGAAGGCCCGTGCGACAGCACGAAATTGCGCACCTCCCCCTCGGCCACGGTGAAATGGCCGACCGTGTGCAGATCCTCGCCATGCAGTTCCACGTCCGAGTGCAGGATGTAGAGATCCGGCCCGGCAATCGCGTGCCACTCCCGCGGCCCGTCATGCTCCACCCACGGCACGGTGCGGCCATAATCCGCCCGGATGCAGAGATCGCAATCCATCGCCACCCGACCCTCGATCCCTTCGACCTTGCGGATGATGGTCGGCGGCCCCTCCGGCATGGACATGAAATCGACCACGCGCACCGTCCCGGTATCGGTTTCGTGGATCGTCTCGAGGATCATGGTGAAAGGCTCGTAGGAGCGCGTGGTGCGCGCCTTGCCGGCGGGCGCAATCAGCCAGCGACCGTTCTCGCGCGTTCCCAGCAATGCCGCGAAACAGGCCGGGCTGTCGAGCCGCGGCCAGCAGAGCCAGTCGATGGACCCGCTTTTGGAAACCAGCGCGCAGGAGCGCCCGTCCGCAATCAGCCCGTAATCCCCGATTGATCTGGTCGGTACTTGCACATTCATGGGCAGACTGCCTCTTTCTCAACATACTCGGGCACAGACTTCCCGAAAGAAACGGGGTTCACAAGACCTTGGGGGGGGAACCTTTCCAAACTGTTCGCTTTTCGAGCATACGGCGCGCGTCGGTTGCAATCCGAACACAATGAGAAACCTGCACCCGCGATCCTGCCTCAACCTCACACTCTGCCCGGAAATCCGTTCCCGAACGGTAGTTTCTCCGGCATGATACCGGGTCGGCCGGGGGTGCCTAACCGTGCTTCCCGCGACTCTCAATCCACGTGGAACACCTCTTCCATCGGCGCCCACCATTCCCCCTCCTTGGCGGAGGAAAGTGGCGCCTGGCACGGGTTGCAGTAGGTCCACCAGCGCTGCGTCTCGGGATCGGCGGCCATCTTGGCCTCGTCCGCTGCCCAATCCGACCCATGGTATTCGAAATGGGCGAACAGCAGGTTCTCCGGCTCGCGGAGATAGATCGTGTAGTTGCGGATGTTGCACTCCGCGATCTTCGCCAGCACCCCGGGCCAGACATCCGCATGCAGCCGCTTGTATTCCTCGATCTTCTCGGCGTTCACGCCGATCACCTTGCCCATTCGAACCATGTCAGCTCCCCCTGCACTCTTTCTGTCTCGCGCCATATACCAGTGCGATCAATGCCTTCTGTCCCCGAGCGTAGTTGAATCGCCGCGCGACACAAGGGGCGGGATGCGCTAGACAGACTGCAACGAACGAAGGTACGAAGGGGAGGAACCATGCACGAAACCAAAGGCGCGCCCGAGGAGATTCTCGACACGCATCTGCATCTGATCGACCGGGTGCGGCTCGACTACTCTTGGCTCAGGGGCGCAGGCCCGCTCGACCGCGACTGGACGCTGGAGGCCTACGCAGCGGAGGCCCGCCGCATCGGGATCGGTGCCGCGATCCACATGGAGGTTGATGTCGATCCCGAGTATATCACCGCCGAAACCGCCTGGATCGAGGAACTCGCCGCAAGCGGCATCTTCCCCATTGCCGGGATCATCTCCTCCTGCCGCCCCGAACTGCCCGGGTTCGAGGCGGAAATCGAGCGCGCCCAAAGCCGCTCTGCCGTGGTCGGGTTCCGGCGCATCCTGCACGAGGTGCCCGATGACGTCTCGCAGACCGAAACCTTCCGCGCAAACATCCGCAAGCTCGGCGCAGCCGGCCTGCCCTTCGACATCTGCATGCTCGCGCGCCAGCTTCCGCTCGCCATCGAACTGATCGACAGCGCCCCCGAAACCCGCTTCGTGCTCGATCACTGCGGCGTTCCCGACATCGGGGGCGGCGAGTGGGACAGCTGGGCCACCAACATCCGCGAAATCGCCAGGCGCCCCAACACCTTCGCCAAGCTCTCGGGCGTCATCGCCTATGGCGGACCGGACTGGACGCTCGCCGAAATCTCCCGCTACGTCTCCCATGTCATCGACTGCTTCGGCCCCGCGCGGCTCTGCTGGGGCGGTGACTGGCCGGTCTGCACGAAGGGCGGCGGCCTCTCCACATGGGTGGCAGCCAGCCGGGCAATCATGGCATCCCTGAGCGCCGAGGAACGCGCCCGGATCTGGCAGGGCACCGCACGGGATATCTGGAACCTCTAGCGCCCTTCACCCAAGAAGCCCCCGCGCCGCGAGATTGGCCATCAGGGCGCGGGCCCCGAACCACCAGGGCGCGCAATCGGTGCAGAGCCGCACGGTATTGGTCAGCGTGCCGAGCCCCGGCGCGGAAATGCGTACCACATCACCCAGCTCGTGGGTGAACCCCTCACCGGGCAGCTTCCGATCCGCCACGGGCGCGAACAGCGTGCCGAGATAGAGCATCAGCCCGTCGGGATACTGGTGATGCCGCCCGATGGTCTGGGCCACCAGATCCTCGGGTGCGCGGCTGATCTCGGCCATGGAGGAATGACCCCGCATCTCGTAGCCGTCCGGGCCGCGCACCGTCACGGTCAGCTCCAGGTCCCGAATGGCCTCGATCCCGAAGCCGTCATCGAAGAGCCGGATCATCGGCCCGATCGCGGCAGACGCGTTGTTGTCCTTCGCCTTGCCCAGCAGCAGCGCCGAGCGCCCCTCCACATCGCGCAGGTTGACGTCATTGCCCAGGCTTGCCCCCACGATGCGCCCCGTGGAGGCAACCGCCAGCACCACCTCGGGCTCGGGGTTGTTCCAGGTCGAGATCGGGTGCAGCCCCACATCCGCCCCTGGCCCCACGGCGGAGAGCGGCTGCGCCTTGGTGAAGACCTCCGCATCCGGCCCGATCCCCACCTCGAGATACTGGCTCCAGAGCCCTTCTTCCTGCAAGGCCGCCTTCACCCGCGCGGCCTCATCGGAGCCGGCCCGCAGGTTGCGCAGCGAACGTCCGATCAACCCGCCGATCCGGTTCCGGATCGCCTCCGCCCGCGAAGGATCGCCCGCCGCGCGCTCCTCGATGACCCGCTCGATCATCGACCGCGCGAAGGTCACACCGCAGGCCTTGATCGCCTGAAGATCGCAGGGCGCCAGAAAATGAAGCGCTGCCGCATCCCCTACGCGCGCCGATGCGATCTCCTCCAGCGCTCCCAGATCCCGTCCCGGCGCGGATCGCACGTAGCCCGCCGGATCGTCCATCTCGCAGATATCGCGCACCAGCGGCGCAGCGGCGGAGGTGATGTCGATGACCCGGCCCTCGCGCAGGGTCACGACCGCAGGCCCCCGCACCTCCGGCAGCCAGACACGGCCCAGCCATGTTCCCGTCATGTCGTCGATCATGGCCCCTCCCCAATGCGCCGTTCATCCCGGTCCTCCCCTCGATAGATCACGGAGGGCGACAGGAAAACCGCGCTGAAGGTGGCAGGGCGTCAGCCCGGCTTGCTCCAGGCAAGCGCCGGGTCGCGGATCGAGAACTGTTGCAGCCCCTCGATATCGCTCACCCGCACAAAGTGCCCCTTGACCTCGACGCCCGCTTCGCGCTTGAGCCGCGAAAACGCCCGCGACAGGCTCTCGGGCTTCATGCCGAGCCGCCCGGCCAGCAGCACCTTGTCATGCGGCAGGTTGAATTCCACGGCTCCCGCCTCCACGCCGGCCTGATCGAGCAGGAACCGCGCCACCCGTTGCGCACCGGTTCGCGCCTTGAGATCCTCGATCTGACGCACAAGCGCCTGCATGATCTGGCAACTGGCGGTGAGCAGCGCCGCAAGCGCATCGCGATCCGAGTCTATCGCCCTCAGGAGCAGGTCGGCCTCGATCTGCAACAGCCTGCAATCGGAAACCGCCTCACAGCTCACCGGATAGGGCATTCCGCGACAGGCCACGGTCTCCCCGAAACTCTGCCCTTCGGTGAACACGGCAATGACAGCTTCCGCGCCGCTCTCCGTCATCCGGTAGACCTTCACGCATCCTTCGAGCACGAGGAAGAACCGCCGCGCCGGTTCGTTCTGCAGGAAGATCGTCTCGCCCCGTGCGTAGGAGCGATCCATGCCCTGTGCCAACAGGTTACACGCCAAATCCCGCGGCAGCGCCGAGAGCAGAACGGAATTCCGCGCGACCTTCGGAAGGTCCCGCTCTGCCGAAACCCCGCGAGGCGCCGCGCCGGAATGAATCTGGGCTGCGCCGTCCTCCGCGAGCAACTCGTCCAGCGAGTCCAGCTCCTCATCGGTATGCATGTCGTCCCCGCCCTGACCTCTTTTGGTCCCATGCATACTGCTCCTCCCCCGTGAGTCGACATCAGTCGCCGCAACTATTTCGGCTCGCGGTTGAACCTAAGGGGACGGGAAGAGTCTAACGTTGCGATATCGCAAAGTGCGGATGGAAATATGCGGCAAACTTGACGCCGGACCTTCGGGAGACGGCCGATGACCACACCGCCCATTTCTCGGCACACGCCACTTGCAGAGCTCTACCACCGCTGGCCCGAAACGGTACCCGCGTTCATGCAGAGGGGAATGCAATGCCCGGCCTGTCCCTTCGCGCCATTCCATGACATCGCCGATGCCGCCCGCGAATACGGGCTGGACCCGGACGTATTCGCCCGCGCCCTGCGCGAGACAGTCGAGAGATCTGCCGAAGCCGATTAGGACGAAAAGCAGGAGCTTGACCTCGGCCGGAGATTTTCATCGTAAGGTCCTTCGCGCCGCAGGCGCCACGATCATCGAGCGGGCGACCCGCATCGAGATCGACACCAGTATCATCCTTCCGTTCGCGCAACCTGACTTGAGTATTGATCCGTGAGAGGCGCAATCTTTCGCTCCCACTTACGGCCCTTTGAGTCAGGTCTCGCCATGCTGCCTTATTTTGCTCGTTCCACAAAGGCATCAAGCATCGCCTCGGCGCCCCTTTGTATCTCTTCGGATTTGGAGAGATGGATGCGCGCGTAGGTGATTTTCAGCGTTGAGTCGCGATACCAGCTGAACTGTGCGCATTGTGGATTGCGGAAGGGCGGTTGCTTTGGCGAGCAATCGATGAGTAGCGAGACAACGCTGCCCTCGCGCTTGAAGAAGATATCACTACCGCGGTCGCTATTGGTGCGGAAGAAGCCGTTTTCGACAGGATAGTGTCCGAATGGGTCCGCCCCTTTTGCGTAGACGCCGAACGCGTGGAGCAAATCAGCGTCTGGTTCCAGGCCCGGTCGAGTGGCATTAAGCAGAACATTCATGGTCATCTGCGGACCGCCATCGCGCCCCTCCATCTGTTCGCGGTTCTCCCGCGTCCAACCTTCGAAGGTCGGGAGCAGCACACGCAGCAGGAAGCCGCCTTCTTCCGTGTCGCAGCCGATTGGCGGATAGCGGAAGTAGTTGCCGGGAATGGCGTAGCGCGTTCCGCTCACCCGAAGAAACACCGGGTCAAAGGATTTGTTCGGCATATACGGAAGCGGGAGCGCGCTTTCGGCGGCTTCCGCTGCCTGCTCGCATCGGTCATTCGGATGGCTCCAGCCAGGCAAGAAACCCAGGTGGCTCATGACCATCACGACTGCGATCGCCAGCAAGGCAACTTGCGTCGGATTTCCTACTGAACGGCGGAGCAAATGTTTCATTGGAGGCAGCATTCGCCCGATTTTGTTTGTGACCGATTAACCCGGCTGGACAGCTTCCGGGTTGCCAGTGCGGAACACCTCGCGCATCCCTCCCGTTCCGGACGGCCCCGTCGGCGAAACAATGCGGACAAGGACGCGTTTCACGCAATCTGACTTGAGGATTGATCCCGTGAAACGAGTAATCTTCTGCTCCCTCTCCACCCATGGGATCAGGTGTCGAAGCACTGTCCTAATTGGCTCTTTCCACAAAGGCATCGAGCATCGCCTCAGTTCCTTTCTGTATCTCTTCTGATCTAGAGAGGTGGATGCGCGCGTAGGTGACTTTCAGCTTTGAGTCGCGATACCAGCTGGACTGTGCGCATTGTGGGTTGCGGGGTGGCGGTCGCTGCGGATCGCAATCGATGAGTAGCGAGACAGCGGTGCCCTCGCGCTTGAAGAAGATGTCGTCGCCGCGGTCGTTGGTGGTACGGAAGAAGCCATTTTCGACTGGATAGTCTCCAAATGGGTCTGCTCCACGCGCATAGGCACGGAACGCCCGGAGCAAGTCTGCATCTGGCTCCCGACCCGATGGGGTGGCATTAAGCAAAACATTCATGGTCATCTGCGGACCGCCATCGCGCCGCTCCATCTGTTCGCGGTTCTCCCGCGTCCAGCCTTCGAAGGTCGGGAGCAGCACACGAAGCAGGAAGCCGCTTTCTTCCGTGTCGCAGCCGATTGGCGGATAGCGAAAGTAGTTGCCGGGAATGGCGTAGCGCGTTCCGCTCACCCACAGGAACACCGGGTCAGAGGATTTGTTTGGCATATACGGAAGCGGGAGCGCGCTTTCGGCGGCTTCCGCTGCCTGCTCGCATCGGTCCTTCGCATGGCTCCAGCCAGGCAAGAAACCCAGGTGGCTCGTGGCTATGACGACTGCGATCGCCAGCAAGGCAACTTGCGTCGGATTTCCTAGTGAACGGCGGAGCAAATGTTTCATTGGAGGCAGCATTCGCCCGATTTTGTTTGTGACCGATTAACCCGGCTGCACGGCACGCGGGTCTCAATCTGGTTCACGCAGTGGAAACTCCCGGTATAAACGTGCGGAAGTCCGCGTCCCATTCTCGGCTCGCAGCCTGCGGGTGATACTTGATGGCCCGCTGAATGAACTCCGTGAAGGTGATCGACACACCTCAGCCGGAGGCCCCCGGCAAGGGGGCTTGTCGCTTCGGCGAAGAGGCATGATAGCGCGGGTTGCACTTCTCGGGCGGCTGCTTCATCAGCAGACCACGGTGCCCTTTGAAGGCTCTCCGGTAATGGCTTTGCCCCAGGGCGCGCCACTTGTCAGAGATGACTGCTCGAAGCGTTATGGCACCTAAGCCGATGTTTCCGAAGCGCTATCAAGCTGAGTCCACACAAAGCTTGGATTGCGCCGAGAGTTAACAGTGTCTTGAGCAGGGTATGTATGGATTCCATACGGTTTCCATACGGTTTCCATACCGAAACCCGACGCGATTTTCCGCGTTCTGGCGCCGGATCTTTAGATCGCCGGGCGGCACGCGCTCAGATCGGGCGCAATGCGGATCATGTCCCCAAGCACCTGTCCCGCAACGGTTTTTCGCCGGATCAGCGCGGCCGGAACGGTAATCGCGGCCCTCAAGGCGTCCTCCAGCCCGACGCCCACGAGTCCGACCAGATTGCGGACCGCCGTCGTAAGATCGAGATCCGCCCCCGCCAACGTCCCGTCCTCCAGCGTCAACCGGCCCGCATTTCGCCGTATCATCCGCCCCCCGAGTCGAAATTCGGACAGGTCCGATCCCGCCACCGCCATGGCATCACTGACCAGGAAGATCCGTCCCGGACCAGCCTTCGACGCCCATGCCGCGCGCATCGTCGCCGGATGCACGTGGATGGCATCCGCGATCAAGCCGGCCGAGAGCGCCCCATTGGCAAGCGCGGCACCAACAAGACCCGGCTCCCGGCTTCCGAGCTGGCTCATGGCATTGAACAGATGCGTCGCAACCCGCGCGCCAGCCGCTGCATAGCGCTGGCAAGTCTCGAAATCCGCGTTCGTGTGCCCGATCGAGACGATCACCCCGGCCCGAGACAACGCCGCCACCTGCGCCTCGGACACACTCTCGGGTGCCACCGTGACCATCAGCGCAGGCAATGCCCGGGCCGCCGCAAGAAGATTGTCGAAATCCTCCGGCTCCATCGGCCGGATAAGCGCGGGATCATGCGCGCCCTTGCGGGCCAGCGAAAGATGTGGGCCCTCGAGGTGGAGCCCTGCGACCCCCGCGAGCCCCCTTTGCGTCGCCTCGATCGCCGCGGCAATCGCGGCAGCGGTTACCTCGCGCGTATCGGTGATCAAGGTCGGCAGGATCGCAGCTACGCCGAGGTTCCGATGGGCATCGACCATCCGTTTCAGGGTTTCGACGGAGGGATCGTCGTTCAACATCACCCCGCCGCCCCCATTGACCTGCAAGTCGACGTAACCCGCGCTCAGGATATCTCCCCCGAGATCGACGGCATCTTCCGTATAGGGGGCATCGGCCTCCGGGATCAGGGCCGCAAGCTGCCCGTCTTCGAACCGCGCCACATGGCCGTCGTGGAGCCTCTCACCGTCGAAAACGCGCCCGTTGCGAAAGGTGACGACCTTGCCGCTCATAGCGTTTCCGTGACCTTGTTGAGGTGGCGTGGCTTGTCCGGGTCGATGCCGCGATGAAGCGCCACCGTCTCGACCATCCCGTAGAAGGAGACCACCATGGCAATCGGATCCGTGAGCCAGTGGTCCGTGCGCACATGAGGCAGTTCCGTCGCGCGCCGGACACGCCCGGTCGTGGCAAAGACGCGCGCACCCTTGGCCGAGAGTTCGTCCGCCGTCGCCGCAATGCTCTCCTCCGCTGCGTCCCCGGCGGCAAAGGCGATGACCGGAAAACCCTCCTCAACGATCGACATGGGCCCATGGTGCACCTCGGCCGAGGAATAGCTCTCGGCGTGAATGAGGCAGGTTTCCTTGAACTTCAGAGCGGCCTCGTTCGAGATCGCCCAGGACGGGCCGCGACCCAGGGTGAAGAGCGAACGACCCGAAATGGCCTCTGCCGCACCCGACCAGTCGCAGCGCGTCGCCGCCTCCAGCTGGGCCGGCAGCGCGCGGATCGCGGAGAGAAGTTCCGCCTCTCCCTTGATCTCGGCAACGAGCCAGAGACCGGCGACGAGCGACGTGACAAAGGTCTTTGTCGCCGCAACGCTCAATTCGGGCCCGGCATGGATCGGCAGCGTGGCAGCGGCGACATTGCCGAGCCGCGAGTCCGGGTTGTTGGTGATGGCGACTGTCATGGCACCCGCCGCGGCCAGGCCTTCGGTCATGCGCGCGATATCTGGGCTCTGCCCCGACTGCGAGATCGCGATGCAGAGCGCGTCCTTCGCCATGAGATCGACGCCATAGATCGAGGCAACCGATGGACCGATGGATGCCATGGGCCGACGAAGAATGAGCTCGCTCGCATATTTGAGATAGCTGCAGGCATGATCCGAAGAGCCCCGCGCGACCGAGATGAGGAAACGCGGGTCAAGCTCCCGCGCGGCCCCGGCCGCCGTGGCAATGGCCTCGGCCCCATTGGTCAGCAGGCGATCGACCGCTTCCGGGATCTCGAGGATCTCCCGACGCATCAGCGTCTGTTCACTTGGCATGTCTGTGCACTGGCCTTTCGTCATCTAGAGTCGCAACTCGGCCACGAAATCATAGCCGTCGCCGCGGTAGAGGGAGCGCGTGAGTTCTGCCACGCGACCGTCCGCAAGGAAGGAGGTCCGCTCGATGCGGAGACCCGCGGCACCTTCGGCCACGCCGAGAAGGTCTGCCTCGCGGGATTCGAGATTGATCGCGGAGATCTTCTGCACTGCACGCACGGGCCGTTTGCCGAGCTTGTCTAGCACGTCATAAAGCGAAACGGTGACCTCGATTGGGTTCGGCAGGATGCTGAGCGGAAGCGCCGCCCGTTCAAGCGCCATCGGCCGCCCGTTCGCCTCGCGCAGCCGGTAAATCCGCGCGACCTGCTCGCCATCCTTGAGGCCAAGCGCCTGCACTTCATCCGGTGCGGGCATGAAGACTCCACGTTCAAGCCAGCGGGATGTGGTCTCCACCCCCCGGCGCTCCATGTCTTCCGTGAAGGAGGTCAGGTGCGATAGCGATTGCTCGACCCGTGTCAGCGGCTCGCGCACGAAGGAACCAGACCCCTGCCGCTGCTCGATGAGCCCGTCACGCACCAGTTCGTGGATCGCCTTGCGGACCGTGACCCGCGAAAGCTCGGTGATCTCGGCGATCTCCCGCTCGGGCGGCAACGAGGAATTGGCAGGCAGAAGCCCGGACGAGATCCCCTCCTCAAGCCGCCGGCGGAGCTGGACGTAGCGCGGCCCGCCGGCCTGCCCGAGCCATCCCTCCGGCCGCAGGAAGTCAGTGGCGTCCATCGGAAATCTCCCTGGCAAGGTCGCGCGCAAGTGCGAGCGCACCATCGAGCGGCTGGCCTTTCGGCTCCGCCAGGCCGGCCTGCATGTCCATGGGCAGGAACCGGGCAAAATGCGGCCCGATCCCGCCGGTCAGGCATAACGGGAGACCGGGCGTCCAGCCGATCTGCGGCAGGGTGTGCGCGATCCTGGCGGCACCCTCCTCCATGATGCGCATTGCCAGCGCATCGCCGCTATCGGCGCCTTGCGTCACCAGGGGAGCCAGAGCGCCGAACTCCGCTGGCGTGGCCCGTCCTGCAAACGCGACGATTCCGCCCGTGCCGCCGTATTCGGAAAGAAGCCGCGCCGACAACCCGGAGGGCGCAAAAAGCCCATCGGCCTGATCGAGCGCGACGCGAAGCGCCCTGCGCCCGACCCACTGTGCCGAGGCCTCATCGGCCAATACAGGCCCCCAGCCACCGATGACGCGCATTTGCCCCCCGACCTGGGCGGCGAAGAACGTGCCCGTTCCGCAATGTGCCAGAGCACCGTCACGCGCCCCCAGAACGCCCCGCACGGCAGCCGGGCGGTCATCCTCGATCCGCACACGCGCAAGCGGAAGCGCCATGCGCAATTGGTCCGCGATCTCTGCCGATGTCATACCGGCGAGCCCGATGAAAGCGGGAACATTCGTCAGTGCGTCGAACGCCATACCGGTCTTGCCGGCCAACGCGTCCAGCCCGTTCAGAATCTCACGAACCGTCGCGTCGAAATTGCTCGAAACATTCGCCGGCCCCGCCTCGACGACCGCAACCGAAGGGCCACAATCGAGCGCGAGGCGGCAACGGGTTCCGCCTCCATCAATCCCGATCACCATTGGTTTGCCCGAATCGCTCATGAAAATACCTTTATAATACCTATAGCGGCATTAACAGCCCTTTCCACAACCAAAACCCGCCATGTGAGCGCAGATCTCGGGTTAATGGACTGATATTAAGCAACCAATCCTGCTTTCAAGTGACCTCCGTAAAAAATGGTAGACAAAAGGTATTGTAAAGGTATCGTGACTTCACCGAGGGGAGATTCGATTGATCAGCGTCACGACAGAAGCTCGACACCAGAAAGCAAGTGGACTGGACGCGCGACCCCTGCGCGAAAGCGCCGAGATCCTTGCCGAAGGCCAGATCGCGGCCGCCACCTCTCTCCGTGGCGCTCTGGACCACCTACCCGCCGCAGCATCCGCCATGGCCAACACGATCCGCACCGGGGGCGTGCTGCACTATCTCGCCGCCGGCTCTTCCGGCCTGATGGCTGCGGCCGACGCGCAGGAACTCGGCGGGACATTCTCCATTTCGGCAAGCCAGTTGCGCATCCACATGGCAGGCGGCCTGCCCACCGGCGTCGAGATGCCCGGTAACACCGAGGATGCGGTCCACGGGCTCGAAGAAGAACTGACAGACATCACGCCGCGCGACACGATCATCGCCGTCTCGGCCAGCGGAACGACCCCTTACACGATTGCCGGCGCCAAGTTCGCCCGGCAGCAAGGCGCGACGATTGTCGGGATCGCCAACAATCCGGGCTCGGCGCTGATCGAACTGGCGCACCACCCGATCCTGCTAGAGACGCCCCCCGAGCTGATTTCCGGCTCGACCCGCATGGGCGCGGGCACGGCCCAGAAGATTGCGCTCAATGTCCTGTCGACACTGATGGCAATCGACCTCGGCCATGTCCATGACGGAATGATGGTCAATCTTCGGGCAGACAACATCAAGCTTCGCGCGCGAGCTGCCGGAATCGTTGCGAAAATTTCAGGTTGCGGGGAGGATGCCGCAAGGTCGGCGCTGCAAGCGGCCGGCGGTCGCGTCAAGACTGCCGTCCTCATCGCCGCCGGCGGGCTTTCCCTGCCCAGCGCCCAGGATCTTCTCGACGAGACGGGCGGACACCTTAGAGCAGCTCTCGCACGGCTGACTTGAAGCCGGCACTCAGACATCAACCGGGAGACCAAAGATGAAAAGCAGAATACTCAAACTCGCCCTTGTAACTTCCGCTCTCTCGGCCGTCGGCGCCCAGGCCCAGGACGTGACGCTCACCATCGAGAGCTGGCGCAACGATGACCTGACGCTCTGGCAGGACGAGATCATCCCCGCCTTCGAGGCCCAGTATCCGGACATCAAGCTGCAGTTCACGCCCAGCGCACCGGCGGAATACAATGCCGTTCTCAATTCCAAGCTTGATGCAGGTTCGGCCGGAGATCTCATCACGTGCCGGCCCTTCGATGCCTCGCTCGCGCTCTTCGAGGCCGGCCACCTGACCGACCTCAGCGATCTGGATGCCATGTCGAACTTCTCCGACGTGGCAAAATCGGCCTGGCAGACCGATGACGGCTCCGCGACCTTCTGCGTTCCCATGGCCAGCGTCATCCACGGCTTCATCTACAACAAGGAAGCCTTCGAAGAGCTCGGACTGGAAGTTCCCGAAACCGAAGACGAGTTCTTCGCGGTTCTCGACGCGATCAAGGAAGACGGCACCTACATCCCGATGGCGATGGGCACCAACGACCAGTGGGAAGCCGCCACCATGGGCTACAACAACATTGGTCCGAACTACTGGAAGGGCGAGGAAGGTCGCCAGGCGCTGATCGCCGGGGAACAGAAGCTGACCGATCCGGCCTGGGTCGAGCCCTATGCCACGCTGAACCGCTGGAGCGCCTATCTGGGTGATGGCTACGAGGCGCAGACCTATCCCGACAGTCAGAACCTCTTCACGCTCGGGCGTGCGGCGATCTATCCGGCCGGTTCCTGGGAAATCGCGGGCTTCAACACCCAAGCCTATTTCGAGATGGGCGCCTTCAAGCCGCCGGTCAAGGAGGCAGGCGACACCTGCTACATCTCCGATCATACCGATATCGGGATCGGGATGAACGCAGCCACCGAGCACCCCGAAGCCGCACGCACGTTCCTCGCCTGGGTGGCAAGCCCGGAATTCGCCGAGATCTTCGGCAACGCCCTGCCGGGCTTCTTCCCCCTCTCGGACACGCCC
Organism: Amaricoccus macauensis; assembly: GCF_049800915.1. Taxonomy (GTDB): domain Bacteria; phylum Pseudomonadota; class Alphaproteobacteria; order Rhodobacterales; family Rhodobacteraceae; genus Amaricoccus; species Amaricoccus macauensis_A. The sequence goes on from NZ_JBNAFY010000005.1 coordinate 44,387, forward strand.
GTCGCGCTCGAGGACCCTCTGGCCCAGGAATTCGCCAGCTGGCGCGAGGAGTGCGACTCCACGATCCGCTCGACCTACCAGATCCTGTCGCGCGGCACCCCCAATCTCGAGAACGAGACCTGGGGCGCATCCGCAGCCGCGATCAAGGGCACATCGACCCCCGAGGAACTCGGCCAGAAGCTCCAGGACGGCCTCGCAAGCTGGTATGAACCGCAGCAGTGACCTGACGGGCGCAACCTGATCCGGAGGTCTCAATGAATCGCCCACGAATACGCTGGCACATCCTCGTGTTTCTGGCGCCGGCTGTCATCGTCTACACGGCGGTGATGATCTTCCCGCTCTTCAACACGCTTCGGCTCGCGCTCTACAGCAAGGTCGAACAGGAGCGCGTGTTCGTGGGCCTCGAGAACTTCCAAACCCTCTTCTTCGACCCGATCTGGGCCGACCAGTTCTGGAACGCGCTCGGGAACAACTTCTGGTTCTTCCTGATCCACATGCTCGTCCAGAACCCGATCGGCATCGCGCTGGCCGCTCTTCTGAGCCACCCGCGCCTGCGCTTTGCCGCCCTCTACCGCTCGGCGATCTTCATCCCCACGATCCTGAGCTTCGTCATCGTGGGCTTCGCGTGGAAGCTCATCCTTTCGCCGATCTGGGGCATCGCGCCTACGATGCTGGATGCGGTCGGCCTCAAGGTCCTGTTCGCCCCCTGGCTGGGCCGCGAAGAATATGCGCTAACCACACTGGCGCTGATCTCGGTCTGGCAGTTCGTCGGCATCCCGATGATGCTGATCTACGCCGCGCTCCTCTCGATCCCCGAAGAGATCCTCGAGGCCGGAGAGATCGACGGCATCACCGGCATGTCGGCCTTCTGGAAGATCAAGCTGCCCCTGATCCTGCCCTCCATCGGGATCATCTCGATCCTGACCTTCGTGGGCAACTTCAATGCCTTCGACCTGATCTATGCCGCCCAGGGCGCCTTGGCGGGACCGGATTTCTCCACCGACATCCTCGGCACGTTCATGTATCGCACCTTCTTCGGGTTCCAGCTCCAACTCGGCGATCCGCACATGGGGTCTGCCATCGCCGGTGCGATGTTCGCGATCATCCTCGTGGGCGTCTGCATCTACCTTTTCGGCATCCAGACGCGGATGCGCCGCTATCAGCTCTAGGGGGATCGCGATGAACAAGGCCCGCAGCAACCCGCTTAACACGGCCGCCATGCACGGTGCGCTGATCCTCTACACGCTGATCGCACTCTTCCCGGTCTTCATCATCCTGATCAACAGCTTCAAGGAGCGCCGCGCGATCTTTCGCGAGCCCCTGGCCCTGCCCGATGCCGAGAGCTTCTCGATGATCGGCTACCAGACCGTGATGAAGCAGGGAGATTTCTTCCTCTACTTCCAGAACTCGATGATCGTCACCGTTGCCTCGCTCTTCTTCATCCTGCTCTTCGGGGCGATGGCAGCCTATGCGCTCAGCGAATACCGGTTCCGGGGCAACATGCTCATGGGGCTTTATCTCGCGCTGGGGATCATGATCCCGATCCGCATCGGCACCGTCGCCATCCTCGAGATGATGGTGGCAACCGGCCTGGTGAACACGCTCTGGGCGCTGATCCTTGTCTACACGGCACAAGGCCTGCCGCTCGCGGTCTTCATCCTCAGCGAGTTCATGCGCCAGGTCTCGGATGACCTGAAGAATGCAGGGCGCATTGATGGCCTTTCGGAATACACCATCTTCTTCCGGCTTGTCCTGCCGCTGGTGCGCCCCGCGATGGCCACGGTCGCGGTGTTCAACATGATTCCGATCTGGAACGACCTCTGGTTCCCGCTGATCCTGGCACCCTCAGAGGAAACCAAGACCCTCACGCTCGGCAGCCAGGTTTTCATCGGTCAGTTCGTCACCGACTGGAACGCCGTCCTCTCCGCGCTCTCCATGGCGATCCTGCCAGTGCTGGTGCTCTACGTGATCTTCTCCCGCCAACTCATTCGCGGCATCACCTCGGGAGCCGTAAAATGATGCGGGTTCTAATCGCGGGTCTGGGCAACATGGGCAAGAGCCACGCGCTGGCCCATCACACCCATCCCGGCGCGGAGATCGTTGGCCTCGTCAATCGCTCGCCCGTGGATCTGCCCGAAGAGCTTGCCACCTATCCCCGCTTCACGAGCTTCGAGGAGGGTCTGGCAACCTCCCCCGATCTCGTCGTCATCGCCACCTATTCCGACAGCCACGCGGACTATGCCTGCATGGCGATGGAGGCTGGCGCGCATGTCTTCGTGGAAAAGCCGCTCGCGACCAATGTGGCGGATGCACGCCGCGTCGTGGCCAAGGCCCAGGAAACCGGCCGCAAGCTGATGGTTGGCTACATCCTGCGCCACCACCCGAGCTGGGTGCGGCTGATCGGAGAAGCCCGCGCGCTCGGCGGACCCTTTGTCTTCCGCCTCAATCTCAACCAGCAGTCCTCGGGCGCCGAATGGGAAACCCACAAGGCCCTGATGGCCACCACCAGCCCCATCGTCGATTGCGGTGTTCACTATGTGGACGTGATGTGCCAGATCACCGACGCCGCACCCGTCCGCGTTCACGGCATCGGGCTGCGCCTCACCGACGAGATCCCCGAGGGCATGTACAACTACGGCCAGTTCCAGACCCTCTTCGCCGATGGCTCGGTCGGCTGGTACGAGGCCGGCTGGGGACCGATGATGTCCGAGACCGCGTTCTTCGTGAAGGATGTGGTCAGCCCCAATGGTGCGGTCTCGATCACGGAGGCCGACAAGGGTGCGTCTTCCGATATCGACGGTCATACGAGGGTGGGCGCGATCCTCGTCCACACCCCCGACGGTGATCGCCTGATCGAGATGCCCGAGGAACCAGGCCACCAGGCGCTCTGCGACGCCGAACAGGCCTACATGCTGCGCGCCATCGCCGAGGATATCGATCTCTCGCGCCACATGAGCGATGCCGTCCAGTCGCTCGCCATCTGCCTGGCCGCGGACGAGAGCATAAGGACGGGCAGAGCCGTAGACCTGAAGGATTTTGCATCATGACCGCCCTCGCGCTGACCGACGTGAACAAGTCCTTCGGTGACACCCATGTCCTCAAGGACATCAACCTCGATGTGGAGGAAGGTCAGTTCGTGGTTTTCGTCGGCCCCTCGGGCTGCGGGAAATCGACGCTGCTGCGGGTGATCGCGGGACTCGAAGACGCCAGTTCGGGCGAGGTCCGCATCGGCGGTGAGGTCGTCAATCTCACGCCTCCGTCGCGGCGCGGGATCGCCATGGTGTTCCAGAGCTACGCGCTCTACCCCCATCTCAACGTGCGCGGCAACATGTCCCTCGCACTGAAACAGGAACGGAAATCGAAGGAGGTGATCGCCGAGCGCATCGCCACCGCCAGCCGGATGCTGAACCTCGAACCCTATCTCGACCGCTACCCGTCGGAGCTCTCCGGGGGCCAGCGCCAGCGGGTCGCCATCGGACGCGCCATCGTGCGGAAGCCCAAGCTCTTCCTCTTCGACGAGCCGCTCTCGAATCTCGATGCCGCGTTGCGCATGAATACGAGGATCGAGATCGCGAACCTCCACCGCCAGCTTGGCGCCTCGATGATCTATGTCACCCATGACCAGACCGAGGCCATGACACTGGCCGACAGGATCGTCGTCCTGCGCGATGGCCGAGTCGAGCAGATCGGCAGCCCGATGGAGCTTTACAACAACCCCGCCAACCAGTTCGTTGCGGGGTTTCTCGGCTCGCCTTCGATGAACTTCTTCCCCGCGTCACTCGTTCACGATGCAGCCGGTGACACGATGGGAATCCGACCCGAAGACCTGTTCATCTCCGGCGATGGGCCAATTGCCGCGCGGGTGAACCATGTGGAGCACCTGGGCGGGGACACCAACGTGATCGCGCAGGTGCAGGAACACCAGATCACCGCCCGTCTCTTCGGACAGCACCCCATCCGCGAGGGTGAGGACGTGCGCTTCGGCTTCCACCCGCAAAAGGCCTTCCACTTCGGCCAGGACGGCCTGCGGCTCTGATGCCGGGGGGTCACGGCTCGCGAAACGGTCCTGCCCTGCGCGACTGCGCGAAGGTGTCCCGCCAGAGCGCGAGGAACCCCTCACGCTTTTGCCTGTCGAGACCGACAAGCAGGACCGGTGACAGCGCAACGGGCCGCAGGACGGCCTCGCTTTCCGCGGCCGGATCGAGCCAGCTTCCATCCGATGTCGTGACATCCACGAAGAGCTCATCGGCGGCCAGAACCCGCTGCCCTGTGTCGGAGAGCAGGAAATCCAGCAGAAGACCGGCGGAAACGGGGTCGCGGGAATATTTCGGGATCAACGCCCCCCGCGCCAGAACGAGCGTGTAGTCCTGCGGTGCAACCACGATGAGATTGTCGGCCTCCCGCGCCCGTGCAAGTGCGTAGGATCCCAGCACGTTGTAGGCGAGCAGATACTCCCCGCTCGCGACCCCGTCTATGATCTCCGCCGAGCAGCAGGTCGAAACTGCCCCGGACCGCGCGAAGGCCTCGATCAGGCTGCCAAACGTGGTGGCCTGCTGTGCATCGAGAAAGGCGAAGAGATACCCCAACCCCGAGGCTTCGATATCGTATGTCGCGACCTTGCCGGCGAAACGGCTTTCTGGCGAGCGCAGCAGGTCGATCAGGTCGAAGCGCGTTCGGGGCGCTTCCGATGCCGGCACGAGATCACGATTGTAGACAATGACCGCCGGTTCGCGGGTGATGCCGAAGACCTCGTTTCGCCAGTTGAGATTGTCCGGCAGCGATGCCGTGAGACCGGAGACATGCGCGCGCGCGCAACCGTCATTGACGAGCTTGACTTGCAGGTCCACCGCAGAGCTGATCACCAGATCGGCGCTCGAAATCCTCTTCCTGCAATCCTGCCGGGTCAGGGCATCGAGATCGTTGGATCCCCATTGCTCGTAGACAACCGCTATGTCGGGACTGTCGGCCACGAAGGCCTCGAGCACACCGGCAAAGAGATCGAGATCGGTGGTTCCCCGGACCGTGACCTCCAGTGCCGCTTCCTGCCAACCGAACCGCCGGACGTGCTCGGGCCCCGGCTGGGCGAAGGCCGCTTGGGCAAGCCAGACGGCAAGCATGGGCGCAAACTTCAACGATGTCATTGCGGTCCCTTCTCGCGCAACGGAAGCCTGATCGAGGCTTCGAAACCCGAAGGAGAAAGGTTGCGGAATTCGAGCCTGCCGCCCTGCGCGGCGGCGACCGAGGCGACGATGGCCAGCCCGAGCCCGGCGCTGTCTGCGGATGCACCGCTCCTGCGTGCAAAGCGGGTTCCCGCATCGGTCCAGTACTCTTGCGGAAGTCCCGGTCCCGCATCCCGAACCGCGATGGATGCCACGCCCTCACGGACCGAGACGGACAGGAACACGGGCTCCTGCCCGTGATTGAGAGCGTTTGCCGCCAGGTTCTTCACCGCTTCGACCAGCGAAAGCCGGTCGCCATCGCACCAGACCGGATCTTCAGCCAGTTCCAGCTCCACCGGACGCTCCCGTCCAAAATGGGCATGCTCGACCTCCTCCATTGCCGCGATGGCCACCTTGCGCAGGTCGAGCCGCTCGAGCGCGACCGCATCGGCCCGGTGAATGATCAGGGCATGTTTCAGAAGCTGATCGGTCAGCCGGCCAAGATTGACCGACCGGGCATGAACCCGCTCGAGGATCTGGCGCAGCCTCGCCGGGTCCTCTTCCTCGGCGGCCAGCTCTGCCTGCGCCCGCATCGCGGCAATCGGTGTGCGCAGCTGATGAGAGGCATCGGCAATCAGGTTGCGCATGATCTCGAACTGCCGGTCCAGCCGGGCCATGAACCGGTTCAGCGCCTCGACCAGGCTGGAGACCTCGCGCGGCGTCGCGACATCGATCGGGGTCATGTCCTGGGGCGAGCGCAGGCGCAGGGCGCGTTCGATCCGGCGGATCGGTGCCAGCGCGGAGAAGACGGCAAGCGCGGCCAGTCCCGCCATCACGAGGGTGATGAGCGCCGCGGTGACCAGCGCGTTCCGGGTGATCTGCGCTGCAAGATCCTTGCGCGCTTGAAGTGTCTGCCCCACGAGCACATCGATCCGGCCGGAATAGGTCCGTTCGGCGAAGGGGCGGCTGACACGCACCGCGCGGATCGGTTCCCGCGCAAACTCCGTCCGGAAGAACCGGACATCCCCCTCGGGCGGCACCAGCTCTTCATAGCCGGTGATCAGCCGGCCCATGGCGTCATAGACCGCATAGACCACGCGGTCGTCGGGCGCGAGGGCGAGCAGCTCGAACGCGGACACCGGCAAATCTATGACCACCTCGCCACCCTGCAGCGTGACGGAACCTGCAATCTGGTTCGCGGCACCGACCAGAAGCCGGTCATAGGATTGTTGCGCCGCATTGCGGCCAAAGGAAAAGGCGGCAATAGCCACCCCTCCGCCGCCGAGCGCGATGATGACCGCAAAGGCGAGGCCGAGACGGCGCGCAAGCGACCCCCCACGCATCGGCCCGGCGAATTCAGGCATCTGCGACAAGCTGATAGCCAAGCCCGCGCAGCGTCCGTATCGCCACTCGGCTGGGTTCGAGTTTCCGGCGCAGGCGTGCAACGTAGAGCTCGACCGTGTTCACCCCGACCTGTTCATCTTCGAAGGAATACATGCGTTCGAGGATCTGCTCCTTCGCGATGACCCTGCCCCGGTTCGACAGCATGATCTCGAGCAGGCTGAACTCCCGGCGGGTCAGCGAGACCGGCTCGCCGCCGATCTCGAGTGTGCACCCGGCCGGGTCGAACACGAGATCCTGGAACTCGATCCTTCCACCGCGATCCGGGGTCGACCGCCGCATGAGGGCCCGAACGCGTGCCTCCAGTTCGCGAAGATCGAAGGGTTTGACAAGGTAGTCGTCCGCACCCCGATCGAGCGCCGAAATGCGCTCGTCGATGCCGCCGCTGGCGGTCAGCATCAGGACGCTGGTGGGTTTTCGGGCCGAACGCAGGGCGGCCAGCGCATCCCGGCCCGAACCGTCAGGCAGGCCGATATCGAGGATGGCGATGTCGTAGTCCTGCACGGCGATGCAATCGAGCGCATCCGCCAGCGTCGCTGCATGGTCGACAGCATCCCCCCGCCGGGCGAACGCGGCAACGATGGCCTCGGCGACATCCGTGGCATCCTCGAGCAGCAGGATGCGCATCCTTTCCCCCTTCATACAGACTTCTTGCTTGTTGATGCGAGAATACGCCCACACCAACAGGGTGACAATTCGGGAAACGGAAAGGTTGACAGGTTCACGACAGTCTGGCCCGTTAACAACGGGAACTCCGGTGCATCAAGCCCGAAAGTACGGGCGGCACCGGTTGAGACACCCATGTGGGAGGAAAAAAGAATGTTCGGAATCAAAACCATCGGCGGCGGCGTTTCCGCAGCCCTGCTCGCAAGCTCCATCCTGGTCGGCCCGGCGCTGGCCTTCGAACCGGAGCAGACCGAGTGCATCGCCCCGGCAAATCCCGGCGGCGGCTGGGACTTTACCTGCCGGCAGTTCGGCAAGGTCGCGCAGGACCTGGGACTCATCCCGGGCACCATGCAGGTGACCAACCTCGCAGGCGGCGGCGGCGGCGTTGCCTTCGCAGAGGTCGTCAACAAGCGCGGTGACGACAACGATCTCATCGTGGCGGCCTCCACCGCAACCGCGACCCGCCTCGCGCAGAACGCCTATCCCGGCAACACCGCCGACCAGGTTCGCTGGCTCGGCGCACTCGGTGCCGACTATGGCGTGATCGGTGTCGGTGCCGACAGCGAGATCAACACGCTTCCCGAACTGATGGAGCAGATCAAGGCAGACCCGCGTTCGATTGCGATTGGCGGTGGCTCGGCCGTGGGCGGCTGGGACCACCTCAAGGCTCTTATCGTGGCGAATGAAGCCGGCGTGGAAGACGTCCGGAACGTCAAATACATCGCCTTCGCGGGCGGCGGAGAGGCCATCACCCAGCTCCTTGCCGGGTCGCTTCAGGCCTACAGCGGCGATCTCTCGGAAGCCAAGGGCTTCGTCGATTCAGGCGATCTCAAGGTCCTCGCGGTTCTGGCGCCCGAACGTCTGGAAGGCGAATTCGCGGACTTCCCGACCGCCATCGAACAGGGCATCGATGCAGAAGGCGCCAACTGGCGCGGCTTCTACGCGCCGGGCGGCATGACCGACGAAGCCTACGATTACTGGACCTCGACGATCGGCGAACTCTACGCCAGCGACGAATGGAGCCAGGTCATGGAAACCAACGGTCTTGCACCGCTGGATCTCACCGGCGCCGACTTCCAGCAGTATGTGGACGAGTCGATCTCCCAGATCGAGTCGCTCTCGCGCGAGATCGGCCTCATCAACTAGGCCTCCTCACTGAAGACGGTGTCTGCTTCCGGCCCCACTGGCCGGAAGCCTTTTCGCTATTCCATTGCTGGAGGTCTCCATGAGCGACCGCATATTTGGCGGGATCGGGCTGATCCTTGCCATCTTCTTCGGCGTGCAGGCTACGATGATCGAGGTCGCCTTCATCAGCGACGTGGTCGGCCCGTCCGTCTTTCCCCTCATCGTCGCTACCGTCATGGGCATATCGTCGATCTACTTTCTTCTGAAACCCGACCCGGAACCAGACTGGCCCCAGGCAGGTCGGCTGGCGGAGATCGGCTTTGCCGTTCTCGTGCTCTACGCCTATGCGCAGCTCCTCCCGGTGCTCGGTTTCGTGATCGCGACGATCTTTGCCGCCGGCTATCTCGCCTGGCGCCTCGGTTCCAGGCCGCTCGAAGCCGCCCTGGTCGGGGTCGGCACATCTGTCGGCATCTTTGTCGTCTTCCGGTTGATCCTCGGCCTCTCGCTGGCGCGCGGCCCCCTCGGTTTCTAGGAATCTGATCCATGGACGTACTCTCATCACTGGGTGACGGGTTCTTGGTCGCGCTGACCTTTCAGAACCTCGCCCTCGCTCTCCTGGGCTGCCTTCTGGGGACCATCATGGGCGCCTTGCCCGGCCTTGGCCCCTCGAACGGCGTTGCCATCCTCATTCCCCTCGCATTCACGCTGGGGCTCGGCCCGACACCGGCGCTGATCCTGCTCACATCGGTCTACTACGGCGCGATGTATGGCGGCCGGATCTCCTCGATCCTGCTCAACATCCCCGGCGACGAGCCGGCAATGATGACCTGCCTCGACGGCTATCCGATGGCCAGGAAGGGACAGGCTGGGCAGGCCTTGGCACTTTCCGGCCTCGCCTCATTCGTCGGTGCCTTCTTTGCCACCTGGGGTCTCGTCTTTCTTGCACCGCAGCTCGTGAAGGTCGCACTACTCTTCGGACCTGCGGAGTATTTCGCCCTCTTCGTCCTGGCATTTGCCACGCTGGGCGGCATCAGCTCGACCAATCAGGCGAAATCGGCCTTTGCCGCCGCCCTCGGCCTCGGCCTCGCCATGATCGGCGTCGATACCCAGACCGGCGTGCCCCGCTTCACCTTCGGCGAGGTGCATCTCTATGACGGGATCGACTTCCTCGTGGCGATCGTCGGGCTCTTTGCGCTGTCCGAGGTCTTCATCTTCCTCGAGCACCGCGGCACCGACAAGGATGCCTCCACAGGCCCGAAGATGGAGATCGGCCGGATCGTTCCGCCCTGGTCGATGATCCGCTCCTGCATCCCCACCATGGGACGGACCTCAATCCTTGGCTTCATCGCGGGCGTGCTGCCCGGCGCAGGCGCCTCGCTCGGCTCCTTCATCTCCTACTCGATGGAAAAACGTCTGGTAGACCGGAAGAATACCTTCGGCACCGGCGATCCCCGCGGCGTCGCGGCCCCCGAGACCGGCAACAATGCCGCGGCCGGCGGAGCCCTCGTGCCGATGCTGGCGCTCGGCGTGCCGGGGTCGGGCACCACCGCCGTTCTGCTTGCGGTCTTGCTCGCGCTCAACATCACGCCGGGGCCGCTGCTCTTCACCCAGAACCCCGACGTGGTCTGGGGCCTGATTGCGGCGCTCTTCATCGGCAACTTCATGCTGCTCCTGCTCAACATCCCGATGGTGGGCCTCTTCACCCGCGTCCTGATGGTCCCACCGCGGATCCTGATGCCGATCGTGGCGATGATCTCCTTCGTCGGCATCTACGGCATCTCCGGCTCGACCTTCGATCTCGTCGTGATGATCCTCTTCGGGATCGGCGGCTGGGTGCTGCGAAAGCTTGACGTGCCGCTCGTGCCCATCATCCTCGGAACCCTCCTCGGCAACGAGATGGAGGTGAACATGCGCCGCGCGGTCAACATTTCGGACGGGGATTACACGGTCCTGTTCGGCTCGCCGCTGACCATCCTGCTCTGGACGATCGCAATCGTCGGTTTCGTCGTCCCGATGGTCTCGGGCAAGCTGCTGAAGCGCCGGATGCAACTCGCAAGGACCTCCGGTGACGAGGCCGACCTGGTCGACTGATATTCGGTCCACCCCGGCAGCGCGCCCATACAGGTGTGCTGCCGGACTATTCTCCGCATTGCGGCCTCCTCGGGATTGGGTTAGACACCGCGCCCATTCCAGAAACAGAGGACTGCCGCCATGGCCGCCCGCATTCTTGCGGTAGACTTCGGAACGTCGAATTCTGCCGCCGCCATCCTCGACGGATCGACCCCCCGCCGCCTGACGATCGAACCGGGTGCGGAAACCCTGCCCACCGCCGTGTTCTTCCCGACGGAGAGCCGCGAGATGCTCATCGGGACGGCCGCGATGGAGGCGCTGATCGGCGGCGAGGAAGGCCGCTACATGCGCGCGCTCAAGAGCGTTCTGGGCACATCGCTCTTCCATGAGGAACGGCGCATCGGCGGCAAGCGCCGCACACTCGCAGGGATCGTGACAGCCTTCATCGAGGCAATCAAACGCCGCGCGGAGGCACAGACGGGGGAAGTGTTCACCAGCGTGCTCTCCGGTCGCCCGGTGCACTTCCATACCGCCGATCCCGAGCGCGATGCCCGGGCGGAGGCGGATCTGCGCGCCTGCTACGAGGCGGCGGGCTTCGAGGACATCCGGTTCCGCTTCGAACCCGAAGCCGCGGCCCTCTCCTCCCACGGCCTCGGAAAAACGGGCGAAACCGGCCTGATCGTCGATATCGGCGGCGGCACCTCGGACTTCAGCGTGTTCCGCTCCGGAACCGACGGCATCGAGATCCGCGCAAGCCACGGCATCCGGCTCGGCGGCACGGATTTCGACCAGGCGATTTCCATGTCGCACGCAATGCCGCTCCTGGGCCGGGGCGGCGAACTGCGCCGTTCGCTCGGCGAAGGTCTCCTGCCGGTGCCGAACGCGATCTATGCCGATCTCTCGTCCTGGGCGAAGATCCCCTTCGTCTACACTCCCGAGACCCGGCGCGCAGTGAAGGACATGCAGCGCCACGCGGTGAAGCCCGAGAAAATCGCGCGCCTCGCAACGGTGATCGACGAGCAACTTGGGCATGAACTGGCCTTCGCGGTGGAAGCGGGCAAGATCAAGGCAAACTCCGGCGACGCTCCGGCGCGGATCTCTCTGGGATGTGTCGAACCGCAGCTCACCGCCCCGATAGATCGCCAGTCCCTGGACACCGCCCTCGAGGAGTTTCGCCGCCGCCTGCGCGAGGCCATGGAAGAAACCCTGCGCCTCGCAGGTGCCGCGCCACGCGACATCGGGTCGATCATCCTCGTCGGCGGGTCCAGCCTGATGCACATGGTCGCAACGGAGGCGAGCGGCATCTGCCCCGATGCCGAATTGCGACGGTCCGAGGCCTTCACGGCGGTGGTCGACGGTCTCGCCCTCTCGACAGGGGCGCGCGAACTGCAAACGTCCTGATCTTCGGGCCTTCCGCCATCTCCCTCTTGGCGGAACGGAACACGCCGGGTAAGACGTCCCTCCGACACGGAGAGACAACCTTGACGACAACCGCAGATCCGCAGACCGGGGCCCGCATCAACCGCGCGATTGCCCAGGAAATTTCCGCCACGCCCCAGCAGGTCGCCGCGGCCGTGGAGCTTCTCGACGGGGGCGCGACTGTGCCCTTCGTCGCGCGCTACCGCAAGGAAGTCACCGGCGGGCTCGACGACACCCAACTGCGCAACCTCGCAGACCGGCTGGCCTACCTGCGCGAGCTGGAAACCCGGCGGGGGGCGATCCTCAAGTCGATCGACGAACAGGGCAAGCTGACCGACGACCTCAGGAAAGCCATCGCGGGCGCGGACACCAAGGCAACGCTCGAGGACATCTATCTCCCCTACAAGCCCAAACGCCGCACCAAGGCGATGATCGCGCGGGAAAACGGGCTCGAGCCGCTCGCGCGTGCCATCCAGGCCGACCGCACCATCGCACCGGAAAAACTGGCGGAAGCCTATCTCACCGAAGCCGTGCCCACGGTGAAGGACGCGCTCGGAGGCGCACGCGACATCCTCACCGAAGAGCTCTCGGAGAACGCCGATCTTATCGGCCGGCTGCGCGAGTTCATGCACCGCGAGGCCTTCGTTTCCACCCGCGTCATCGAGGGCAAGGAACAGGCGGGCGAGAAATTTCAGGACTATTTCGACTTCCGCGAGAAATGGTCCGACATCCCCTCCCACCGCGTGCTCGCCATCCTGCGCGCCGCGAAGGAGGAGGTCGTGACCATGGAGATCGCGCCCGACGCGGACGAAGGCACCGAGCGGGCCATCTCCATGATCGCCGCCACGCTTCAGACCCGTAGCGATGCGCCGGGGGATGTCTGGCTGCGCACCGTGGCGAAATGGGCCTGGCGGGTGAAATTCTCCACCTCGCTCTTCGTCGACCTGCACGGCGACCTGCGCGCGCGCGCCCATGAGGACGCGATCACCGTCTTCTCCCGCAACCTGAAGGATCTGCTGCTCGCGGCTCCCGCCGGCGCGAAAGCCACACTCGGCCTCGACCCCGGCATCCGAACGGGTGTGAAGGCGGCGGTCGTGGACCGGACCGGCAAGCTTCTGGAGACCGCGACGCTCTATCCCTTCCAGCCGAAGATGGACGTGCGCGGCGCACAGGCCAAGATCGCCGAGATGGTGGCCCGGCACGGGATCGAGCTCATCGCCATCGGCAATGGCACCGCCAGCCGCGAGACCGAACGCCTCGTGGCCGACACGATCAAGCTGCTGCCCAAGGGCAAGCCCGTCCCCACCAAGATCGTCGTCTCGGAGGCGGGCGCCTCGGTCTACTCGGCCTCCGAACTAGCAGCACAGGAATTTCCCGATCTCGACGTGTCCCTGCGCGGCGCGGTCTCCATCGCGCGCCGGTTGCAGGACCCTCTGGCCGAACTGGTAAAGATCACGCCCCAATCCATCGGCGTCGGTCAGTATCAGCACGACGTCGACCAGCGCCGACTGGCCCAGGCCCTCGATGCGGTGGTCGAGGATGCGGTGAACGCGGTCGGCGTCGATCTCAACATGGCCTCCGCCCCGCTTCTCGCACAGGTCGCGGGCCTCGGGCCGTCGCTTGCGCAGTCGATCGTGGCACACCGCGACCAGAACGGCGCCTTCCCGTCGCGCAAGGCACTGCTCAAGGTCTCCGGCCTCGGCCCGAAGGCTTTCGAGCAATGCGCGGGCTTCCTGCGCATCCGCGATGGCAAGGAACCGCTCGACGCCTCGTCTGTCCACCCGGAAGCCTATGACGTGGCGCGCAGGATCGTCGCTGCCTGCGGGCGCGACATCCGCGAGATCATGGGCGCATCCGGCGCGCTCAAGGGTCTGCGCGCACAGGAGTTCGTCACCGACACGTTCGGCCTGCCCACCGTCACCGACATCTTCGCGGAGCTCGAGAAACCCGGCCGCGATCCGCGCCCCGAGTTCAAGACCGCGACCTTCACCGACGGCATCGAGGAGATCAAGGATCTCAAGCCCGGCATGAGCCTCGAAGGCACCGTCACCAATGTCGCGGCCTTCGGCGCCTTCGTCGATATCGGTGTGCACCAGGACGGGCTCGTGCATGTGAGCCAGCTGGCCGATCGTTTCGTGAAGGACCCCCACGAGGTGGTGAAGGCCGGCGACGTGGTCCGCGTCCGGGTCGTGGAGGTCGATGTGGCGCGCAAGCGCATCGGGCTGTCCATGCGCAAGGATGCGGGCGCGGCCCAGAGCGGGCGGCCGCAACGATCCGACAAGCAGCCGCCGCGCGGGCCGAAGCCGGGCCGTGCGCCCCAAGGTGGCGGCAAGAGCGGGCCGAAACCCTCGCAGACCGGCGGCCTCGGCGAAGCGCTCCTCGCTGCGATGAAGAAGAAATAAGGCAAGGGGTGCTTCCGACCCGTCACGACATCGGTGCTGGGAAACAATAGCACGGAACAAGCCGAAGGCGCCGTGCCTGCGACGGCCCGTCCGGGCGGGCTGGCGCATTGTCGATGCCGGGGCACACCGCGGGTTTGGGCAATGTCGTCACCGTCAATTGCGTCGAAAAGACAGCTCTGCGCCACCCCCCGGTCCGCCGCCGGCCCGGCTTTGCAAACGGCGGCTCCCCGCCCTTCTTGATGGGGCCGTTACAGGCACCCGCGCGATCGAGCACCTGCCGCGAGCGGCGGGAAGGTCCGCATTCCGGGCCAATACGCTTTGCGCATACCGCAAAATCGTATGCATGGAATATGCATTGTTTATGCATCGCCCTGAAGCGGTACCGGGAGGGGTCTGGCTCTGCCTTTAAAGGGGCTCCGTGTCCTGTCACGCGGGGTTGACCCTACCCCATGCCAGACCGGCATCTCCGATCAAAAGGAAACCGTATTCACCCGGTCTGGCTTGCGACACATTCGGCACGCCACCGCCGAAATTCGGCACATATTTGCCTGAAAGGCATTGTGGTTTTTCCCGCATCATTCTGAAACTGTTCGGAAACTTCGGGATACCCTATCGATGTCACTCCCCAGACATCGTGAGCAAAGGGTTCCCGAATGCGATCAGCCTGTCTTCTCCCACTCCTCGGATTGCTGCCAGTTGCAGCCCTCGCCGGCGATGTGCCGGCACCCGTCGATCAACATGACCTGAACCGCCTCCTGCGCGAGGGTGAGCCGGGAGAAGCCTTCCTCTACGCGTTCGAAGCCGGCGACGAATTGACCGAAACCAGTTTCGACGCCACCCGCGGCGTCGGCGCGCATATCGGCGAAGGTCGCAGATTCACACGCTTTCCACGCGCCGATCTGGATGGGCCGAAGGAATGGGCAAACCACTTTCCGCCGCGCGAGGGCGGCGCAAATGCAACCTCCTGCATTGCCTGTCACAACGCGCCCTTTGCAAACGGAGCCGGCGATGTTGCGCTGAATGTCGTGGTCGACCCGAACCATACCGGCGATCCGAGCATGTTTCTCGAGCGCAATACGCTTCCGCTCTTCGCTCTCGGCATCCCTCAGCGGTTGGCGGAGGAGATCAGCTCTGACCTTTACGAACAACGGGACGCAGCGCGGGAACGGGCCTGTGCAACTGGCAGCGCCACGGCCCAGCTTGCCTCGAAAGGTGTCGATTATGGCATCCTTGAAATCACTCGCGTGAACATGGCGCCCTGCAAGGTTGAGATGGACACGTCGAAACTCGATGGCATCGACGGAGATCTCGTGATCAAGCCATTCGGCTGGAAAGGGAACCATGCAACCATCCGCGGCTTTACACGGGATGCCGCTCACAACGAACTTGGCCTGCAGGCGGTGGAACTCGTAGGGGATGAGGACGGCGATTTCGATGGTGTCCTCCACGAACTGAGCGTGGGCGACATGACTGCGCTTACGATCTACATGGCCGCGCTTGAACGCCCGGTCAGCACGCTCGAACTGGCCGAACTCGAAATTATGAACCTCACATCGCAGGTCCGCGCCGACATTCACGCCGGCGAAGAACTCTTCGAACAGGTACGATGCGCGACGTGCCACGTGCCCGAAATGACATTGCTCGAGCCGGTCTTCAGAGAGCCCAGCAATGTGGTGGGGTTCCACGACACGAGCTTCCCGGACGGATCCCCGCCGCTCTCACATGGCCTCTCCCCAGAGGCGGCCATAGCCATTGACCTGACCACCGATCAGCCCAACAACCAGATCGTTACTGATGACGGGAAGTTGCATCTGCTCGGTGGGGTTCCACGCAATGCGGACGGCACTGCCGTGGTGCGCTGGTTCACCGATTTCAAGCGCCACGACATGGGCGAGGCGCTCGCCGATCCCGACGACGCTCTTGGCCTCGGCGCGGAGATGTTCCTTACTCGCTCGCTCGCCGGTGTCGCCTCCACCGGCCCGTGGCTTCATGACGGCCGCGCGACTTCACTGGAGGAAGCCATCCTGGCCCATGGTGGCGAGGCAGAGGCAAGCGCTTCGCTCTATTCGGACCTTGAAGCCGCCGACCGTGAGAAGATTATCGGGTTTCTCGAAAGTCTTGTAATGTTCGAGGCGGCAACCGAAGAGGCGGAATAAGGGCTTGTTAAGCGGCAGCACGGGCAAGGCTGGGGCCTGGGGCCCCGGAAGACTGGTCAGGCGTTGACTATAGCGACATCCAGGCGAGATTCCGACGTGTCGATATCGACCAGCGCACCTTTGCCCATGATCACCTTGCCGGCCACGCGGGAGGCCATGACGATCCGCTCGCGGACAGAAAGTCCTGTATCCGCTCCGGCAAGGAAACCCGCATTGAAGCTGTCGCCTGCTGCTGTCGTGTCCACGACCCCTTCAACTGGTGCGCAAGCGACGTGCCCCGCATCGCCGTAGTCCGTGAAATAGACGTCGCCGGGGCCGTTCTTGACGATCACTGTTGTCGCGCCGGCCTCTGCATAGCGCGTGGCGGTCGCCTCCGGATCCGCGTCCCCGAAATGGTCCGCTTCATCCTCGAAGGACGGCAGCACGATGTCGCTGACTGCTGCCCCACGCATGATGGTCGAAGTCATTTCCCCGGCGTCAGACCAGAGCCGTGGCCGCAGATTGGGATCGAAGGCGATGGTCTTTCCCTCCAACCGTGCAGCCAACAGCGCATCAAGCAGCGTGGTGCGGCCCGCCTCGTCGAGAATGGCAAGCGAGATCCCGGAGAAATAGATCATGTCGCCGCCGGTGAGCGCACCGGATAGGGCCGCCCTTTCGTCCGCAAGATGGCGTGCAGCGGAGCTTTCCCGCCAATAGGAGAAACTGCGCTCTCCGTTCAGAAGCGAGATGATGTAGAGCCCAACCGTATACTGGGACAAGCGACTGATCTGTTCGGTCCCGATTCCAGCGGTATTCATCGCCCCAATCATCTGATCGGAAAGCGCGTCGGTTCCAGCCGCGGTGTAATAGGAAACCGGGAAATCCGGACGCAATTTCCGCAGATACCAAGCCGTGTTATAGGTATCGCCCGCAAACCCGAGACGATACTCTCCGTCCGTCTCTGCTGGCGCGAACTCCGCCATGCATTCGCCAATTGCCATGAAGTGCACTTGGAAGTTCCTCCTTGTCTGAGGGACGCGCAAGGCGGACCCTCGAAGGCTCCGCCCGGCGACGCGGCGATCAGCTGAAGAGCATGCCGCCGTTGATGTCCACGTTTGCGCCGGTGATGAACGCCGAGTCCTCGCAAGCAAGGAAAAGAACCAGGTTGGCAATGTCCTCGGGCAGGCCCTGCCGCCTGACGGGTGCCGAAGCCTCGAGTGCCCGACGTGCCTCATCCTTGGTATGGATGTTGTGGAAATCTGTATCGATCATGCCCGGGCATAGTGCGTTGACGCGAATGTCGGGTCCGAGTTCCTTGGCCAGTCCGCGTGTCATCGTCATCACGGCGCCTTTCGACGTGGCGTAGGCAACCGCACCGGGACCACCACCATCGCGGCCCGCCTGACTGGCAAGATTGACGATCGCACCGGTGGACATATGCGGCAGGCAGGCGGAAATCATCAGGAAAGTGCTGGTGAGATTGAGTTCCATCACCGCATTCCAGTGCTCGAGCGACATCTCCTTGATCGGAACACGGGATATCAATCCGCCCGAGTTGTTCACCAGGATATCGACCCCACCGAACGCCTCGACCGTTTTCGCGACCAGCGCCTCGACATCGCCCTGCTTCGAAAGATCGCCCTGCAATGCGATGGCTTTGCCGCCCCCGGCTTCGATCTGCGCTACGGTTTCGTTCGCGCCCTTGCTGCTTGAGAAATAGTTGATGACGACATTGGCCCCCTCGCTTGCCAGTTTCACGGCACAGGCACGCCCGATATCGCGTCCACCGCCGGTGACAATCGCGGTCTTTCCCTGAAGTTTCATCGACTTTCCCTCTCGCAATGCGCGGCCGCCTCGGAGCGGTCACGCGAATTGTCCTTGATTGAACGTGTTTCCGGACCCGCCCAGACGTCGCCAGATGACGAGCGGAGAGCGGATCCGGTTATTTCGAAGTTACTTCTCGAGCTTCAGGAAGTAGTCGAAGATCTCCGGGACATTGCCATTGCCCATACCCGCATCGACGGCGGCCTGAAGGTTGTGCGAGGTCCCTTCCGCGATCTCGGCCCGCGTGCCCAGATCCTCAGCCATCTTGAGGAAATAGCCGAGATCCTTGTTGGCGTTGGCGATCGAGAAGCCCAGATCGCTCACCCCGTCCACGGCGTAGTTCTTGCAGAAGCCCATGAAGGGCGAGTTCGACGGACCGGTCGACATGATGTCGTAGAGTTGCTGACGGTCCACACCGGCGCGATCTGCCACGGCAAAGGCCTGGCTCATGGTGCAGACGGTGGTCATGCCCATGAAGTTGTTGATCAGCTTGGTGGTATGACCGGCTCCAAGCGCACCAAGATAGAAGACATTCTCGCCCTGTTCGTCGAGAACCGGCCTGACCTTGTCGAAGGTCTCCTTGTCGCCGGCGGCCATAATGTTGAGCAAACCGTCCTTGGCGTGGGCGGGTGTGCGACCGAGCGGCGCATCAACCATGCCCGCACCCTTGGCGGCGAGGTCTGCCCCGATCTTGCGGGTCGAGGCCGGGATGGAGGTTCCGAAGTCGATCAGAACGGCACCTTCCTTGATCCCGGCGAGGATGCCCTCGTCGCCGTACACGACCTT
Organism: Amaricoccus macauensis; assembly: GCF_049800915.1. Lineage (GTDB taxonomy): Bacteria > Pseudomonadota > Alphaproteobacteria > Rhodobacterales > Rhodobacteraceae > Amaricoccus > Amaricoccus macauensis_A. The sequence continues at coordinate 63,374 of NZ_JBNAFY010000005.1, forward strand.
CTCAACCACTTCGGACGTAGTGAGGCAGAGCATCACGATGTCGCTGGCCGCTGCGAGTTCCTTGGGTGTCGAGGCTTCCTTGGCATTGCCGCGCTCCAGGACCGCCGCGACGGCATCCTTGTTGAGGTCCATAACAACCAGCTCGAAACCCTTCTTCTGAAGGTTTTCAACCATGTTGCCGCCCATAAGGCCGAGGCCGATGAAGCCGATGACTGGTTTGGTCATGCTCGGTGCTCCGATATTCTGTCTATTGAATTGAGTGGTTCAGATGAAATCTTCACGGTGTGGGGTGAAGATATCGAGGAGTGTGCCCGCCTCGAGGCATGTCGCCCCGTGGACAATGTTGGGCTGCTTGTAGAGCGAGTCCCCCGCGGAAACGACATAGGTGTCGTCCCCGACCTTGAACTCGAACTTGCCGGAGATGACGTAGGTGATTTGTTCGTGGGGGTGGCTGTGAAGCGCTGCCACGGTTCCGGTCTCGAAATGAACTTCGACGCACATCACATTGTCGTTGTAGGCAGCAACCTTGCGCGTCAGCCCGCCCCCGGCATCGAAAAGCTTGTTCTCACCTGCGGGAAAGAAGTTCTTTACGGTCATCAAACATCTCCATGACGTGTCTTGAATTCAGGGGAGTGCCGACCGGACCTGCAAGGCCCGCTCGGCAATCGCCCGTGTCTGTTGCGGGTCAGGTGTTCGCCAGTTTCTTCATGACGACCCTGAACGAGTTCTCGTCCGAGTCCGTGAAATAGAGATCCGCGTCGTAACCCTGGTCGTCGAGGAAATGGAAGATGCGCTTCGGCTCGGTGAGCTTGTAGGGAACCAGCAGCGTTGCGATCCGGTGGCGCGTCGCGGCCGGATATTGCGCGGTCAGGCAGGTGCTGACCGGGAGACCCTCGTATTCCTTCGGATCGACATCGGGGAACCCCGTGTCCTGCGTGATCTTCGGCTTTCCGGCCTCGGACCAGACGACCTGACCATAGAAGCCCGCGCGCTCGCCGGTATTGCGGAAGGAGGTCTTGCCGAGTTCGAACGGGTTGTTCGCATGCAGCAGCCATTCGACAGTAACCGGCTTCTCCGCGTCGACCTTGTCCACGATCACGAAGTAGCTGTTGCGCACGAAATAGATCTCGCGCTCGGCCAACGTGACCTCTGGAGAAAGGCTTTGATAGGCAGGCGTCGCGTCACCGCAGATGTAGATATGATCCTCTCGCTCTTCGGCGGCGACGATCCTGCCGGTCGCGGCCATGGCCTTGGCCTTGTCCTTCTCGGCATACTGACCCTTGCCATTGATCAGGATCGCGTTCTTCGACCGGGTCTGACGCCGCCACAGGCGGTGCATCGTAGAATTGAACGCAACGTAGTGCCCGGACTGGATCGCCAGATCCTCTCCATAGCCCGCAATGCAGAACGCGTTCTGATCGCCGTGACTGTGACTGATGGAGCCAAAGGGCGAGGACTTGAACACGAGCTGGATATGGTTGTTAGGATCGTCCATGGCATGCTGCACGCCGACCCAGCCGATGCCGCGGAAATGGCGCAAGCCCCCTTCGGGCGACGTGGCCTCGACCTCCGGATAGTCGGTCCGGAAGACCATGTCGTCGAAGTTGGTGTCCCACCAGCCCCAGTTGTAGAACGCCCCTTCGGTGCCCGGATTCAGGCGCAGGTTCTCTTCGCAATACCACTGGTAGGCGCCATTTCCGGTCACGCCGGCATACTGCCGGAGGTTGAGCCCGGTCTTGATGCAGGGAAGGTCGCCCATGGTGCTGTCGTCCCCAAAGGTTGCGCGGCGCGTGTTGGGCGCCTTGCAGAACAGCGGGAAGTCACCGGTGTTGCGGAAGAACGGCCGCTTGTAGAGATCAAGCCCGGTGTAGGACTTCAGCCGGTTCGCCGCATCGATCAGATAGGCCATGCCCATCATCCAGTAGTTGGTGCCTTCGGCCCAGCCACCGTCACTGTCGCCCCAGGGGGAGTAGACCGTGTAGAGAAACTCGATGCAGTAATTCAGCCAGTCGCGAACCTCGTCGTCCTCGTCCTCGCCAAGAAGTGCAATGCAGGCAGGCACGATTGTCAGAGAGACCGAACGCACTGCGTGACTGTCATAGGGGAAAAGGTGGATCTTGGCGTTGATGATCGCGTGTTCGGCGATGTCACGGGTCCGCTCCAGCAGGGACGCCCGCACCGCTGTCCGCTCTTCATCGCTCAGGTCGTCGTGCAGCCAGTCATAGCCCCATGCGAGCGCGTTGTTCACCCGGTAGGCCCACTCGTCTGTATAGGCCCTTGAGGTCACGCCCATCGGGTCCCAGGATGCGACTTCGAGCAGCCACTCCTTCGCACGGGCGGTCATCTCGTCGTTGCCGGTAACCTTGCCACCTATGGCAAGATGACGGATCGCGTACCAGGCTTCCTGGAGATCGATATAGGTCTGGCGCCAGATCGGGGCGACACGCTTGTTGTTCGGGTAGCCCGCCGGCTCCTTCATGACCTCTCGATTCATCCAGGGCAGGACCGATTTCTCGTAGAAGTTCGACCAGCCACAATGGTCCGGATCGGCCTTCACGGCCTTCTTGAAGTCCTTGAGCCTATTCGGCGTCAGCCAGAGCCGCGGGTGGGCAGTCGTCGCGCCCTCGAAGCGTTTCTCGCGGCTCGGTAGCGGCGTCTCCGGCAGGTCCTCGGTGATCGTGAAGCTACGGGTCGTGCTCCAGTCGCTCAGTCTCTGGCCGGTTTCAGCATCGGCAACGGCATAGCCCCAGTGCCAGCGGCCCGGTGCCAGGGCAATATCGGGCGTAAAGAAATTGAGCGGGATCGGCCCGAAAACCTGCGTGCTGTCCTCGTCGAACCCCGCATCGGTGGAGAGGCGAACGAGATAGCAAGCCTCTTCCTCGATGACGGGAAGCCAGGTAAAACGCGGCGGATTCTCGGCGAGTTCCGTCTGTTCATCGGGAGAATATTGAATTGTGAGCCGGCCAGGCTTGGGCTGGTCGAGCGGCGGAAGAGGCTTGTCGAGCATCGGGTCGGTTCCGTTCTGCGCGAGTGAATTTTGGTGGGCGGCCGGATCGACCACCCACCCTGTTCAATGGATCGAAAGCTTCGCTCAATCGTACTGGCGTTGATAGGCCGAGTTCATCACTTCGATGACTTCTTCATACCCCATCTTGTCCAGCGTGTTGATGTAGCTGTCCCAATCTGCAACCACGTCACCCGATCCGAGGATCCATGCCTGCTGGCGCTCCAACATGTAGGTCTCGATCGACGGCCAGTAGCGGTCATAGATTTCCTGTTCGTCCTTGTCGAATGCCACGCCCAGGAACTGATCGACCAGCAGATCCTCCGAGTCGTAGAGCTCGATCCCTTCACGTGCGGCCTGCGACGTCCACTGCCATTCGTAGCGGTAGTCCATCCAGTAGCCCCGATAGATCTGCGCGCCTTCGAGGTACATCTGGCTGTTGACCGGCGTGCTGGAGTTCAGAACCTCCGGCTTGTAGACCGGCTCGCCATCGACCATGTCCCAGGTCTTGCCCTCGACGCCAAAGTTCGACAGGTTCCGGCCTTTTTCCGTGAACCAGAAGTCGAAATACTTGATGGTCTCGACGGGATGCTCGTTGGCATAGCTGATCGCCCAACCATCCGGCTTGATCGGAATCCGGCGGTGCTCTTCCATGCGCACACCGCTCACCGAAGCAGGCGGCAGGAACGGGACGAAGTTGAAGCCTTCGATCTTGTCCTGAAGCGCGTCGTTGTAGCCGGAGGTCGACGCGAACCAGTCATGGGTCATGCCGCCGAGGTCTTCCGAAAGGAGATAGTCGCGCGAGGACGAACCGCGGGTAAAGATTTCAGGGTCGATGAGGCCCTCTTCATACCATTTCGCGATATTGGCGATGCCGTCGCGGTATGCTTCCTGAGCGTATGGATGGACGATCTGACCTTCGTCATTCACGTAAAAGTCGTGATAGGTGTCGGATCCAGAGGACCGCGCATCCCAGAAGGTAAGAAGCCGGTTCACTTCCTCCCAGTCGCGGGCGAAATACGGCACTTCATCCTTGCGACCGTTGCCGTTCGGATCTTCGTTCCGGAAAGCGGTCAGCACTTCGTAGAGTTCGTCTACGTTTTCGGGTTGCTCGAGACCCAGCTTGTCGAGCCAGTCCTGACGGATATACCACGCCCGGCCATACTTCCCGTCCGGAAGATACGGGATGTAATAGATGTTGCCGTCATAGGCCGCGATGGCCTGCTTCAGCTCGGGGCGCTCGTCGAAGAAGGCCTTGATGTTCGGCGCATGCTCGTCGATCAGCTCATTAAGCGGAAGGAAAGCGCCTTCGGGGCCATACTGGTTGACCGGCTGCTTGATCCGGTTTCCACCGACGATATCGGGCAGATCGCCCTTGGCCAGAAGCAGGTTCATGGCCTCGTTGTTGTCGGTGGTATTACGGCCGGACGTGTCATCCACAAGGTGGATGCCGGTCAATTCGCGCGCGACCTCTTCGACCGGGTAGATCTTGCTGGTGTCGCCACCGGGCCCATAGCCCTGGGCGCGCGGCCAGTGCATGTGAATGCTGAGTTCCAGCGGGTCCTCGACGATACGGTAATCTTCGTCCTGGGCCAATGCCGGAACCGCGGTTGCGAGAACGCCGGCCAGGGCGATGATGGATGTCGTGTTTTTCATTCTGTTATCCTCCCAAATAGAATTCGTGGTCATTCCTTCACCCCGCCGAGCAGGATGCCCTTGGTGAAATACTTCTGCAGGAACGGGTAGATGAGCAGCACCGGAATGATCGAGCAGACGATGATCGCGGCACTGACGGTCTCGAACGAATACGCTGCGGTCAGAAGCGAGCTTGCGAACTCCTCGTCATCCGATAGCTCGACGATGACGTGGCGCAAGTAGACCTGCAGCGGAATTTTGTTCTCGTCCTGCAAGAGAACCATGGCCCAGAAGAAGCCGTTCCAGCGCGACACCACACAGAAGAGGGCAACCGTGGCGATGGCGGGCTTGCTGAGCGGCATGTAGACCTTCCAGAGCACCTGGAACTCATTGGCGCCATCCATCCTTGCCGCCTCCTCGAAGGACTGTGGAATGCCCTCGAAGAAGTTGCGCAGAAGGATGATATTAAAGCCGTTCACCGCAAAGCCGATGATGATGCCGAAGTAGCTGTCCAGCAGCCCCAGGTCCCGCATGTTCAGGAAAAACGGGATGAGCCCAGCGTTGAACCACATCGTAAAGGCAACCATCAGGTTCCAGAACCGGCGCCCGTAGAGCTGCGGCCGCGAGAGTGCGTAAGCACCCGGAATGATGAACAAGAGGCTCATCAGCGTGCCGAAGATCGTGTAGATGAACGTGTTCCGGTAAGAGATCCAGAACATCGGCTCGGACAGCACCTGCTTGTAGGCCTCAATGGTGAAGCCCACAGGCGTCAGGAGGACGTTGCCCGCGCGGGCTTCGAACCCGGTGCTGAGCGAAAGCGACGCGATGTAGATGAACGGGTAGAGAGTCGAGATCGTGAAGATGCCGATCAGCACCATGTTCATGATCACGAAAGCCTTGTCCCCGCGGGAGTAGAGGTTGGTATTAAGCATGGTTCCTTCCCCCTACCAGAGCGAGGTGCGCGAGTAGCGCTTGGAGATCGAGTTCGCACTCATCACGAGAACGAAGGCGACAACGGCGTTGAAGAGGCCTGCGGCAGCAGCGAGGTCATACTGTCCGCCCTGGAGACCCTGTCGGTAGATGAAGGTGTTCACCACGTCCGCAGTCTCGTAGGTCGCTGGCTGATAGAGCAGGATGATCATCTCGAAGCTCACCTCGAGCATGTTCCCGATCCGTATGATCAGCATGATGATGATCGTCGGCAGGATCGAGGGCAGCGTGATCTTCCACATCATCTGCCAGCGCGAAGCGCCATCGACGACCGCACTCTCGTAGAGCGTGGGTGATACACCGGCAATCGCGGCAAGATAGACGATCGACTGGAACCCGGACTCCTGCCAGATGGTGGTTCCGACGAAGATCGGCCTGAACCACTCCGGTTTTGTCAGGAAGTAGATCGAGTCGAGCCCGAACCAGCCCATGATCGTGTTCACGATACCCGCCGAGGGCGAGAAGGCCGTGATGACGATACCTGCAATAATCACGGAAGAGATGAAGTGCGGCAGGTAGACGATGGTCTGTGCCGTCTTCTTGAAGGTCTGGTGCAGGATCTCGTTGAACATCAGCGCCAGAAGGATCGGCATCGGGAAGCCGAACAGAAGGCTCATGAAGCTGATGTAGATCGTGTTGCGCAGCGCGCGCAGGAACTGGTCATTGTTAAACAGGGTCTCGAAATGCTCGAAACCGATCCAGGGGCTGCCCGCGACACCGCGGAAAACACTGTAGTCCTTGAAGGCGATCTGAAGCCCATACATCGGCTTGTAGAGGAAAACGAGCAGCCAGATGATGGTGGGCAGCAGCAGGACATACAACTGCCATTCCCGGCGCAGATGGTCGCCGATGATTTCGATCCGCTTGCGCCTGCGGGACCGCTGCGCCTCGCGTGCCTCGATGACCAGCTCTTCGGTGGTCGTACCTTCGATATCGGTGGTATCGGTCATGCCGCACGCACCTGCCCGGGCAAGGCATTGCCTGTCTCGGCATCGAAGACATGGATCAGATCGGGCGAAACGCTGAAGCCGGAGATGTCATCAAGGCGGTTCATCTTGCCGACGGTCTCGGTCCGGATCACGAAGGGCGAACCGGCCAGTGTCGTATGGATGAGCGCCTCGGACCCTAGGGTTTCGATCAGGTCGACTTCCACATCGACGCGGTTCGGTGAGCTGTCGTCCTCGACGGACACGAATTCGGGACGGATGCCGATGACTACCTCACGGCCGGCACTGTTCTGCAGGGCAGATAGTGCTGGTAGACGCACCTTCTGTCCGGCGAATTCCGCGACAGGGGCATCCGTGCCGGAAGCCACGGTCGCACGCACCATGTTCATCGGCGGGGCACCGAGGAAGGCCGCGACGAATGTGTTGGCCGGGTTGAGGAAAAGCTCCATCGGCGAACCGATCTGCTCGATCCGGCCATCCCGCATGACGACGATGCGGTCGGCAAGCGTCATCGCCTCGACCTGGTCATGGGTCACATAGATGCTGGTGGCACCAAGACGGCGGTGAAGCCGCTTGATCTCGGCGCGCATCTGCGTCCGCAGCTTGGCATCGAGGTTCGAGAGCGGTTCATCGAAGAGAAAGACCTTGGGGCGGCGCACGATGGCACGGCCCATGGCAACACGCTGACGCTGACCGCCCGATAGATCCGCCGGACGGCGCTCGAGGTAGTCCCGCAGCCCGAGAATGCCGCTCACTTCCTGAACCGACGCCTCGATCTGCTGCTTGCTTTCGCGACGGATACGAAGACCGAAGGCAATGTTGTCCGCGACGTTGAGATGGGGGTAGAGTGCGTAGTTCTGGAACACCATCGCGACATCGCGATCCTTCGGCGCGACGCGGTTCATCACCCGCCCGTCGATGGTAAGCTCGCCACCGGAGATTTCCTCCAGCCCGGCGATCATGCGCAATGTCGTGGATTTGCCGCATCCGGAAGGTCCGACGAGAACGACGAATTCCTTCTCCTGCACGTCCAGGTCGACACCATGCACGACCTGCGCAGCACCGTAAGCCTTTACGATGCCTCTTAAACTGACTCCGGCCATTACTCCTCCCAAGCCTTGCTTGTTCGTGCGGCGCGTTTGTCGGCCGCTTCGTTTGCTTGCCCCTCACGAAGCCTTGCGATTCGTGCTGGACTTTAATGTGGTATACTAGTAATCATACTGGAATACTAGTATGAAAATAACGAACCATAAGATGCCCGAATACGGGGAGGGTAAGACACGATGAAAGATTTGGATACCGCCGTCAGACGATGGCGCGGACAGGATTTTTTGCACTCGAGCGCACGGATCCGGTCGCCAGGAAACCGGGCTGGAAAGGCTGTACACAGGTCAAAATTGACCTATGCTAACAATCTGCATTATTCTCGCATGAGCCGTGGGTTCGCTCACGGCACCCGCCAGGCCCTGAAGAAGGTGCATGTCCATGTGCCCGATGGTTCGGATCGTGAATTCGAACCGGTTCATTCGGTGCCCGCACGGGCACATTGTCCGAAGGGTCAGGTGGTTTGTGAGGATAGTGACGGTACGGTGGATATGCTGAAGCACAGCCCGAAAGGCTGTTACGAGGCAACCGCGGCATTCGGTGAAACCCGAGGGAGGCGACGCTCGCACTGGGCGGACGTGGCATAACGAAAACATGAAGAATGAAACAGGGGTTTCAGCAATGGTGCAGATCAACCAGATCCGGGACCGGCGGACGAGTGTCGAACGCATATTCGACTACCTGAACGACGAGATCAATTCGATGCGCCTCAAGCCGGGAGACAGGATCTCGGAGGCGGAAATCGCGGCCAAGTTCGGCGTTTCGCGGCAACCCGTTCGAGACGCCTTCACGCGCCTCGCCAACCATGATCTGCTCCTAATCCGCCCCCAACGTGCGACAGAGGTCAAGAAGTTCTCCCCGCGCGACGTGGAAAAATCGCGCTTTGTCCGCGCGGCTGTCGAGGCAGAGATCCTGCGTCGTGCGGCGCGGCGCTGCAGTGTGGCGGGAGCCGCGCTGCTCGACGATTGTATCGCGGAGCAGCATGAGGTGCTCAAACAGAAGGATTACAAGGCCTTCGGCGCACTCGATTACGCGTTCCACGAAGCACTGTGTCACGTGGCCGAGGCGGATTACGCCTTCGAGGTGATCTCGATGGAGAAGGCAAAGGTCGATCGCCTCTGCACGCTGAGCCTCTCACAGGAAGACCGCATGCCGCTGCTCGTGGAGGATCACGAGGCAATTGTTCGCGCCATCAAGAACGGCGATCCCGAAGCGGCGGTCGATGCGGGCATGTTGCATCTTTCCCGCCTTGATGCGACGATCGCGCAAGTCTCGAAAACCAACGCAAACTATTTCGAGAACGACCTCGACTGATCAGGGTTCTGGGGCGCCCCCCTCTCCCTGCCCCACCTGCGCGCTCTTAATCTCTCGGTGCGTGCCGGTACACCAACAGGAAGCGTTCGTAGTATTGGATACGGACGGCTTCTCTACTCATTTGATGGAAGACCCATGTCTGGTTTCCGCTGCGAAGCGCCCTCGGCCGGCGCCGTGTTTCGTATTGCCTGGCCCCTGACCCTCAAAGCAATCATGCTGCACGGCGTCGTCGTCATCGACGCCTACCTCGTGTCCCCGCTCGGAGAAACCGCGCTCGCAGCGTTGGGGCTCGCCTCAGCAGTCGCCGGGCTGGTGCTCGGCGCACTTCTGGCCTTCGCCAATGCAATGCAGATCCGCACCGCCCAGGCGGTCGGCACCGGCGAGATGACCTTTATCCGTTCGGCGTTCGTGTCCGGTCTCGTCACCAGCGGCATCGCGGTCAGCATCGGACTTGTTCTGGTCTGGAGTTTCGGGCGCGATCTGCTTGCCGCCGTTGCGCATGATCCGTCCATCGCCGGCGAGGCTTGGCGCTACCTGTCGGTCTTTTCCATCGTCCTGGTCATCGAAGCCTTGGGCCAGCCCCTTTCGAGCTACTTCAATGGTAGCGGCGAAACCCGGACGCCATTCCACAGCTACCTCCTTGCAGTGCCGGTAAATGTCGCGGCTAGCGTAGTGCTGATCCACGGCCATTTGGGCCTGCCCGCGTTCGGCGTCGCCGGGGCCGCCATGGGGTCGGCCGTCGCCGCGCTCGTGCAGGTAGGATATTTGGGCTTCTGCATTTCCCGCCGTATGGCTGATTTCCGCCGCGCAAGAGGCTGGCAGGGCGGCACATTCTCCCGCGCGCTATGGCGTCACCTGGCCTTTGCATTGCCGATCGCTGCGACATTCGTCAGCGCGACCGCGGCTACCCATGTCTGCTCGATGATCTATGCCCGTCTCAGCGTGAACGAATTCGCCGCGCTTACTCTGATCACGCCCTGGGTCATGGTCGTCGGCACGGTCGGCATGTGCTGGGCGCAGGCCACCGGCATCATCGTGGCCCAACTCCTCGGTCAGAAAGCCTCGAGTGACATTCTCGATCGCTTTCTCGGTACCGCGTGGAAAGCGGCATTCGTAGCGGCAACGCTCGTTTCCGCCATCTATGCCGGGGTCTGCCTTGCCTCACCATGGATCTATCCGACCCTGCATCCGGAAACCCGCGCCACGCTGCTGCAATTCCTCCCGATACTCGTCTTCCTGCCCTTCCCGAAGCAGTCGAATGCGATCTGCGGCAACACGCTGCGCGCGGGCGGGGAAACCATCTATGTCATGAACATATTCGTCTGGGCGCAGTGGCTCTTCCGCGTGCCGGCGACCGCCCTGCTCGTGCTCTATTTCCATCTGCCCGCGGCCTGGGTGTTCTCTCTCATCCTCATCGAGGAGGTCATCAAGTTTCCGGCCTTTCACCTGCGGCTCTTCAAGGGGCGCTGGAAAAAGGGCATCGACCCACAATAACTCCGCGCTTCAGATGAATTCGAGCCAGACGAGGCGAATGGAGAGGATCACGAGAAAGACCATGATCACGCGATCAAAGGTGCGCGCGCTGAACCGCCGCCCGATCCACTCGCCCACAGGCAGCGCCAGGAACATTGGAACAAGCGCCGACAGCCCCAGAATGGCAATCTCCGGCGTGAGCAGGCCGTAGTAGGATTGCACCGCCGCCTGCCCCACGCACATCACGGCGAAGAAGCTGGAAATCGTGTGTATGAACGCCATTCGGGGCATCCGCATCGCATTGAGAAACGTGACCGAGGCCGGCGCCGAGATGCCGGTCGCGCCTTGAAGCACGCCTCCCGTGAACCCGGCGGGCATGACCAGGGCATGCGCACGTGAGGCTCCGATCTGCACATCCGGACGGGCAAGCCGCAGCACGATGTAGCAGATGATGATCCCCACCATTGCAAGCTGCATGACGGTGATCGGCAGCCATACAAGCAGGCTCGTCCCGACGATGGCCCCTGCAACACCCGACGCTGCAAACTTCAGGCCGAAACCGCCCTCGATACGGTCGGCGCGGTATTTCCAAACCTGCCAGAAATTGGTCACGGCATTCGGCATCACCATCAGCGCAACGGCGATCCGGACGTCATAGACCGCGCTGATGACCGGAATGGCAATGACAGGAAGCCCGGCACCCGTTGCCCCCTTGAGAATGCCGCCGAGAAAGAGCGCAACGAAAACGGCCGCCAATCCCGCGGGATCGGCAATGGAAAGCTGTTGCATGGGACCTCAAGGCAATGACCTGCACAATGCGCGCAAGCTGTAGCAAACGTCCGCTCACGGCAATGTACCCGAATGTATGACTGTGAGGCAGGGAATGCCCCCTGAAATATTGGCTTGGATGTTGGCCCTTGCGCAACGCGTATCACCACGGCTTTCTTGCATTCCGCGCCCGAGACCTTTCCACAGGAGGCAGCCGAATGACCAATCACCTCTATGACGCCCTGTTCGCGCCGCACCGCGAGACCGACAGCGTTTTTCTGCGCACGGATGACGGGAAGGAGATCTCCTATCGCGCTTTCGTAGCGCGCGCAGCACAGATTGCGAACGTGCTGACAGGCAGCGGCGTAGAACCGGGGGACAGGATCGTGGTCCAGGCACCCAAACATGCCGACATGCTCGCCCTGTACGCTGCGACGGTGCAATGCGGCGCGGTTTTCCTGCCGCTGAACACGGCCTATACCGATGCGGAATTGAACTATTTCGTCACCGACGCCGAACCGCGCCTAGTCGTCTGCGACAGCAGGGCAGAAAACCGCCTAAAGACCATCGCGAACGCCGCTGGCGCCGCATTGCTCACACTCGACCTCAAGGGAACCGGCAGTCTCCAGACCGCTGCCGACAGCGCCCCGAGCCAATTCGAGACCATCCCACGGAAGTCGGGAGACCTCGCTGCCCTCCTATATACCTCCGGCACCACGGGCCGCTCCAAGGGCGCGATGCTGACCCACGAAAACCTTCTGAGCAACGCACGCACCCTTGTTTCGCACTGGCGGATCGAACGGGACGATCGGCTGATCCACGCCCTGCCCATCTTTCATACCCATGGCCTCTTCGTTGCGATGAACACGGTGCTTCTCGCGGGCTCGGAAGTGCTATTCATGGAGAAGTTCGACCTGGAGCGGATCATCACGGCTCTGCCCTCGCACACGCTGATGATGGGCGTCCCGACTTTTTACACCAGACTGCTCTCCGACCCGCGCCTCGACACGCAGAGATGCGCCAACATGCGGCTCTTCATCTCGGGAAGCGCGCCGCTGCTCGCCGAAACCCACGATGCTTTCGCTGAGCGCACGGGCCACCGCATCCTCGAGCGATATGGCATGACCGAGACCAACATGATTACCTCGAACCCCTATGACGGCGAGCGTCGCGCCGGCACCGTCGGCAAGCCGCTCCAAGGCGTGGAGGTGCGGATCTGCGACGACGAGGGCAACCCGGTGCCGCAAGGCGAGGTCGGCATGATCGAGGTGCGTGGTCCCAATGTCTTCAAGGGCTACTGGAACATGCCGGAGAAGACCGCCGAAGAGCTTCGCAAATCAGGCTTCTTCATCACCGGAGATCTCGGCCAGTGCAGTGCGGACGGGTATCTCTCCATCATCGGCCGGGCAAAGGATCTCATAATTACCGGCGGCTACAATGTCTATCCCAAGGAGATCGAGGACGTTCTGAACGCCCTCCCCGGTGTCGAGGAATCCGCTGTCTTCGGCGTGCCCGATGCGGATTTCGGCGAGGCCATCGTTGCCGCGATCGTGCCCTCGCCCGGAGGCGCCCCCGAGGAGGAAACACTACGCGCCGCCATGAGCGACACGCTTGCCCGATTCAAACACCCCCGCCACTTCGTGACCCTCGATGCCCTCCCGCGCAACACCATGGGCAAGGTCCAGAAGGCCCAGATGCGTGCCGAGTGGAAGGAGCCAGCCTGCGAAGGGACCGATTGACGCCTGCGATAGCCGGCCCCGCATCACGGGCATGGTGCAGATCAGACACCCGCAAATGTCCGTTCCACCGCACGGGACAGGCGGTCGACCATGCCATCTAGTTCCGCCTCGGTGGCGATGAAGGGCGGTGCCAGCAACACATGGTCTCCCAACCGGCCATCCCGCGTACCAGGCATCGGATAGCAGATAAGCCCCTCGGCAAGTGCTGCCTTCTTCAGCTTGCCGGCGAGCCCCAGTTTTGGATTGAACGGGCGCTTCTCGCTCCGATCCGCGACAAACTCGAGACCGCGAAAGAGACCTCGACCGCGGATATCGCCGACATGTGCATGCTGCGCAAAACGTTCCTGCAACGCCTGCTCGAGATATGCACCTCTCGCCTGCACCTGCGGGACAAGATCGCGCTCCAGCATTTCCTGCACGACCGCAAGCCCCGCGGCGGCGGCCACCGGATGCCCGACATAGGTATGCCCATGCTGGAAGAAACCTGACCCTTGGGCGATGGTTTCATAGATCTGTGCCGAACACAGCATCGCGCCAATCGGCTGATAGCCCGCGCCGAGCCCCTTGGCGATACAAAGGATATTCGGCGCCACACCATCCGCCTCGCAAGCAAAGAGATGCCCGGTTCGGCCCATGCCGCACATCACCTCGTCAAGGATCAGGAGTACGCCATGCCGGTCACAGATCTCGCGCACCCGCTTGAAGTAGCCGGGAACGGCCGGCACCGCTCCGAGGGTTGCGCCGACCACCGGCTCGGCGATGAAGGCCATGACCGTCTCCGGGCCAAGCCGCAGGATTTCCGCCTCCAGCTCGTCCGCCACCCTCTCACCGTAGGCTTCCGGGCTTTCGGCATCGTTCCGATCGGCATATTCGTAACAGGGCGCGATATGGCTCATCTCGACCAGCAGCGGCGCGAACTGCGCCCGACGCCACGCATTCCCGCCCGCCGACAGGGCACCCAGTGTATTGCCGTGGTAGCTTTGCCTCCGCGCAATCAGGTGCCGACGCTCCGGTTCGCCCCGTTCGAGATGATACTGCCGCGCCAGCTTGATCGCCGCCTCCACCGCCTCCGATCCGCCGGAAACGAAATAGACCCGGTCGAGACCGCCCGGCGCATGCTCGACCAGCAGGTCAGCCAGCGCTTCCGCCGGCTCGGAGGTAAAGAATCCGGTATGGGCGAAGGCGAGCTTGTCAACCTGAGCCTTGATCGCCTCGCGGACACGGTCGTTCGAATGACCGAGACAGGATACTGCCGCGCCGCCTGACCCGTCGAAGTAGCGCTTGCCCTCTGCGTCAATGAGAAAACATCCGTCTCCGCCCACGGCGGTGGGCAGGTCCGAATGACAGTGGCGTGGAAACACGTGGCTCATGAAAGCCCCCCTTCAAGTTGAGAGCGCAGCGCTGCAATCGAAGCTGCATTGTTGGTATGTGGCCTGCCATCCGGGCCGACGAGGCTGTTCTCGAAACCCGCCCGCAGCTTGCCACCTTCTAGCGTAGCCGAAACCAGGCAATCATGCTCGGCAGGCCCGAAAGCACAGACCATCCAGTCCGTGGCATCGGGCATCGCCTCGCGGAACGGGCGGAGATCATCGGGGGTCGAAACCTGTCCCGCCGCGTAACGTCCCAGAACGAAGATCACCCCATCCTGTCCGGGCCGGACGACACCGCGCCCGCGCCAGTTCCGCAGAAGTGCGACATCGCCTGTGTCATAGAGGATGTGCTGCACTTCGGTGCCCTGCTCGGCGCAGGCAGCGTAGATGCGCGGCGCCAGATCCATGTCGCGCGCGATCTCACGGATCGAAATTGAGGCCCAACCGGGCGCCACTCCCGTGAGGCAGTCGAGTTGCGCGCCGACGTCGAACAGCCCGGCCGCCTCGGTCGTGATCTGAACGCGCATACCAGGAACCTTGAGAGCCAGTTCGCCCAGCGCCTCCCGGTATCGTCCGGCATCCAGCGAATGAACGCCATCGGCATCGCGCACATGAAGGTGGAGCGCATCCGCGCCCGCAGCGGCGCAATCCGCAGCGCAGTCCACGATTTCGTCGATCGAGATCGGCAGAGCAGGATGCTCCGCCTTGCCCCGCCGGGCCCCGTTCGGGGCAACCATGATGAAGGGTCTTTGCATCGCTCAACCCTCGATCCGCGCCACGAATTGCAGGCTGAACCCCTCGAACCCGTTCGCCTTGTAAAAGCGATGCGCATCGTGACGCGAGAGCCCGCTGCATAGCCGGATATGATCGCACCCGTCCGCCGCCAGCCGCTGCGCCTCGGCGAGCAGATCACGTCCGATCCCGCCACCACGAAGCTTTGGCGAAACCACGAGATCATCGATATAGAACGTCCGCCCCCAGCACAGATCGTCGCTGATCCGGTAGCCGAGCGCTCCGATCATTGCCTCACCGTCCCAGGCCGCAAGCACGCGGTAGCCTTGGGCTTCGGCCCGCGCAAGCCGCTCCGTGAATTTCGCCTCATCGAGCGTGCTGCGCAGGATCCTCAGGAGCGGTGCGGCCTCCGCCGCGCACGGGAGAGCGGTAATCCGGATCATGCCTTCATCCTCCTGCCTTCGGGGTCGAAGAGTGCCCCCCTCACGACGGTAGCACCGAACATCTCGCGTGCGATATCGATCTGCACCTGCGCACCATGGGCAAGCGTTTCGAGCCCGTGCGCGAGCGCCACCGGTTTTCCGACGCGGTAGCCGAAGGCGCAGGAGGAAGTCTGCCCAACAATCTTCTCATCGAGATAGACCGGCTCATGACCAAGGGGCACCGCGCTTGCATCATCGAGCACCAGCGAGAAAATCCGACTGCTCGCACCCTCTTGGCGCGCTTGGGCCAATGCATCGGCCCCAATAAAGCCGCCTTCCTTGCGAGTCGCGAAATCAAGTCCGGCCGCCACCGGCGTCACGTCTCCATCAAGTTCGTGCCCCATGGCGCAGAACCCCTTCTCGATCCGCATCGAGGTCTGAGCATGGAGCCCGGCAGGCACGGCACCTTCTCCCGTCAGCGCCGTATAGAGTGACTTGGTATCGGCAACCCGGCAGGTGATCTCCCACCCCGCTTCCCCGACATAGGACAACCGCGCTGCCGTCACTTCGATCCCGGCGATCCGCAACTGCCCGAGCTTGAAATAGCCTGGCAGTGCCGGCTCTGAAGCGCCCAGTTCCGCCACGATCCGGGCTGCGTCCGGTCCCATCAATCCAAGTGTGGCATAGCGCTCGGTCACATCCGCCAATGTCACGTCGAAGCCCTCGGAATGGCGCCGAAACCAGGCGAAATCGCGCTTGATCGCATTGGTCCCGGTGAAAAGCCGATAGCGGTCCTCGGCGAGCCGATGCACGGTTATGTCGCTTTCATAGGTGCCGCGTTCATTCAGCACCGCCGAATAGATCACCGACCCGGGGGCGCGCTGAACCTGGCCTGCGCAGGTGCGAGACAGGAACGCCTCCGCGTCCGGTCCGACCACATCGATCTTGCCAAATGGTGAGGCATCGAAGATTGCCGCCTTCTCATGCGCAGCGCGCACCTCCGCCTCGACATTCCCAAACCAGTCGGGCCGGCCGAACTTGAGTGCGGGTTCCGCGGCCTTGCCGAAATAGAGCGGCCGCTCCCAGCCATAGACCTGGCCGAAATGCGCCCCTGCGGCGCGGTACTCCGCATCAAGCGGCAGACGACGCAAACCGCGAGCGGTTCGAAGCTGCCTCCCCGGATAGGCTATTTCGTAGTGCGTGCCCAGAATCTCGGGCGCGCGGACCATCAGGTGCTCGACCGAGTTGAACACCGGCGCGAAACGCTTGGCATCTGCCTCCGACAAGTCATAAGCCGTGTGTCCGTGAACAATCGCATGCGCGAGGTTCATTCCCGCACCGCCGCCTGACGCGATACCCACCGAGTTCATACCGCAGCCGAGGAACAGCCCCCGCGTCTCGGCCGTCTCGCCCAGCATGAAGGCACCATCGGGCGTAAAACTCTCCGGCCCGTTGAGCAGCATCTTCACTTCGGCGGTCTCGAGAGCGGGGAGCCGATGAAGCGCGTTCATCATCATCGGCTCGAAATGATCCCAGTCTTCCGGCAGGAGACCGAACTCGAAGGTTTCGGTCAAAACGCCCGGCGCGATCGGCTTGCCCATCGGCTCGAAGCATCCCACCAGCAATCCGCCGGAATCGTCGCGGATATAGAGGTGATTGTCATGGTCGGAGAGCGTCGGCGTGTTTCCCGCGATCCCGTCGATGGGTTTCGTGAGTAGGTAGAAATGTTCGCATGCCAGAAGCGGAATCTCCGCCCCAGCCATAGCACCGACCTCACGCGACCAGAGGCCGGTGCAAAGCGCGATCGCGTCACATGAAATCTCGCCTTTCGTCGTCTCGACCCCGGTGATGCGTCCGTCTTTCGTCAAGATACCGGTCACGCCGGTGCGCTCGAAGATCCTCGCGCCATGCGCCTTGGCGCCTTTGACCAGCGCCGCGCAGACATCCGAAGGCGAGACACGTCCATCGTCTGGCGACCATACCGCCCCCAGAACATCTTCGGCATTCATCAATGGCCAGCGTTCCTTGGCCTCCCCGGAGGAGATAGACCGCGCATTGAGGCCGTAGGCATGGGCCAGAGCCTCCTGTCTCCGAATGTGCGTCAGCCGATCCGGACTCGTGGCGAGCGATAGCGACCCCTTCTGGATCCAGCCTACCGATTGCCCGGTCTCCTTCTCGAGCTGCCCATAAAGATCGACGGAATACTGGATCATCCGCGTCAGGTTCTTCGAGTGGCGCAACGCGCGAACCTGCGCCGCGGAATGCCATGTCGTGCCAGATGTCAGCGCGTTGCGCTCCAGCAGGACCGCATCTGTCACACCCATTTTGCCCAGGTGATAGAGCGTGGAACACCCCATGATGCCGCCGCCGATGACGACGACCGACGCATGGGAAGGGAGGGGATCTGGCATGAAGTCTTTCCGCGTGGCTGTTCGCCTCTCAGGTGCGAACCATGCCGAAAATCCTTGCGCACAAAACATAAGCGGTCAACACTTCCAAAAAATAACACATGTTCTTTATTGACTCAAATGGACCCAACGCTTCGAACCCGAACACTCAACCGCTTGAAGGAAGAAATTCCCACGCTGTCGCGCGGCCTGCGCGCCGTGGCCAAGTATATCGTCGACCACCCATCGGATTTCGGTCTCGATCCCATCCGAGAGACCGCCCGCAAGGCCTCGGTCAGCACCTATACAATCGTCCGGCTTGCGGAGAGGTTCGGCTTCAGCGGCTATGACGAGATGCGGGAACCCTTTCGTCAGGCTCTCGTTTCCGCCTCCGTTTCCACCGAAAAGCCCGCCTGGATCGAGAGCCTTCGTGAAACGGGAGAGCTCGGCGCAGTGCAAGCCGATGCCTCACTCAGCAGCATGGCCAATGTAGAGCGCAGCCTGGAGGCGCAAAACCCGGAACAGCTCGACCGGGTCGTGAGCCTTCTTCTGGACGCGCCCAATGTCTATCTCACTGCTGCACGGGCCAGCTACGGGATCGCATACTACCTGCACTATGTCGGGCGCATGGCGCTGCCGTCGCTGCATCTGATCCCGCGGCACATGAACAGCCCCATTGACGACCTGGAATCCGCAAGCGTCGGCGACGCGATGATCGCCATCACGGCCACGCCTTATTCGCGCGAAACCATCGAGGCCTGCACCTTCGCGCGCAGCAAGGGGCTCAAACTGATCATGATTTCCGACAGCGAGATTGTCTCCCCGGAAGTCCGCGCCGACGAGACGCTGACAGCTTCCATGCTCTCGACCTATCACTTCGGCTGCTATGCCGGCGTCATGGCGCTGGTCGAAACGCTGATCGCGCTACTGGTCGCACGCGGTGGAGAAGCCGCGAAGGAGAGAATCAGATCCTACGAACAGCTTCGAAGCGAGAGCCATGCCTACTGGGAGGCCCGAAAAAAACGTTAGTTTTTTCGCACTCCCTTTGCGCCAACCTCCCGCTCAGTCCCGCAGCACCAAAACCGAACACTTCGCGTGGCGCACCACATGCGCGGCATTGGGGCCAACGAAATAGTCTCGCAGATCGGGCCGATGCGCGCCCATCACGATCAGCGACGGCGAATGCTTCTCCGCTGCGGCCAGGACCTCCTCATAGACACTGCCCTGGCGCAGGATATGAAGCGCCCTGGCATCCACATCTTCTCCCAGCGCATCGCGTATGACCCGATGGAGCATCTGCCCCGCTTCCGCGAAGGCCCGATCGGCCGCGCCCTCCTTGAACCACGGCGAGATCAGCGGCATTGCGAAATCGGGAAGAACGGAGATCACCGCAAGCCGCGCATCTTCTCCGCGCGCAAGCTCATCGGCCTTCCTGAGGATACGCCTCGTCTGATCCTCGTGGGTCAGATCGATAGCGGCCATTACCATGCCGGTCATGCCACTGCCTCCCTCTCATGCTGACTCCGGCGGTACTGCAGCAGGCAGATCAACCCGAACATCAGGAAGGCCGGGATGTAGAAGACCTCCTTCGGCATCCGGTCATTCTCGACCTCGACCCCGGTTACGGTCCAGTCGAAGTCGATCCCCTGCTGTTCGGCATATCCACCGAAGGCGATCATGTCGACGATCACCTCTCCATCGCGTTCCACCAGCTCCAGCCCCGCATTCTGAGCCAGACGGCTGAAACCATCACCGTTCGCCGCCCCCAGAGGCAGCTGGAAGGTCGAGGCGACAAAATCGCCATCAAGCGTCATCCCCTCGATTTTGACCCGCAGGGAGCCATCCGCGGGCGCGCTTTCTGCCAGATCGAAGATCTGCGCCGGCGGTTCGGAGAGATAGGCCGGTTGCACCTGATCGAGCCAGAAACCAGGCCGGAAGAGCGTGAGCGCAACGATGACAAGAACAACAGATTCCCAGATCCGGGACCGGGTCAGGAAATAGCCCATTGTCCCGGCGGCAAAGATCAGCATCGCGATCAGCGCAATGATGAAGACCACGATCGCATGCTGCCACGTGACATCGATCAGAAGCAGATCGGTATTGAAGATGAACAGGAACGGCAGAAGCGCCGTGCGGATCGAGTAGAAGAACGCCTGGAACCCAGTGCGCAGTGGATCGCCCCCGGAGATCGCGGCGGCAGCGAAGCTCGCCAGCCCAACCGGTGGCGTCACATCGGCCATGATCCCGAAATAGAAGACGAACATGTGCACAGCCACGAGCGGCACGATGAGCCCGCTCTGTGCACCAAGCTCGACCACCACGCCTGCCATCAGGGAGGACACCACGATGTAGTTTGCCGTTGTCGGCAGACCCATCCCGAGAATGATCGAGATGATCGCAACGAAGAACAGCATCAGCATCAGGTTGCCACCTGACAGGAATTCCACGAATTCCGCCATCACCTGGCCGATGCCGGTCAGCGTGACCGAACCGACGATGATCCCGGCAACTGCCATGGCACAGGCCAACCCGATCATGTTGCGAGCGCCCAGGATCAGCCCGTCGATGGCCTCGGAGAACCCGTCGTGAATGCCCTGTGCAAGATTTCCCTCGCCGCGAAAGAAGGCGCGGAGCGGCTTTTGCGTCAGTAATACAAGCAGCATGAAACTGGCTGACCAGAAGGCGGAGAAACCGGGCGACTTCCGCTCCACCATCAGCAGATACATCAGCAGCAGAAGCGGCAGCAGGAAGTGCACGCCGCTGCGGAAGATGTCGCGGGTCGGGGGAAGATGCTGCATGGATTCGACCGAGAGATCGAGCTCCGGCCCCCGCGCCGCATAGCGAACGGCCAGAACGTAGAGCGCGAGAAAAAGCGCCACGACCACCGGTGTTGCCGCTGCGCCAAGCGCTGCATCGAGAAGCCCCACGGCCTGTCCTGCGAGCCAGAGCGTGGCCCCCGACAGGATGATGCCAACGCAGATCATGAGAACGGCGGAGAGGATGAAGATCACCGGGTTGGTCCGGCTCGTGCCGGTCATGCCCATCTTCAGTGCCTCCAGATGGACAATATAGACCAGGGCCACATAGGAGATCGCCGCCGGCACGATTGCCGTCTTGACCACCTCGACATAGGAAATCCCGACATATTCCGTCATCAGGAAGGCAACCGCGCCCATCACGGGCGGTGTGAGAACCCCGTTGATCGAAGAGGACACCTCGACCGCACCGGCCTTCGCGGGCGAGAAGCCCACCTTCTTCATCAGCGGAATGGTGAAGGTTCCGGTGGTCACCACATTGGCGATGGAGGACCCCGAGATCAGCCCCGTCGCGGCGGAGGCGATCACCGCTGCCTTGGCCGGGCCGCCCCGAAGATGGCCAAGGGTGGCAAAGGCAAGCGAGAGGAAATAGTTGCCAGCGCCCGCCTGGTTCAGCAGCGCGCCAAAGAGCACGAAAAGGAAAACAAACCCCGACGACACGCCCAGCGCGACACCAAACACCCCCTCGGTCGTAAGCCAGAGATGGCTCATGGCGCGCTCGATCGAGGCGCCTCGCCAGCGGATCACATCCGGCAGAAGCTCGGAGGAGCCGAAGAAGACATATGCGAGGAACACCGCCGCCACCGCCATGAGCGGAAAGCCCAGCGAGCGCCGGGCCGCCTCCATGAGCAGCAGAACACCGATGCTGGCGAAGACCAGATCCTGCGTCGATGGCGCACCGGAGCGGGCAGCCAGACCATCCCAGAACAAATAGAGATACCCGGCGCAGAACGCCCCCACCAGCGCCGCGATCCAATCCTGAACCGGGATGGTATGGCGCGGGCTGCGCTTCGTGGTCGGAAAGGCCGTGAAGGCAAGAAAGACCGCGAAGGCCAGGTGAATTGAGCGCCCCTGCGCGTTATTCACCACGAATATGCCGAGTTCGTAAGGAATCGGCGAGGCTATCCAGAGCTGAAAGAGCGACCAGGCAAGCGGCACGATCCAGAGAACCTGCCGGTTGAACCCCCTCTCCGGAGCCCGGCCTCCCGTATCCGTATCTGCAATGAAATCGTCGACGGCCGAACCGTCGGTCTCACCTGCCGCTTTCTTGCTCAACGCCTGTCCCCCGGATCGTCTATGCTGGAAAAGGGCCCGCCCGCACCGGTGTGCGGACGGCCCCCGTTTGGCTTACGACTTACTGCCAGCCGCGCTCCTGGTAGTAGCGCACGGCACCGGGGTGCAGCTCTGCAGTGAGACCGGCCGAAATCATCTCGCTCTCGTCGAGATTCGTGAATGCCGGGTGCAGACGCTTGAAGTCTTCGAAGCTCTCGAAGACAGCACTCACAAGCGCATAGACTACGTCATCGGGCGTATCGGCGGAGGTCACGATGGTCGCCCGCGGACCCCAGGAAGGAACATCGTCCGGGTTGCCGGCATAAAGCCCGCCGGGAATCGTCGCCGCGGCATAGGCCGGGTTCTCTTCGAGGAGCTTGTCGATGTCCTCTCCCTCGAGCGCCAGCAGATCCACGTCACAGGTGGAGGTTGCTTCCTGGGTCGAACCATTCGGAAGACCCGCAGCCCAGACCGTGGCATCGATGTTCCCGTCGCATAGAGCGGAGGCCTGCTCGGCGGAAGCGAGCTCGGCGGTCAGCGAGAAGTCGTCCGTGGTGAGACCGGAGTATTTCATCTGCGTCTCGGCCAGTACTCGCGTGCCAGAGCCGGGATTCGCGATATTTACCCGCTTTCCTGCGAGATCCGCGACACTTTCGATCCCCGCATCGGCACGCACCATCAGGTGCACCGGTTCGGGATGGATCGAGAAAAGCGCGCGCAGTTCCGGGAACGCGCCGTCATCGGCAAAGGCGCCGGTGCCCTCCACAGCGGCCGACTGCACGTCGGACTGCACGACACCGAAATCGAGTTCGCCCTGACGGATCGTGCGGGTGTTGTAGACCGAACCACCCGTGGACTCGACCGAGCAGCGCAGCCCGTTCTCCGCCCGGTTCGCATTGACGAGACGGCAGATCGCGCCTCCCGTGGGATAGTAGACGCCCGTGACGCCTCCGGTGCCAATGGTAATGAACTGCTGGTCCTGAGCCATCAGGGGCGCCGCCAGCATCGATGCGGCCAAGGCCATTGGCAGGGACCGGTGGATGATCGTCATTCCATTCTCCTTGTCTGTTCTGTGAGGAACGGCACATGGGCGCCACGCCTCGCACAGGACAAAGAGTCGGCGATCGGAGTAAGAATGTCACGAAATAACTTGCATCTTCGCCACGTTGTTAACCTGAAAACTCAGGCTTTTCCCGATCAGAACCGCGGCTTCGGACCGCCCCGGCAGCTTGATTCCACCGTAGTCTGCATGAGCAATCGGCATGCGAACCACCCCAGCCATCCTCGATTGCTCACCTGGAACAGTTAACGCAATCTGCCGTTTCACGATTTGCGAACCGTATCCGCCCCTCCGGCAGCGAACCTGCAGAACCCCTTCCAACGAACAGTTAACCGCCCTCCGCATTTCCCGAGAAAGGTCGGGCCGCAATAACACTATTCTAAGCCTTTCCCGCCACATCTGGCCCCCTGGTCCGTCGATTATTCTGAGTGTCCCATGTTGCGTCCGTTCCGGCCTCTCGCCGCCTGCCTCCTGTTCCTCGCAATCGCACAGCAAGCCATAGCGTCCCAATGGACGGTCTCACAGGTCAGGGAACCGGCGAAATTCACCACCGATAACGAGACCTGGCAAGACATTCGTCCAGGCATGACCGTTCCGAATGCGGCCTGGGTCTATACCGGGCCGAAAGGCCGGTTGCTGCTCACACGGGACAGCGAGAAGATCATGTTCCGCCCGAAAACGATGGCCTCCATCGTCTCGCGCGGTTCGAATTCGGCCCGCACGGACATCGGGCAGCAGTTCGGGTCGCTCGTTCTCGACATCGAGAAGCGCAACTCCCCCCACACCACTGTCCACACGCCGTTCCTCGCCGCCGTGGTCAAAGGCACCCAGTTCGAGGTGAACGTGGGCCGTGACGGCGCGGCCGTGCGGGTCGACACCGGCACGGTCCAGGTAACGGACACGCGCCATGGCCACCGGGTCGACGTGCGCAAGGGCCAGTCGGTGGATGTCAAACCCGCGGGTCAGGGAACCTTCGAGGTCAAGGGCGAGGGCGTCATTGCTCCGGTCCAAACCGTTGCGGTCCAGCGAGCCCCCGTCAAGGTCAAGGCAAGCGCGGCAACGCTGGAAGAGACATCAAGTGCCGATGCCGGGACGGACGCTTCCGCGACATTCGACATCGCATCCATCGAAGCTGCCACCGCTGCGGCTGGTGCGGATACTTCGGCCTCACGCTCGAATTCCAGGAGTCGCGCCAACCGCAACGGTCGAACGTCGCCGGCCTCGCCGGCATCCGATGTGTCCAACCCGATGGCATTGAAAGCCACCGCTCATGCCCAAAGCGCGGCAACCAATGCTCAGAAGGCATCCCAGAACGCATCGGCGGCAGCAGCTGCTGCGGCCGAGGCCGCGAAAGACGCCTCGAAAGCAGCAAAGACGGCGAAAGACGCTGAGAAGGCCGCGAACAAGGCAGTGCAAGCCGCCCTGAAGGCAGAAAAGGCCGCCGAGAGGGAAGCAACCGAAGAAGCCCGCCAAGCTGCGGAAGAAGCCGCTGCAGCAGCAGAGGCCGCCGCGGAAAGGGCTGAAGCAGCTGCAAAAGAGAAAGCTGCGAAGGAAAGCGCTGAAAAAGCCGCAAAGAAGGCCGAGAAAGCTGCGGAAAAGGCCGCAAAGGCTGCTGAAAAGCAAGCCGACAAGGCCGAGAAGGCTGCCGAGAAAGCCGAGAAGGCGGCAGAGAAAGAGGCCAAAGCCGCAGAAAAGGCCGCAGAAATGGCGGCCGCAAAAGCCGAAAGGGCCGCCGAAAAAGCCCAGAAACAAGCCGAGAAGGCCGCGAAGAAGGCCGCTGACAGTGAAGAGGACGAAGAATCCGACGACGGCAAGGAAAACGGAAACAGGAACAGGAACAAGGACGGCGACGAAGACGACGGCGACGACGATGACGACGATGATGATGATGACGACGACGATGATGACGACGACGATGACGATGATGACGACGATGATGACGATGATGACGACGATGATGACGACGATGATGACGACGATGATGACGACGAAGACAGCGATGACGACAAAGCCGACCCAAAGAAGAAGTCGAATAAAAAGTCGAAGAAGAAATCCCGGAAATGAGAAAGGCTGACATCCGGCCAGTCCCCGTCATCTCCGAGAAACGACGCCGATGCAGGACATTGCCCGCCCATACGAGATCGATCGCTACGAGACGTCCTTGCCCGGCGTGTTGAGCGGAGCGTAGCTTATGGCGAGATCCTTGCGAGACGCCGTCGCGACGATCGGCCTGGCTCTGGCGCTGGCCCTGACGTCGGGCCTCGCCTTCAAGGCGGGCCTCCTGCGCACCGCGGACAACATCATTTCCGAAACCCGAATGGCGCTCGACAAGCGAGCGGCCTCGGGAGATTTCGTCTTTCTTGCCATCGACAAGAAAAGCCTCGATGCGATCCCCGTCTGGCCCTGGCCTCGCTCGATCTACGGCGAGATCGTGAGAGGCCTATCGGACGGTGGAGCCATGGATGTCTATTTCGACATCGATTTCAGCGCAGCCTCCAATCCGGAGATGGACCAGGCCTTCGCCGACGCGATCCGGGATACGGATCTTCTCGTGGTTCTCGCAGCCTTTGCTCAATCCGCTGGCGTGGGTGAATCCGGGAAAGGCGCACTAGCGTTCAACCGCCCCCTGCCGCTCCTCTCGGAATATGCTTGGCTCGGCGCGGTCAATGTCGTTCCGAACCGCGACGGGATCGCCCGGGAGGCGCTGTATGGCATGCTGATCGACGGCGAGGACGTAGCATCCTTTCCTTCACTCATGTCCGGCGAATTCGGGCCGCCGGGCATGGGCTACGCGATCAACTTCGCCATCGATCCCAAAACCGTACCGACCCACTCGGTGATTGATCTCCTGCACGGCGAGATCGACGCAAAAGACCTGTCAGGCAAAACCGTTCTCGTAGGCGCGCATGCACTCGAGCTGCGCGATACTTTCACCGCGCCCGTGGTCGGTGCCATCCCTGGCCCACTCCTGCAGATCATCGCGGCCGAGACCCTGGAGCAAAACCTCGTCCTGCGAACCATGTCGCCCATCCCCGTCCTGGCAGGTCTCTGCGCTCTCGTGATCGCCGCCCGGCTCCGGGGGCGCTGGCGCCGGTTCCGCGGCTTTGCCGTCTTCGTCCTCGCCATGGCGCTCGTCTTGGAAAGCACCGCGACGTACCTCCAGATGCGTCACCAGATCGTTCTCCCAACAGCGGCTCCTCACGTACTGCTCGTCGCCCTCCTGCTCGCCGCCGCCGCGCACGAACTCGAACTGCGCAAGCTGTTCCTTCTTCTCTCTTCACGTGAGGCGCGAAACACCCGCGACATCCTTGCGCGCGTCATCGCCGATAGCGGCGATGCCGTTCTGGTGGTGGACGAAGATGGAAACATCATCGAATGCAACGTGCGCTGGCGGGAGCTGTTCGGTGACTCCGACATCGACGCCTCCGAGGGCGACCTCTTGATCGGCGGTGCGCCACCTGCCCTTTCCGCCGCCATCAGGGAAGCTTTTGCCCCGACGAGCGGCTCGGAGCCCCATGCGCCCGTGCTGCGCGAGATCGAATGGCAGCGGCCGGAAGGAACGCGCCATATCGAGTTCATGGTCACCCGCTCCCAGATCGTCAATTCCCATGGCCACAGGGACGAGCTCGCCGTCGCAGTCTCAATCGTTTGCGTCACGGCACGCGACGTTACCCTGCGACGCGAACAGGAAAACCGGGTCGAATACCTCTCCCGTTTCGACCCACTTACCGGAGCCATGCGGCGCAACGAAATTGCGAACCGCATCGGGGACCGCGTCGCGGCAGCCGAAAGCTCCGGTGAACTCGTCGCCGTCTGGGTGTTCAAACTCCTTCGGTTCAAGGTGGTCAACGGGACACTGGGGCGCAGTGTCGGTGACCAGTTACTCGCGGCCGTCGTGGAACGGCTGAAGGGGTTCGATGCGGGACTGTCCCTGAGCGCGAGGCTCGGCGGAAACGTCTTCGCGATCTACAACGAATGCCGCACCGTCACCCCGGAAGAGCTTACCGACATCGCGGCCCGGATCGCGGAAATCATCCGCATACCCTACGAACTTGAGGGGAACACGGTTTTCACGGATGCGACGATCGGCATCGCCTCCACTCTAGACGCGCGGGGCGAGACAGCCGCCCAAACCGCAGACCTCCTCCTCGACAATGCCGAAACCGCGCTCAACGAGGTCCGGCTGCGGGGTGAGAGCAATATCGGCACGTTCGACACCGGCCTTGTCGACCGCCAGGCCCGCGCGCGCCTCCTGGAACGCGAACTTTGGAAATCCATCGAGAACGGCGAACTGTTCCTCGTCTACCAGCCGCAGATCAATCTCGAGAACCTGAGCTTCTGCGGCGCCGAGGCACTGGTGCGCTGGGTCCATCCCGAACTGGGTTTCGTCTCTCCGGGAGAATTCATCCCTTCGGCCGAAACCAGTGGCTTCATTCAGCAGATCGGCCAATTCGTCCTTCGGAAGGCCTGCGAAGATTTCGCCCGCTCCGGCATTCCAGGTACCATCGCGGTCAATGTCTCGCCACAGCAGTTCCAGCGCGGCGACCTGCTCGGAAACGTGCTCGATGTGCTCGGCGACACGGGACTGCCCGGCACGCGGCTGCACCTGGAGATGACCGAGTCACTCTTTGTCGAGAGCAACGACCGCTTGCGAGAAATGCTGAGCGACATCCGATCGCTGGGCGTCTCCCTGGCGCTCGATGATTTCGGCTCCGGCTTCTCATCCTTCGGCTATCTCTCGCGCTTCCGCATCGACAAGATCAAGGCGGACCAGATGTTCGTCCGCAACCTGGAGGACAATCCGAACAACGAGGGCATCCTGCGCTCGATCAAACTCCTCTCGGACGAACTGGGCACCAAGCTGATCTGCGAGGGCATCGAGACTCAGGAGCAGGCCGACTTCCTGCGCAACATCGGCTGTGACGAAGCTCAGGGTTACTTCTTCGGCAAGCCCATGCCATTCGAAGAGCTGCTGACCTTCGCCCGAGAGTTCGGCACGCAGAAGCGCGCAGGTTAGCACAGCGCGCCTCAGCCACACTCACCGGTGCGCGCACCTTCTCCGGCGACTCGCGCGCCCCGGAATATTTCGCAAGACTGCGGTCCCTCTTCCTGCGCGCGACCGGACCGGAGCAACGATGCATGCGTCCGCAAATCGCCAGTTGACGCGAACCAGTTCGACCCGCCTCAGCGCCCCCGGTTGAGCGAGGCGCTAGATGCCGCTGCGCCGGTCTTCCCGTGCCTGGTAGATCAGGACCCAGGCGAGAAGAATGAAGATCGGATGACCCAACCCGCCCGAAATCAGGATCGAGGGCACCCAGATCAGGAAGGTGATGATCGCCACAAACGGCCGTCCCGCAAGCAGGATCGACAGGGGCGGAAGAAAGAGCGCAAGGACATAGTTCATGCAATAGAAATGGTGAAAACCACGCTGTGTTCAAGATCTGATGGAATTTCGACCATGCCACCGGTGTCCGGAAAGTGGTGCTGCTGGAGAGAATTGAACTCTCGACCTCTCCCTTACCAAGGGAGTGCTCTACCTCTGAGCTACAGCAGCCCGCTGTCTTCCAGTCTGCCTGAGCGGGGCGAGCCCGAAGAGGCGGGCTCCGGAAGAACCCTCATCCGGCCAGCGCCATCAAGCGCGTCGGATGCGCGGCCTTTTATCCGATTCCCGACCGCACGCAAGCCCAATCTGCTGCAAATTCACTCAGAACTCGCCTTTCACACCGATCGCGCGAAAAGCGGAGGCCGGGACACGCACGATCTGGACCCCCGCCCCATGCATGCGTTAAAGAACCCGCCATGAAAGACACGTTTCGTCCCACGGAAATCCCCAAGCACCCGGCGAAGTCGGAGCGATCCGCCAAGCTTGCCGAGGCGCTGCGGGCCAATCTCGCGCGCCGCAAGGCCCAGAAGCGCGCCCGCGCCGAGCAACCGCGCGGCAAGGACAGCCAGGAAGACTGATATCCCATGGACAGCATTCTCGTGCGCGGCGGCGCGGAACTGAATGGCGCCATTCCGATCTCGGGCGCAAAGAACGCCTGTCTCGCGCTGATGCCGGCGGCCCTCCTCAGCGAGGAGCCGCTCACGCTCACCAATGCACCGCGTCTGTCGGACATACGCACGATGACCCAGCTTCTGGAGTCGCTCGGCTGCGAAGTGGCGAGCCTCCAGGGCGGACGCGTGCTGGTCGTGGGCACCGAGCAGATCAGCAACCACACCGCCGAATACGACATCGTGCGCAAGATGCGCGCCTCCATTCTCGTCCTCGGGCCGATGCTGGCGCGCGATGGCCATGCGGTGGTCTCGCTGCCCGGTGGCTGTGCCATCGGTGCGCGGCCCGTGGATCTTCACCTGAGGGGCCTCGAGGCGCTCGGTGCCACGCTCGATCTCCGTGACGGCTATGTCCATGCCGAAGCACGCGGCGGGCTGAAGGGTGCGGTCTTCGAGTTTCCCTTCGTTTCCGTGGGCGCGACCGAAAACCTCCTGATGGCGGCCACCCTGGCCCATGGCACCACCGTTCTGAAGAATGCCGCGCGCGAGCCGGAGATCGTCGATCTTGCCCGTTGCCTCCGCGCCATGGGGGCCGAGATCGAGGGCGAAGGCACCAGCACCATCGAGATCCAGGGCGTCGAGCGCCTCTTCGGCACCACCCATCCGGTGGTCACCGATCGGATCGAGCTCGGCACCTACATGCTTGCCCCGGCGATCGCAGGCGGCGATGTGGAGCTTCTGGGCGGACGGCGCGATCTGGTCACGGCGTTTGCCGACAAGCTCGAGGAAACCGGCGTCGAGGTCGAACAGACCGATACCGGGCTCCGCGTCGCGCGCCGGAACGGCCGCGTGCGGGCCGCGGATATCGTCACCGAGCCCTTTCCAGGTTTCCCGACCGACCTGCAGGCGCAGATGATGGCGCTCATGTGCACCGCCGACGGCGTTTCCCATCTCGAGGAGCGGATCTTCGAGAACCGCTTCATGCACGCGCCCGAACTCACCCGCATGGGCGCCCGCATCGAGGTGCATGGCGGCACCGCGACCGTCACCGGCGTCGAGCGGCTTAAGGGTGCGCCGGTCATGGCGACCGACCTGCGCGCTTCCGTGAGCCTCATCCTAGCAGGCCTCGCGGCCGAGGGCGAAACAGTCGTAAGCCGCGTCTATCATCTTGACCGGGGCTACGAGCATGTCGAAGACAAGCTCTCGGCCTGCGGTGCCTACATCGACCGAATATCCGAGGCAGCCGAATGAGCGACAGGATCGAGGACGCCCGTTTCGAGGACGCCGGTGGCACGCCGCTTCGTCTTGCCGCCGAGGCACAGGAAGATCTGCCCGTGATCTCCGCGCTCCTGCAGGACAGCGTCACCACCCGCGCCGACATGGCCTGGCTGGCGAAGCGCCGGCGCTTCACCGCCCTGCTCAACCGGTTCCGGTGGGAGGATCGCGAGGCCGCGGAGCGCCAGGGTCGGCCCTTCGAGCGCGTGCGCACCATCCTGAGCATCGAGAGCGTGCTCAAGGTGCGCTCCGATGGTATCGACCCGAGCGACAAGGACGCCATCCTGTCGCTCCTCTCCATGAGCTTCACGCCGCTCGAGGATGGCGCGGGCACCCTGACGCTGGTCTTCGCGGGCGATGGCGAGATCCTGCTCGACGTTGAATGCCTCGACGTCAAGCTCGCCGACGTCACCCGCCCCTATGTCGCGCAGGCAAAGACACCGCCGCGCCACGCATTGGACTGAGCCGCCCATGGTCCAGTTTCTCGACACGACGGACGGGGATTTCGAAGCCCGGTTCACGGCGCTTCTCGGCCAGAAGCGCGAGGCGGATGCGGATGTGGATGCGTCCGTGGCCCAGATCCTCGCGGATGTCGAGGCGCGCGGGGATGCCGCCCTCCTCGAAATGACCGCCCGCTGGGACCGGCTCGAGCTGACACCCGCAACCCTTGCCTTCACGGCCGACGAAATCGACGCGGCCTGTGCCGAGGTGCCGGAAGCGGAGCGCACCGCGCTGGAACTCGCCGCCGCCCGCATCCGCGCCTACCACGAGCGCCAGTTGCCTCCCGATGCCCGCTGGACCGACGATACGGGCGCGGAACTTGGCTGGCGCTGGACAGCGGTGGATGCCGCCGGGCTCTACGTGCCGGGCGGGCTTGCCTCCTATCCGTCCTCGGTTCTGATGAATGCCATTCCGGCACAGGTCGCGGGCGTGAAGCGGCTGGTCATCTGCGCGCCCACCCCCGATGGCGCGGTGAACCCGTTGGTGCTGCTCGCCGCGCGGCTTTCGGGCGTCGACACGGTCTACCGGATCGGCGGCGCACAGGCCGTGGCCGCGCTTGCTTTCGGCACCGAGACCATCGCCCCCGTGGACAAGATCACCGGCCCCGGCAACGCCTTCGTCGCCGCCGCCAAGCGCCGTGTTTTCGGGCGCGTGGGCATTGACATGATCGCCGGTCCCTCGGAAGTGCTGGTCATCGCGGACGGCACGAACGATCCCGACTGGATCGCTCTCGACCTGATGGCGCAGGCCGAGCACGATGCCTCGGCGCAATCGATCCTCATCACGGATGACGCGGGCTTCGGACGCGCAGTGGCCGATGCAGTGGCTGCCCGGCTGGAAACGCTGGAACGCCGCGAGATAGCGGGGAAAAGCTGGCGCGACTTCGGCGCGATCATCACCGTGCGGAACTGGGAGGAGGCCGCCGGGCTCTCAGACCGCATCGCGCCCGAACACCTCGAGATCCTGACCGACGATGCCGACGGGTTGGCCGCGCGCGTGCGCCATGCCGGCGCGATATTCATCGGCCCGCTGACACCCGAGGCCATCGGCGACTATGTGGGCGGTCCGAACCATGTCCTGCCCACCGCGCGCTCGGCCCGCTTCTCCTCTGGTCTTTCCGTGCTCGACTTCATGAAACGCACCACCATCGCGCGGATGACGCCTGCGGCACTGGCCGCCATCGGTCCCGCCGCGGCCACGCTCGCCCGCTCCGAAAGCCTCGAAGCCCACGGGCTCTCGGTCCTCACCCGTCTAGAACGCCTCAACGCCAGGGAACGCCCATGACCGGATCCGATACCCCGTCGACCGACCGGCTCATCGAAGTCACGCTCGATGAAGCCGGACTTGCCGTCCCCACTCCCGAGATCGAGCAGGAGCGCAAGGTCGCGATCCACGATCTTCTCGAGGACAACGTCTTCGGCATCCCGAGTCGCGACGGCAAGGACATTCCGCCCGGTCCCTACAAGCTCCGACTCGCCGTGCGCGAACGTCGGCTGGTCTTCGAAGTGGCAACCGAGGCAGGCGGCGAGGCCGGCGAGGTTCATCTCGCGCTTACCCCATTCAATCAGGTCATTCGCGACTATTTCCAGATCTGCGAAAGCTATTTCGACGCGGTCAAGCACCTACCCCCCGCACAGATCGAGGCGATCGACATGGGCCGGCGGGGCATCCACAACGAGGGCAGCCGCCTGCTCATGGAGCGGCTCGACGGCAAGATCACCACGGATGCAGCCACCGCCCGACGCCTCTTCACCCTGATCTGCGTGTTGCACTTCAAAGGCTGAGCGCTGTGATCGGCGACCCGCATTCGGTCTTGTTCTGCTGCAATTACAATGCGGTCCGTTCTCCGATGGCGGAGAACTTCATGCGGAAATACTATGGTCGGCGGATCTTCGTGCAGTCGGCCGGCGTGAAGAACGAACTGGAGGTCGATGGGTTCGCCGTGGCGGTCTGCGCCGAGATCGGCCTCGAGATCGACACGCACCGGGTCCGCTCCTTCCAGGAGATGGAGGAATGGGGCGATCAGATCGGAGCCTTCGACCTGATCGTCGCCCTGTCGCCCGCCGCCCACAGGCAGGCACTTGAATACACCCGCTACTACTCGGTCGATGTCGAATTCTGGCCGATCTTCGATCCCACGGGCCTCGGCGAGACACGGGAGGCCAAACTGGCCGCCTACCGCCAGACCCGTGACCAGATCTCCAACCTTATCCTGAAGCATTTCGGCCCGCCTGACCCCGAACTCGAAGAGAAAAACGGGTAAATTAGGGCCGTCGAGCCGACAAAATCGAGCAGGCCGATCACATTAACCCCAATATTAATCTTCATCGTCCTTGATTCATTGAGACTTAGCCGTCATATAAGCGCCGTCGGAGCGGCTCAGGCCCCTGCGGCAAATCTGTAACAGCATCGGAGCAAACATGGCCAAGGAAGAGCTTCTTGAATTTCCCGGTGTCGTGACCGAGCTTCTGCCAAATGCGACTTTCCGGGTGGAGCTCGAGAACGGCCATACGATCATTGCACATACCGCGGGCAAGATGCGCAAGAACCGCATCCGCGTGCTCGCCGGTGACAAGGTGCAGGTCGAGATGACCCCCTACGATCTGACGAAGGGCCGGATCAACTATCGCTTCAAGTGACGTGGCGACCGCCCTGCCTGCCGCATCGGCTCCCCTCGCGGAGCCGTGCCTGATCCTTGCCTCCGCAAGCCCGCGCAGGCGAGATCTCCTGGCCCAGATCGGGATCAATCCCGCGGGCATCCGTCCCTCCGACATCGACGAGAGCCCGAAGCCACGCGAGAAACCGCGCGACCTGGCCCTGCGTCTTGCACGCGAGAAGGCCGAAGCGGCCATGCTGGCAGAGGGCGAGATCGTGCTGGCGGCCGACACGATCGTGGCGCTTGGTCGCCGCTCGCTCGGCAAACCCGGAAATACCGATGAAGCCCGCGCGTTCCTCCGCCTCCTGTCCGGCCGCCGCCATCAGGTGACCACCGGCATCGCCGTGCGCAATTCCACGCGGCTCTGGCAACGGGCGGTGACCACATCGGTTCGCTTCAAGCAACTCTCGGAGGCGGAAATCGACAGCTACATCAAAAGCGGCGAGTGGCAGGGCAAGGCCGGCGGCTACGCGATCCAGGGGATCGGCGCGGCCTTCGTGCCGTGGATCAGCGGATCCTACAGCAACGTGGTCGGCCTCCCGCTCACCGAGACCCGCAATCTCCTGATGGCGGCCGGCCTGCCCGTGGCGCTCGCATGAAGGGCCGCGAGATCCTGATCGAACCGCTGGGCGGTGGCGGGCTTGCGGCGGCGCTCCGGGTGGATGGCCGGCTCGAAGACCTGCTGATCGATCCGCCCGACAGCGACCCGATGCCCCGCCCCGAGGCGATATACCTTGCCAAGGCAGGGCGCCCGATGAAGGGCATTGGCGGTATCATCCTCGATCTCGGCGATGGCGCGAGCGGCATCCTGCGCGGCGGAAAACTCCCCGAACCGGGCCGCACACTGATCGTTCAGGTCGCGAACTGGGTCGAGGGCGGCAAGGCCTCGCCGCTGACAGACCGCCCGCTCCTCAAGGGGCGCACGGCGATCCTCACCCCCGGCGCACCGGGCAACAACATCGCCCGCAGCATCCGCGACGACGAGCGGCTCGACGCCCTCTCGGCCCTCGCTTCCGAGGCCATGGAAGGCGCGAGCGACAATCTCGGCCTCATTCTCCGCAGCGCGGCACAGGACGCGGATGAGGCGGAAATCCTTGGTGAAATTTCCGCCCTGCGGGCCGATTGGGAGAATGTCGAGAGCAAAGCGGCCCAGGGCGAACCGGGCCTGCTGCG
Organism: Amaricoccus macauensis; assembly: GCF_049800915.1. Lineage (GTDB taxonomy): Bacteria > Pseudomonadota > Alphaproteobacteria > Rhodobacterales > Rhodobacteraceae > Amaricoccus > Amaricoccus macauensis_A. Next base: position 98,003 of record NZ_JBNAFY010000005.1, read on the forward strand.
GCCCGCGCCCGACAGTGGCGATCAGGGCTGGCGTGACTGGTTCACCCCCGGCACCACGATCACGGAAGGCAAGCGTGCTTTGGCCGAAGCCGGGCTTTGGGAAGACATCGCCGGGCTCCTGCGCCCGGAAGCCTCCCTGCCCGGTGGTGCCTTCATGTATATCGAGCCCACCCGCGCGCTCGTCGCCGTCGATGTGAACACCGGCCGCGACACTTCACCGGCAGCCACGCTGAAAGCCAACCTCGCTGCGGCAAACGCGCTGCCGCGCCAGTTGCGCCTGCGCGGTCTGGGCGGTCAGATCACGGTGGATTTCGCGCCGCTTCCCAAGGCCGAACGTCGCAAGATCGAAACCGCACTGCGCACGGCCCTGCGTCAGGACGGGATCGACACGGCAATCTCGGGCTGGACACCGCTTGGCAATCTCGAACTTCAACGCAAACGCGCGCGTCGCCCGCTCTCGGAACTCAAGTCTCAGATCGCGTAGCTGTAGCGCTGCGCCTCCCTGTGGAGCGGGTCGAGACAGCGCGCGACACGACGGGCGAGCGCCGGCCCCCTTTCCACGATCCGGAACCCGTCCGAATCCCAGCGGATCCGGGCACCGAACTTTTCCGTCGCCGCTTCGAGACCCGGACGCACGATGTTGCTGAAATCGCCGAACTCGGCCTTCAGCGCCACCAGATCGACCCCAAAGGAACAGACCAGCATCTCGATGGCCCGGCCCCGGACCTTGTCCTCAAGGCTCAGCATCGTGCCGCGATAGGCCGCTGACCGACCCTGATCCACCTGTGCGCGATAGGCTTTGGTGCATTGCTCGTTCTGCACCCGCCCGTGCCGGAAACTCGAAACCGCGGAAGCGCCGATCCCGATCACAGCCTCGAGCCGGTCGTCGGTATAGGCCAGATGCCTGCGCCGGAGTTTTCCCGAATGCGCCAGATCGAGAAGCGGATCGCCGTCACGCGCGAAATGCTCGATTCCCACCGGCCGGTAGCCCGCCGCACTCAACAGGTCGAAGGCCGTTTCGTATTGGGCCTGACGCGCTTCTCCCATGGGCAGATCCCGCTCGTCTATCATCCGCTGACGCTTGGCCATCCAGGGAACATGGGCATAACCCTGCAATGAGATCCGGTCAGGCGCCATTGCGACCACCGCCTCGACGGTCTTGCGAACGTTGTCCTGCGTCTGTCGCGGCAGGCCGTAGAGCACGTCGATCCCGACGTTGCCGACACCGGCGGCGCGCAGGTTCTCCACCACCTTCCGCGTCGTTTCCTCGCTCTGGAGCCGCCCGATCGCAAGCTGCACGTCCTGATCGAAATCCTGAACCGAAAGCGTCGCACGGTTCATGCCCTGGGACACGAATGTCTCGATGGCCCAGGGATCTGAACGGCGCGCATCGACCTCGACGGAGAAATCAACTTCCGACGCAACATTCATGTTCTCCCGCAAGCTATTGCAAATGAAGCCAACATCTCCCGCCGACATCACCATGGGCGAACCGCCGGACATCGCGATCCGTCGCACGACGAGATCGCCCGGCACCTGCTCCGCCATCCAGCGAATTTCCCGGACGAGCGAGCCGACATAGTCGGAAACCTGGCTCCGGCAGCGCACGGCCTGGGTGCGGCACGAACAGAACCAGCAAAGCTGTTCGCAGAAGGGCACATGAATGTAGAGACCGACCTCCGCACCCGGCGTCACCAGCGACAGCCATTCCTCGTCATGCAGCCCTGAAATCTCGGGCGTGAATTGCGAGAGCGACGGGTAGCAGAGATAGCGCGAGACCTTTTCCATCGTCTTTCTGCGGCTCCCGTTAATGCGAGGTGAACTCATGCCTTCAAAATGGCGAGCAGAGAGGCTAGAGTGCCTTGATCGAGGTCAAGATCAGCCACTTTGATGAAGATGTTCCAGGTGAAGCATTCGGACATGACCCAAGGCTCGGCACGAAAGCATCTTCAGCTGCATTGCGGCGACTGTCCGATCCGCCACCGTGCGATCTGTGCCTATTGCTCCAACGACGAGCTTTCCCGGCTCGACAGCATCAAGTCCTACCGCAGCTATGTGCCTGGAGACACCATCGTCTGGTCGGGCGAGAAACTTCCTTTCCTGGGCTCCATGGTCTCCGGCGTGGCAACCCTGTCAAGCACACTGGCTGACGGGCGCCGCCAGATGGTCGGCCTCCTGCTGCCATCCGACTTCCTGGGCCGTCCGGGCCGCGGCACCGCCGCCTACGATGTGGTTGCCGCCACGGAAGTGACGATCTGCGCCTTCCAGAAGGATGCGCTGGAGCGGATGATCCACGACAGTCCGAACCTCGGCAACCGCCTGCTGGAGATGACCCTCGACGAGCTCGACTCGGCACGCGAATGGATGCTGCTGCTGGGCCGCAAGACCGCGCGCGAGAAGATCGCGAGCCTCTTCGTCATCATGGCGCGCCGCGATGCGGCCCTTCACCAGGATTCGCCCCATGACGGGCTCGTTTTTCCGCTCCACATCACCCGCGAGGCGATGGCGGACTATCTCGGCCTCACCATCGAGACCGTGAGCCGCCAGATTTCGGCGCTGCGCCGCGAGAAGGTGATCGACCTCGCAGATGCCCGCACAGTGCGGGTTCCGAAGTTCGAGGCCCTGCTCGATGAAGCCGGCGACGACGCCGATGGCGGCGTGATCGATTGACCCGTCCCGGCACGTCCTGCCGGAATACTCGCTAAAGTTTCAATAGCTGCCACCGCGATCAACCCGATGTTATCGCGTGGTTTTCCGCATGCCCGGATGTCGAAACCGGCATCTGCAATACATCTTTTCCGCTGAATACGAAACTTGATCTGAATCATTGTTCGGAGTTCAGTAACCCGACAAGAGGCTGGCAACATACCCAAAACCCAGGGCCGGATCCTTTTCCGGACTATGCTCGAGGGAACTCAGGAGGCGGAATGCTGGATGGATTGAAGATAACGGCCATGGGCCTTCTGACATTCTTCTTCGCGATGGCGGCGAATTACGGTCAGGATCAGGTCTACCAGATACACGCCCTCCTGCTGATGCTGCTCTCCGCCGTCGGATTCATCTGGATGATCCGCAATGCCGGCTCGGGCGCCCCCGCCAGCATCGACGGCCCGGCGCCGCAAACCGGATACATGGACGAGGTCATCCGCTACGGCGTGATTGCGACCGCCTTCTGGGGCGTGGTCGGCTTCGCCGCCGGGACGTATATCGCCTGGCAGCTCGCCTTCCCGGCTCTGAACTGGGACCTGCCCTGGACGACCTTCGGCCGGCTGCGTCCGCTCCACACTTCGGCCGTCATCTTCGCCTTCGGCGGCAACGCCCTGATCGCCACCTCGTTCTACGTCGTCCAGCGCACATGCGCGACACGGCTCTGGGGCGGCAATCTCGCCTGGTTCGTGTTCTGGGGCTACCAGCTCTTCATCGTCCTGGCCGCAACCGGCTACGTGCTCGGCTCCACCCAGTCCAAGGAATACGCCGAGCCGGAATGGTATGTGGACCTCTGGCTCACCTTCGTCTGGGTCGCCTATCTCGCGATCTACATGGGCACGCTGGTGAAGCGGAAAGAGCGCCACATCTACGTTGCGAACTGGTTCTTCCTCAGCTTCATCGTCACCGTGGCGATGCTGCACGTGGTCAACAACCTGGCGATCCCGGTCTCGATCTGGTCCTCCCAGTCGGTGATCATCTTCCCCGGCGTGCAGGGCGCGATGGTGCAATGGTGGTATGGCCACAATGCGGTGGGCTTCTTCCTGACCGCGGGCTTCCTGGGGATGATGTACTACTTCATTCCGAAACAGGCCGAGCGCCCGGTCTACTCCTACAAGCTCTCGATTATCCACTTCTGGGCGCTAATCTTCATCTACATTTGGGCCGGTCCGCACCACCTGCACTACACCGCCCTGCCCGACTGGGCGCAGATCCTTGGCATGGCCTTTTCGGTGGTTCTATGGATGCCCTCATGGGGTGGCATGATCAACGGTCTGATGACGCTCCAGGGCGCCTGGGACAAGCTCCGCACGGACCCGGTCCTGCGCATGTTGGTGATCTCCGTCGGCTTCTACGGCATGTCGACCTTCGAGGGCCCGATGATGTCGATCCGCGCGGTGAACTCGCTTAGCCACTACACCGACTGGACCATCGGCCACGTGCATTCCGGCGCCTTGGGCTGGAACGGCATGATCACCTTCGGCGCGCTCTACTACCTCGTGCCGCGCCTGTGGAAGCGCGAGCGGCTCTACTCGCTCACCCTCGTCTCCTGGCACTTCTGGCTCGCGACCATCGGCATCGTGCTTTACGCCTCCTCCATGTGGGTCTCGGGCATCATGCAGGGCCTGATGTGGCGCGAAGTCGACGCCCAGGGCTTCCTCGTGAACTCCTTCGCCGACACGGTCGCCGCCATGCACCCGATGTATGTGGTGCGCGCCACGGGCGGGATCCTCTACCTCGTCGGGGGAATCATCATGGGCTACAACCTCTACAAGACCATCGTTGGCGCGGGCGAAACCAAGACCGTCACTGCGGTTCCAGCCGAATAGGAAGCGAGAAGAACGATGTCCCTGCTCAAGAAACACGCCTATATCGAGCGTAACGCGTTCCTCCTGCTGATCCTCAGCTTCCTCGTGGTCACGGTGGGTGGGATCGTACAGATCGTCCCCCTCTTCTACCTCGACAACGTGATCGAGGACGTGGACGGGATGCGCCCCTATTCGCCGCTCGAACTCGCGGGTCGCAACATCTACATCCGCGAAGGCTGCTACCTCTGCCACAGCCAGATGATCCGGCCCATGCGCGACGAGAACGAGCGCTATGGCCACTACTCGCTGGCAGCCGAGTCGAAATACGACCACCCCTTCCAGTGGGGATCGAAGCGCACCGGGCCCGACCTGGCCCGCGTCGGTGGCCGCTATTCCGACGACTGGCACGTGGGCCACATGCATAACCCGCGTGACCTGGTGCCCGAGTCGGTGATGCCCGGCTATCCGTTCCTCGCGGAAACCACGATCAGCCCGGCCTACATCGAGCAGACCATGCGGGCAAACAGGGCAGCGGGCGTGCCCTACACCGACGAGATGCTCGCCCAGGCGCGCGCCGACTTCGTGGCCCAAGCCGACCCGGACAACGGCGACATCGACGCCCTCTTCGAACGCTATCCCAAGGCGCAGGCCCGGTATTTCGACGGCAACCCCGGCCAGATCACCGAGCTCGACGCCCTGATCGCCTACCTCCAGATGCTCGGAACGCTGGTGGACTTCTCCACCTTCGAACCCGAAGCAAGCCGGTAAGGGGAGGCGGATTTGGAAACCTACACGAGCCTCCGGGCCTTTGCCGACAGCTGGGCGCTTGCCTTCCTGTTCCTCTTCTTCGTCGCCGTGATCTTCTGGGTTTTCCGGCCCGGCTCGAAGAAGGTCCACGAGGACGCGGCAAACATCATCTTCCGCAACGAACAGAAGCCGAAGGACGACTGAAATGGCCGATAATCGTGAAGTCGACGCAACGACCAACACCGAGACGACGGGCCATGAATGGGACGGCATCAAGGAACTCGACACGCCCATGCCGCGCTGGTGGCTCTGGACCTTCTACGCGACGATCGTCTGGGGCGTGATCTACACCATCCTGATGCCTGCCTGGCCGCTGATCAACAGCGCGACACCGGGTCTTCTGGGCTATTCCACCCGCCAGGACGCGGAACGTGAACTGGTCGAGCACGCGGAGGTGAACGCACCTCTCGACGCAGCCCTCATGGAACAGGCCATTTCCAAGATCGCCGAAGACCCCGAGCTTCTGAGCTACGCAACGGCGGGTGGGGCTGCGGTCTTCAAGGCGCATTGCTCCCAGTGCCACGGCGCGGGTGCGGCGGGCGGTGTGGGCTACCCCAACCTCCTCGACGATGACTGGCTCTGGGGCGGCACGGCTGCGGATATCGAGCAGACCATCACCCACGGCATCCGCTACGAGGACGATGGCGATACCCGCTATAGCGAGATGCCCGCCTTCGGCGACATTCTGGCCGACGAGGAAATCTCCCAGCTGGTGAACTACGTGCGCTCGATGTCCGGCCTCGATCATGACGGCGAACTGGCCGCACCCGGCGAGACACTGTTCGTGGACAACTGCGCCTCCTGCCACGGCGAGGATGGCAAGGGCCTGAACGAGTTCGGCGCGCCGAACCTGACAGACAGCATCTGGCTCTACGGCGGAGACCCGGAAACCCTCGAGGAAACCATCCGGTATTCACGTTACGGGATCATGCCCTCGTTCAGCTACACCGGCCAGCTCGACGAATCCGACATCCGCAAGGTCTCGATCTACGTCCACACGCTCGGCGGCGGACAGTGAAGCAAATGAGTTCGGCTCGGCGCCACGTCAGGGCGCCCGGCCGGTCTCAGTCCTCGGCCTCACCGGGATGGAACACCATCTCGCAGCGCACCCCTTCTGGCCGGTAGTCAAATGCCACCTCGGCGGAGAGGTTGAACTTCAGCACGGTGTTGATCATCTTGCTGCCGAAGCCTTGGCGTGTTGGTGGGGCAACGGGCGGACCATCCCGCTCCTGCCAGACAAGGCGCACCGGCCCCGTCTCTCTGTCCTGGCGGGCATAATCAACCTGCACATAGCCCTGGGGTTCCGAAAGTGCGCCGTATTTCAGCGCGTTCGTGGCCATTTCGTGGAGCGCCATCGACAGGCTCGTCACATGCCGCGGTGAAAGCATCACGCTGGGCCCGCTGATGCGGAACCGCTCCGGCCCTCCGGCCTCCTCCGCGGTGAAGGCCAGCAGATCGCGCAGATCGGCCCCCTTCTCATCCTCCGCCGTGAGCGCATCACTTGCCCGCGACAGCGCGTTGAGCCGCGCGACGAATGGGCGCTGCAACTGCACAGGCAGGGTCTGGCGCGCGATGCCGGAGACCACTGTAAGGGTATTCCTGATCCGATGCCGCATCTCGTGCATCGCCACCTTCAGCCGGTATTCGGCATTCTTGCGCTGCGTGATGTCACGCAGGACGACGGAATAGCACCGCTGGGCCGTCGGACGCTCGATCTCGTCGATCTGGACCACCGTGATCTCGAAATGCTGCCCCCGGTTGGCAGGGGTCTCGAAGACCTCTTCGCGCCCGGCGCGGATTTCCGCGATCGCGCGCGCGAACCAGTCCGGGCGGCCCTCGAAGAGAAGTGTTTCCTCGATCGATTTACCCATCACGGCGTCGGCGCTCTGCCCCAGCAGACGCTCGGCGGCCGCGTTCCAGCTCAGAATCATGCCCGCGTGATCGACCCGGAGGATGGCATTGGGCGAACTGCGCACGATTGCCGCAAGCTCGTCCGCCTGCCGCCGCGCCGCGCGCAACTCCTCCTCGTAGACATGCCGCTCGCGGGCATCGAAGATCGTGAAATCGAACCTGAAGGGCACCCCGTCAGCGTCGAGCCGGGCAATACCGCTCACCAGAACCGGCAGATGACCGCCATTCTCCAGTTCAAGGACACAGGCGATCTCGCGCGCAAACCCCTGCAACCGCATCATCGGCGAGACATGGGTCTCGTAGAAAAGCCGCCCCGGCAACGTCATGAGGTCCGGAAGCCGCCGGCTGCTCTCGGTCACGCCAGCCGGAAATCCCAGCCAACGGTTCAGCGTATCGTTCACGTAAAGCAGACGCGCGTCCGGGTCCGTCAGCACGATCCCGCAGGGCGCGTCATGGATCAGTTCGGCAAGAGCCTCCCGCTGTCCGCCACCCGAATCCTTTGCCATCAGCCCTGCTCCAGAAACTGGCGCATGGCCGCAACGACCTCGAACGGATGGGTCATGTGCGGACAATGGCCGGTGGCATCGAGGATCTTCAGTGTTGCGCCAGGCACATGCGTCTCCATCCAGTTCGCCACCGACATGGGAACAAGCGCGTCATTCGCACAATGGAGGATGAGCGCGGGCCGGGCCGCGGCCTCGAATGCGGAGCGCGCGTCGGCAAGGAAGGTGACGCGTCCGAAATGCTGCGCAATCGCGGGATCGGTCTGGCAGAAACTCCGGGTCAGATCGTCCGCCGCCGGCTCGTCGGCCGGCTGGCCAACGATGGTCGGAGCCATATGCGCCGACCAGCCCAGGTGGTTCTCGTCGAGAAACGCGATGAGCTGGTCGATATCATCCCGTGTAAATCCGCCGTGGTAGCCTGCCTCCGCATCCTCGAGAAACGAGGGCGTGGGAGACACCATCACCAGCCCCGAAACCCGCGCCGGGTCCCGGTTGGCCGCCAGAAGCGCGATGGTCGCACCGACCGAATGGCCGACGAGCAATGCACCGTCCAGGCCGAGCGCCTCCAGAATCGCCAGCAGATCCTCCGCATGGGCGTCGAGCGTGTCGTAGCGCCGGGTGTCATAGGCCGTAAGATCCGAGCGACCCATCCCGGTCAGGTCATAGGTCACGACCTTGCAATCGACCTCGAAGACCGGCGCAACCTGATGCCACATCGCCTGATTGCAGCCATAGCCATGCACAAAGACGACGGGTCGGCCTCCGGAACTGCCGGAAACCGCGACACGGTTGCGCTCGAGAATCATCGCGGCCCTTCCCGGCAACCCGGTATGTATATCCATCAGTCAGGATTACGCGAAACCGAGCCCCCAAGCTACGCAGAAATACCAAAACCTTAAAGGTAGGTAAATTATCCCTCCCGACCGGGGTTGAAGGGGGTCATCTCAGGTTGCGGCGCCCGAAGGCTGGACAGGCGTTTGGACCGAGCCGCTCTCCTCCCCGCCTTCCGCCCTTTCCGCCTCCGCCTCTGCTTCGGCCTCTGCTTCGGCTTCCCGCTCGGCTTCCGCGTTCTCCGCAGCCCAGACCCCGGCCGCCTCCACCGCCACCGGCGAAGCGGTGGGCAGAACACCGAGGTAGCTCTCGGTTTCGTCCACGGGAGCGGCCGCGCGCTGCGTCATGCGGTAAAGCGCATAAAGCGCGATGACAGCGAAAGTGCCGCCAAGTACCAGCCAGAAACCGTAGGGCCCCGCCGCCTGCATCGCCCAACCGGCCGCGAGCGGCCCGAGGATCGCCCCGAGCCCGAAGGTGAAGACCAGCCCGCCGGAGGCCGCGGGCATGTCCTCGACCGCGAGGTAATCGTTGGTATAGGCTAGAAACAGCGCATAGAGCGGCGTCGTGACGCCACCGGCGATGAAAGCCGCACCCATCAGCGACCAGAGCCCGGTGCCGAACAGCCAGCCCGCCGCGCAGGCGGACGCCCCGACCGCAGCGCAGCCGAAGATGAGCCAGCGCCGGTCCAGCCGGTCCGAGAGCCAGCCGATAGGATACTGCAGCACCAGCGCCCCGGCAAAGAGCATGGCCACGAACAGCGCGATCTGCGACGTGGTAAGGCCGATCTGGCTGCCGAAAACCGCGCCCATGCCCGATTGCGTCGCATAGACACTGCCCAAGAGGAAAATCCCGACGGTCCCCAGCGGCGAGCCGGAGAAAAGCTCGCGCAAGGGCATCGGGCGCGTCACCTCGGCGGCCGGAACCCGGCTCACCGTGAGCAGGATCGGCGCGAACGAGATCGAGACGAGGATCGAGGCGCCGATGAAGAGCACGGAGGTGCCCGCGTCACCCAGCGTCAGTAGCCCCTGCGCACCGATGATGCCCAGCGTCTGCGCGATCATGTAGGCCGACAGCACCTTGCCGCGGGTCTCGTTGGTCGCGGCATCGTTGATCCAGCTTTCCGCCGTGACGTAGATGCCCGACATGCAGAAACCGAGGATCACCCGCAGAAGCGTCCAGGCCCAGGGCTCGGCCAGCAGCGGCAGCGCGATCACGCTGGCGGAGACGAAACTGCCCAGCGCCGCGAAGACGCGCACATGCCCGACCCTCTGGATCATCAGCGGGGTCAACCGCGCGCCCGAAAGAAACCCGACGAAGTAACCGGAGGTCACAACGGCCAGTTCCGCCGCCGAGAACCCTTCGATGTCGCCCCGCAGACCGATGAGCGTGAACTGCATGCCGTTGCCCAGCATGATCAGCACGATGCCGATGAGAAGGGCCCAGACATTCGACAACACCTGAAACATGCGAACGCCTCCTGCCCGCCGAGGTCCAACCGATCGGGGACAGATCGCACGAACCGCATTCCGCGGAGCATGCTGCAGCGCCGCAAAATGAGCCGATTGCGACAAACCTGCCCAACACCGTGAAAAATCACCCTCGGCGCCGGTCGAGCGGGCACCTATCCGACTCGCAGCAGCCACAGTTCCCTGATGCAAAAGCCGCGCCATCCCGCTATTACCTCAGCGTCGGTCCGCTTGCAGCATCCGGCCAATACGGAATGCGGTGGTCTTGAGAGGGGGGAGTTCGCTCGCATGATCGAGGATGATGACGTCATCGCAAGGCTGAAGGCTATCGTCGGAAGCCGCCACGTGCTGACAGGGGAAAAGGCGACGGAGCGGTTCCGCAAGGGCTTCCGCTCCGGATCGGGCGATGCGCTCGCCGTCGTACGCCCGGGCCGGCTCATCGAGCTTTGGAAGGTGCTGGAGGCCTGCGTCGCGGCGGACAAGATCGTCATTCTCCAGGCGGCCAACACCGGTCTCACCGAGGGATCGACCCCGAAGGGCAGCTACGACCGCGATGTCGTCCTCATCAACACGCTCCGCATGAACGGCATCCACCAGATCCGCGGCGGTGAGCAGGTGCTGGCCCTGCCCGGCTCCACGCTCTTCGACCTCGAGAAGATGCTGGGCAAACTGGGCCGCGAACCCCATTCGGTGATCGGCTCATCCTGCATCGGGGCCTCCATCGTCGGGGGCGTCTGCAACAACTCGGGCGGCGCGCTCGTCCAGCGCGGCCCGTCCTATACCGAGCTTTCGCTCTTCGCCCGCATCACCGAGACGGGCACGCTCGAACTGGTCAACCATCTCGACATCGACCTCGGCGAAACCCCGGAAGAAATCCTGGAGGCCGTCGAATCCGGCAGGATCTCCGAGGATCGCATCCGCGACAGCAACCGCAAGGCCTCCGACAGCGCCTATCCCGAGATCGTCCGCAATGTGGACGCCGACACGCCCGCGCGCTTCAACGCCGACACCCGATGCCTGCACGAGAGCGCAGGCTGCGCCGGCAAGCTGGCGGTCTTCGCGGTCCGCCTCGATACCTTCCCGAAGAACAGCGCCGAGAAGACCTTCTACATCGGCACCAACGACCCCCTTGGCCTGACCGAATTGCGCCGCGAGATCCTCTCCCGGTTCCGCACCCTGCCCGTCAGCGCCGAATACATGCACCGGGACTGCTTCGACCTGTCCGAGCGCTACGGCAAGGACACGGTGATCATGATCGACAAGCTCGGCACCGACAAGCTGCCGCGCTTTTTCGCACTCAAGGGCGCGATCGACGCCCGCCTCAACCCGTTTCCGCCCCTGCGCGGCCTGTCGGATCGCCTCATCCAGGGCCTGAGCCGCCTCTGGCCCCGCGTGCTGCCCAGGCGGCTGATGGAGTTCCGCGACCGCTACGAGCATCACCTCATCCTGAAAATGCAGGACGACGGTATCGCGGAAGCGCGCGAGCTTCTAGAAACCCTCTCCAGCCGCAAGACCTTGAGCTACTTCGAATGCGATGCGCGCGAAGCCAAGATGGCCGGGCTCAACCGCTTCGCCGCGGCGGGTGCCGCGGTGCGCTATCTCAATCTCCACCGCCAGTCGGCCGAGGATGTGCTGGCGCTCGATGTGGCGCTCCCCCGCAACGAACGCGACTGGTTCGAGAAATTGCCGCCCGAGATCACCGAGCACCTGTCCCACAGGCTCTACTACGGGCATTTCATGTGTCACGTCATGCACCAGGACTACATCGTCCGGAAAGGCGCGGACCCAGCGGCGATCAAGAAGGCGATCCTCGCACTTCTGGACACGCGCGGTGCGGAATACCCCGCCGAGCACAATGTCGGGCATCTCTACACCGCCAAGCCGCCGCTTGCGGAGTTCTACCGGGAACTCGATCCCACCAACAGTTTCAACCCCGGCATCGGCAAGACCTCGAAGAAGAAAGGCTACGCCTGAGGGCCAGCCCACGGGGCGAAGGGTGAAGCCAACCCGATTGGCAGCACCAGCATGATCGGGCCAGCCGTGAAGGGGCCACCGCCGCTTCCGGAGCCGGGGCGGCATCAGGAAATGGCGGCGAAGATCATCCCCGTGCTCCATTCCGATTCACGACGCGTCGGGAAACACGTGACGTCATTTCTCGGTCGCAAGGCATCAGCTTGCCATTCTCCCGGGTTCCCCCGATGCTGCGGGCTGAATCCAGGTGCATCACGAACGGATCGGCCATGTCTCGACGTCTTGAACTGCTCGGAGTTGCCGCGATGGCCGCTCTTCTCGCCTCACCGGTCCTTGCGCAGGGACACGACGGCCCGCCGCCGGGCGATGGCGGCCCGCCGCCTATGTCGGAAGAGGATCAGGCGCTGAGCGAAGCGCTCCAGGCCCGCATGGGCGACACCAGCACACTGATGGAAACCGTGCCGATCCCCGACGATGCCGCGGATTGCGGTGACGCGCCGGGCTACGACCGGATGCTTTGCCTGATCGACCTGCTGAAGGCCGACGTGTCGGAGGATATCCTCGATCAGTTGCAACTGGAGTATTCCCGAACCGAGGCGGAATACTGGAGCAACCTGCCCGCCGGAGCCTTCCCCAAGCGACCGGGCGTTCTGCTGGGCGAGTTGAACACCAGGCAGCGCGGCCTTGTGAAGGCGATCATGATGGAAGCGACGAGCGGCGAAATCGACGAGGGCTGGGACGAGATGATCCAGACCCTGAATGCCGATGACTACATCAACACCGTGAGCACCGACTACAAGGCCGGCTATTCCTCTTTCAACACCAAGTTCGCCTTTCTGGGCACCCCCGGGCCGACCGGCGTATGGGAGCTCTACTACGGCGGGCACCACATGGCCTTCGCCAACACCTATGTCGACGGAGAGCTGGCAGGTGCCACGCCGTCCTTCCGCGGGGTCGAGCCCTTTCCCTATTTCGAAATGAACGGCCGGGTGAACGAGCCGCTCACGCAGGAACGCGACGCTTTCGCCACGCTGCTGAGCGCGCTGTCCGAGGATCAGCGCAAGGTAGCCGAACTGGAGGGAACCTATCGCGACATTCTCGCCGGACCACAGGCCGATGACGCGATCCCCGACAGCTTCGAGGGCCTGCCGGTCACCGAGTTGGACGAGGATCAGACCGCCCTGCTTCTGGCCGCGATCGAGACCTACGTCGGCGATATTTCCGAGCCCGACGCCGCAGCCTACATGGAAAGATACACATCCGAACTTCCCGAGACCCATCTGGGCTATTCCGGGACGCCGCAGCTGAGCGCGGAAGACGACTATGTGCGGGTGCACGGGCCATCGCTCTGGATCGAGTTCTCGCTGCAATCGAACAAGTCCACCGAGAAGGTCGGCAACCACCCGCATTCGGTCTGGCGTGATCTGACGGACGATTATGGCGGACAGACGGAGTGATCTGGCGCGCCGCTCTGCTCGGCCTCGCGATGCTCGCCGGCAGTATCAACGGGGTCTGGGCGCATGCCCTGCCGGGCAGCGTCCTTCTGCTGAGCCAGCAGGGATCGACCCTGCAGCTGACGATCCAGTTTCCGGCAGAGGATCTGATCATCGCCGCGCCCGAGCTCGAGGGGCTGGAGGAGGTCGCGGCGGGCCAGCCCTTGCCGCCGGAGCTGGCCGTGGCCTTGTCACGCTATCTCGAGCAACACCTGTCCTTGACGGAAAATGGCGACCCTTTGGCCCCGACGATGACCGATGCGCGAGTTCGCTCCACGTATCACGACCACCTCGGTCACTTCGCCCTTGTCGTCAGTCAGTGGCACATGACGGTTGCCGGAGATCGCTCAACCCCTCTGGTACTGACCTACGACGCGGTGATGCACGAGGTCCGCAATCACCGCGCCACGGTGCAGTGGATCGGACAGAATGGTGCATCGCGCCCGGTTGCGGAGTTCGGCCTTTTCAGTGCAACGGATGGCATTTCGCTTGATCCGCGTTTGGCCGCGCAGGAGTGATCGAGGCAGGAGTTCCACGAAGGGAACTCGGCAATGAAAGCTTGCCGGTCCGGAGTGCGGCGATGCGGATGCGTGCGACCTTCGCCTTTTTGTAAGCCGGGCCGGCGACAGACCGGGGGGTGGCGCAAAGCCGTCTATTCGGCGCAGTTGATGCTGGCGACATTGCCTCAATCGCCGGAATGCCACAGCATCGACAGTGCGCCAGCCCGTCCACCACCCATGCATTTCGAGGCGAACGAATGTGGCGAGTCCTTTTGACCTTTGCTACGCGGAACTTGTACGACAGACCTGCGCGGACCGCCCCCTTTTTGTTAGCCGGGCCGGCGACGGACAGGGGATTGGCGCAGAACCGTATGTTCGACGCATTTTATGGTGACGATACTGCCTAGATCTACGGGATGCCCCTGCATCGACGATGCGCCAGCCCGTCCAGCACCCATGCATTTCGCGGCGAACGAATGTGGCGAGCCCTTTTGACCTTTGCTACGCGGAACTTGTACGACAGACCTGCGCGGACCGCCCCTTTTTGTAAGCCGGGCCGGAGGTGGACCGGGGGGGGGTAGCGCAACGCCGCCTGTTCGACGCATTTTATGGTGACGATACTGCCTAGATCTACGGTATGCCCCTGCATCGACGATGCGCCAGCCCGTCCGGTCGGGCCGTCGCAGGCACGGCGCCTTCGGCTTGTTCCGTGCCATTGGGTCCCCGCACCAACGGCGTGACGGGCCGAAAGCAGTTCACTGGAGTTGAGAGATCTGGCTCCCCAGGTTTGACGCGCTCGGGGCGCGATCCTATCTTCCTCTCCTTCTATCGGGAGACAGGCCATGGCCGGAGGTTGGACGCGCGACGGCGCGGTGCAGGATCAGATCGACGCCTCGATCAGCGATGAGCTTTCGCGGCTCAAGGCCCGACGCGGCCCTACGGGCGAAAGCCTCACCCATTGCGCCGAATGCGAGGAGCCGATCCCCGAGGCCCGGCGAAAGGCCATTCCAGGCGTGAAGCTCTGCATCGACTGCCAGTCCGACCGCGACGCCCGCCCCGTGGCGCGGGGCGGGATCAATCGGCGCGGATCGAAGGACAGCCAGCTCCGCTAGAGCGCGAAGGGTTCAGGCCAAACCGCTCTGGGGTCGGTGGCGGTGCCATCCATTTTGCCGAAATTTATGCATATGAAATATGTATGAAATGCATATCAAATGCATACGCGCAAAACTCCCACTTTTTCACCGTTTCGAGCGGCCGAATTGAGGGCAGAATTTCCGCTCCAACTCCTCCCGGCAAAGGCCAAGATCGGCGAGGAGATGGTCGTCTAGCCGCAAGAGCGCGGCACGTTTTTTTCGGCGCAGCAGGCGGCTTGTCGCCCGAGCGATCGCCGGCAGAAGGACATAGGGCGGCTGCACGGGGACCATCACTTTTGCCCCCCTTTTCCAATGCTCGCGGCCGCCAAATTCGAGTGTAGTTTCGGCGCCTGAAAGGCCTCGTTGGTGTCGGCGCGCCCCCCGTTGGGCATGGGGGTCCTGCCCGCCGGAAACGCGCCCCTGCGCCCCAGGTCCCAGGCATCGAGCCGCGAGGCGACAAGAAGACTGTTTGAAAGCTCGAATAACATCTCTCCACTCCGCATCTGCATGACTTTCTCTCAACATTGTGGCAGATTGCTGTATGTTCGAGCGAGTCAGGAAGATCCTTGCTTTGTAAGTTGGGCTTACAATGAATTGGCGCGACATCCCGTCCTTGAGCGCCATGCGCGCCTTCAGCGCGCTGGCCCGGACCGGCAGCTACACCCGTGCTGGCGAAGCGCTGAACGTGAGCCATGCCGCGGTGAGCCAGCATGTGCGCGCGCTCGAAGCCGATCTCGGCGTTGCCCTGGTTCAGCGGGGTGGCCGCAGCATCTCCCTGACACCCGAGGGTGCGCGGTTCGCCCAGACGCTGAACGGGTCGTTCAACGCGATCTTCACCGCCGTCGAGGAGCTCAGGGGCATCGATTCCGGGCGCCCGCTGCAGGTGACGCTGACACCGAGCTTCGGCCTGCGCTGGCTGATGCCCCGGATCGGGGATTTTCGTCACCACCACCCGAAAATCGAGTTGATGATCAACCCCACCGCCGAGGTCATGCCGCTCGAACCCGGCGGCGTCGATGTCGCCATTCGCTACGGCTCCGGGAGTTGGCCGGGCCTGGAAACAGAGATGCTTCTGCCCACCGGATTTGCCATCGTAGGCGCAAGAAGTCTCGTGCACGATCGGCGGGTCAGCGAGCCGCGGGACATTCTAGAGCTGCCATGGCTTCAGGAATACGGCACGGACGAGATGTCCATCTGGCTGCGCACGCAAGGTGTTCTGTCTCCGAAATCTGAGAACCTGACCCACCTGCCCGGCTTCATGGTCCTAGAGGGGTTGATGAACGGAGACGGAATTTCCGTTGTAGCTCGGGCACTTGTGGAACCCGAAATCGAGAGCGGCAACCTCGTTGTGCTCTTCGAAGACAAGAGCGAGGGAAGCGGCTATCATGTCGTGACCCGCCCCGGCGTCCTGCGCCCATCCGCGAAATCTTTCGTGTCGTGGCTCCGCGGCCAAGCGCGCCACGACGCACAGCGTCATGCAAAGAGAAAGCCGGCGGCATTCGGGAGAATTCCGCCGGTTGATCCGGATCAATGAACAAATATCTTGATTCGACGATGTGTCTTTGGACCCGCAACCCCGACTGATTCCAGGAAGCGTCCCGTGAGTGATACCCCCCAGACCGAACCGTCGCTTTACGCCGCGAGGGAGCCCATATTTCCCCGCCGGGTCACCGGATGGTTCCGGACTTTCAAATGGTGGATCATGGCGGTCACGCTGGGCATCTACTACATCACGCCCTGGATCCGCTGGGACCGTGGCCCGGACCTCCCGGATCAGGCCGTTCTCGTCGACATGGCGAACCGCCGCTTCTATTTTTTCTTCATCGAGATCTGGCCGCAGGAATTCTATTTTATCGCCGGACTGCTGATCATGGCGGGGCTGGGCCTGTTCCTGTTCACGGCGGCTCTGGGCCGGGTCTGGTGCGGATATACCTGCCCGCAGACCGTCTGGACCGACCTCTTCATCCTGGTGGAACGCTGGATCGAGGGCGACCGGAACGCTCGCGTGCGACTCTGGAAGGAGCCTTGGACACCGCGCAAAATCCGCCTTCGCGTGACCAAATTCGCAGTCTGGATCCTCATTTCGGTCGCCACGGGAGGTGCATGGGTCTTCTATTTTGCCGATGCACCAACATTGCTGGTCGATCTGTTCACCGGCAACGCCCCCGCGGCGGCTTATATCTCCGTGCTCGTGCTGACCGCCACCACCTTCACGTTCGGCGGGCTGATGCGCGAGCAGGTCTGCATCTACATGTGTCCCTGGCCGCGCATCCAGGGCGCGATGATGGATGAACAGACCATCACGGTCGGCTACCGCGAATGGAGGGGAGAGCCCCGCGGCAAGCACCGCCGCCGCAAGGAAATGGCCGAGAAGGCTGCCGCCGCCGTGGCGACGAACCGCGCGGCCGGACCCGCCGAGGGGCCGAAATCGCCCAACCTGGGCATGCCCGGCATGCCGAGCGGCGTCGGCGGCCCTATCCCGCAGAAGGAGACGTTGGGGGATTGCATCGACTGCAACGCCTGCGTGAACGTCTGCCCGATGGGGATCGATATCCGCGACGGCCAGCAGCTTGCGTGCATAACCTGTGCGCTCTGTATCGATGCCTGCGACGACGTGATGGCGAAGATAGGCAAGCCACGCGGTCTGATCGACTACATCACCCTTGAAGACGGCGAAGCGGAACGTCGTGGCGAGGAGCCCGTGCCGGTCTGGAGACGCATCCTGCGCCCACGTGTCATCCTCTATACCGTGCTCTGGGGCGGGATCGGTGTCGGGCTTTTGGCCGCACTCGTGTTGCGCACGGATCTGTCGTTCTCCGTCGAGCCGGTTCGCAACCCGATCAACGTCGTTCTGTCAGACGGTGCCGTGAGGAATGCCTATGAGCTGCGTCTGCGCAACATGACCGGCTATGAAAGAACCTTCGACATTTCAGTTGCTTCCGAGTATCCTCTGGCTCTGAACCTGCAAGGCGCGGATGGTTCACTCGTGACCGTTCCCGCAGATGAGACATGGCGGCAGAGGATCTATCTCACCAGTGAACCCGGCAGCCCTGGCATCGATCTCGAAACCTTCGATGTCGAACTTTCGGTGCAGGATACATCTTCGAGCACCCGCGCCATCGAGGAGACCGTCTTTCATGGGAATCCGCAATGACCCGTTCTGAGAAGATTGCCGCGGACCGAGGCAAGCTGACGGGCCGCAAGGTCGCGCTGATCTTTGGCGGATTCTTCGCCGTGGTGATAACGGTGAATGTCATCCTGATGGTCAATGCCATCGACACATTCTCCGGCCTCGTCGTTCCCAACAGCTATGTGGCAAGCCAAGACTTCGACCGGAACCGCAAGGCGCAGGAAGCGCTCGGATGGGATGTTTCGGTCCAGTACCGCGATGGAGCTGTCTATCTCGGCTTGCAGGACGCGCGGAAAAACACGGTACGCCCGAAAACCCTAGATGTCGTGGTTGGGCGACCGACGACGGAAAGCCAGGATCGCTCTCTGGACTTGATGGAGACGCCGGAGGGCTACGCCGCAGCACTTTCTCTCGAACCGGGCAACTGGCGCGTCGATATCCGAGCCGAGGCTGCCGACGGCACAGCGTTTGTCCAGTATCACTCGCTCTTCGTATCCGCCGGGGGGTCATGACAAACACACCCACCTTCCCTGGCACGGGAGGCTGTCCGGCCTGCGTCGCGGTGCGTGATCTGCCGCATGGCATGGCGGAGTCCGGGCCCGACGGGATCGCCAGCCTGAGACGGTTCGAAATATCTCTTCCGGCAATTCACTGTGCTGCCTGCATTGTGGGTGTCGAAAGAACGCTAGAGGCAACACCCGGCGTGGCCGCGGCGCGCGTGAACCTCACCCGAAAACGAGCAAGTGTCACCGCCGACGATGTGCCCGGCATGAGCGAACAGCTGATCGAGGCGTTGACTACTCGTGGCTTCGAGGCGCATCCGCTCGACAGTGCCGCCCTCGACGCCACACGGCGGGACGCCGAAAGCCGTTCGCTGCTCGCCCGGATGGGTGTGGCGGGCTTTGCGCTGATGAACGTAATGCTGCTCTCGATTTCGGTCTGGTCGGGTGCGGCTGACACGACCCGCGACCTGATGCACTGGGTTTCGGCGGCCATTGCCCTACCCGCGACGCTGTTCGCCGCACAGCCATTCCTTTCGAACGCCGTCGGGGCCCTGCGTGGGGGGCGGCTCGACATGGACGTGCCGATCTCGACCGCGATCCTTCTGGCGCTCGGTGTCAGTCTTTGGGAAACCACGCAATCGGGTGAACACGCGTTCTTCGACGCGGCACTGATGCTGACGTTCTTCCTGCTCGTCGGGCGGTATCTCGCACTGGTAACCCGCGGTTCGGCACGCTCGGCGGCAGCAGAGGTTGCCGCCCTGGAGGTGCGGACTGCAGAACGGATCAAGAAAGACGGAGAACTGGAAACCGTTCCGCTCGATGCGCTCCGCGAAGACGATGTCGTCGCAATCGCGCCAGGCGGACGTGTCCCGGCAGATGGTTGCGTGATCGCGGGTGAGACCGAAGTGGATCGCTCGATGCTCACCGGCGAGACAATGCCGGAACGCGTTGCACCGGGTACGCGGCTCCACGCGGGCATGCTGAACTTGTCGGGTCCCATCCGCCTTAGAGTCGAGGCGCTGGGAGAAGAGACCCTCCTCCACCAGATCGCCCGGCTTGTGGAAACGGCGGAGCAGAGCCGAGGACGATATGCCAGCCTGGCCAGTCGCGCGTCGCAATACTACAGTCATACGGTCAACCTGCTTGCACTCAGTGCCCTTCTGACATGGGGTTTCATTGGCGGAGATTGGCGCGTGGCGCTCAATATCGCAGCCGCCGTCCTCATCATCACCTGCCCCTGTGCATTGGGTCTCGCGGTTCCGGCAGTGCTGACCGCTGCCTCGGGGCGGCTCTACCGTCGCGGTATTCTGCTGAAGGATGGCGAGGCGCTCGAACGGCTTGGGCAGGTGGATACGGTCGTTTTCGACAAGACAGGGACGCTGACCACCGGAGCCCCGCGCCTGATGGAACAGGAAGGCCTTCCCACGGAGGCAATGAAGGTTGCCGCGGGCCTCGCACAAGGAAGCGCCCATCCGCTTTCAAAGGCCATCATGAATGCCGCGCGAAACCGTGGCATTTCGCCTGCCCCCCTTGAGGACGTGGTTGAGGAGCCGGGACACGGAACAAGGGCGATATTGGGGGGCATTCCCGTGCGCCTTGGGCGCGCGGAATGGGTCGGCAATACCGCCCCCCCGGAGCGGACAACGACTTGGCTCGCAATCGGAGATGCGACACCCCTGCCTTTCACCTTCGAGGATGAGTTGAGGCCGGAAGCTGCGGATACGGTGTCGAAACTGAAAGACGCAGGGCTTTCTGTCCAACTTCTCTCGGGCGATTCCGAAGCTCCTGTTCGGGATGCGGCACAGGCTGCCGGAATCCCCCAGTGGACAGCGCTGGCGACGCCTTCGAGCAAGGTCGCACTTTTGCAGAAACTGGCGGGGGAAGGTCGCAAGGTTCTCATGATCGGCGACGGGCTCAATGATGCCGCAGCGCTCGCGGCAGCCCATGTGTCAATTTCCCCGGCGTCGGCCGTGGATGCCAGCCGGACAGCTGCGGACCTCATTCTTCTCGGGGACAGGATTGATGGCGCAGTTCATGCTGTGAGACTTGCGCGCGTGGCCCGACGGCGCATCCTGGAAAATTTTGGTTTGGCCTTTGCTTACAATATCGTGACTGTGCCGATCGCCTATGCGGGGTATGTGACTCCCTTGATCGCTGCTATCGCCATGTCTGCCAGTTCGATCATCGTGTCGTTGAACGCAACCCGATTGGGAAAGGAGCAGCCCAGTGAACATCCTCGTGGTCCTGATACCGGTGTCGCTGTTTCTGGGTGGAATCGGTCTTCTGGCCTTTCTCTGGACGCTGCGCACGGACCAGTATGACGACCCCGAAGGCGACGCGGCTCGCATACTTTCCGGAAAATTCGACGACAAGCCCGCCGATGACGACGTAAACAGGCAGCCGTGATCCATCGCGACGTGCGTGTTTCCCTGCACAAGCTGGGGCGGATTCTATTGATTGGCACCCTGGGTCTGCTGGCGGCCTGCGCACCGAGGGTTCCGCCAATCGCGCCACCCTCTGGTGGCTACCAGCAACGCTACGAGGCGGAGGTTGCAGGCCTTGATTTTGCTGAATTCATCGTGCCTGTGCGCGCCGGACAGACGCTAGCGCTCATACTCTCCGGCGATACGGCAGTTCACTTCGATCTCGTTCCACCTGGTGGCGGCGCGCGCATCTTCACCAGCACGATCGAACAAAGAACCTATGCCCAAGCGGTGGATCAAAGCGGGTCCTATGTGGTTCGGGTCTATCTCATTGGAAGTCGCGAGAGCTCAGGCGCGTTCGCCCTCGATGTGATCGTCACCGGTCAGAATGGGCCCCCGGAAAAAATCGGATGAGAAGTGTCGAAAAGATGTCTTAATTCGCTTGACGCCCCCACGGGAGACTCATAAAAGCCCCCCTGTCGAAGCGATGCTTCACACCCCGAAGCGAGGCACTGCCTCAATTCAAGATGCGCGGTTGTAGCTCAGTTGGTTAGAGTGCCGGCCTGTCACGCCGGAGGTCGCGGGTTCGAGCCCCGTCAACCGCGCCACTTGACCCCTCGAAGAATATTCGTCATGCCAGTCTCCGATCCGAAATCGGAACGGCCGGTGCAGCAGAATACCTCGTATCATGCCCTGTCTTCCGATGCGCGGGTGCTTTGCACCTGAGCGCTGACCGTTGGAGGGAGCAACATGAGTTTCGGCAATATTCTCGGGCAGATCATGCAAAGCGGACTGGGCGGAAGCGCTCCGTCACAGAATCGCGTGAACGCCGCGCGCAGCAGTCTGGGCGGGAACGCCATAAGCAGCATTTTCAGTGAAATCCAGAACGTCATGTCAAAATCGGGCATGGGCGGCGGCTCTGGCGGACAGACGATGCGTGGCCTTTCGGACCAGGCTGGGCAGTGGCTACAGAAGGATCAGGTCGGCGGTCTTTCCGGGGCACATGTCGGCGGGATCGGCGCTGTGGCAGGCGCCCTGTTCGGGGGTGGTCTGAAGGGCGCGGCAAAAGGCGGCGCACTGGCAGTTCTCGGGACGCTCGCCATCAGCGCTCTGCGCAATGCACAGTCGCAGGGCCAAGGCGCAATGGCTGGCGCTGGAGCGCCGGCGCAGCAGCAAGGGTTGCCGGATCTGAGCGAACTGGAAACAGCCGTTGAGCCCCAGATGGAACGACTGGCGACACGCGCGATGATAGCTGCGGCAAAATCGGATGGTCAGATCGATCAGCAGGAACTTCGAAATATCTTCGAGAAGTTCGACGCAGAAACCGCAACTGCGGAAGAAAAGCAGTTCTTGCTTGAGGAGATCAACAAGCCTTTGGATATCCAGGCAATTGCGTCCGAAGTGCGAAACCAGACGCAGGCCGCAGAAGTCTATGCGGCCGCACTCCTCGCTATCCATGTAGATACTGACGAGGAAAGGCAGTTCCTCTCCCGGTTCGCTTCGGCGCTCGGGCTTGATTCGGCAACGGTAGCCGAACTTCATCGCCTGACAGGCGCCGACACCTGAAGATTGTTCGCGGGGCGCGAAGACACACCCAAGGAAACGTGATCCGCGCCCTGCGCTTCGTTTTGACAGGCCGCCAGCCTTGGCTTATCCCTTGCCTTGCGATCGGGGGGCAGCCAATGGCGGAGATAAGATGATGAGCAGCAAACCCGTTCTCGCCAGCCTTCTTATACTGGCGGCGCTGGTGCCGGCTACTGCCGGCGCAATCGAGACCAAGGCCCGTTCCGCCATGGCCGTTGATCACGATACTGGCATGGTCCTCCTTCAGAAGAACGCGCAGGAGCCCCTGCCCACGGCATCCATGTCGAAACTGATGACGCTCTACATGCTGTTCGAGGCGATCCGGGAAGAACGTGTAACCACCGAAACCGAGTTCAGGGTGAGCCAGCGCGCCCAGAGCATGGGTGGTTCACGCATGTTCGTGGAAGCTGGAACGGTGGTTCCGGTGGACGCGCTCATTCATGGCATCATCGTGCAATCTGGCAATGATGCCTGCGTGGTGGTGGCGGAAAACCTGGCCGGAACCGAGGAAGAATTTGCGCGACAGATGACCGTCCGAGCAAAGGAACTCGGCCTTAACAACACCTCGCTCAAGAACGCCTCCGGGTGGCCGGAGCCGGGCCACGAAATGAGCGCGGAAGACCTCGTGAAACTGGCGCAGCTCATCATCACCGAGTTCCCCGAGTATTACGGCTATTTCGCGGAAACCGAATACACGTGGAACGACATCACCCAGCAGAACCGCAATCCCCTACTCGATCTCGGCATCGGCGCGGACGGACTCAAGACCGGCCATACATCCGAGGCCGGATACGGGCTTGTCGGATCCGCTGTTCAGGATGGACAGCGAATTGTCTTCGTTCTTACGGGATTGGACAGCGCGTCCGAACGCGCGGCGCAAGCGGAGGCGGTGGTCAACTGGGCCTTCAACTCTTTCGACACTGTCCGGTTCTTCGATGAGGGCGATGAAGCGGCGGTTGCAGACGTCTGGCTTGGCGCGGAGCGGACCGTACCTCTGGTCGCCCCCGACGACATCCAGATGCTGGTACCTCGGGCCGAGCGCAGCGAAGTGACGGCGCGCATTGTCTATAACACGCCGATCGAGGCTCCTGTGAAGGCAGGTCAGGTAGCAGGAGCGATCCTCGTCGATGTGCCAGGTCACGACCAGGTCAAATTCGACCTCGTAGCTGCTGAAGACGTCGATCGCGGCGGCCTCATGACGCGCCTCGAAGCTGCGGCGATAATCACACGCGACCGCGCTCTCGACATGATTACCGGTAGCGACTGAGGCGAATGGCCGCACGCTTCATTTCCTTTGAAGGTATCGATGGCTCGGGCAAGTCGACACAGCTTCGACTTCTCGCCGACCATCTGCGCGCGAAGGGCCACTCCGTTCTTGCGACACGCGAACCAGGCGGAGCTGATGGCGCTGAAGCAATCCGAAAGCTGCTTCTCGAAGGCGAGACCGGGCGCTGGTCGGCCAAAACGGAAATCCTTCTCTTTACAGCCGCACGTCGCGATCATCTAGAGCGCACCATACAGCCAGCTCTCGCGCGCGGAGACATCGTGCTGTGCGACCGTTTCGCTGATTCGACCCGCGTCTATCAGGGTGCCGCGAACCCTGAGCTTAGGGAGATGGTTGATCGACTGCACGAATTGATGATTGGGGTCGACCCGGAACTCACGCTCATTCTCGATCTCGATCCCTTGGAGGCACTTTCACGCACCCAAGCGAGGGGGCTTGGGGGCGACCGTTTCGAAGGGCGTGGACTGGATTTTCAGCACCGCCTCAGAGACGGGTTCCAATCGCTGGCCGGCGAATTTCCTGAACGGTGCGAGATCATCCCGGCATCGGATCCTGGGCCTGATATCGCACGCAAAATTCGCGACACGGTGGAGAAGCGGCTGTGAAGCCACAGATTGCCATTGAAAAAGAAACACCTCCTGAACCTGATCGCCACGCGCTGGCCCCACACCCGCGCGAGACGCCGGATCTATTCGGGCAGGAAAGGGCCGAAGCATCCTTTCTCGATGCGGTCCGGACCGGCCGGCTGCACCATGCATGGCTCGTGACCGGCCCAAGGGGCATTGGAAAGGCAACGCTATGCTGGCGCATCGCGCGCTATCTCTTGGCAGGTGGAGACGGCGAGTCGCTCAGTTTGAGCCCCGCACACCCGATAAGCAGGCAGGTCCAGGCCCTCTCGGCCCCCGGGCTGGCACTCTGCCGCCGCCCCTGGGACGCGAAGGCCAATCGGTTCCGCAAGGAAATCACGGTGGAAGAAGCCCGCGCGATCAAGGCGAACCTGCAACTCAGCGCGCCCGATGCCTCATGGCGCGTGGCCATCATCGACGCGGTAGACGACATGAACAAGGGAGCCGCAAACGCGCTCCTCAAGGTACTCGAAGAACCGCCTGCCAACACGATCATGCTGCTGGTTTCGCACAGGCCGTCGCGTCTTCTGCCCACGATCCGATCGCGCTGCCGTGAACTGAAATGCACGCCGCTTTCCGCCGAAAATCTGGCCCGGGCGCTTGCACAGGCAGGCCACCCACAGAACCCGGACGATGCCCGAGCGCTTGCCGCTCTCACCGGCGGCTCTGTCGTGGAGGCGCTAGATTTGACGGCGGGTGATGGCGTGGCCCTCTACGCGCGGATCGCCACGCTAATTGGCAGCCGCTCACCGATGGATCGAGTGGAAGCACTATCCCTCGCAGAAACGTGCAACGGACAAGACAAGGCCGAGAAGTTCCCCGTTCTGCTCAGGCTCCTCGAGCGCGCGCTTTGTCGGCTAGCGCTTTCCGGCGTGCAGGGCGACCTCACTCCTGTATCGGAGGCAGAGGCTTCAATGATTGCCCGATTTGGCGTCACTGAAGCTCAGGCGCGGCTCTGGGCAGACCTCACCGCAACAATAACGACACGCGCCGAGATGGCCTATGCGGTGAACCTTGACCCCGTACATGTCATCCTTGATACGTTGCTTCAGATCGACGCGGCGGCGGTCGAAGCTTCCCGATTGGCAGCGTGACAGTCCCCGCTTCCTTGTTTGTCCAACCTGTTGTGATCCGTCGTACCCATGTCCGTGCCCGCCCTTGTCGACAGCCATTGCCATCTCGATTTCCCCGATTTTGCCGATGAGGTGGACGATATCGTCGCTCGCGCCGCGTCTGCGGGTGTGCACCGCATGGTCACGATCTGCACGCGCTTGCGCGAAGAACCCAAGGTTCGGGCCATCGCTGAATCACACCCGGGAGTCTACTACGCAGCAGGGACACACCCCCTGAATGCGGCCGACGAGCCGCTGGCAACCGTGGACGAACTTGTCGCACTGGCGAAACACCCAAAGTTCGTCGGCATTGGTGAAACTGGTCTCGACTATCACTATGCGTCCGACACGAAAGGCAATCAGGCCGAAAGCCTCGACGTGCATATCGAAGCCGCGCGCCAGACGGGATTGCCATTGATCATCCACGCACGCGACGCGGATGAGGATATTGGCAAAACGCTCTCGAGAGCTCATGGCGAAGGGGCGTTCAGTTGCGTCATGCACTGCTTCACTGCCGGGCGCACACTCGCGGAAACAGCAATCGATCTCGGGTTCTACCTTTCAATCCCCGGCATCGCCACATTCAAGAATGCGGGTGAAATACGCTCGATTTTCGCCGATGCGCCGCGCGACAGGCTCCTTGTGGAAACCGACAGTCCCTACCTCGCGCCGGTCCCACATCGCGGCAAGCGGAACGAGCCGGCCTTCGTCGCCAATACCGCGCGTATCATGGCCGAGTATCTCGAAATGTCGATCGAAGATTTCGCCGCGTTGACCTCCGCCAATTTCGACAGGCTCTTCTACAAGGCTGCGGCCTCCAACGGAGGTGCCGACTAGTGGGCCTCCTTCGTTTCACGATACTGGGGTGCGGTTCCTCTGGAGGCGTGCCGCGCCTCGGTGGCCTGTGGGGGGCCTGTGACCCGCAGAACCCCAGGAACCGCCGGCGGCGCTGTTCCTTGCTTGTCGAGCGCATAGAGGGGGAAGCAGTCACCCGTGTTCTGATCGATACAACGCCGGACATGCGTGACCAACTGTTGGATGCCGGTGTCGGCTACCTCGATGGCGTGGTCTATACCCATGCTCATGCCGATCATGTCCATGGCATCGATGACCTGCGCCAGATCGTCTACAACCGCGGCTCACGCCTCGCGGTCTGGGCAGATCCGATTACGTCCCACTCCCTTGTTTCACGCTTCTCCTACGCGTTTGTACAGCCGCCAGGAAGTGCCTACCCCCCAATTCTCGATCTTACGGAGATCGATGGCGCCTTCGAGGTCGATGGGGAGGCAGGACCAATCCGGTTTGAACCGCATTCTGTCGCGCATGGTCGGATCGAAGCCTTGGGCTACAGGATCAAGGACGTCTTCTACCTACCTGATGTTTCGGATATTCCCGAACCAGTCTGGGATCACCTCGGCGGACTTGACACCTGGATAGTCGATGCCCTGAGATACAAGCCACACCCGACGCATGCGCATCTTGAACAGAGCCTCGCATGGATCGAGCGCGCCAAACCGCGTCGTGCCGTGTTGACCAACATGCACCTCGATCTGGACTACGAAACCCTCCAAAGCGAAATTCCGGAGCATGTTTCGGTCGCTTATGATGGCCTCGTGCTGGAAACCCCGGCTTGATCCTCGAAATCCTTGTCCTCGTCCTGCCTGTCTTCCTTGTAGCAGCCGCCGGCTATGCGGCAACGTTCAGCAAGGTTTTTCCGATTGCAAGCGTCGACGGTTTGATGGCGTTCGCCCTGCGATTTGCCGTGCCCTGCCTGCTGTTTCGGGCAATCGCGCAGGTCGATCTGGACGAAGTCTTCAATCGCGGCCTTCTCATTTCGTTCTATGTCGCCGCAATTATCTCATTCGCGCTGGGAACGATCGGTGCACGGAGGTTCTTCAACCGACGGCCGGGTGAGGCAGTGGCTATCGGCTTCTCGGCGCTCTTTTCGAATTCCGCCTTGCTCGGCTTGCCGATCATGGAGCGCGCGTATGGCACCGATGCACTCGCGCCAAACTTCGCGATTCTCGCGATCCACGCGCCATTCTGCTACCTGGTCGGGATCACCACGATGGAATTTGCCCGAGCGGATGGGCGCGGCCTGATACCGACCATTCAAGCAGTCTTCGGCGCTATGTTCCGCAACGCCCTTATGATTGGCCTCGCGGTGGGGTTTGCGGTCAATCTCAGCGGGATCGAGTTGCATGAGACAATCTGGACAGCGGTGGACATGATCGCGAATTCTGCACTGCCGGCCGCTCTTTTCGCATTGGGTGGTGTGCTGACACGATATGGCCTGAGAGACGCCGGTCCGGAATCGATCATGGTCACCGTTCTATCTCTCATCGTTCACCCCGCCATTACCTATGGTCTCGGCCACTATGTTTTCGATCTGTCCGAAGGCTTCCTGCGCGCAGCGGTGGTAACGGCGGCAATGGCACCCGGCGTGAACTCGTATATCTTCGCGGTACAGTACAAGCGCGGACAACCCGAGGCGGCCGGAGCAATTCTGCTCGCAACCGCCGTCTCCGTGCTCACTGTTTCGGCTTGGATCTACGTGCTTGGCGGTGTCGGATAGGGAACGGCTTACCACCAAGAGACCGGTTCACCTTGGCTGGCGTGCAAAGGCAAACTGGATTCTAGAAGTCCTTGAGCCCCTGAATATCCAGCGCCTCCAGATAAGCCTTCTTGCTTTCGAGGGACGCGTCGCCTGTGACGGAAACCAGGATCCTGTTCTCGACGATTCCCTGCAATTCGCCGTCATTCTCTATGAACTGGACCCGTTGAATACGAATCGGCTTCCCACCGGCAGCAGATGAAAGCCCGGAAAACATGGCGCTGAAACTCGCAAGCATTGGCGAATCCGTGATGAGAGAAATGGTCAGTTCCCCATCCGGGTTCGAGTATTTTGCTGCCGCAGCCGTACCACCGCCGAGCATTCCAAGACCCATTGTCATGCCCTCGGCCTCGGCTTCGCCGCGCTCCCATCCGGGCAGCGCATCGGGGAGAAAGGCCGCAAGCCCCTCGGATTTCATTTCCGCAAGGATCTTTATGGCGTAGTCCAGATCTTCGCGCGCTGCTGTGAACTCCCCGGCTTCATAGGCCTCGAGCGCCCCCTCCACGACATCTGTGAATTCATCCGAATTTGCGGGGTGAGCGCAAACGAGAGCCAGCGCTGCAGCGGCGAGGGTTCGGTTCGACACGGCATTTCTCCAGAAGGCTGCACTTTCCGGGAGACCATAGTGCAGGAGGCTTCAGGTGTCAGCCACTTTGGCCCCTGCCCGCTCTTTCGCCGTGGCAAGGGCCTTCAGCAGGTCGTCGAAGAGCTGCTCCCGCTCCCAAGGTGCCAGAAAAGCACCGAATTCGATCTCGCGGCCATTTCCCCGCAGCGTGAGATACTTCTCGATAGCGGCATTCTCGTGAATCTTGATTTCCACCCAGAAAGGGTTGGCATGCCAGCGCAGGATCGTGCCTCGCGGTTCACGCCGCACGACCGTGATCAGATCGGGCCAGAGGCGCAATTCTTCGGTAAGCCTTGCATCCGCATGGCTGCGACGAAAGGCCCAGTAGAGCGCCAGCAGGACCACCAGCATGAAGGGCAGCATTCCCCACGCTGCCATTGTCCCGATTAGCCCCAGAAGCGGAATGGCCAGCCCGATAGCGGCGATAGCGATGACAACCCCGCTCCCTTTCGCGCCCAAGGAACGATGCGGCCAGAGGGTTACCTCGTAAACCGGCTCATCCTTCCTGTCGAAAATGCCGGGCTCGAAAGCCGAAGAGGCGGGTGTTCCCACACCCGCCTCCTTCAGATCATTCATTCGGTCGGGACCGTCGTTCAATGGCCGCCGCCGCCGCGATGCTCCCACATATCGCGGGTGGGAAGGGTCTCGAACGTATGCTCCGGCGGCGGATTCGGCAGCGTCCATTCGAGCGTCGCATCGGGCTGTGGGCCCCAGTATTGCGGATCGCTGACCTTCTTGCCGTAGCGGATTGAGTAGAACATCACACCAAAGAAGAAGAGGAAGGAGAGGCCGGACAGGAACGCACCAAGCGAGGAGATGTAGTTCCAGAGCGCGAATTGCTCAGGGTAGTCCATGTAGCGCCGAGGCATACCCTGACGACCAAGGAAGTGCTGCGGGAAGAAGGTCAGGTTGGCGCCGATGAACATCATCCAGAAATGCAGCTTGCCTGCCCATTCCGGATAGGATTTCCCCGTGAACTTCGAGAACCAGTAGTAAATCCCCGCGAAGATGCAGAAGACGGCACCCAGGCTCATGACGTAGTGGAAGTGAGCTACCACGTAGTATGTGTCGTGGTAAGCACGGTCGATCGCGGCCTGGCTGAGCACAACGCCAGTCACGCCGCCGACGGTGAACAGGAACAGGAAGCCCAGCGCCCAGAGCATCGGTGTCTTGAACTCGATGGAACCGCCCCACATCGTCGCGATCCAGGAGAAGATCTTGACCCCCGTGGGAACGGCGATGACCATCGTTGCGAGCATGAAATAGGCCTGCTGGGTCGTGGTCAGACCCACGGTATACATATGGTGCGCCCAGACGACAAAGCCCAGCGCGCCAATTGCAATCATCGCATAGACCATGGGCAGATAGCCGAAGATCGGCTTGCGCGAGAATGTCGCGATCACATGCGAGATGATCCCGAATCCTGGCACGATGATGATGTAGACCTCCGGGTGGCCGAAGAACCACAGGATGTGCTGGTAGAGAACCGGGTCACCGCCGCCGGCCGGGTCAAAGAAGGCCGTGCCGAAGTTGCGATCGGTCAGCAGCATGGTGATCGCGCCTGCAAGCACCGGAAGAGCCAGCAGAATCATGAATGCGGTGACCATGATCGACCACGGGAACAGCGGCACCTTGTGCAGCGTCATGCCCGGAGCACGCATGTTGAGGAACGTGGTGATGATATTGATCGCGCCGAGGATCGAGGATGCACCCGAGAGGTGGACGGCGAAAATGGCCAGATCCATCGACATCCCGGCTTCGGTCGTGGAAAGCGGCGCGTAGAGCACCCAGCCTACGCCTGCGCCGTTCAACCCGTTGCCGCCCGGCACGAAAAGCGAAAGAACCGCCAGAGAGGTTCCCGCAACATAGAGCCAGTAGCTGAGATTGTTCAGCCGCGGGAACGCCATATCCGGCGCGCCGAGCATCAAGGGCATGAAATAGTTGCCGAACCCGCCAAACAGCGCGGGAATGACGACGAAGAACATCATCAGGACGCCGTGGGCGGTCACCATGACGTTCCAGATATGCCCGTTCGGCACCCCGTCGATGTTCATGTACTGAACGCCGGGCTCCATGAGTTCGAGGCGCATATACATGGTGAAGGCCACCGAGATCAGTCCGACAATGGCGGACGTGATCAGATACAGAATCCCGATGTCCTTGTGGTTCGTCGACATGAACCAGCGCGTGAAGAAGCCCGGCTTTCCGTGATCGTGATGCGATTGGATGGCGGCGTCTGCCATATGGTTCTCCTCAACTCCCCGATGGCGGGTCCATGGCCGTCGGATCCGGACGGACAGGTTCTTTTTTCACTCTGTAACCATAGAGCGCAACCGTCTCAAGTCTCTCAAGACATGCATTGGTCGCAGACTATAGCAAATTGCCGGTTTTCGACGATACATGCGGAAGCGCGAATTTCAAACCAATGTTTGAAGCCTTGGCAGGCACCGTCTAAAATCCGGGAATGACGATTGAATCGGTTTCGCCCCTCTCTGCCCTTTTGCCGGGTCAGAAACTCGCACGTGGCGTTCAGTTTCACCTTCGGGAACTCGATTTTGCCAGTATTCTCGAGTTTGTCCCGGCAAGCGGCCTCCGCGTGGACGTCATGGCCCTTGGCCCGAAAGGCGAAATCTGGATTATCGAGTGCAAGTCCTGCCGGACGGATTTCCAGTCCGACCTGAAATGGCAAAATTACCTGCCGTGGTGCGATCGCTTCTTCTGGGCCGTAGACGAGCACTTTCCAACTGATCTCTTGCCCCAGGATACAGGCCTCTTCATGGCAGATGACTTCGGCGCGGAAATCACCCGCTACCCGGAACCGACACCGCTGGCAGCTGCGCGCCGGAAAGCGCTGACGCTGAAATTTGCAAGAGTTTCCGCAACTCGGCTTCACCGCACGAGCGATCCGATCCAGTCCAGCTAGAGCCCTCCGGAGCGCCAGTTGTTTGCTCGACGCGCTCTTGAGTTGAGAACCTTTTTACCAACAGTAGAATCATACTGCACAAATGGGGAACGAATTTTACCCCTTTTCAAACTCATGCGCTCAAGACTGCTGCCAAACTTGAATATGGCGGGGTCTCCATGGTTGTTCACAGATTAGCTCGTGGGCTTTGTCGCACGGCAAGCCTCCTTATCCTCAGTCTGGCTCCGACGTTCTCGTCGGCTGAAACGCTCGTTATCGGCTCGGTGAACGACAACATTCGCAAGCATATCGAGCGCTTCACCCCGCTCGCAAACTTCCTTGAGGAGCACCTTGCGGAGGACGGTATTACGGAGGTCAGGATTTCTGTTCTACCCGATACGGCTGCCATGGCTGCGGCGATGCGCCGGGGGGACGTCGACCTCTACTTCGACAGCCCCCTCGTTGCCGCCAATGTCGCGCGTTTGTCTGACGGCGTGCCATTCTTGCGGCGCTGGAAGAAAGGCGTTTCGGAGTATCATTCCGTGCTCGTGGTTCCCACGGAAAGTCCGGTTCAGTCGATCGATGACCTCAACGGAATGGTGGTCGGCTTTCAGGAGCCGGATTCCACGTCTGGCTTCATGTTGCCGATCGCAATGCTCAAGGCCGCTGGCCTCGAAGTTCGCGAACTTGCGGACAAAGAGGGGGAAGTTGCGGATTCGGAAGTGGGATACGTGTTCACGGGCGATGACCGAAACACGGTGATCTGGCTGGCACGCGGAAGTATCGACGTTGCCGCGACGGATCCGCGCGGGTTCGATTGGCTCCAGGAGTCCCGCCCGGACCAGTATCGTGTCATCGCTCGCAGCATTGATGTGCCTCGCCAGGTGGTGGTCCAGCGGGGTGATCTCGACCCCGCGCTTGCCTCTCGCATTTCCCTTGTTCTCCAGGACATGGTCAATTCCCCCGAAGGGCTCGAGACGATGGGAGCGTTCAACGATACCACACGCTTCGACACCTTCCCTGATGGCATCGATGCCACTTTCGAGCCGATCTACGAAATGCTCGAACAGCTTGCTGGTCTCGGCCTGATCTAGCACCGGGGATCAGGGGGCATTGGCGATGGGTCGCGCATACAGACGAATCCTGAAGCACCTGACCTATGGTCTGGCGCGCAGGCTGACGATCGTTCTTTCGACGATCATTCTCTTGTGCGCCCTCGCCGTTCTGACGATCAGCATGTTTGTGCAGAAGCGCATGATCGAAGACCGGCTCGATCTCAGCACGCTTCACCTGGCATCCCTCATCACTGAGGTCTCGATCCCGGCATTGCTGAAGGACGATCCAGCCGCGGTGGAGTTCTTCTTCGAGGAACTCGAGAACAGGACAGACATACTTTCCGTCGCCATCGTCGATCGCGATGGCTGGCTCTGGATGGACGGGCAAAATGACCAGTTGGATTGGCTTGCTCCGGTGACAGATCCGCTGCTTGAGGTGACGATGGAAACTGGCGTGCCGCAGCAGGAGCTGAACCAGAAGATCCTGCATCGCGCGGAGCCGATCCGCGTCGCAGACGATATCATCGGCTATCTCATCCTGCAGGTCTCCGGCACAACGGTTGCCGAAGAACTGCGTGGTTTGTGGATGAGCACGGCCGCCATCGGGCTCGCCTTTCTTCTTGTCGGACCGGTGCTTGCGGGGTTCGTTTCGCGGCGCTTGAGCGAGCCGTTGAAGAACCTTCAGATTGCCAGCATGCGGGTCGCGGAAGGCAACTTTGACCATCGAATCCAAAACGATTCCAATGATGAGTTCGATCTGGTGGCGGCCTCGTTCAACAATATGCTCGATGAACTCAACCAGTCGTTCCTCGAGACCAAACGCGTCGCTTTCGAAGACAAGCTGACATCGATCCCGAATCGCAGCTGGCTCAATCTACAGCTCGAGAATCTCGTGGGGTCGACACAGGAAGATGTGAGTTTCTCTGCCCTTTTCTTCGACATCGACCGCTTCAAGGCCATCAACGACACACACGGGCACCATGCCGGGGACCTTCTGCTGCGCTGTTTTTCGAACCGGGTGCACGAATGCCTACACGCGCTGGGGCAGAAACCCGTGGGCGTGCGTGTTCAGAAACGCGAGCCGCTGGACCTGGGCAAGGGAGAAGCCCTGTTTGCGCGTCTCGCGGGCGACGAGTTTACGCTTCTGGTGCGAAGCGACGTTGCCGAAAGAATGGCTCGGGCGATCATCGAAGCCATGTCGAGGGTCTGTCAGCTCGACGGTCTCAGCGTCTCCGTTTCATCGAGCATCGGAATCGCGCATTTCCCTGAACACGCCGCCACGCCGGAGCACCTGCTCAAATGCGCAGATGTTGCCATGTACCAGGCGAAGAACACGGTGCGTGGGAGTTACGCGGTTTATGACGCCGACAAGCACCGTCAGCTTCTCGCTCATTCCCGGTTCGAGAAGGACATCGAGGAAGCACTCGAACGAAGAGACTTCGATCTGTTTCTCCAGCCAAAATTCGATGTTGCCACGAACGAAGTGACGGGGGCCGAAGCTCTGATCAGGTGGGTCCATCATGAGCGTGGAAACATTCCTCCCGACGCCTTCCTTCCCGTAGCGGCCGGCATGGGATTGCTGCCACGCATTGGGGAACTCATGCTCGACAAGGCCGTGGCAGCGGCGGCGGCCATAAATGCACGTTCAAACAAACCTTTCATTGTTGCGGTGAATACTGCCAGCGAAGAGTTGTTGTCACCGCACTTCGCCAAGAACGTACAGCACACACTGGCCATACACGGCCTGCATGCCGGTCTCCTGGAGGTGGAAATCACTGAAGGTACGGCAATGGAACAGAGCGATATCGTGAAGCACAATCTCGATCTGCTTCAGGAGCTTGGCGTCTCCCTGGCCATCGACGATTTCGGCATCGGGTATTCAAACCTCGGGCGACTGAAAAGCATGGCGTTCGATACCTTAAAGATCGATCGCAGCCTCCTTCTCGACGTGACCGAAAAGGAATCCAGCCAGGACCTCTTCAAGACAGTTCTGGACATGGCTACCGTCCTGCATGCCGATGTGGTCAGCGAGGGCGTCGAGACCGAGTCGCAACGAGCATTCCTGAAGAGTCTCGGCGTAAAGACATATCAAGGGTATCTCGGCGCTCGCCCGATGCCGCTAGACACTTTTTGGCAATGGCTTGAAGACAGGGAGCGCGGCGCAAAGATCGCGTAGCCCCGGCCTGTCCGTCTACATTCTGTGACCCAATTCTGATGCATGGAAGCATGGATCAGATCGTGCACCATTAAAGCTCATTTTGAGCAAGGCGATTCTGGCCTCGTTGCACTCACCGATGACGTTCAAGGAATATTCGGTTCAGCCACGAGGCTCCGTTGGAATCGCGACCGCTCTCGGTGGGGAAAACATTTCACCGGCCGAGTTGCTCCGGTTCGCCGACGCCGCACGCCAAAAGGCCGAACACGAAGGAAAGAGCCACTGCAGAGTATTTGACGATAGCATTCGCGCCTGACCTGGCCGACGCGCCGAAATCGCGGCAAGGCTGCCCGAAGCGATTGTCGGCGACGGCTCTTGTCGCGGAGCAGGAGGCAAGAACGGGCCTCCGCATATCATTGAGTGCAAACTTGTCGGCCCTCAATTTCCCGTCCGAAGGCCTTGCCGAAGCGGCTCAGGACATTCTTTTGGAAACCGGGATGAAGCCGGACTGCCTGACACTGGAGAGGACAGAAAAAGCGGCCGTTGAAAACTTGGCGTCCATGCAAAGCACGCTGGCCGCGTTGCGACCAATGGGAGTGCGCGCATCGCTGGATGATTTCGGAACCGGCCACTCATCTCTCAGCTATCTTCGGCGATTCCAATTCGCATAAATCAAGATAGATCGTGCTTTCATTTCGAACATCGAAGAGAACGAGGAGACCCGTTTCCTGTTTGAAAGCATCGTGGAAATGGCTGTCGGTATGGGCAGCACCATAGTGGTCGAGGGGATCGAAACGTCGGAACAGGCCTCCATTGTGTCCCGCAAGGGCGCACACGTTGGCCAAGGCTTCCTGTTCTCGGCCCCACTAGAGATCGAAGATGCAAGAGCCTATCTCACGAAGTGGTGCCAAAACGTGGCCTGAGGCACCCACCTGTGCACGTAGAGCGGGAAAGACAAACCTCTTCGCATTCGTGGCCCATCAGCCTTTGCTGTTCATCTTCCGTGCGCGCTGGGCCGCACCTCGAAGCTCCTCGGCAATCTCGTCGGCCTCGTCGGGATCGAAATCGAGCGGAATGTCGATCTTGTCGGTCTCGATGTAGATCCGCACCATGCCCAAACTTGTCGGGCCAATCTGCAGGTTGGCCGAAATGTCGCTTTCGCGATCGATACCCATATGCCGCTTCCATTCCGTGTCATTGACGCATTTTTCACGAAGCCTGATACAACAAGCAAGTCAGGACTTGAAATCCCCTTCAGCCATCGGTATCGGGTGCACCCGGAGCCGACGTAGCTCAGTAGGTTAGAGCACCAGATTGTGGATCTGGGGGTCCCCCGTTCGAGCCGGGGCGTCGGTACCATCACTCCGGACAGTCGAATCGTTGAGCAGGCGACTATTACGGAAGATGCGGTCGTTCACCGCATAGCCCTCTTCCAGTGCCGACAGACGTTTTGCAGATGCAGGGTCGCGGGCGGCACCTGAATCAACCTTTGCGCCCAATGCACATCTTAACCAAGCGCAGGATTTTTTGCGCGAGACCCAAGCTCGATCTCACCTCGGACTGTCGGTCTACGGCCTCAAGGGAAGGTCTTTCCGACCCCATTGGGGATGATGATCAAAAGTCTCGCCACTTCTCCTTGGGCTCACCGTCCAGAATCTCCCGGATCAGGTCGAAGGAGTAACCGGCCCGCGCCATTGCGCCCGCCTCGCGATTCCAGATCTTGCGGGCCTCCTTGAAATCCTCTGGAAGCGGTGCCTTGCGCCAGGGGCCGATCCGCTTCTTTCGTGCAAAGATTCTTGCGGCTTCCTGTTCGGCCTCGCGGCGCATCTCGGCCGGATCGGGCTCACTTTCCTCCGGAGCTAGAAGGCTGGACCGGTCCTCGACGAAGGATGCAGTTCCCTTCGCAAGCCCATCCTCGAGCTCCTCTGCGCCCAGCCCCTTCTGACCGAGCTCGCGGGCAATACGCGCGATCCCCTTGCCCGACGCCAATCCCGAGCGGACCTTCATACGGGCAAAGCGGGCATCATCGACATACCGCTTGGCAACCAACCGGGAAACCTCCGCCTCGATTATCCGGCTCGCCTCATCCGCGGCAGCCTCGCGCTCGCCCTCGTCGAGCAAGCGAAGCCATGAATTGGCCCGCCGCCGTAGAAGCGCGCGGACCATGCCGGTCGAGGCCTCCCGCTGCGCGATGTAGGCCTCGGCGATGTTCTTGGCCCGGCTTTCAGTGAACTTCTTGACCCTACGCTTCTGTCGGGCAGGATCGCCGTCCACCGCGCCCCGCATATTGGCATCTGAAGACGATGATCGTTTTTGGAAACCCGAGAGCCCCGATCCCTTTCTGAGACCGGAACCCCGCCTGAACCCATTCCCCTGTTTCAACTTGTTGCGGCGTCCGTATACGGGTCTGTTGGCCGCACCCTCCGAACCGGTGTTCTCGGCATCGGAAAAGGAGCGGGAAAGATCACCCTCAGAGCAAGAGGATACATCCCCTCGCCCGGGTGAATCCGCCTGCGGCCTGGAGACGGTTCGCCCTCCGGCCCTACCCCGCCTGATCTTCCCGCCGTCTTCCTGCGGAACTGGCGCATCCGATCGCACCGCCACCAGGGCTAATCTCCGCGTATCCTTCGCGTCTTCATTCTGCCGATCGTCATCCATGCCACGAATAATGGTGCTCTTTCCCGTGTTCCTCCATCTTTTTCGCGCATCGACGCCACAGGATGCACCAGTATCCACCGCAGACATCCTTTTTCGCCCACGCCAGCTCTTGAAGGTCAATGGCGCTGCGAGCGTGAGCCATCTAGACAATGAGATATCAAGATTTCGAACTGCCTCGGGCACTATCCGATCGATCAGGAGCGGGATGGCTTGCCAACTCCATTGCCTTTCGAATGCAGCCTCTTCTCTCTTCCAGCAGCGCTACGAAAGCTCGGGTCACTGCTTCGGTTCGATCCCCACGAAAATGAAACTGGAGCGGAATGGTCTCGGTGACATCGGTGACCGCACGAGAGACGCAGCCCGCCGTGTTCAGATGTCCAATGCAGGCCGGGGCAAGGGTAACGCCGAGACCCGATCCCACCGCCGTGAGCACGGCTTGCATCGAGTTGGGGTGCGCGACCGTCTCCGGGGAAAAGCCGGCGCGCAGGCAGGCGCTGACAACCTGATCGAAGAGCCCCGGTGCACCTTCACGCTGGAACAGAACGAAAGGATCTGCCGACAAGGCTGACAGGGCAAAACCCGGTTCTGACAGCAGCGCATGTCCTTCGGGGAGAAACGCAACAAGTCGATCGGTATAGAGTCCCACACTCTCGAGATGGTTCGAGGCCATTGGAGGGAGAGGTCGAGACAGGGCGATGTCGATCCGTCCCGCCTCAAGAGCTTCGAACTGTTCGGCAGCGGTCATCTCGGAAAGCGAAACCCGAACGCGTGGGAAACGTCTCGTGAACTCCCGAATGAGACCGGGCAAGAAGGCCTGCACAGCCGAGCTGAGAAACCCGATCCGAAGCTGGCCCAAGTGGCCTTTTCCTGTCTGTCGCACCAGATGCCGTGCGCGTTCCTCGCGTGCAAGGATTTCCGTGGCTTCGCGCAGAAGCGTCTCGCCGGCGGCGGTAATCCGCACTTCGCGGGTGGACCGCCAGAACAGGCTGACGCCCAGTTCCTCCTCAAGATCGGATATCTGACGGCTGACGGCAGGTTGCACGGTGTTTAACGCCCGCGCCGCGGCGGAGAAGCCTTTGAGATCGGCGACGGTGACAAAGGTCTTAAGAGTTCGCATCTCCATGATGCACCCATACAACTTCGGTATAGGTGCAATCAATTATGAATATTTCTCTTATCAAATTCGCTCTCTTACGTCCGGCCCCGAAGCAAAAAAACGCGCCAAGCGGCGCCATTTCTTTGGAGACCAGCCATGGCAGACAA
This sequence comes from Amaricoccus macauensis, assembly GCF_049800915.1. Classification (GTDB taxonomy): domain Bacteria; phylum Pseudomonadota; class Alphaproteobacteria; order Rhodobacterales; family Rhodobacteraceae; genus Amaricoccus; species Amaricoccus macauensis_A. The sequence continues at coordinate 137,067 of NZ_JBNAFY010000005.1, forward strand.
GATCGACCTTCCCACCCGAACACTCGATACCGCCGCCCATTCCACCTTGTACAAGGCCGCGATCGGACCATCGGCAGAGGGTGTGGCCGCGATCCGCGACAAAGCCAATACGGGCGAACCAAAGCATGATGCGTTGATTGCCACGGTCCGCAATCTGATCGACCGCAAGGGATATCCGGTTGAGGTGCCGCTAGATCCGGACTACGCCGCAGAAGCCGTTTGAGCCAGGTTCAGGAGGCACTCCAATGTCGAACACGCCCAAATCGGCACTTTTGTCGCGGCCGCTGTTGCTGCTCATGGCGACATCCATCGCTGCCACGGCGGCCAACCTCTACTACAATCAACCGCTGCTGCCCTCCATCCAGACGACCTTCGAGCTTGGTGACGGGGCGGTGGGAATGATCCCATCAGCCACGCAGTTGGGTTATGCGGCGGCGATCCTGCTGATCTCGCCCCTGGGCGATGTGATGAGCCGCCGAAGCCTGATCGGCTATCTGTCGATCCTGCTGACGCTGGCTCTCCTTGCCGTATTCGCAGCACCCGGATTTACGGCTCTCGCCGTTGCTTTCTTCGCAGTGGGGCTGGGGGCGAACATAACCCAGCAATTGCTGCCCATCGGGGCATCGCTTGCGGCACCGGCTCGCAAAGGCGCGGTCATGGGCACGCTGATGACGGGCTTGACCGTGGGCATTCTGCTATCCCGAACAGTCAGTGGCACCATCGCGGAGTACTTCGGTTGGAGGTCTGTGTTTCTTGTCGCAGCAGGGCTGGCAGCCCTGTTCGGCATCCTGCTGCGCGTCAACCTCCCAGACAACAAGCCCAAGATTTCGCTCAGTTATCCCGCCCTGATCGCCTCGATGTTCGGGCTGATCCGCAGGCACGGGCTGCTGCGGGAAAGCGTTCTGACCGGTGCGCTGTGGTTTGCGGCCTTCAATGCCCTTTGGGCCACGCTGGCGATTCACGTCACGGAGGCGCCGTTTTCCTACAGCGTGCAGCAAGCGGGGATGTTCGGTCTGGTGGGCATGGCCGGCATCATCGGGGCGAAACTGGCCGGTCGGCTTGTCGACAGATTCGGGCCGGCAAGGATCATCACCGTGGCACTCGGGCTCGTGGTGTCGTCCTTCGTCGTTCTGGCGATCTGGGGCAACAGTCTGACGGGGCTTGTCGTCGGGATCATCCTTCTGGACATCGGCGTCTTTGGTGCACAGATTCCCAACCAGGTAAGGGTTTTCTCGATCGATCCGGATGCGCAGAGCCGAATGAACGCGGTCTACATGCTGGGGTACTACCTTGCGGCAGCGGTGGGTTCGGCGCTTGGGGTCAAGGTGATGAGCGTCGCCGGCTGGTACGGCATGGCGTTGTTTGGATTCGGGCTGGCAAGCATGGCTCTGATACACCATCTATGGCGGAACGAAGCCGCGCGTGAACGCCATTCTCCGACCTGAAGCACCTGAAAATATGAACAAATTCCAGGCATGCCAGGGTGCGGCCAGAGCAGGCGTGAGGTGTGCTCAGGGGAATGCAGCTTCCATGCATATTTCATGCATATTTCATGCATACGATTAGCGGAGAGTTTGCCTCTCCGGGTCCACGCATGGGGGGCCGCAAACCCTGCCCGGAAATGAGCCGCGACGCGACGTAGACAGTCCATCGTGGCGGAACGTATGACGCTGTTCCGCCACGAGACGACCGCCGAGCGGTTCAGAAGCCTTCCAGCGTGATCTTCCCCCTCGCCTTTCCGCTTTCGATGAGGGCATGGGCCCGCTTGAGGTTCGCCGCAGTGATCGCCCCGAAGCTCTCCGTCGCGGTGGAGCGGATCTTGCCCGTGTCGATCAACTCGGCAACGGTGTCGAGTATTTCACCCTGGCGGGAGATGTCATCGGTGGTGAAGAGGGACCGGGTGAACATCAGTTCCCAGTGGATCGAGACCGCCTTGCCCTTGAACGGCATGATATCGAAGCCCTTAGGGTCGTCGATCAGACCGAACCGGCCCTGCGGTGCGATGAACTCGGCGATCTGGGACACGTAGGTTTCGGAATAGTTGGTCGAGAACACGAAGGCGGGCGCGCCGATGCCGAGAGCGGCGATCTGCTCGGGCAGCGGTTTCGAGTGGTCGACGACATGATGCGCGCCCAGCTCCCTCACCCACTCCTGCGTTTCGGGGCGCGAGGCGGTGGCGATGATCGTCAGATCCGTCTGTTCGCGCAGCAGCTGGATCGCGATGGACCCAACGCCGCCCGCGCCGCCGATGATGACGATCGCATTGGCCGCACCGGGCACGGGATCGTTGACCTTGAGCCGGTCGAAGACCATTTCCTGCGCGGTCAGGGTCGTCAGCGGAAGCGCGGCCGCCGCAGCCGTTTCGATGGACTTCGGCGCATGGCCCACGATGCGTGCATCGACCAGGTGGTATTCGGAGTTGGTGCCGGGACGGTTGATCGCGCCCGCGTACCAGACCTTGTCGCCGGTCTTGAACCGGGTGACCCGATCGCCGGTTTCGACGACTTCGCCCACGGCATCCCAACCGAGGATCACGGGTGTGTCGCCTTCGGCGTTGCGGCTGCTGCGGACCTTCGTATCGACCGGGTTCACCGAAACGGCGGCAACCTTGACCAGGATGTCATGGCCGGTGGCCGTGGGCCTTTCGATCTCGAGGTCGATCAGCGCATCGTCGCGGTCGATCGCGCCGGGGGTCGTGTAGCCAATGGCTTTCATGGGTTCTGTCCTCTTCATGTTCAGTTCAGTCGCTGTGCTGCGCTCTTTCCAGCAGTTGAAACCGACGACCTCCGATACCTGCGTGGGAGACATCCATGTGGTCATCGGGATCGCCCTTTCTGTGCCCGAGCGTCTTGGGGCGAGACCTAGCCGCTTGCCTTGACCGGATAAACAGCCCAGTATCGAATTGATAATTCGGAAAACCCGTTGAATGCTGATCGGCAATATCCGCCTATTCCAGACGATCGCCGAGAAGGGCAGCCTCGCCGCCGCCGCCCGCGAATCCGGGCTGTCGGCCACCACCGTGTCTGAGCGCCTTGCTGCGCTGGAGGCGCACTACGGCGTCGTGCTGTTCAATCGCACCACGCGATCCCTGAGCCTGACCGAAGAGGGGCGGACCTTGCTCGAGGGGGCAAGGTCGGTCCTGGCGGAGATCGAGGACCTCGATACACGCATTCGACATGGGGCGGACACGCTGACGGGTCCCATTCGGATCAGTACCCCGGTCGATCTTGGGCGCAGCATCGTGTCCGACGTGATCGAACGCTTCACGCAGGACCATCCCGCGACTTCGGTGGAGCTATCCCTCTCCGACGGTTATATCGATATCGTCGGCCAGGGCTTTGATCTTGCCATTCGGTTCGGAAAGATCACCGACAGCTCCCTGCGCACCCGGAGTATCGGACACTACCGCCGCATCGTCTGCGCCGCGCCATCCTACCTCGAGGAACACGGAACCCCGAGGACGCCGGATGATCTCGCGCGACACAACTGCCTCGTCATGCGGTTCGGTGCGGGTCTGGACAATCTTTGGCGCTTCGGCAGCGGCGCGTCGGCTCGGGTCGTGACAGTGCGTGGCGACAAGATTGTCAACGATGGCTACCTTGTGCGCCGCTGGGCGCTGGCAGGCCACGGCGTCATCCTGAAGTCCGAGCTGGATGTTCGGCAGGACCTGTCGACCGGGCGGCTGGTGGCCCTGCTGGAGGACTTCGCGGCGCCGCCAAACCCCTTGCAGATCATGTTTCCACCGGGACGCGCCCAACCCCGCCGGATCGGAGCGTTTGCGGATGCGCTCCGGGCCGGCTTTCGAGAGGCTGCAATGACCGGGGATTGAGGAAGGCCAGTCAGGCGCGCCCCAAGCGGGATCAACGGCAGCGCGAGAACCGGATCTGGCGGCGCGTAACCGGGCTCAATCCACGATGAAGGTCGTCATGCGCCCGATGCCCTTTAAGTCATGCACCTTCTCTTCCGGCGCAGCTTCGAGCTTTTCCGACACGAGAGAGCACGCTTCACCCGATACGTGAATGCGCCCCGGAACGCCGGTCGCTTCAAGCCGGCTCGCGAGGTTCACCGTCTCCCCCCAGACATCGTAGAGAAAGCGCAGCCGGCCCACGAGCCCCGCGATCACCGGGCCGGTGTGCAGGCCCACGCGGATCGAAAGGCCGCCCCCCTCCGTTTCGCTGGCCGCCTTTATGAGATCGCGCGCGAACTCGAAGGACCGCTCGGCGTGATCCTCGCAGGGCTCCGGCACGCCGCAGGCTGCCATGTAGGCGTCGCCGATGGTCTTGATCTTCTCGACCCGGTGCCGGTCCGCGAGGTCGTCGAACCGCAGGAAGACCCTGGTCAGCCGCTCGACCAGTTCCGAAGGCGAGATACTGGCGGCCATCGGCGTGAAATTGACGATGTCCGCGAACACGATGGTCGCGGAGTCGAACTTGTCCGCAATGACGGTCTCGCCATCGCGCAGCCGCTGGATGACGGGGGCCGGCAACATCGCATGAAGCAGTGAATCGGCCCGGTCGCGCTCGTATTCGATCTGCGCGATATACTCCCGCTCCCGCAACTCCCAGCGCCGCTTTTCAAGACAGGCGCGCACCCTTCCCTCGAGCAGGACCTGGCTGACGGGCTTTTCGAGGTAGTCCTCGGCGCCGGCCTCGATGCAGCGTGTGATCGCCTTGATGTCATTGAGCCCGGAGACCATGATCACGGGGATCCGGCGCCATTCCTCATGTGCCTTCAATCGGGTCAGAAGCTCGATCCCGTTGAGATCGGGCATGAGGATATCGACCAGGGCCAGGTCGAACTCTCTTTCCTGCATCAAGGTCAGGGCCTGCAGGCCGGAGGCGGCCGTGGTGACCTCGTGACCCTGACGCATGAGCTGGCGCTTGAGCAGCTCGCGGTTCTGGGCAGTGTCGTCAACGACGAGAATCCGGCCCGTTATCTCGTCCTTGTTGCGCTGCGTCAGGGAAAGGGTCTGCTCGAGCGAATAGGCCGTCAGGGAGTCGATGCTCATCTCGCTCGCATCCGGATCGGTGTCGAGCACGCGGTCGATCTGGCTGACAAGGACGGCACACTCTGCGATCACCGTCCGGATGTCCGCGATGACCGCGGGGGCGATCTCCTCCCCGAAATCCTCGAGAATGAGCTCCGAATAGCCGAGAATGGCGTTCGCCGGCGTGCGGAGATCGTGGCGCAGCTTCTGCTTGTCGGACGTCTGGATCTCGCCTCTGCGAATTGCATTGACCCGACCGAGCAGATCACGCGCCGCAAGTTGCACCTTCTGGGCGTCACCGATCGCGTCTTCCGGCCCGGACTTGCGCAGCTCGTCCAGAACGATGTCCTGAAATCCCGCTATGGCTTCGGCGGGACCAAACAGGCGTTGAGCGATGCGGATCAGCAGGGCCTTGCGGCGGATGTCGCTGGCGCCTGTCATGGATCAGGCCGGCAGAAGCCGCTTTATCGTCGAAAGCAGTTCGGGAAGGTCTATGGGCTTGGTCGCGAAGGCATCGCAGCCGGCATCGAGCGCCTTGTCCTTGTCGGCCTGCATCGCGTGGGCGGTCAGCGCGACCACCGGGATTGCCGCGGTCTCCTCGTCTCCCTTCAACGTCTGCGTGGCCGTCCAGCCGTCCATCACCGGCAGGCTCATGTCCATCAGGACCATGTCCGGCTGCTCCTGCCTGCACAGCGTCACGCCTGCCTCGCCGTCACGTGCCGAGAGGATCTCGAACCCCTTGCGGGCCAGGCGCCGGGAGAGCATGTCGAGGTTCATCTCGTTGTCTTCGACAATCAGGATCGTGGTCATGGGGTGAGGCCTTCCTCGGCGACGGGTGCGTTTCCAACGTGTCTATGGATCGCGTCCAGAAGATCGGCTCTTCCGTCCGCTCCTTTCTGCACGACATCCTTGGCATGGGCATTCAGCCAGTCGATTTCGCGCCGGGTCAGATCCTTCGATGTCGCGACGATTACCGGAATATCCGCCGAGTCGCTATCGCCGCGCAAGCGTCGCAGCACTTCGAACCCATCAATATTCGGCATCATCAGGTCCAGCACGACGAGGCCCGGCGGATTCTCGGAGATCAGGGACAGGGCGCGCTCGCCATCGGACGCTTCGCGCACCGCCCATCCCTCCCGGACAAGGAGGCGCCGGAACATGGCCCGCGTGGTCGCATCATCATCGACGATCAGGACCTCCCGGGCGCGCGCCCCGATCAGCCGCCCGATACGCTCCAGCAGGTTCGCCGGATCCACCGGTTTGACCATGTGATCCACCGCACCGAAGGCGATCCCCATTTCCCGATCGGTCACCACCGAGACCAGGATCACCGGCGTTTCACAGAGAACCGCATCCTGTTTGAGCTCCCGCAGGACCGACCAGCCGTCGCGTTCGGGCATGATGATGTCGAGCAGGATCACGTCGGGATGATTTGAGCGGGCGATCTCGAGGCCGGTCTGCCCGTCGCAGGCGGAATAGACGACGTATCCCGCGCGCCGGATGAACTCGGCCAGGGACCCGAGCGATTCCCGGTCGTCATCGATGATGAGCACGCGCGGTTCGGTTTTCGGCTCCTTCTCCTCGCCCGCGTCCTTCAGGGGAAGCCTGATGGTGAAGCACGACCCCTTGCCGGGCTCGGACGTGACGGAAACGTCTCCTCCCATCATCTCGGTGAAGCTTCGCACGATGGAAAGCCCGAGCCCGGTGCCGCCGTAGACGCTGGCCGTGGAACTGTCGGCCTGCGAGAAGGCCTGGAACAGACGTGATATCTGATCCTCGGTCATGCCGATCCCCTCGTCGCGCACGTCGAAGCGAAGATAGCCCGCCGCCTTCCTCACATCGAGTTCGATGCGCCCCGCCTTGGTGAACTTGGCGGCATTGGAGAGCAGGTTAAAGAGATTCTGCCGCAGCTTCGTGTGATCGGTCTCGATCTCGCCGACATCCGGATCGACGGTCACGACGAGGCGATTGTCGTTGCGGGCGATCAGCGGCATCACGGTCGACTCGACCTCCTGCACCAGTGTCGGGATATCGACCCGCTCGATATGGAGTTCCATCTTGCCGGCTTCGACCTTCGAGAGGTCGAGAATGTCGTTGATGAGCGCAAGCAGGTGCCGCCCCGACGCCATGATCTTTTCCAGATCCGGAACGATGGTCGCATCGCCATCATCCTCGGCATCCTCGATCAGCATCTCGGAATACCCGATGATCGCGTTAAGCGGCGTGCGCAACTCGTGGCTCATGGAGGCAAGGAAGCGGCTCTTCGATTCATTTGCCTCCTCGGCGTCACTGCGGGCGGTCTCCAGTTCGGTCTGGCGGTTCCTGAGTTCGGTAATGTCGGAATAGACGCAGACCGTGCCGCCGTCGGGCGTCTTTCGACGTGTCACCATCATCCAGCCGCCGGTGTAGGGCGTTTCCTGACGAGATCCCTTCGGATCCGCGTGCGCCGCCATCCTGTCCTTCTTCCACTGCACCGGATCATGACCATCGAAATCGACGAGACCGCCGGCGATCGCCGTGTCGAGGAAATCGGAAAAGGTCGCGCCTTCTGGCAGTTCGGACGCGTAGGGGAACATCTCGAAGAAGCGACGATTGCTCAGCACGAGGCGATCGTCCTCGTCATAGAGGGCAAACCCGTCGGGAATCGTCTCGATGGCCGTGAGAACCGTGCGGCGCTGTTCCGCGGCCTCCGCCTCCAGCTTGCGGCGCGCCTGTTGCGCATCATAGAGGTCGCGCAGGGTATGCGAGAGCCGGCCGAACTCATCCGGACCTTCCGGGGGCAGCCCCTCCGGCGGGCGACCGTCATGGATGTCGTTCATGGCGGAATCGATGCGCCGCAAGGGGTCGAGGATCTGCCGCAGGACCCACAGCGTCAGCATCGACCCGATCGCGACGATCACGAGACAGGATATGAGCGCGCGCCGCCGCGTGGCCTGCGCGGCCTCCACTGCTGTTGCGTTGGCCTGATCGGCTTCTTCGGCGAGGGCACTGACGAGCGCGGCGAACTCTTCGTTGACCTCCGCACTTTGCCGCCGCGTCTGGGCCATGAATGTGTTGCCGATGATCCGGTTGCCATCGGTGTAGGCGTCCACCGCGGCGATGGAACTGTCCCAGTAGCCTTCGACGGCCTCGGAAATGCTGGCCGCGGTCTCGGGCGCGAACGAACTGAGGTTCTCCAGGCTCTCCTCGAGCTGCCCCCGCGCCTCCACGGCCCGTCGCTCCGAGAGCGTGAGCAGACTGACCGAAAGCTCGGTCAGCCAATAGCGCATCTTGTCGAAATTGCGCTCGGCTGCGGCGGCGACCTGCAGCCGGTGAAACCGCTCGGTTGCCGCGGAGATGCGCTGCTGGTTCGCGGTGAACTCGTAGGCCACGATCACGGTGGAAATCACCAGTGCCCCGAGCAGGATCGCCGTAAGCGACCCGATCCGCCAGGGAATGCGGTTTGCGCTGATCCAGCGCAGGTCGAAGACCTTGTTCATGGCTTCAACCTGATCGAGATGACGCCGCCGAGATCGCCTTCCGAGGCACCTTCCTTGGGAAAGCCGGTCACGTCCACCTCCCCCTTGGGCTGGCCGTGGCAGCTGAGACACGAGGCGCCATAGTAGTCGGGAAACAGCATGCGAAACTCGGGGCCATTCGGCCCATCCGCAATGTCATGGAATACTCCTCCCCTTTCCCAATCATCCGCAAGAAAGCGCTCTTCGATCACGGCCAGTTCCCACGGATCGGGAAGGGACTTGCGGTTTCGCACGAGATGCAGTGGCGCGGTGACCTTGATGTCTGCGGTTTCGGCCACCCTCTCGCCGAACCGATCGTTGATCAGCCGCGCGAAATAGGCCGGGATGAACCCCTTGAACCCGATGCCCGGCGCGTTGAAGAGATCCTGGGCCTCGGAAATCACCTCTTGGATTGAATCGAGCTGCGCCGTGACCAGCGCGATCTGCATGTCGGTCATGCCCGGAGAAATGGGCGGCGCGCCATTGCGCTCGGCAAACCGGTCCCGGACACGTCCCATGAAGACATCCGGCGTCAGACCCTTTTCCGCAATGTCCGGATCGTTGATGAGGTCCTGGTTCTCGGAAACCACATCCCGCGCCGCCCGCAAGACCTCGGCAAGATGGTGCCCGGTCTCGAGCAGTTCGTCCTGCGTTGCCTGAGCCGTGGCAGGACCGAGGCTGCCGCCCCACCAAATGACCGCCAGAGCGATGAGAGACTTCAAGTACATGTCGGGTCCGGCAAGTCCAAGATCTCACGAAACCTGCCAGGAGAAACCTGACGTCCAAGGCGACCTTTTCGGGATCGCCATGCAAACGGTTCAAAATAACACTATCCGTCGGAGCCTATGATTTTCCAAGTCTTTATTTGTCGCACCTCCTCGAAGTCATCCCTGGAGTAGAATATCACTCCCTTGAACCATGCAGAATACGATTGGAGCCGTTCAATTCGTGCGTGAGCGCCTCGGGAGACCCCTACCATCCGCACGCCCCACGTTGATAAGTCCCACCCCGTGGTTCAAGAATGTTCGTCAAGGAACATGGAGGCGATCATGAAACCCAGTGTGCCGGCGGCTCTTCTGCTCGCGACTGTCACCACAACCGCGGCCCAGGTCTCCGCGGATGAAATCAAGGTGGGTGTCATCGCACCCTTCTCGGGGCCCTACGCGCTCTATGGAACCCAGTTCCAGGAGGCCATCGAGGTCTATCAGGCGCAGCATGGCACGACCGCCGGCGATCACGAGATCAGTTTCATCTACAAGGACTCCGGCGGGGTGAATCCCGACCAGACCCGCTCCCTCGCGCAGGAGCTTCTGATCCGCGACCGCGTCGATTACCTGGCCGGTTTCACCTTCACGCCGAACGCGCTCGCCGTTGCCCCGCTCATCACCCAGTCCGAGACGCCGACGGTGATTTTCAACGCCGCCACCTCGCGCATCAACAAGGAAAGCGACTTCTTCCTCCGCACGAGCTTCACGCTGTGGCAGGTTTCGGCACCGCTCGCCGAATGGGCCTACGATCAGGGCATCCGCGAAGTGGTCACGACCGTGACCGATTACGGGCCGGGGATCGACGCGGAAACAGGGTTCAGGTCGGCCTTCGAGGCCAGGGGCGGGAAGATACTCGATTCCATCCGCATGCCGCTTTCGACCACCGATTTCACGCCCTTCCTCCAGAGCGTGCGCGAACAGGACCCGGACGCGGTATTCGTCTTCGTGCCGGGCGGGCCGACAACCTTCGCCTATACCAAGACCTACAACGAGAACGGTTTGCGCGCGGCGGGCATCGAGTTCCTCGGCACGGCGGAAACGGAGGAGAGCAACCTTCAGGCGCTGGGCGATGCGGCGATCGGGCTGAACACGTCCTATCACTATTCGACCGCGCATGATTCCGATCTCAACCGCGAATTCCTGGCCGCCATCGCCGATCTCGATGATCCCGCCCCGGTCAACTGGGCGAACGTGCAGGCCTATGACGGCGTGCATCTGATTTATCACATGGTCGAGGCCGCGGGCACCGACGGTCCGGCGGCGGTCGAGGCGGCGCTGGGGCTCGAATGGGAAAGCCCGCGCGGACCGCTCATTCTCGATCCCGACAGCCGCACGGTCATCCAGAACGTCTATCACCGTGTTGTGGAACGGAACCCGGAAACGGGGCTGCTCGAGAACGTCGAAAAGAGCATCATCGCGACGGTCGGCGATCTGGGCTGGGACCAGTAGACCGCGCCAGAGGAATCCCGAGGAGCGCATGGGACTATTGCTCAATATTGCCGTGGACGGGCTCGCCTACGGCATGATCCTCTTCATGATCGCCGTGGGGCTTTCGGTCACCATGGGGCTCATGCGGGTCGTCAATCTCGCCCATGGCGGTTTTGCCCTGATCGGCGGCACGCTGGCGCACTGGATCGGGCAGGATCTGGGTCTCGGGTTCTGGCCCGCGCTGATCCTGGCCATTGCCGGGACCGTGATGATAGCCCTGCCGCTCGAACGGGTGGTCTATCGCCGGATCTATGCGTTCGGCGAATTGCAGCAGGTGCTGGCGACCATCGGCCTCACCTTCCTGATCATCGCCACGGTCAACCGCTGGCAAGGCTCCGCCCTTCTTCCGATCCCGATGCCCGACATGCTGAAGGCTTCGGTGGATCTGGGCTTCCGCACCCTGCCCGCGCATCGGATCGCGGTCATCGTGCTGGGGTTTGTCGTCGTGCTCGGGCTCTGGCTGCTGCTCGACCGCACCCGCTTCGGCATCCGGTTGCGGGCCGCCGTCGATAATCGCGCCATTGCCTCGGCCCATGGCATCATCACGGACCGGATCTATCTCGCGACCTTCAGTCTCGGCGCCGGACTTGCCGCGCTCGGCGGGATCGTCGGCGCGGAGCTTCTGCCCATCGAGGCCTACTACCCGCTCCGCTACATGGTGCTCTTCCTGATGGTCGTGGCTGTCGGCGGCATGGGCTCGATCATGGGCTCGTTCCTGGCCGCAATCGGCCTCGGCATCCTGGAGACCGCCGCGCGATACATCGTGCCGGACCTCTCGACCATCGCCTTCTTCGGGCTGGTGATCGTCCTGCTGGCCTTCCGCCCCCAGGGCCTGATGGGAAGGCTCAAGGCATGACATGGCGCGCGCTTCCCCCCGCCCTCCTCGCTCTGCTGGCCGTCTCCCTCTACTTCCTCTTTCCCTACAACCTCGCCTTCGTGACACGCATCCTGATCATGGTGATCTTCGTGCTCTCCATCGACCTGGTGCTCGGGTATGCCGGGATACCGACGTTGGGTCAGGCCGCGATGTATGGCACGGGGGCCTATGCGGCGGCGCTTTTCTCGATCCATGTGTGGAGCGAGCCGGTGGCGGGCCTTCTGGTCGGGGCGTTCGCCGGTGGGTCTCTCGCGCTGATCTCGGGCCTTCTCCTGATGCGCACACAGGGTCTGACACTCATCATGCTGACGATTGCCGTGGCCGCGATCTGTCACGAGATTGCCAATCAGGCGCGCGGTCTCACCGGCGGTGCGGATGGGCTGAGGGTCGATGTCGGGCCGGTGCTGGGGCGGTTCGCCTTCGATTTCATCGGCATCACCGGCTACTGGTATGCGCTCATTGTGGCGGCCTGCGTCTTCGCGCTGCTCGCGGTCATCACGCGCTCGCCCTTCGGCCTGTCGCTTCGCGGCATTCACGAAAGCCCGGAGCGCATGGCGGCCATCGGTGCCCCGGTCTACCTCCGGCGCGTCACGGCCTATGCAATCGGCGGCGCCATCGCGGGAACCGCCGGAGCCCTGGCGATCCAGGTCACGCAGCTCGTCAGCCTGGAGACCTTCTCCTTCGCACTGTCGGCCGAAGCGCTGATCATGCTGATCCTGGGCGGCACCGGCCGGCTCTACGGTGCGGCGATCGGCACCTTCGTCTTCATGATGGTCCACCACACCGCCGCGGCAAACGACCCCTTCAACTGGCTTTTCGTGATCGGCGCCATGGTGCTCGCGGTCGTGTTCTTCCTGCCCACGGGGCTCATCACGCTGCCGCGTGCGCTCACGGGACTGGTGAAGCGGGGGGACCCATGACCAGTGGGCTTGAGGTGCGCGGCCTGTCGAAGAGCTTCGATGGCCTCACCGTCTCAGAAAACATCAATCTCGATCTGCCAGCCGGTGCGCGAACCGCGCTCATCGGCCCGAACGGTGCAGGAAAGAGCACATTTGCCAACCTCGTGACCGGCATCCTGCCACCCTCCTCCGGTTTGATCCGCTTCGACGGCGTTGATATCAGCCGCATGAACGAGGGCGCCCGTGTGCGCCTCGGCATCGCCAAGACCTTCCAGATCACCACGCTCTTCCGCCACCTCACGGTTCGCGAGAACCTCCGCCTGCCGATCCTCGAGCGGGAGAGGCGCGGTTTTCGCATGTTCCGGCCGGCCGACCGCTTTCCCGAGATCGAGGCGGAGATCGAGACCTGTCTCAGCCAGTTCGACCTCCATGCGCTCGGAGATCTGCCGGTGGAGGCGCTCGCCTACGGCCAGCAGCGCCTGGTCGAGCTTGCGCTGACGCTCGCCCTCAAGCCGCGCGTCCTGATCCTCGACGAACCGGCCGCCGGCGTACCCTCCTCCGAGACCCATCTCATCACGGAAGCCATCGAGGCGCTGCCCTCCGAGCTTGCCGTTCTGATCATCGAGCATGACATGGACTTGGTCTTCAGGGTGGCTCGCTCCATCGTGGTGCTCGTCAACGGTCGGATCCTGGTGGAGGGCACACCGGCGGAGATCGCGGCCAATCGCGAGGTGCGCGAACTCTATCTCGGAGGCTCCCATGGCTGAGCCGGCACTCCACCTCTCGAACGTGACTGCGGGTTACGGTCCGACGCATGTCATCCGGGACATCGATCTCACGCTGTCACCCGGCGAACGGCTGGCCATTATCGGCCGGAACGGGGCGGGAAAGACGACACTGCTTTCGACCATCATGGGCCTCACGCGGCAGCATGGCGGCGAGATCCGGATGCATGGTGAGCGCATCGACCGCCTGCCCCCGTTCAGCCGCAACCATCGCGGCCTCGGCCTCGTACCACAGACACGGGATATCTTCGGATCTCTCACGGTCGAGGAAAACCTGCTTTCGGCCCTCCACGGCAAGGCCTCTCTCGAAGAAGCCTACACCCTGTTTCCGCGCCTGAAGGAAAGGCGCAGGATCGGCGGCACCCAGCTCTCGGGCGGTGAGCAGCAGATGCTTGCGATCGCGCGCACCCTGATGACCGGGCCAGAGGTGCTGCTGCTCGACGAGCCGCTCGAGGGGCTGGCCCCCGTGATCTGCGAGATGCTCATGCAGGTCTTCGAGAACCTTGCGCGTGAAGGCCGCCGCTCGATAGTGCTGGTGGAACAGCACGCCGAGGCAGCCCTTTCCTTTGCGAGCCGCGCCGTTCTGATGGCCAATGGCCGGATCGTGCATGAAGGCCCGGCCAGCGAACTTCGGGACAGGCCCGAGCTTCTGTATCGCCATGTGGGTGTCGGCATCGAAAGCTGAGCGCCCGTAGGCCTGTCTGCCGCACCGAGAGCGCATCATCCGAGATTGCGGCAGCCTTGCATTCGGGGATAGATCACGACCGGGCCAAGACGCCATGCCGCGGTTTTTCCAAGGCCGGTTGGCCGGGCGAATTTGAGGGGAAGAAAGCGGATGTCCGAAAGTGCGGTGATCGTCGGTGCGGGTCAGGGTGGCCTGCAAGCAGCGGCAAGCCTGCGTCAGGAGGGCTTCGACGGCACGATCACGCTGATCGGAGCCGAACCGGGGTTGCCCTATCAGCGCCCGCCGCTTTCAAAGGCCTACCTCAAGACCGGCATTGCCGATGGTCTGCGCCTCCGGCCCGAGAGTTTCTTCGTCAAGAACGCCATCAGCTATTTTCCCGACACCGAGGTCGAGCAGATCGACCGCGAGAACCGCCGGGTGATGGCCGGGGACGCGACATTCACCTACGACCACCTCATCCTCGCCACCGGATCGCGGAACCTGCGCCCCCCGATCGAGGGGCTCGACAGGGCCATCGACCTGCGCACCCTGGCGGATGCGGAGCGGCTCCGTGCAGCTCTCGACCGGCCCATGCGCTGCGCCGTCATCGGTGGTGGTTTCATCGGGTTGGAATTCGCCGCCGTGGCGCGCGGGCTCGGTCATGACGTCGTGCTCGCGGAAGCCGCCCCCCGCCTGATGGCGCGTGCGGTGTCGCCCCAGATGTCGGAGCGCTTCCTGGAAAAGCACATGTCGCTGGGCTGCCGGATCATTCTGAACCAGGCGGTGACGTCTGTCTCGGAGGCCGCCATTCATCTCGCCGATGGCAGTGAACACCCGGCCAATCTTGTCCTGCTGGCGGCGGGAATCCGGCCAAACACCGAGCTTGCCGCAGCCGCCGGCCTGAGCGTCGCGAACGGGATCGTGACCGATGCAACCCTGAGGACCGCAGATCCCGCAATATCGGCGCTGGGCGACTGTGCCGCCTTCCCGGACCCGCGCACGGGGCGCATGATCCGTCTCGAGAGCGTGCAGGCCGCGACCGATCATGCGCGCACCATTGCCAGGCGTATCGTGCATGGAAGCGCCGAGCCCTATGCCGCGGTGCCGTGGTTCTGGTCGGATCAGGCTGACTGGAAACTTCAGATCGCCGGGCTGGCCGCGCCGTCGGACACGAGCATGGCGGCGGAGGGTGACGCGATCCTGCGCTTCGACGACGACATCCTGACCGCCGTCGAAACCGTCAACGATCCCAAACGTCACATGAAGGCGCGCCGGCTCTTCGCTCAGACACCGGCGCCGACACGGGGCATGCTCGCGGAGGTCGATTTCGACCTGGCGCGGCTCTGAAGCTGGCCGCGGCCCCTACTCCGCGGCTGTCGGCGTGGCGGCCTGCGGATTGACGGCCGTTCCGTCATCGAGCCAGCCCTGCAGGATGCCGGCGAGCACCGAGCTTCGCGGTGCCTGGATGATGTTGTGGTGCGAGCCCTGCATCTCCACCTCGTCCATGTGGTCGCCCACGAGCTTCCGCCAGCAGTTGGCCCAGTGTTTGCCCGTCGGATTGTTGCTGGCGCGCACCACGAGGACATTCGGCAGCGGAAGGGGTTTGGGCCGGTATTTCGACGCCGCGATATAGCTCGCATCGCGGATATCGGACGGGCCCGAACCGACGCCCAGCGCCGCGAGCCCGGTCATGAGCACCCGCTTCGGGCCGAGGTTTACCCGCATGGCCTCGGCACCGACGAAATACCGTTTGATGGCCCGCAGGTTGGTGTATCGCTTGCCCCAGAGGTAGGGCGCATCGAGCAGGATGAGATGCGAAACCGTATGGCCGCGCTCGGTCAGTTCCCGCGCCGTATCGAAGGCGAGAATTGCACCGAAGCTGTATCCCATGAGCCGGATGCCCTCACCCGGCGCGGCATGTTCGGCGATCTTGTCCGCGCAATGGGCCGAGAGAACCTCCATTCGGGTCTCCAAGCTTCGGGTGCGCGTGGATTCCAGCCCGCCCTTCGGGGCCGTTCCGATGAAGGTGTAGTCATCGGAGATCTCGGAGATCGTCGAGAGATAGGAGGAGACATCCCCGCCCCGCATGTAGCCGAGATAGACGGTTTCCTTCCCGCCCGGGCGGACGACGCGAAGCCCGTCATCCTGCTCGCCCCTGGCCACACGGTCGAACCGGGCCGCGATGGAACGGATATCCGCCCCCTCGAGAAAGAGCGTGTCGTAGGGAAGCTGGAAGCCGAGGGGTTTCTCCGCCTCCAGCAGCATCCGCATGGCCTGCAGGGAATCGCCCCCCATGTCGAAAAAGTCATCCTCGACCCCGAAATTCTCGTGGCCCAGCACATCGCGCCAGATATCCATCAGCACGCGCTCGGTTTCGGTCGCGGGTTCGGTCGCCGCAGCATCCGCGCCGGAACCGGCGACCTCCAGGGGTGCGGGCAGCGACTTGCGGTCGAGCTTGCCGTTGGATGTCTTCGGCATGGCCTCGAGCCTGATGAACAGGCTCGGCACCATGTAGCCCGGAACGAGGTCGTTCATGAAGCCGCGCAGGTCCGCCGAACTCGGCGCGGCCCCTTCCGCGACCGTATAGAACGCAGCCAGCCTGCGAATGCCCTTTGCCCCCTCGAAGGCGGTCACCCCTGCCTCGTGAACATCGGGATGCGTGACGAGCTTTTCCTCGACCTCGGTCGGGCGCACGTTGTAGCCGCGGATCTTCACCTGCTGGTCCTTGCGGCCCAGCGCGTGCAGGATCCCGTTCTCGTCCTCCACCGCGAGATCGCCCATGGTGAACGACCATTCCCCATCCGGGTGCAGGGTAAAGGCCTCCGCCGTGCGTTCCGGATCGTTGTGGTATCCGGGCGGGACGAACTCACCCTTGGTGACCAGCTCGCCGGGCGTTCCCCTGGGAACCTCGTGGCCATCGGGGTCAAGCAGGCGTGTCTCCTTCGGATGCAGGTTGCGTCCGAGCGGCACTTTCTCGTAGTCGATGGGATCGCCGTGCTTGTGCACGAACAGCGTCAGGATCGCCAGTTCCTGGCAGGCGAGACGCGACATCAGCTCCGCGCCCGGCACCGTGATGCGATCGAAATTGCGAACGTCCTCGACCCGCGTCGCCTCACCACCAATGATGATCTGGCGGAGATCGGGGAAAGCCGATGCCGCCCCGTCCGCAAGCTGGCGATACATCGCCGTATAGGTCAGAAGCACCGTGACCTTCTTCTCGCGCAGCCAGTTCTCGACCGCGGAAAGCCCCTTGCCGGCAAAGTCGAAACAGGCGCATTCGGCGCCGACCGAAAGCGGCCAGACGTGCTTGTACCACCAGAACGGCGTGAACATGGCGACCACGTCGGTCTCGTTCGTGCCGTAGAAGACGATCTTCTGCTTCCAGCGATAGTCGCAGATGTGACGCGAAACCTTCACGCCCTTGGGCTTTCCCGTGGAACCCGAGGTATAGGAGATGAAGTGCAGAAGCTCCGGATCACGCGCGACAATCGGATAGACGTCGATCTCGCTTCGAACCGGTCGGTCGAGCGGCAGCATGATCGGCTCGACCTCCATCACCTCCCGCGCCAGATCGCCGAACTCGGGCGTCGTCACGATCCGCACGGCCCCCGAATGCGCAATGACCTCCTTCATCGCGGCCACGGGATGGCCCGGATCCAGCGCCACGACAGCCGTGCCGGACTTGCCCGCCGCCACGTTGAGCGACACGCACTCGCAGGTCATCCGGCCGAGATAGGCATAGATGCGGTTCTCGCCCCCGGCATCCTCCTCGAGTATACGGGCAATGCGATCACTGTCGGCATCGATTTCCGCGTAGGTCAGTGACCGCTTGTCATCCGAAACCGCGATCTTTTCGGGCAGACGAGCAACGACCTCTTTGAACCGGCCAAGAAAAGCATCCATTCCATCACCCCGTCGCAATCTTCATTGCATGTTCGACAAAAGCTCGCATTTGCACCACGAAGCCCATGGCCAAGCGACCAACGAACTGACAGATCACCCCTCTGACAGGATGCCAGCTTGGGGAGCCCATTTCCAGATGCCAGTTATTCCCGGATGATTGCCGCGCGGCAGTGATTTTCGCAACAGCCGGGCGAACTATTGGCTAATTGCTTTCCCGCGCTACCTGCCCCCGACGAGCACCCGCGAACCGCGCCGCGCTGGACGCTTGCCCGAAATCATGTTCTCAAACGACGCGACCCGAAACGTGCCCATCAGGATGAACGCCTTGCCGCAGACTGCAGCCGAAACCGCGACCGCCTTCTGGATCGAGGCTCCGGGCAAGGTCTGCCTGAGAAAGACGCCCCTTCAGCCGGCGCAGGACGGCGAGGTGCTGGTTCGAATGCTCTTCTCGGGGATCAGCCGCGGGACGGAGAGACTGGTGCACGAAGGCCGGGTGCCGTCCAGCGAGCACGACCGGATGCGCGCGCCCTTCATGCACGGGGATTTCCCCTTCCCAGTCAGCTACGGCTACATGGGTGTGGGTCGCGTGGAGGACGGACCCGACGATCTGCGCGGGCGCAACGTCTTCTGCCTCCACCCCCACCACGACCGCTTCAGGGTTCCGGCCTCCGCGGTTACCCCCCTCCCGGAGGGGCTTCCCGCGGAAAGGGCCGTCCTAGGGGCCAACATGGAAACCGCACTCAACATCGTCTGGGATGCGCGGATCGGCCCCGGAGACCGCGTTTCAGTCATCGGAGCGGGTGTCGTCGGCCTTCTGAGCGCCAGCCTAGCTGCCTCGATGCCCGGAACCAGTGTCTCCCTGATCGACACGGAGCCCGCACGTGCCGAGACCGCCGGGAAACTGGGGATGTCGCTCTCCGACCCGAGTGCCGCGGAAACCGAATGTGATGTCGTGATCCATACATCCGCGACTGCGTCCGGTCTCGCCACGGCCATCGCATGTGCAGGGCTCGAGGCGCGCATCGTCGAGGCAAGCTGGCACGGTGCCGGCACGACCGAAGTGCCGCTCGGAGGGGCATTCCACAGCAAGCGGCTTTCGCTTGTCAGCTCGCAGGTCGGCCACATCCCGGCGGATCGGCGCGCCCGCTGGTCCTTCGCCCGTCGGCTTCGAAAGGCGCTCGAACTGCTCATGCCGGATCGTTTCGATGCCCTGATTTCGGGAGAGACCGCCTTCGGCGACCTGCCGGGGGCCTATGCCGGCATTCTCGCGGACCCCACAACCCTTTGCCACCGTATCCGATACGATTGAGAGGACTCCCATGTTTGCAGTCGAAGTACGCGAACACATCATGATCGCGCATTCCCTTCCGAGGGACGTGTTCGGCCCCGCGCAGGGAATGCACGGCGCGACCTTCGTGGTCGATGCGGCCTTCTTCACCGAGGACATCGACGAGAACGGGCTCGCCATCGACATCGGCCTCGCCACCAGCATCCTCAAGGACGTCCTGGCGCCCTTCAACTACGCCAATCTCGACGAGATGCCGGAGTTCAAGGGCAAGGTCACGACCACCGAATTCCTCGCCCGGGAGATATTTCGCCGCATCGCCGAGAAGATCCGCGCCGGGGGGCTGGGGCTCGGCGGGGAGCCCGTGCGGAAGTTGCGCATCACCTTGCACGAATCCCACGTGGCGCGCGGCTGGTACGAAGCCGACATCTGATCAGAGGGCGCAGACATGCAGGCGGACAGACTCTGGTTCGGCGTTCCGGGCGATCTTGAAACCCGGACCGGCGGTTACGGCTACGACCGCGAAATCATCGGCGGCTTGCGCGCGCTCGGTCACCCGGTCGAGATTCTGCACTGGCCCGGTGATTTCCCGCAACCCGGCCTCGACACGCTCGAGATCGTGCATGACAGCCTGCGAGCCCTGCCAGACGGCAGCGATGTGCTGATCGACGGTCTTGCGTTCAGCGCCATGCCGGGTGTCGTCGCGGCGGAAGCCTGCAGGCTGAACCTTACCGCGCTCGTTCACCACCCGCTCTGCCTCGAGAACGGCCTTTCCGTCAGCGACGCCGCCCGGCTGGAACGGGCCGAACATGCCGCGCTCCCCCATGCGCGGCGGATCATCGTGACCTCGCCGGAGACGGCCCGCGAGGTCGCGACCCGGTTCTCGGTCCCGCCCGAACGCATCACCGTGGTTCTTCCCGGCTGTTCGCCCCGGAAACGCGCGACGCCCTCGTCTCCACCCCTCATCCTGAGCGTGGGGAGTCTGATCGAGCGCAAGGGCCACGACACGCTCATCGATGCCCTCGCCCAACTGACCGACCTCGACTGGGACGCACGCATTGTCGGCAATGAGTCGGCCGACCCTCCGCTTGCCTCTGCCCTCCGCCAGCGTGCGCGCGATCGCGGTATCGCAAACCGTCTCACATTCGCCGGGATGGTCGAGAACGCCGAGAGCGAAATGATGAAGGCGGCGATCTTCGCATTGGCCAGCCGCTACGAAGGCTACGGCATGGCTTTTGCCGAGGCCCTCGCGCACGGTTTGCCGATTGTCGGCTGCCGAACCGGGGCGGTTCAGGAGGTCGTCCCCGCCAATGCCGGCCGCCTCGTTCCGCCCGACGATCCGCGGGCCTTTGCCGACGCGCTCCGTGAGCTTCTTGAAGATCCGGTGCTCCGTGCCAACGTCTCGGAAAACGCGTGGCGTGCCGGACAGGATCTTCCTGGCTGGCCGGTTGCCGCGCAGCAGGTTGCCGGTTGCCTCGCTGAGGCGCGGCGATTGAACAGGATCGGACATCGGGAATGACAGGTTTTTCCACCGAATGGCTCTCTTTGCGTGAACCGCTCGATCGGGCGGCGCGCAATTCCGGGCTCTTGAAACAGGCGATCCAGCTTCTTCCGCCGGAGGGCGGCACGATCCTGGATCTTGGCTGCGGCACGGGCTCGACTTACCGGGCGTTCGCGGAAGCGAATGGGGGGCGACACGATTGGCGTCTTGCCGACAATGACCCCGCCCTTCTCTCCGAGGCCGAAAAGCGCTGCGGCCCGGAGGTCAGGATCGAGCAGTGCGACATCTTCGATCTGGATGCGATCGATTTCGACGGCGTGACCCTCGTGACGGCGTCTGCCCTGCTGGACCTGTGCTCCGCGGAGTGGATCTCAGGTCTCGCCGATCGCCTTGCCGAGTCCGGCGCGTCCTTCTACGCGGCGCTGACCTATGACGGATCGATGCGGTGGCAGCCCCCGGACGACTATGACGCCGACATGGTACGGGCCTTCAACCACCACCAGACCCGCGACAAGGGCCTTGGTCCCGCGCTCGGCCCGGATGCGGCGCGTTGCATGGAGCGACGGCTCCGCGAGGCCGGATACTCCACGAGCCGCGCGCCGAGCCCCTGGAGAATTGCCCCGTCGTCGAACGAGATGCACAAGCTCCTGGTGTCCGGCATCGTCGGGGCCGTGCTCGAAACCGGAGAGGTATCGAAATCCATAGCGGAAACATGGGCCAATGACCGCGAGGTGCTCGAAACCGGAGCCACCTGCACGGTCGGACATATCGATCTGCTCGCCCGCCCCACGCCGGAGTGACGGGCGGGCGCGTCAGGCTCTGCGAAGCTGGCAGTCGAAGAGAACGTCGGACCCGATGTCGTATACATGCGTTTCGGGTCTCATCGCATCCGACAGAAGCTCGACCTCGGGCAGTCGAAGCCCTGCAGGCCCGGCGCCGATGATGAGCGGCGAAATCGTCACGTGGAGACGGTCCACGCATGCGGCACCGAGGAAGATGGCGATCGTCGTCCCACCTCCCTCGAGAAGGATGTTGTGCATCCCCCGACGCGCCAGTTCCTGCCGGATCGCCACAGCCGAGAGATAGCGCCCCTCGCGCGGCACCACGATCGTATCGAGACCGTTTCGATCCGGCCCGTCCTCCCCTTGAACGATGATCGGCGGCGGATGACCGTCCGACAGCATCTTGGCGGAGGCGGGCAGCCGGCCATTGGGGTCAATCACCACGCGCTGCGGATCGGGGCCATCGACCTCGCGAACCGTCAGGGACGGGTCATCGGCGATCACCGTCCCGATCCCCACCACCACGGCATCCACCAGCGCCCGGCAGCGGTGGAGGTGGCGAATGCCATCCGCACCGGACACATCCCGCGCATCTCCCGATGCGGTGGCAACGCGCCCGTCAAGCGACTGGCCGACCTGCGAGAGCAGGTGCCCCGCGCCGTTTCGTGCAACCACAGGGCCGTAGAGCAGAAAGGCCGGATCGTCGCGAACAGTGCCGTTGCAGGATCGTGCGCCGTCACGCAACGAAAGAAGCTGCGTCCAGGTGTCGGTGCTGACATCCACATTCAGAACCGGGGGCTTCACGAGACGCGCCCCCGTTCCGTCCGAAGATATTCTCTGTCTTGCGCCAAAGCCCCCTCCCGATCGCGGCATATGCCAACGCCGGCCTCGAATTGCCGGTCGTGCCTGATGAGAGATAGTCGATAGGATCGCGCTGTCAAAACGATCCGGGGAGTCTCCATGCCTTTCCCCGATCACATCTCGCTATTCGGCGGGAAGAGAGATCGCGAAGACGGTCCCGTTCTCATCGGAGACCTCCAGCGCGAGCGTTCCCCCATGCCCGCGGATGATCTCGTCGGCGATGACAAGCCCCAGCCCGTTGCCACCCTGCCGCGCACCGCCCTGGAACGGCTTGAAGAGGTTGTCGCGCGCCTTCGGAGGCAGCCCCGGCCCGGTGTCGGCCACCCGGATGAACGTCCGCCCGTCTTGCTGAGAGGCTTCCACCCGAACCGACCCGGCCTGCCCGCTCGCGGCAATCGCCTGGGCCGAATTGCGGATGAGGTTCGAGAGCACCCGGAAGAGCTGCTCGGCATCCGCGCGCACCATCACATCGGGCGAGACCTCGGATCGGATCTCCACGAGCCTGGTGTTCGTCGTCTGGCGTTCGTTCTCGACCACCTCGCAGACCAGATCGTGCAGGGAGATCTGTTCGAGTTCGGGCGCGGGTTCTTCCGCCTTGCCGAATGTCAGCGTCCGGTCGCACAGTGAAACCGCGCGGGAAAGCGATTTCACGAGCTTGGGTGCGATCCGCCGCACCTTCGGGTTCTCGATCGTCTCGAGGCTGTCCGCGAGCAATTGGGCTGTGGTGAGCATGTTGCGCAGATCGTGGCTGATCTTGGCAACGGCACGCCCCAGGGCCGCCAGACGCTCCTTCTGACGCAATGCGCTCGTCAGGCGAACCTCGAGATCGTGCAGGGCGTTCTCGGCGTCGAGAAGCTCCTGCGTGCCGCTCTTGGGGGCAATGATTCTCGTCGTGTCCTCCGGATCGTCCCGATAGGCCACCATATGCGCGATCACGCGGTTGATCGGCCCGACGATGAGGAACTGCACCGCAATGAAGAGAAGCGCAGCCGTCGCCGCCGAAATGACAAGCGACAGATAGAAGATCCGCAATCCGTAATCCATGAGGGCCGCCCGCAGCGGGGCTTCTTGCAGGACCACATCGACAACGCCCTCCGTGCCCTTGCGTGTTTGCCCGATGACACGGATCACCCGGTCCCCCGGCGTGAGGAACACGCGCCCCGCACCCTTCACGAGATCCCAGGCCGAGGGATCGCGGATATCATAGGTCGCCGCTGGTCGCCCTGGCATCTCGTCGGCCAGCGCAAGCTCACGGACACCGTTGCGCATCAGCACGACGATCATCACGTCCGCCGTATCGAGGAGTTCGCGCCGCATTTCTGCGGGAAGCTCCGTTTCTTCGCGCGACAAAGCCGCAAGTGCCGCAAGCTGCGCCAGATCGAGGCGATTCTGCAGGTAGTCGAGCCGGAACCGCGCGACCGAAGGCACAAATATCAGTACCTCAGCGATCATCACGAAAAGGATCGTGAGGCCAAGAAACCGGCCCGACAGGGTTCTCAAGAACATCGGCGATCCTGTTCACAAACGCGACATGAGACTATGCATTGGGACCCTTCGGCACAAGGTCTTGCCATTGCAGGGCGAATTCCCGCACATCCGCACGCGTTTCCGAAAGTCGTCGCGAAAATTCGCGTTGTGAATCGACATTCCCGAACCGAGCCGCTAGAGACGCGCTGTCCCGAGACAATTCGTGAAGATACCCATGGCCGCTGTCGTTCTTACCATTCATCTGCTGCTCGCGCTTGCGCTCATTATCGTCGTGCTGCTGCAGCGCTCGGAAGGCGGTGGTCTTGGCATTGGCGGCGGTGGCGGCGGCGGCGTCATGTCCGGCCGGGGCGCAGCGACCGCTCTCTCGAAGCTCACGTGGTTCCTTGGCGCGGCCTTTGTCGTCACCTCGATCACGCTCACCGTGTTCGCGGCGCGCGATGCAGCGCAGGACTCGGTGATCGACGGTATCGAAGGCGCGTCGGAAGAACTCGCTCCGGGGGCGTCCACCCTGCCCCAGTTGGGAGAGGATCTCCTGCCGCCGATCCCGACCGACGACTCGCCGTCGGCCCCGCCGGCGGCTGACAGCCCCGCCGCACCGCCCGCCGCCGAATAGGCGCGGGCAAAGCTCGACTGCAACCCTTGGTTGTGAAAAACGAACTCGATACACTATATTGGGGTTTAACCCCTTGCCGGACTCGTCAAGCTGACTTATAGATTGAGTCCCGTGAGGAATTCGCCTCAGCGATAGAGCGGACAAGCCGAAAGCGGGAAAATCTCCGATGGCAAGGTATGTTTTCATTACGGGAGGTGTCGTATCCTCCCTCGGGAAGGGTCTTGCCTCGGCAGCCCTGGGCGCTCTCTTGCAGGCGCGCGGGTATTCGGTGCGGCTGCGAAAGCTCGATCCCTATCTCAACGTCGATCCGGGCACCATGTCCCCCTTCGAGCATGGCGAGGTCTTCGTCACCGATGATGGCGCGGAGACCGATCTCGATCTAGGCCACTACGAGCGCTTCACCGGCGTCGCGGCCCGCGCGACCGATTCCGTGTCCTCGGGGCGGATCTATTCCAACGTTCTCGACAAGGAACGCCGCGGTGACTACCTCGGCAAGACGATCCAGGTCATTCCGCACGTCACCAACGAGATCAAGGATTTCCTGAAGATCGGTGCCGATGAGGTCGACTTCATGCTCTGCGAGATCGGCGGGACCGTGGGCGATATCGAAGGCCTGCCCTTCTTCGAGGCGATCCGCCAGTTCGGTCAGGAACAGCCCCGCGGCCAGTGCATCTTCATGCACCTCACCCTCCTGCCGTATATCGCGGCGTCAGGCGAGTTGAAGACCAAGCCGACGCAGCATTCGGTCAAGGAATTGCGCTCGATCGGGATCGCCCCGGATGTGCTTGTCTGCCGCTCGGACATGCCGATCCCCGACAAGGAACGCGCCAAGCTCGCCCTGTTCTGCAACGTGCGCCCCGAAAGCGTGATCGCGGCGCAGGACCTCAAGTCGATCTACGAGGCGCCGCTTGCCTATCATGCGGAAGGGCTCGATCAGGCGGTGCTGGACGCGTTCGGCATCGCGCCGGCCCCCCGCCCCCAGCTCTCCAAGTGGTATGACGTGGTGGATCGCATCCACCATGCGGAAGGCGACGTGAAGGTTGCGATCGTCGGCAAATACACCCAACTCGAGGACGCCTACAAATCCATCGCCGAGGCGCTGACCCATGGCGGCATCGCAAACCGCGTGAAGGTGCGGGCCGAGTGGATCGATGCGGAGCTCTTCGAGAAGGACGAGGATATCGCCCCGATTCTCGAGGGCTACAACGCGATCCTCGTCCCCGGCGGATTCGGGGAGCGCGGCACGGAAGGCAAGATCCGCGCGGCGAAATTCGCCCGCGAACGCAAGGTGCCCTATCTGGGCATCTGCCTCGGGATGCAGATGGCGGTGATCGAGGCCTCCCGCAACATGCTCGGTCTGGAAGACGCCGGATCGGAGGAGTTCGACCACGAGGCCGGCGACAGCCGCTATGTCCACGTGATCTACCACCTCAAGGAATGGGTCGAGGGCAACCGCACGGTCAAGCGCGCGGTCACCGACGACAAGGGCGGAACGATGCGCCTCGGCGCCTATGACGCCGTCCTGACCGAGGGCAGCCAGGCCGCCGAGATCTATGACACACTCGACATTTCCGAGCGCCATCGCCATCGCTACGAGGTGGACATCGCCTATCGGACCAAGCTCGAGGAATGCGGGCTCAAGTTCTCCGGCCTCTCACCGGATGGGCGCCTGCCCGAAATCGTCGAGATCCCGGATCACCCCTGGTATATCGGCGTCCAGTTCCACCCCGAGCTGAAATCCAAGCCCTTCGAGCCGCATCCGCTCTTTGCCGATTTCGTGCGCGCGGCGGTCGAGCAATCGCGATTGGTCTGATCCGACAAAGCCTATATATAGATTGCATGATAGCGGATCTTATCAAACGCCTTGTGGGCGAGACCGAACCCGAACCCCTGCCGCAGGACCAGGCGCGACTGGCTCTTGCGGCGCTCATGGTGCGCGTTGCGCGAACCGATGGGGTCTACTCGAGCGAAGAGCGCCAACGGATCGATCGTGTGCTCTCCGAGACCTATGGCCTTTCGGCATCGGAGGCGACCGCTCTTCGCACCGATGGAGAACGCGCCGAGGCCGATGCCCCCGACACGGTCCGCTTTACCCGCGTGATCAAGGATGCCGTGCCCTACGAACATCGCAACAGCGTCGTGGAGGCCCTGTGGCGCGTAGCGGCTGCGGATGGGATAAACGCGGACGAACACGGCCTGCTGCGGCTCGTGGCGAACCTGCTGGGCGTGTCGGACCAAGACAGCGGCCTTGCACGTCAAAAAGCGCTCAAGCTCTACGGCGAATAGCGAGAAGGGCGACTGCACTCGCAGCCGCCCGAAAGCCTTTTATCGTTCGAGGTCAGCACCTTAGAAGTCGAGGCTGATCCGACGTGTGATGCCGATGGTGAAGGTGTATTGATCCGGAGATCCGGTCTCCGTGATGGGCGAGTCCGCCGCGTCATTGGTCAGACGGTCATATCGGGCCGCGCCTTCGATGCCCCAGCGCTCGTTCCAGAGATACCGTGCGCCGAACACGACACCCACACCGACCACACCGCCGTCCGGATCGTAGGCCTCGAGCCCGGAGGCTGCGGACTCGGACTCCGAAACCCCGAAATACGTGTCCGTGAACCGGTCGTCCCCGAGGGATACGCGCGGACCGAAGGTCAGCGTCAGCCCTTCGACGGGATAGGCGATACCGTCGGCACCAAGCTCTCCGGCCCAGGAATTGTGCCCGATGAAACCGTAACGCGCGTTGGCGAAAAGCCGGTAGGTGCGCTGCTCGTAACCGAGGCCCAACCCGGCCTCGAAGGACCAGTCCACATCGTCGAGGCCGTCGATTTCGCTGTACTCGCTCGAGTCGCGCTTCGAGATGCTCCGCACCGAGCCCTGCAGGCCGAGACCGCGACGGAAACCGACCGTTTGGCCCGAACCGAATTCGAAGCCACCGGGAAACTTGACATAATCGAAGCGCAGCGATCCGTTCGGCCCGGTTTCCAGATCATCCGACCCGAAGTAGGCAGGGCTGACCTGCACGCCACCGCGGATCGTCATCACGACATCGGGTGTCGGGCTGTCGAGCACGCCGTCGGCGGCAAGAAATCCGGGGGCAACCTGGTCGAGGAAGAACGGCTCCACATCGGCCGTCCGGAGGGTCTCGAAATTCTCCGGCAGTTCCGGTTCGTCGAGAACCGAAAGCGATTCGTCCTCCACGGCATCCTGCGCCGCGGCAGCCGTCATCTGGACAGCGGAAAGCGCAGCCGTCAGCGCAACCACCGAGCAGAACGAAGTAGCGTTACCAAGGATGTTGGACATCATTCTGCGCCCGCTTTCCAAAAGCGTGAAGTTCCCGCCCGAGTATATCCTGGATTCGGTTATCAAGAGGTAACGATCCCGTCTGCAAAGGTTAATATATTCCTGCGTTCATACCCTCTGGTTGCGTCCATGTCGCCATACAATTGACCGCATCCGCTGGATTTTTTGCAGGTGTGAGGTACCCCTGCCTCAGCGTTCGGCAAGCGCCTGATCCAGAACGCCCCGTATGACGGAGATATCCGCATCGCGACAGACGAAGGTCTCCCCGATATCGCGGGCCAGGACGAAGACGATTCGTCCGTCCTTGACCTTCTTGTCCTGCGTCATCAGCTCCAGAAGCCCGTCTGCATCGGGCAGATTGCCCGGAATATCGCCGAGCCCGCGCTTCATTCCCATATCCGCGAAATGCTGCGCGACCCGGCTCGGTGCCTCCTGCGAACAGAGGCCCAGAGCAGCACTGGCCCGGAAGGCCAGCATGCACCCGATGGACACCCCCTCCCCGTGAAGCAGGCGGTCCGAATATCCGGTTGCGGCCTCGAGAGCATGTCCGAAGGTATGGCCCAGGTTGAGAAGCGCGCGGTCCCCCTTCTCCGTTTCGTCCCGCACCACGATCTCGGCCTTCATCTCGCAGGACCGGCGAATCGCGGTGATCCGTGCCTCCACATCGCCCGCGGCTGCGTTGGCGCCGTTCTTCTCGAGCCATTCGAAGAAGGTGCCGTCCCCCAGCAGCCCGTATTTCGCGACCTCCGCATATCCGGCGAGATAGTCGCGCGGTGCGAGCGTATCGAGAACATCCGTATCGGCAAGCACCAGTCCCGGCTGATGGAAGGCACCGATCAGGTTCTTGCCCAGTTTCGAGTTGATGCCGGTCTTTCCCCCCACGGAGCTGTCCACCTGGGCCAGAAGCGTCGTCGGCACCTGCACGAACCGCACCCCACGGCGCAGGATCGCGGCGGCAAAGCCCGCCAGATCGCCGATGACGCCGCCACCCAGCGCGACCACGACATCATCACGGTTCACCTTGCGCTCCAGCAGCCACTCGACCGCCCGTTCAAGCTGCGACCAGCACTTGGTGCCCTCGCCCGGCGGCAGGGCCAGCATGTCGGACGCGATTCCCTCGGCCGCCAGCCCCTCTCTGAGCGCCGGGTAGTGCAGATCCGCAACCCGCTCATCCGTCAGGACGGCCACGCGCTTCGCGGCCAGAAGCGGTGCGATCTCCGCGCCGGCCCGCGCGAGAAGCCCCGGACCGATGCGGATATCGTAGCTCCGCCCGTCAAGCGGGACATGAACGGTCTGGGGCGTCATTTCTCGAGAACCTCCAATGTGGGTGCCTGCCCGGCGTGTCCGGCATCATGGCGCAAGACCGCCTCGATGATTCGGTCCGTCATCTTCTCGTGGCTGGCATCGCGCGTGCTGTCGACGGTCACGTCCGCGAGTGCGTAGAAGGGCGCGCGCAGATCGTTGAGCGCCTCGAGCTTGGCACGCGGGTTCGGCGCGTCGAGAAGGGGGCGCCCCGGCTTTCCGCGCACGCGCTGCCAGAGGGTCTCGACCTCTGCGCGGAGCCAGACACTGGTGGCGTGTTCCTTGATCTCGGCCCGCGTCTGCGCCTCGATGAAGGCGCCTCCCCCGGTCGCGAGGATGCAGGGCGGCCGCGTCAGCAGGCGCGCGATCACCTTCCGCTCCCCATCGCGAAAATCGGGCTCGCCGTAGCTGGCGAAAATCTCCGGAATCGTCATTCCTGCGGCAATCTCGATTTCCGAATCGGAATCGATGAAGGGCACGCCGAGGCGCGCCGCAACCCGCTTGCCCACACTGGTCTTACCGGCCCCCATGAGCCCGACCAGGACAATCGTCCGAAGCAGGCGATAGTTTCCGTTCTCCCCATCCGCCACTGGCCGTGGTCTCTCTATCATCGCAATTGCTGTCCGGGCCCAAGGCCACTACACTTCTCGTTAAGGCGTTTACGGCCATCTTGCAGTGATTGAACAGTCGAAAATGCGGCAAACAAGCCGCGAAGGCAGAGCAGATCGATATGCGCTACGTGTTTCGCGCCGTGATTCTACTTGTGATCGCGGGAGCCCTCGGGCTTCTCGGGATGGCAGTATTCTCGGACCTTCCCCCACCCATGGCGGAAATCTCCCTTCCCGTAGAGGCGATGTGACCCCATTTCCCGCGAGGAGGCCGCTCCTGCTGGGCGGCCTCCTGCTCCCGCTTTGTGCTGTGGCCACACCCATTTTCGCGGAGGGGCCACGCAGCGCGATTCCGTGGCTGTCCGAAAGCATCACGGCGCCGCCGGTCGAACCCGATTCGCCCGGCGAGACGCTGGGTCCGCTGCAGACCGAAACCATCACGGTCACACCGCTCGACGGAACCGAACCGGATGCCATCGGCATCCTGCCCAGCGAAACCACCGGCTTCGCCCGCAGCCTCTGGGGGCCAACGGATCTCGAGACCGCGCGCGACCTGATCGAAACGACACGCTCGGGCGGTGTCCCGGAAACACGCGCGCTTTTTCTGCGGCTGCTGCTCGCAGAGGCCGAACCGCCCATGGGGGATGACGACAGGGCATCGCTCCTGACAGCCCGTATCGACAGGCTGCTGCGCGAGGGGGCTCTCGAACAGGCCGATGCGCTCATTCTCTTCGCGACCCCCACGGAAGCCGAACTCTTCAGGCGGTGGTTCGACATCGGCCTTCTCACCGACAATGCCGAGCCCGCCTGCGAGGCGCTGCGCCGCAACCCCTCCCTGTCTCCGACGCTGCCCGCGCGGGTCTTCTGCCTTGCGCGCGGCGGCGACTGGAACGCCGCCGAGATCACCCTCACGCTTGGCCGACAGATCGGATCGATCTCGCCCGAGCAGGAGGAGATGCTCGCGCGTTTCCTCGATCCCGAGATCTTCGAGTCCGAACCACCGCCCCCGGTTCCTGATCCGCTCACACCGCTGGATTTTCTTATGCGCGAAGCGGTCGGCCTCCCGCGGCCACCGGGTCAACTCCCGCTGGCCTTCCTGCACTACGACCTCGGCGAGCACACACCGATGCGCATGCGGATCGCTGCGGCCGAACGGCTCCTGCGTGCCGGCGCAATCGCGTCGCCCCCGCTCTTTGCGGCCTACCGGGCCGGAGAACCGGCCGCCTCCGGTGGGGTCTGGGACAGGGCCGCGGCCATTCAGGATCTCGACAAGGCCCTCGAAGACCCGACCGGTGAGGGACTTGCCGCATCGCTCGCCGATGCCGACAACCGGCTGGCAGACGTGGGGTTTCGGGTTGCACTGGCGCGGGAATACGCGCCCGCTTTCATGGAGATTTCGCGCGATACTCTGACCGGCACGGCCCGTTCCCGCATCTTCGAGCTTCTCCTGCTCGCGGGCGAGACCGAAGCCGCAACGCCCTTCCGTCCCGATCAGCTTGGCCCGAAGGCCGAGCTCGCCGCATCGCTTGCAGCACCCGAAGAGGGAAATGCCCTGCCCGATCCCAAGGGCGATCCGATGGCCACCGCAATCCTTGAAGCCTTCGACCCCGAAAGCCCCGCGGATATCGCGGCGACCGGTTTCGGGGACGCGCTCGACGAGGGCCGGCAGGGCGAGGCGATCCTGCGCTCCATCGACCTGCTCGCCGATGGCATCCAGACCTCTCCCCAGTCGCTCACCCTTGCCCTCAGCACCCTGCGCGCCGCGGGCCAGGAGACCGCCGCGCGACACATTGCCATCGAAACCCTGCTCGGCGACGCAGGATCGGTCAATGACTGAGGCCGCCACCGCCCCCGCGCGCAACTGGATGGCTCTCTTTCTCGAGGCGATCCAGGCCGAACGCGACGCTGCCGCCAATACCCTTGCCTCCTATGGCCGGGACCTGCGGGATTTCGAGACCTTCCTGACCGCCAGGGGCCAGGGGTTCGCCACGGCGGGCCGACCCGAAATCGAGGCCTACCTGGCCGATCAGGCCGAACGCGGCATGGCCGAGACGACCCGCGCCCGCAGGCTTTCCGCGATCAGGCAATTCTATCGCTTCGCCTTCCTGGAGGGCTGGCGGACCGATGATCCCGCAGCCCTCATCAGGGGGCCGAAGCGCAGGCGCAGCCTGCCGGACAGCCTCAGCGAGGCCGATGTCGACCGGATGCTCGAAGTTGCGGCCAACGGGGAGGGAACGCCCCTGCCCGAAAGGCTTCGCAACGCCTGCCTGATGCAACTCCTCTACGCCACCGGCCTGCGCGTGAGCGAACTGGTTTCGCTTCCCATCAGCGCAGTGCGCGGCGA
The DNA here is from genome assembly GCF_049800915.1 of Amaricoccus macauensis. Lineage (GTDB taxonomy): Bacteria > Pseudomonadota > Alphaproteobacteria > Rhodobacterales > Rhodobacteraceae > Amaricoccus > Amaricoccus macauensis_A. The sequence goes on from NZ_JBNAFY010000005.1 coordinate 169,012, forward strand.
CCCCCGCATGATCCTGGTGCGCGGCAAGGGCGGGCGGGAACGCATGGTGCCGCTCTCGGACCCCGCGCGCCGGGCCCTGCAGGCCTGGATCGCCCAACGCGACACGATGGAAGACCAGGCCGCCGAACGCGGCCGCGCCCCCTCCCGGTTTCTCTTTCCCGCACGCGGCAAACGCGGCCACATGACCCGCGAGCGCTTCTTCCTCCTGGTCAAGGAACTCGCCGCCCTGGCAGGGCTCGATCCGGCCAAGGTCTCGCCACACACGCTGCGCCACGCCTTTGCCACCCATCTTCTGGCCAATGGCGCGGATCTCCGCGTGATTCAGACCCTTCTGGGTCACGCGAGCATTGCAACGACCGAGATTTACACTCATGTGCTCGATGCAAGACTCAAGCAGATCGTCTTCGAGAAACATCCCCTGGCAGAACACACCGGGGAAACCACCGAAGACGAACCGACCTGACTGCCTGCACAAGACAAGAGATCAACCGGGGAACGATCCGTCATGGAGACCGCAAGCGAAGCGACCAACCTTCTGGCCATCTGGGGGACGGGAGGAGCCATCCTGCTTCTTCTGGTCTTTTCCGGCATCTTCTCGGGTTCGGAAACCGCGCTGACCACCGCGAGCCGCGGCAAGCTTCACGCCATGGCGGAGAAGGGCGACAAGGGCGCAGCCAAGGCGCTCCGCCTGACCGACGACAAGGAACGCCTGATCGGCGCGATCCTGCTCGGCAACAATCTCGTCAACATCCTGGCGACGTCGCTGGCGACCATGCTCTTCACCACGCTGCTCGGAGACAGCGCGGTGGCGGTCGCGACCCTCGTGATGACCCTCCTCGTGCTGATCTTCTCCGAAGTTCTGCCCAAGACCTATGCCATCACCAATTCCGAGCTCATGGCGCGGCGGGTCTCGCACCTGATCCGGGCGATCGTCGTCGTCCTCTCCCCGATCGTGAACTCGGTGCGCGCGCTGGTTCGCCTCATCCTGAGCGCCTTCGGGGTCAAGACCGACCCGGAAGCCAATTTCCTCGCCGCGCAGGAGGAGATCGCCGGCGCGATCGCCCTGCACCATTCCGAAGGCGCGGTGGAAAAGGCCGATCGTGACCGGCTTCTGGGCGCGCTCGATCTCGGCCAGCGCACCGTCTCCGAGATCATGCTCCACCGCCGGGACATCGAGATGCTCGATATCGGAAACCCGGCCCCCGAGATCATCGAGAAGGCGCTGAAATCCCCCCACACCCGCATCCCGCTCTATAGCGAGAACAGCGAGAACATCGTCGGGGTGCTCCACGCGAAGGACATGTTCCGCGCCCTGCATCGCATCGTGCATGAAAGCGAAGAGCCCGCCGAGGCGCTTGCCAATTTCGACATCATGGACGTGTCGATGGAGCCCTATTTCGTCCCCGAAACCACCGCGCTCGACGAGCAGATGCGCGAGTTTCTCCGCAGGCGCTCCCACTTCGCGCTTGTCGTGGACGAATACGGCGCGCTGAAGGGCCTCATCACCCTGGAAGACATCCTCGAGGAGATCGTGGGCGAGATTGCCGATGAACACGACACCGAGCCCCCGTCCGGCATCGTCCCCTTCAAGGACGGCTCGGTGGAGGTCGAGGGTGTCATGACCATCCGCGACCTCAACCGGGCCTGCGAATGGCACCTGCCCGACGAGGAGGCCAACACCGTCGCGGGCCTCGTCATCCACGAGGCGCAGGCCATCCCGAACGCGGGTCAGGTCTTCAGCTTCCACGGGTTCCGCTTCGAGGTGCTGGAGCGCCAGAACAACAGGCTCACGAAGCTGCGGGTGCGCAAACTCGGCTGAAGCCGGGCGAGCGCGGCACCCTCGTCATCATACTGACAAGATCGCGGTGCAGAAGGAAGGCCCTGAAAACACCAGCCCTTGAGGCCCGCACCATGATCGCCCGCACCTGCGCCGCATTTGCCGCCCTACTGTCCGCCACCGCACTTCATGCCGAAAGCACACAAGTCCCCGCAACGCTGGCGGGCCATGCGATCCTGCCCGCCGAGACGCTGATCCCGGCGCCGCAGGATGCGCCCGAAGCCCTGCGGACATCGGGCAAGTTCACCGAACGCGGAAATCCGGCACGCATTTCCGCAGAGCCAACGGATGGCGCAAGCCTGCCCTTCAACGGCCAGCCGGTGCAGGGCTTCTCGGGCATCTCGGCCATCGGAGACGGCAGCTACTATGCGCTGACCGACAACGGCTTCGGCTCGATGGCGAACTCCCCCGACGCCATGCTCTTCTTCCATGTCATCCGCCCCGATTTCGCCACCGGTGAGATCGCTCGCGAGAAGACCGTATTCCTCTCCGATCCCGACAAGATCGTGCCCTTCGTCATCGCCATGGAAGGCAGCGAAACCCGCTACCTGACCGGGGCCGATCTGGACCTCGAGGGGTTCCAGGTGATCGGGAACGAGATCATCATCGGCGACGAGTTCGGCCCCTATGTCATCGTGGCGGACGTCGAAACCGGCCGCATCACGGAATTCCACGAGACCTATCTCGGTGAGGACAAGATCCTCTCGCCAGATCACTACACGCTCGCCCTGCCCAATCCGGGCGATGCCGACATGCCCGTCTACAACGCGAAACGCTCCCGTGGTTATGAGGGCTTCGCCGCCTCCCCGGACCAGGCAACGCTCTACCCGCTGCTCGAAGGCCCGATCTGGCGCGCCGACCTCGAAGACTGGGAGCGCGTCGAGGATGGCCGCGTGGCCCTGCGCATCCTGGAAATGGACGCCGCCTCCCGTGACTGGACCGGCCGCTCCTGGCTCTACCCGCTCGAGGGCGAGACCCACGCCATCGGCGATTTCAACATGATCGACGAGACCCGCGGCCTCGTGATCGAACGCGATGGCGGCCAGGGCGACGCGGAACTGGCCTGCGGGGCGGGCGAAACGGAAGGCTGCTTCGAGGAGCCTGCCCTCTTCAAGCGCGTCTACCTGATCGACATGGCGGGCGTGGAAGACGGCGACCCCGTCCACAAGGTTGCTTACATCGACCTGCTCGATATCCAGGACCCGGAGGGAATCGCGCGACAGGGCAAGCGCGATGACGGCCGTTTCACCTTCCCCTTCGTGACGATCGAGAATGTGGACATGGTCGATGAACGGCACATCATCGTCGGCAACGACAACAATTTCCCGTTCTCCTCGGGCCGCGCGCTCGGCCAACGCGATGACAACGAAATCATTTTGCTCAAAGCCGAAGAATTGCTCAATGCGAGCGCGATGGAATAATTTTGATCACCTTAATGGTTAACAAGGAGTCGTTAACCATTTCGCGCTATAACATTCATGTGCAAAGGCCACTTCGGTTGCCCTCGCACGCGACTTCCTCCCTTTAGACTTGAGCCGGCACCGAGCCGGCTCTTTTTTTGCCGGATCACATTGTGCCGCTCTGCGCGTGATACCGCCTGCATCCGCTTGACCGGACATTTTCTCCCGACTAACGTCACGCACATAAAGTTCGGCCAGTCCGACAGGGAAGCAAGAATATGGAAGAGAGTATCGGTCCGACTGATACTCTCTTTCGTTTCCGGGCAGAGATTTTCCTTGAACCGGCGCCGCAGCCCTGATGGCGTTCATCGCCTTGCGTGTTGACAGGGCATGAGTCGAGTGACATCCCCGAAGCGTCCCAACCGGAACAAGAGATCACAGGACACGAGCAGATCATGAAGCTTCAGCTATTGGCCGCAACCCTCACCGTCACGGCTCTCTCCCTTGGGGCATCGGCATGGGCTCAGGAGGCCCAGCCCGCACCGGCGGCGCCAGCGCCAGCCGCACCCGGCTCCCAGGTCGGCGATCCGGCACAAGGAGAGATTCGCATCAAGCTGCGCGAAACCCACGGTGACTGGGATGTCCGCTGCGCGCCGGACGAAAGCGAATGCTTCATGTATCAACTCGCCCGTGACCAGAACGAGAACCCGGTCGCGGAGATCAATATCGTGCGGCTCGACAACGATTCGCCCGCCAGTGCCGGCGTGACGATTCTCACCCCTCTCGGCACGTTGCTTCGCCCCGGCCTTTCGCTCTCTGTCGATGGCGGGGAGCGCCGCAGCTACCCGTTCATCTGGTGCGACGCCGGCGGGTGTTTTGCCCGCTTCGCCCTGAGCGAGGAAGAAGTCGCGGTCTACGAGCAGGGCACCAATGCCACGCTGACGCTGTTCTCGGTCGGCGCGCCAGGAACCCCTGTGGATCTCCAACTGTCGCTCTCCGGCTTCACCGCCGCGATGGACGCGCTTGAGCCGATCCCGAACTGAATCCGGGGCCCCGCGTCCCGCATCGCCCCCGCGCCGGTCCGCGCCGCGGGTGGCGACACTACCTCAACTGAAACGTGACAGCACCAGCACGGCGTTGAGCCCGCCAAAGGCGAAGGCATTCGTCATGACCGCCTTGACCGCCTGCTCGCGTGCGACATTCGGAACGATATCCAGATCGCAATCCGGGTCTGGTTCCTCGTAGTTGATCGTCGGGGCGATCACCCCGTCGCGCAAGGCCATGGTGCAGGCCAGAAGCTCCACCGCCCCCGTCCCGCCGATCAGATGCCCGTGCATCGACTTGGTCGAGGAGATCATGAGCGTATCGGCGTGCGATCCGAACGCCTCGCGCACCGCCGCGCATTCGGTCTTGTCGTTCGCGGTCGTGCCGGTTCCGTGCGCGTTGATGTAGCCGATCTCTTCCGGCGCCATGCCCGCACAGCGCAACGCACCGCGCATCGCCCGCACCGCGCCCTGCCGGTTCGGCATCACGATGTCGGATGCATCCGACGTCATGGCAAATCCCTTGACCTCCGCCAGAATCACGGCGCCACGGGCCTTCGCGTGCTCCAGATCCTCGAAGACGAACATCGCGGCGCCTTCGCCCTGCACCATGCCGTTGCGTGTCTTGGAGAAGGGGCGGCAGCCATCCTTCGACATCACCCGCAGCCCTTCCCAGGCCTTGATGCCCCCGAAACACAACATGCTCTCGCTGCCCCCGGTGATCACCACATCCGCCTGACCGGACCGGATTAGCGACCAGGCTTGCCCCATCGCATGGTTCGAGGAGGAACAGGCGGTCGAAACCGTGAAGCTCGGCCCCTGGAGATTGTGCTCCATGGAGATATGGCTTGCCGCGGCATTGTTCATCAGGCGCGGCACCACGAAAGGATGAACCCTGTTCTTACCTTCCTGATAGACCAGCCGGTAATTCTCGTCCTGCGTGCCCAGACCGCCCCCCGACGTGCCGAGCACGACACCGGAACGTTCGGCCAGCTCGCCCTCGAAACCGAGCCCCGCCTCCTCGATGGCCTCGCGGGCCGAGAGCAGCGCAAACTGCGTGAAGCGATCGAAAAGCGTAAGTTGTTGCCGGGAGAAATGGTCCTGCGGCTCGTAGCCGTTCACCTGCCCGCCGATGCGGATCGAAAGCCGTTCGACATCCTCGAACGCGAGTGGACCGATGCCGGAGCGGCCTTCCCGCATGGCGTCCATGGTCTCTCGGGCTGAATTGCCCAGGGCATTGAATGCGCCCTGGCCGGTAATCACCACACGGCGTTCAGTCACGTCAATGCTTCTGAGCGATCAGCTTCTCAACCGCGTCCACGATGGTCGCCACACTGCTGATATCGAAGTCGCCGTTTTCCGGCTCGTTCGCATTGAAGGGAACCTGGATGTCGAAACTTTCCTCGATCGCGAAGACCGTTTCCACCAGGCCAAGTGAATCGATCCCCAGATCTTCGAGGGTCGCGTCCATGGAGACCTCCGAAGGATCCATCACAGCCTGTTCTGCAAGGATCGTCACGACCCTTTCCTTCACGGATTCCTTGACGACTTCAGCCATGTCCACTCCATCCGGTCATCCTGATCCGCGATCATCTACTCGTTTCGACCGGAATTTGAAACTCATTTTTCCGCCTTCGCGAGCTTCTCCAACGCACGCGGAAGCCTGCGCAACGCCTTGTACATCTCCACATTCTGGTCCATCCGAACCGCCGGATATCCCATCATGACCCGGTTGGGCGGCACGTTGCTCGCAACACCCGAGTTGCCGGTGATCACCGAGTTTGCCCCGATGGTCAGATGATCGGCCACAGCCGCCCTGCCCCCGAGCACCACACGGTCGCCGATCACGGTGCTGCCACCGACCGCCACATGCCCGCAGACGAGACAGGTGCTCCCGATCCGTACATTGTGACCGATCTGCACGAGGTTGTCGATCTTGGTGCCGTCGCCGATCGTGGTGTCCGCGATCGTGCCGCGGTCGATGCAGGCATTTGCGCCCAGTTCCACATCATCGCCGATCACGACCGAACCCAGCGAGTTGATCCGCACGTAGGCCGACTGGTCCTCGGCTGCCACGGCGCCCGTGGCCCGCGCTTCCTCGACGATGCCGGGCTGCGGCGTCACGAAGGAGAAACCGTCGCCACCCACCACGCAGCCGGGCTGGGCAATGAACCGGTCGCCGATGCGGATGCGCGCGCCGATTCGAACTCCGGAATGGAGCAGCGCCCCCTCACCGATCTCCGTGTCCTGACCGATGGACACATGCGAATGGATGCGCGCGCCGGCCCCGATTTTGACGCCGCTCTCGATCACCACCAGCGGTCCGACATAGGTGTCCGAGGGAAGCTGCACGTCCGAGGCGATCACGGCCGTGGGGTGGATGCCGGGGCGCGGCACGGAAACCGGGTCGAAGACCCTCGTCACCCCCGAAAGCACGTAGCGCGGACGGGGCGCGAAGATCGCCGCATCCAGCCCGTATTCCTGCCAGTCGGCACCAGGCCAGAGGATCGCACAGCGCGCCTCGCCCTGCGAAAGGGCCGCGGCATATTTCGGGTCCATCGCCAGCGCGATCTGGTCCGGGCTTGCGGAGGCGGGCTCCGCCGGGCCGCTCAATTCCAGGCTGCCGTCGCCCGCATATCCGCCGCCGAGCGCGTCGGCCAGTTCTTCCACGGTAATCATGTCGCCCCCCGGGGATGCACGCACAGAGCCTCAGCCCTGCACGCCATCCGGCAATTGCACACCGCGCGCCTGAAGCGCTGCGAAAACCTTCGCGTCGCGGCCATAGATATCCTCACGATACCGGATCTTGCCCGTTTCATCGACAAACACCGTCCGATACATCAGATGGACCTGAACCGGATCATCGAGATTGACATAGGTCTCGGATTTCGATGCGAGCCAGCCGTCGAACCGCGCCTCCGGATTGCTCACCTGGCCGTCCAGCAGCACATAGGCAAGCTCCAGCGGCTTTTCGAGCCGGATGCAGCCGTTCGAAAGCGCCCGCGCATCCCGCGCGAAATACTGACGCGCCGGCGTATCATGAAGATAGATCGCGAACTGGTTGGGGAACATGAACTTCACCCGCCCCAACGCATTGGCCGAACTCGGATTCTGCTTCACCCGGAACGGGAAGGTTTCGGCGCTGTACTGGCTGAAATCGACGAGGCTCGGGTTGATCTCCATCCCCGACCGCGTGAAGAGGCTCATCCCGTTGCGCCGCAGCACATCCGGGTCGGAGCGCAGCTTCGGCAGATAGACCCGCGTGGCGATACTGTCGGGAATGTGCCAGGTCGGGTTGACGACCATATGCGTCATCTCGTCGGAAAACTCGGGCGTTCGCGTCTCTTCCACTTCGCCGACAACCGTGCGCGACGACCAGACAACCGCGCCGTTCTCGATCATCTCGACCGAATAGTCCGGGATGTTGACCTCGATCCGCCGATTGCCGAGATCGCGGTTGAACCAGCGCATCCGCTCGAGGTTGACGTCGATCATCCGGATGCGATCCGCAACCGAGACATTGAGCGCCGCCAGCGTGCGGGGTCCTGCCACGCCATCATCGTTGAGGCCTTGATCCCGCTGGAATGCCTTGAGTTCCGCCTCGAGGCGCGGATCGAATGCGGTCGCGTCAAAAGCCGGAGCCGCATCGGGCGCGCCGGCCGTCTCGACCAATGCCGTGCGCGCATCTCCCTCCGTCTCGGAGGCATAGCCGAGCTTCGCAAGCCGATCCCGCAATGCAACGACCCGCGGGCTGCTCTCGCCTACATGCAGCGAGGGCCCGGTGGGCACGCGCGGTCCCAATCCGCCATCCTGCGCCATGGCCGTGAGCCGCTTCCGTTCCGCCATGAGCGCGGCATAGTCCGGGTCCTGCGGCTCGAGCCCGCTCAGAACGTCCGAGGCGCTTCCATCCGCAAGCCGGCCCAGAAGATCACCCGCCGTGGCGCGCTCGGGGCGGACATTGATTTCGTCGTCCACGCTCAGGGGCCGCACGATCCCGCCGGTGAGATCGCCACCCCACTGCAGATAGGCGCGCATCGCCGCCAGTTCGAGCGGAACCGCGGCGGCGCCCTCGGGCGCTCCATCGGTGGCCTCAAGGGCCGAAAGATCATAGCGGTTCGCCGGCAGGCCCTGGGCGCTCGCCGTGCCGATCGCCGCCCGAAGCGCAGCGAGAGGGGCCGCGCTTCCCGCTGTCCAGTAGGGCTGGAAATCACGGCTCTCGTAGAAACCGCCGATGGCTGCGCGCTCGTCCTCGCTGAACCCTTCGGTCTGGGACGCCAGCGCCACCTCGAATGCCATGGCTTCGGGCGAAAGCGCATCCGCTTCGAAGGCTGCGGGAATCGCCTCGATCGCGCCACTGCCCTCCTGCGCCATGCTGTCCTGAGCCATCACGGGATGGACCAGGAGCGCCGCCGTGGCGCAGGCGCACAAGGCACGCGCAAATGAACTCGATGTCATGCCTGCCTCTTTTTCACTTTCTTTCGCTTCTTGCGTTGATGTGAGTCTAGCCCGCGCGAGGCCCCGAAACAAGGAGCCGCCGCCCGGGCAATTCGATCAAAACTTTCTCACCCAATAACGTCGAATTAACCTTGATCGTTTTTTTGTGCCGCACGGGAAGGCGGCGAAAAGGCCTCTTGGAAAAATGGGCAACCTATGGCATCAAAATCACAGGGCACAGGCAAAATAAGCCCGACAATAAAAAACTGAGGCAGTGTGAAAGAAGCAAGGCAGTCAAATCATGAGCAGTGATGACTACCGCCCCTCGAGGCGGACAATTCTCGGTGTATTCGCAGGTCTATGCACGGTTGCCGCAGCGCCGGTCTATGCCCGTGCGCCCGGTTTTCTGCGCAGATCCGGTGATGTTCGCCGCGTGCGCATGTACAGCCAGCGCACCGGCGAGTCGATCGACGCGATCTATTATGCCAACGGCCGTTACATCGACGAGGTGATGAAGGAGATCACCTACTTCATGCGCGACTGGCGGCAGAACGCGATGATGAACTACGACCCCCACAACATCGACATCCTCGCCGCCACCCAGAAGATGCTCGACACCGAAGAGCCCTATCTCGTGATCTCCGGCTTCCGCACCCAGCGGACCAACCGGATGCTCCGGGGCGCGGCGAGCAACTCCTACCACATGAAGGCCATGGCCGCCGACGTGCGCCTCAAGAGCCGTTCGACCAAGCAGGTCGCGGGTGCGGCCCTTGCCTGCAACGCGGGCGGCGTGGGCACCTACTACCGGTCGAACTTCGTCCACATGGATTGCGGCCCCGTCCGCACCTGGCGCGGCTGATCACGGCCCGGAACCTCGGCGCCGCCTGCCAGGCGTAGGCGGCTCGCTCTCACTTCTCGACCCAGGCCTGGCCAAATGCCTCTGCCGCCAGTTCGATGATGCGGGCATGGATCAGGGCGCGATCCGCCGCGCTACCGTTCGAACCACCATCCGAGCAGATCGGCTCCTCAATTTCCATTTCCTCGGCAAGTGCCGATGCATCCGGCTTGCAGAGCCCGAACATGCTGAAGTGGCTGGCGTCCTCGATCCTGACGTAGCGAGCTTCCGGCAATGCCGCCGCAACGCCTGATGCGTCCACGCTCGCTGGAACCTCCCCCTCCCGCCCGAGATTGACCAGCCAGACTGGGGTGTCCACACCGGCAAATGTTCCGGCTGCAAACACGTCGCTCATGGCGGGATCGATGGCCATCGCGATGTCGATCCGCCCGTCGGCATGATCTTTCCCCGCAGCAGTCATATCCATCGCGTGCAAATCCACGCCGCTCTGCACGACCCAGGCGCAGAGCGAGGGGTTGCGGTGCGGAGCATCGCAATAGGCTGCCAACTTCGCGGGATCGATTTGCGCCCCGGCCATCGCCAGCGCCGTGTGTCCGCCCATCGACAGGCCCAGAACACCGACTTTCCCATCATCGAGCTGCCTGGCGAACGCCTCATCCTGCTCTATGGCATCAAGCGCCTCGGAGAGATCGGTGGGCCTCAGCCAGAGCTTCATGGTTTCTGCCGCGGAGCGGTCCGGCCCCGTATTTCCCGGATGCGTGGGGGCTGCGACGACAAAACCCCGGTCCGCCAGCGGCGTCGCAATCCAGCTCATTGCCTCCGCGCGCCCCGCCAGCCCCGCGCCATGCGACAGAAGCACCAGCGGAAAGCGCCCCGCCGCAATCGGCGCGTCGCGCACCGCGGGCGTTCCCTCGAAGAACGGGTTCTCCCCCAACACGACCGGATCTCCGCCATCCCCCGCCGGATACCAGACCGTCATATCGAGGTCGGAGCCCCGCGTGCCCGACAGGATGGCAAATTGCCGCACGCCTGCGGCGTCCGCGGCCCCTGCCAGAAACAGCGTCACCGCCAGCGCCAGAAACCGAGACACGTCAGATCCCCTCATAGATCTTCCCCACAAGTTCGACTCCCAGCCGCCCGGCCTCCGGTCCACATGGGTTTTCCCCAAGCCCGCGGAAATGCGCGACAACCCGTTCGATCAGCGGCTGATGGATATGCGGCGGATCGGCGATCTCGATCTCTTCCGTCACACCGCCCCGCGTCAACCGGATCGGCGCCTTCCGGAACGCCCCCATGCTGACCATCCCCGCCGACCCGTGAACCGTTACCGCCTCGTCATGCTGATCGGTCGCATAGGCACAGATCCCCACCGCAGGCAGATCGCCGAAATCCAGCAGGAACGCCACCAGGTCCTCGGCGGCATAGAGCCCCGCCTGGCGTTTCGCGAGCCCCCGCGCCGCCACCGGCGGACCGAAGACGTAGGACAGCCAGTCGAGCGTATGGGTGTGCACATCGGCGAAGATGCCCCCGCCGCCAACCGATGGATCGAGCTTCCAGGCCTGGGCGGGAAACTCATCCGCAGGCCGGAAATGCCGCACCTCGATGGCGCGCGGCACACCGATCTCCCCGCCCTGGATGATCTCGCGCAGCCGCTCGAAGCGCGGCACCGCCCGCCGGTAGTAGGAAACACAGAGCTTCTGTCCCGTCTCCCGCGCAGCCGCCGCCATGCGGTCACACGCCTCGAGGGTCAGCGCCATGGGCTTCTCGACCAGCACATCCTTGCCCGCTTCGAGCGCGCGGATCGCGTAATCCGCGTGGGTCGAGGGCGGCGTCGCTACGTAGACCGCCGTCACATCCGGGTCGCCGATCAGCGTGTCTGCATCCGCGGTCCAGCGTGGCACCCCGTGGCGGCGCGCGTAATCCGCCGCCTTCGCACCGTCACGCCGCATGACGTTGACGAGCGCCGACCCTTCGATCTTGCCGAAAGCCGGCCCGCTCTTCACTTCCGTGACATCACCGCACCCGATGATGCCCCACCGCACGTCCGCATTCGAGGATTGCCCCATGCCGGCCCCGCCTCCTTCCAGCGCGGCCCCCCGCGTCACATGACCGCCTGAACCGCTATCGCGCCCACATAGATCGCGAGGATCGCGGCACTTTCAACACCAATTCCACCCGGACCGTCCTTCTGCCGGATCAGCATCCCGAGCGTGAGAACCGCGGTCATGATCATCCCGATCGAAAGCCAGAAATAGTCCGCCGATCCGGCCGCGTGATAGAGAGAGCCCTCCCGGTAGCTCACATCCGAGATCGTCAGGAACAGGACGTCGAAGGTATTTCCGCCGATGATCCCCCCGACCGCAAGCTGCAACGCCCCGCGCCGCACGGCCGCAAGCGTCGTGACAAGCTCGGGCAGCGAGGTCACCACGGCGGTGAAGAGCGCGCCCACGAGCGAAGCCGAGACACCGAAGCGGTCGATCACCTCCCCGGCGACCTGCGCGATCAGCCAGCCCGCAACCCCCATCACCAGCATCAGCAGGCCGAAACCCACGAAGAGCGACTTGGATGCGCCAGCCTCCGCCTCGGGTTCGTCCGGCACGTCCTCTTCAGTCTCGTCGGTTCTCACCGGCTCCCACATCGGGCCTTCCTGCGCCGCCCGCACGGCCTTGAGCCCGGCGAAATAGATCGCGACCAGCACGAAGGAAACAGGATGCACACCCCAGAACGTCACATCCGGCGCCGAATAGGCCAGAACCGGCAGGGCCAGCATCAGAAGCAGCAGCACACCCTGCAGGATATTGGTGATCTCGGCCGCCGCATGTTCGAGATTGGCCCGGCGATGCATCAGATCGGCGAGGGCCAGGAATGCCGTCTGCGCCGCGATACCGCCCACGCCGTTCGAGAAAGCCAGCGAAACCCGCCCGTCGAGAGCCGAAGTGATCGAGACGATCGTGCCCGAGAGCGACGTGGCCGCCCCAAGCAGAACACCCCCCACCAGTGCCTCGCCGAGGCCTGTCCGATCCGCGATCCGGTCCGCGACATCCGTCATCCGCAGTCCGGAGAACAGAATCACCACGGCGGCGGCGATAAAGAGACCCAGCAGCATCCAGATCGGGGCGTTCGAAAGCATGTTCCCTCCAATGCATCACGCCCGGATCCGGGCAGGACGCGGCAATCTAGCCCTCTAACCCCATGAAACAAGGCCGAAGAGGAGAAATCAGCCGCGCACCGCGCCCTTGCTGTCCACGAGGTATTTGAAGCTGGTCAGCTGCTCGGCACCGACCGGGCCCCGCGCATGAAGCTTGCCGGTGGCGATTCCGATCTCCGCCCCCATGCCGAACTCGCCCCCATCGGCGAACTGGGTCGAGGTGTTCCGCATCAGGATCGCGCTGTCGAGCTCCTGGAAGAACCGCTCCGCCACCGCGTCATCCTCGGTCATCACGCAATCGGTGTGGTTCGATCCATGCTGGCGGATATGGGCGATGGCCCCTTCGACCCCATCGACGATCTTGGCGGCGATGATGCTGTCGAGATACTCTCGGCCCCAGTCCTCCTCGCCTGCGGGCACAACGCCCTCGAGACCAAGAAGATCGGCCCCGGCCCGAACCTCGACACCGGCCTGCAGGAGATCCTCCACGAAAGGCGCGCCATGCGCCTCGAAGAAGTCCCGGTCAATGAGCAGACATTCCGCCGCGCCACAGATCCCGGTGCGCCGTGTCTTCGCATTCATCACCACGGCGCGCGTCTTCTCGAGATCGGCGGCCTTGTCGATATAGATATGAACGATCCCCTCGAGATGGGCGAAGACCGGCACCCGCGCATCCGCCTGAACGCGCGCCACCAGCCCCTTGCCGCCCCGCGGCACGATCACGTCGATATGCTGGGTCATGGTCAGCATTTCGCCCACCGCTGCCCGGTCGGTCGTGGGCACGAGCTGGATCGCCGTCTCGGGCAGTCCCGCGGCCTTCAGACCCTCGACCAGTGCGGCGTGGATCGCTCGCGACGAGTTCAAGCTTTCGGAGCCGCCGCGCAGGATCGCCGCATTGCCCGCCTTCAGGCAAAGCGCGCCCGCATCCGCCGTCACGTTCGGGCGGCTTTCGAAGATCACCCCGATCACGCCAATGGGGGTCCGCACCCGGCGGATATGCAGCCCGTTGGGCTGATCCCACTCGGCCGTCACCGCACCCACGGGATCCTCCTGCGCCGCAATGGCGCGCAGACTGCCGACGATGCCCTCGATCCGCGCTTCGGTGAGTTCGAGCCGATCGAGCATCGCGCCCGAAATGCCCTTCTCGCGCGCCGCCGTCATGTCGATGGCATTCGCGTCAAGGATGTCCGCGCGTGCCGCCCAGACCGCATCGGCCGCGGCCTCCAGTGCAAGGGCCTTCTGAGCCGGGCTTGCGGAGGCGAGCAGCACGCTCGCGGATTTCGCTTGTTCTCCAATGCTCTGCATCAGAGACTTGATGTCAGACATCATGTTCATCTGCGTCCTCCTCTCCGCATCACCATATCATCGCGGTGCACGATTGCCGCGCGCCCGGTATAGCCCAGGAGCCCCGCGATCTCGCTCGAGCGGTGCCCCATGATGATTCCCGCTTCCGCGCGATCATATCCCGCGAGCGCCTTCGCCACCACATCGCCCGCTGGCCCGACAATGTCCACCGGGTCGCCGCGCGCGAAATCCCCCTCGACGGAGATGACACCCGCGGGCAGGAGCGAGCGCCCCTTCTCGAGCGCGGCCACCGCGCCCGCGTCCACCGTGATCTGCCCGCGCGACTTCATGCCCGTAATCCAGCGCTTGCGCGCCGCATGCGGGTCACCATCGGCCTCGAACCAGGTGCAGGCCGCACCATCGATCAACGCCGAGATCGGCCGGTTCACCGCCCCCTTGGTGATCGCCATGGCACAGCCCGAGGCCATTGCCGCACGCGCCGCCATGATCTTCGTCTTCATGCCGCCCTTGGAAAGCGCCGTACCGGTGCCGCCCGCCATCGCCTCGATCTCCGGCGTGACGACCGGAACGGTCTCGAGCCTGCGCGCGGTCGCATCGTCGCGCGGGTTGGCGGTGTAGAGCCCGTCCACATCCGACAGCAGGACCAGCAGGTCCGCGCCCGCCATGCTCGCCACCTGTGCCGCGAGCCGGTCGTTGTCGCCATAGCGGATCTCGTCCGTCGCCACCGTGTCGTTCTCGTTGACGATCGGCACCGTGCCCAGCGAAAGCAGCATGTCGAGGGTGCGGCGCGAATTGAGATAGCGCCGCCGGATCTGGCTGTCCTCCAGCGTCACCAGAACCTGCGCCGTCCGGATTCCATGTGGGGCGAGCGCGCGCTCATAGGCCCGCGCCAGCCGGATCTGCCCCACTGCGGCCGAAGCCTGCGACTGTTCGAGCGACAATACACCGTCGGCAAGCTGGAGGACCTTGCGGCCGAGCGCGATCGACCCCGAGGAGACGATCACGACCTGCTTGCCGCCCGCCTGCAACGCCGCCACGTCTTCCGCCAGCGCCGCCAGCCACTCGAGCCGGGGTTCGTCGGTCTCTTCCGAAACCAGCAGGGCTGAACCGATCTTGATGACGATGCGTTTCGCGCGCGCGATCCGCTCGGCGGACGTCAGGGCCTCCATGCTTCCGGCTCCACCGAACTCTCCGCCACCGACTCCTCCTTCCGGGTCGCCGCGATGCGTGGGTAGAGCGCCCGCAGAACGCCTTCGATGCCTTCGCGGGTCGCGCCCGAGAGCATGTGCACCTCCATGCCCGACACCTCGCGCAGCTCGGCCGCCGCGGCCTCCCGCTCCTCGTCGTCCAGCGCATCGACCTTGTTCAGCGCCAGGATGCGCGGCTTCTGCGAGAGGATCTCTCCATAGGCTTCCAGCTCGTGCTCGATCACCTCGTAATCCTGCGCGATGGTCTCGGACGTGCCATCGACGAGATGCAGCAGCACCGCGCAGCGCTCCACATGCCCGAGGAAGAGATCGCCAAGCCCCCGGCCCTCATGTGCGCCCTCGATCAGCCCCGGAATGTCGGCCAGCACGAACTCGCGCTCGTCGACCCGGACAACGCCCAGATTGGGATGGATCGTGGTGAAGGGGTAGTCGGCCACCTTGGGCTTTGCGTTCGTGACCACCGAGAGGAAGGTCGACTTGCCCGCATTCGGCAGCCCGACGAGCCCTGCATCCGCGATCAGCTTCAGCCTCAGCCAGATGGTGCGTTCCACGCCTTCCTGCCCCGGATTGGCATGGCGCGGCGCCTGGTTCGTGGAGGTCTTGAAGTGAAGATTGCCGAAGCCGCCATTGCCTCCCTTCGCGAGCAGCACCCGCTGGCCCGGCTCGGCGAGATCCGCGATCACCGTTTCCTCGTCTTCCTCGAGGATCTCGGTGCCCGCCGGAACCTTGAGCACGATATCGTCGCCGCCCTTGCCGGTGCGCTGACGGCCCATGCCGCCCTGCCCGTTCTTGGCGAAGAAATGCTGCTGGTAGCGGAAATCGATCAGCGTGTTGAGCCCGTCCACGGCTTCCGCCCAGACATCGCCTCCCCGGCCGCCGTCGCCGCCGTCCGGCCCGCCATACTCGATATACTTCTCCCGCCGGAAGCTCACCGCGCCATTGCCGCCCTTGCCCGAGCGTATATGCACCCGCGCCAGATCGAGAAATTTCATCGCCTGGGTCCCATTCCGCCGCCCGGCACCAACTCAGCCGGCGCGGCAATCCTTGCTGTAATCGAAAGTGGGCACGATTGCCCCGCGCGCGACCGAATGCGCCTCGCCCGGCCCGTCAAAGGTGAAACCGTTGCGCAGAAGCGGCTTGATCGCGGCCTCGTTGTCCTGGAAGACCTGCGCCGTGACGGTATCGATGCCCCAGTCCGGCGCCGCCGCGCAGATCGCGCGCACCGCCTCGGTGGCATAGCCCGTGCCCCAGAAGGCCGGCGCGACCCAGTAGGTGATGCCCGCGCGCCGGTCGCCCGAGGGCCGCAGCCGCACGATCCCCATGAAACCGCCCTGGCCGTCCTCACCCATG
The DNA here is from genome assembly GCF_049800915.1 of Amaricoccus macauensis. Lineage (GTDB taxonomy): Bacteria > Pseudomonadota > Alphaproteobacteria > Rhodobacterales > Rhodobacteraceae > Amaricoccus > Amaricoccus macauensis_A. The sequence goes on from NZ_JBNAFY010000005.1 coordinate 185,593, forward strand.
GTGATGGCCCAGATGTGCTCGCCGGTCTTGCCGCTCAGCACGCGCCGGATGAAGCTCTCCGCCTGGCCCGGCGGATAGGGATGCGGGATCAGCGTCGTCATCCGCGCCACGCGGGCATCGCTCGCGTAGAGCCCGAGAGGACCGGCATCGGCCGGCCGCAACGGACGCAGCCGCAGACGGTCGGATGCGATTTCATGTTCCATCACAATCTCTTCCAGCACGTCCTTACCCCTCCCCTGATGCAGATGACCCCCCGACAACGTTCGCACCGGGTCAGGTTCCCACTCCAAAGCTTTGGTATAGCACGAATTTCCCTACCAGACCACAAAAGCCCGACCAGCGTTCGCACCAAACGCAAAGGGGCCGACGCATCCCGCCGGCCCCATAAGCTCGATCCTGCGGGCTGGCCCTTACTCGGCAGCCTCGGCAGCCGGGAGCACCGAAATGAAGGTGCGGCCCTTGAAGCCCTTGTGGAAGGACACGCGGCCTTCCTCGACGGCGAAGATGGTGTGGTCGCGGCCCATGCCGACGCCCGTGCCCGGCCACCACTTGGTGCCGCGCTGACGTGCGAGAATGTTGCCCGGGATCACGGCTTCACCACCGAATTTCTTGATGCCGAGACGGCGCCCTGCGCTGTCGCGACCGTTGCGGGACGAACCGCCTGCCTTCTTGTGTGCCATGGAGCCCTCTCCTTATTCCGCTTCGGACGTCTCGGGTGCCGCTTCGGCCTGCGCAGCCTTCGCACCACCACCGGTCACGATGTCGGTGATCCGCACACGCGTCAGATACTGACGGTGTCCCCGCTTGCGCTGCGAGGAGTGCTTGCGCCGACGCTTCACGAACTTGATGACCTTCTCGCCACGGAACTGCTCGACCACCTCGGCCTTGACAGCAGCACCTTCCACGAGCGGCGCACCGATGGTCAGGCTATCGCCGCCCACCATGAGCACCTGGTCGAATTCCACGGCCTCACCGGCATCGGCTGCCAGCTTCTCGACCGTCACGATATCGCCGGCTGCAACCTTGTATTGCTTGCCTCCGGTTTTCACCACCGCGAACATACGCGTGTTCCTTCTCTCTTTGCCGCGTCCTGTGGCCCCGGTCTCCCGGCGTTGATGCGAAGGCCCCGCCTCCGCGCCTGCAAACTGCGCGCTTCGTTCAAGCGAAATCTCCCGCACACCCCTTTGAGTGCCGGGAGCGCGCCTTATGACCAAGCGCCCCGACAGAGTCAAGTGCAGGCGCGGGCGCAGGCAGGGCCCAATTGCAGATTCCGCTTCCCTTCCCGCCCCAATTCGGCTAAGCGCGCGGCTCCGGCGGGCCTACACCCTTGGAGGAAGCCTGCCGCATGTCAATTTATGGAGACCAGGCCAATGGCTGAGACACCCGTTCTCGACGCCACGGCGCGCACCGAAAGCGGCAAGGGGGCCGCTCGCAGGGCACGTCAGGCGGGACTTGTTCCCGGCGTCATCTACGGCGGCGGCACCGATCCGCAGTCGATCAACGTGAAGCATAACGAGCTGCTCAAGCGGCTCAAGGCGGGCAAGTTCCTGTCGACCCTTCTCAACGTGAAGGTCGACGGCAAGGACAACCGCGTGATCTGCCGCGCCGTCCAGCGCGACGTGCTGCGCGACCTGCCGACCCATGTGGACTTCCTGCGTCTCACCGAGCGCACCCGGATCAACCTCCACATCCCCGTCGAGTTCATCAACCACGCAGCCGCTCCCGGCATCAAGCGCGGTGGCGTTCTCACCGTCGTCCGCCAGGAAGTCGAACTCGTCGTGACCGCCGGAAACATCCCGGACCACGTCACCGTCGACCTGACCGGCCTCGACATCAACGACACGATCCACATCTCGAACGTCGACCTGCCCAAGGGCGTGCGTCCGACGATCGACCGTGACTTCGTGATCGCGAACATCCAGGCACCGTCCGGCCTCAAGTCGTCCGAGGGCGATGCGGACGAAGACGGAGGCGAGGCCGCAGAAGAGTAAATTCTGCACTCTCGCTTTGCCAATTGATGACGCGCTGCGGTATAAACCTCGGCGCGTCTTTCGTTTCTGGAGGTTCGTTTCGTGAAGCTCTTTGCAGGTCTCGGCAATCCCGGCGAGAAATACGCCCGAAACCGGCACAATGTCGGCTTCATGGCTGTGGAAGCGATCGCCGAGGCCCACGGATTCGGGCCATGGCGCGCGAAATTCTCGGGCCAGCTCGCGGAAGGTCGCCTGGGCACCGAGAAAATCCTTCTCCTCAAGCCCGACACCTTCATGAACCGCTCCGGCGACAGCGTTCAGGCGGCAGCGGCCTTCTACAAGCTCGCCCCCGAAGACATCACCGTCTTTCACGACGAACTCGATCTCGGCCCCGGCAAGCTGCGGGTGAAATCCGGCGGCGGCCATGCAGGCCACAACGGGTTGCGCTCGATTGCAGGGCATCTCGGCCCGGATTTTCGGCGCGTGCGGATCGGGATCGGCCACCCGGGCAACAAGAAGCTGGTCTCGAACTACGTTCTAGGCGATTTCGCCAAGTTCGAACACGACTGGCTCGAACCGCTCCTCGAAGGCATCGCCGAGGGCGCCCCGGCGCTTGCCACCGGCGACACCTCCGCCTTCATGAACGCGGTCAGCCGGCGAACCGCGCCTGCAAAACCCGAGCGCAAGCCGAAGGAGGCCACCCGGCCCGCGGCAGCGCCACCGAAGCCCAAGGCGCCTGCCCCCGAGGAAGAACCCGCTAACGACACCCAGAGCCTTCTGCGCAAGCTTGCGGAGAAGTTCCGTTGACGGCGCGCCAGGCCTTCATCGTCCAGGCCGAATCCTGCGATCGTCTCGGATCGCCCTTCACCGCGCGCGTCTGCCGCATCGTCGCCGAGCGCCTCGAGGCCGACAGCGACGTGGCCCGTCGCATTCTGGCGTGGAAGGGGGATCCGTCGAAGCGATCCGATGCCCTGCCCCTGAGGTTCACGGCCGCGCTGCACGGTCTTGTTCTCGAGGAACGCGCGCCCGAACTTGCGGCGCTTTACCCGCCCAACCACGAGAACATCACGGACGATGCCCTGTGGGACGCCATATGCGGCACCATTGATCGGTTTCCGCGCTACATTCTCAACCGGCTGTCCTGGCCGCCGCAGACCAATGAATGCATGCGCAGCGCGGCCCTCTGCCCCGGTTTCCTCACCATCGCGGACCGGATCGGCCTGCCGCTTGTGACCTCCGAGCTTGGCGCGAGCGCCGGCCTCAACCTGATCTGGGACCGGTATTCCTACCGCTTCGGCGACGCGGAATGGGGACCGAAGACCGCACCTGTCACCATTGCACCGGAATGGAGCGGCCCGCCGCCGCCGCTCGTCGATGCCAAGGTGCTCGAACGCGCCGGATGTGATCACGTCCCCACCGATCTGCGCGAGCCGCCCGACAGGCTGCGCATGCAGTCCTACATCTGGGCGGATCAGGTCGAGCGCATGGAGCGGATCAATGCCGCCATGGACCTGACCCGTGACACCGGCATCCAGATCATCACCCGCGACGCCCTCGACTGGCTGACGGACCGGCTGGCGCTCCGCCTCCAAGGCTCGGTCCATGTCGTCTATCACAGCGTCTTCTGGCAGTATCTCAACCGTTTCGCCAAGGTGAGCGCGGTCGAACTGCTGTCCGAGGCCGGCAACCGCGCCACACCCGAAGCGCCTCTCGCGTGGCTCAGGTTCGAAGGCGATGGCCGCGATCCCGGTGGCGCCATCCTCCTCACCCTCTGGCCGGGCGGCGAAACGCACCGGCTTGGCCGGGCCGATTATCACGGCCGCTGGGTGGACTGGACCGGCTGGGAATAGCGCCCGCCCCCCGGAGTGGCGTCTTCCAGTTCCCCTGCTTCGTATGAGCCTGCATCGCGGGCAAGGGTCGCCTGCGGGAAATGCCCGGATCACCGCAAGGCCGCAGCGAAGCGGAGGACGGCGCAGCCGTTGAACCGGCAGACCCGAAGGCTACCGCCCGCGCCTGGATGCAGGCGGCGAAGCGGGCGGAATGCCCCCTGCTTTGGTGATTGCGGAGCGAAAGACCGACCTTTTCACTTGCCATACGTTTTCCATATCGATTCCATACCGTTTCCATACGGGCCGTTTCCGCTCCCCCCCGCGCAGCGTGTGCTTGCCCAAGGCAGGGCTTGTCCTGTAAGGCCCTCCCCATGCTCGACGAGAACGAAATCCACCCCCTGTTTCATGGCGCGCCCACCACGACGGCGTTCAAGAAACTGCGCAAGCGGATCGTGCGCCAGACCCGCGAAGCCATCGAAACCTATGGCATGGTCCGCCGGGGTGAGCGCTGGCTTGTCTGCCTTTCGGGCGGCAAGGACAGCTACACGCTCCTCGCCGTTCTCGCGGAACTGCAATGGCGCGGGCTCCTGCCGGTGGATATCCTCGCCTGCAACCTCGACCAGGGCCAGCCCGGTTTTCCGGCCACCGTCTTGCCGCAATTCCTTGAAAACATGGGCGTTCCGCACCGCATCGAGTATCAGGACACCTATTCCATCGTCACCGACAAGGTGCCTGAGGCCAAGACCTACTGCGCGCTCTGTTCCCGGCTCCGGCGTGGCCATCTCTACCGGATCGCCCGCGAAGAGGGCTGCCAGGCCATCGTGCTCGGCCACCACCGCGACGACATCATCGAGACCTTCCTGCTCAACCTCTTCCACGGCGGAAAGCTCGCGGCAATGCCACCGAAACTGCTGAACGACGAAGGCGATGTCTACGTAATGCGTCCGCTTGCCCATGTCGCGGAAGCCGATTGCGAGAAGTTCGCCCGCTCGATGAATTACCCCATCATTCCGTGCAATCTCTGCGGCAGCCAGGACGGTCTTCAAAGGTTGCAGATCAAACGCATGGTGGATGAGTGGGAGACCCGCTCCCCCGGTCGCCGGCAGATCATTTTCCGCGCGCTCACCCAGGCGAACCCGAGCCACCTTCTCGATCCGAATCTCTTCGATTTCAGCGCGTTATAGGTCCTGGCGCTACCCTCAAGAGATGCACGCAGGATTTAGCTAAAATTTTCGGCGATTTCTTCCCTCGCATCGACGCGGGGTTAACGAATGGCTCGCGGAAAATGCGCTACGCTCATCTCCATGACGTCGCAAGCGAATTCCCCTCCGGGCCTCGCACCGGACCGGCAGTTTCAACGAGTCACCATGGTCCTCGTGACCGTGTGCCTCGCGGCGTTCCTCTTGTCCCACCTCGCGATCGGCCGCGCACTCTACAACCAGCAGCAAGCCAACGAGATGGCGCTGGCCAGCGCCAACGAGGCCGCCGCCGCGCGCACCGTGATCACGACGATTGACCGGCTCGTCCTCGTCGCGGACGGTTCCGAAAGCCGAAAGACCCGCACGCGGCTTGCCTGGGATGTCGAGCGGCTCGCGACCACGGAAGACCGCCGCCGGGAAATGCTGAACAGGGAGGAGATCGGCGGTACGGGCGCCTTTCTCGGCTTTGGCTCCGAGCCCCCGATGCCCGGCGACGCCGAACTGTCTGTGGCCATAGATGCGGTCGTGACGCAGGGTCTCGACCTCGCCCGGATAGACCCGCCCAGCCTCGAGGCCGCCCAGGCCCTATCCGGCAGGATCGAGAACGAGATCCTCCCCGCCCTTGACCTCATTGCCGTCACCGATCGGGCCCATGCGGACCTGCGGCATCGAAGCAGCCTCTGGACCGTCGGAGTTTCAATCGCGACACAGCTCACAGCCCTGGGCTGCGTCTTCCTGATGGTGATCCGACCGGCCCGCCGCAGCATCCGCGAATGGGTCGCCAAGTCCTACGAAAACGAACGCGAAAACCGGTTCCGGCTCCTGCACGATCCGCTGACCGGAATGCCCAACGGGGCCTACCTGCACGCCTATATCTCCCGGCTCGTCGCCGGTGAGGAGCGCCGCGGCACGCAAACGGCGGTGCTGCGGATCGATTTCGACCGCTTCAAGGTCCTGCGCGAGACGCTCGGGACGCGCGTGATCGAGGAGGTGCTCCGTATCGCGGCACGCCGCATCCAGCAGACCCTCCGTGCCGGCGATTTCGCCGCCTATCTCGGCAATGACGACTTCGTCGTGGTGACCGGTGAACTGGCCGATGGCCACTCGGTCGCCACCATCGCGCAGAGATTGCAGGCCGTGCTCACGAAACCCTTCTCGGTCCGGGGTGGCGCGAAGCAGCTCAGCTGCAGCATCGGCATCACGCTCATGTCTGACGACGAAGCCGACCCCGACCTGATCCTCGCCAATGCCGCCATCGCGCTCAGCGAGGCCCAGGCCGAGAATGCGGGGCTGATTCGCTACTTCAACCCCGAACAGCGCGAAGAGGTGAAACGGCGCGAAACGCTCTACGCCGAACTCGTCCACGGCCTCGAACATGGCGAGATCATCGCCTTCTTCCAGCCGCAGATCGACCTCACGAACAACACGCTCGCAGGCTTCGAGGCACTGGTGCGCTGGGAACACCCTCGCGATGGCCTCCTCACGCCTGCCGCCTTCCTCGATCTCGCCGAGCAGACCGACCTGACCGAGCGCCTCGGAGAGGTCGTGCTCACCCGCTCCCTCGAAGCGCTCACCGCCTGGGACGCCGCGGGCATTCCGGTGCCCAAGGTGGGGGTCAACTTCGCCCTCGCCCAGCTGCGCAACCCGCGCCTGATCGAGAAGATCAAATGGGACACCGAGCGGTTCGATGTCGATCCCGACAGGCTCTCCATCGAAGTGCTCGAAACGGTGCTCATCAAGAGCGATGCCGATATGGTGGTGCGCAACCTGCGCGGCCTCGCCTCGGCGGGCTTCATGATCGAACTGGACGATTTCGGCACCGGGCACGCGTCGATCTCGAACCTCAGACGCTTCATGGTTAACCGCATCAAGATCGACCGCAGCTTCGTGCTCGGCATCGAGACCTCGAGCGAGCAGCAACAGCTCACCTCCTCCATGATCGCCATGGCCCGCGCGCTCGGCATCTCCACCCTCGCCGAAGGCATCGAAACCCAGGAAGCGCAGGACATGCTGAAGCAGCTGGGGTGCGATTTCGGCCAGGGCTACAAGATCGCCAAGCCGATGTCCCTCGAGGCGACCTTCGACTGGCTCCGCTCCCATTGCGAAGCGGCCCAGCCGGAGGAGGAACCGGACAACTCCGCTTTCCTCGATCCGAATATACCTTGACGTTTCGCGCCTGCACCTGTTGAACCCCAGTCGGAATTCTAAGATCTGACCGGAGCCGTTCACATGGACGACCAGAACAGAAACCTGATCCTGGCGACCGCGCTCAGCTTCGCAGTCATCCTCGTCTGGTTTTTGCTTTTCCCGCCGCCCGAGCAGGCGCCCCAGCCTGCCCCGACCGAAACGGTCCAGACCGCCGACGGGATCACGACGCCTGCCGCCGAAGGGGGCGAAACCGCGCCCCAGATCGGGGCCTCGGAAACCGTGAGCCGGGCGGCTGCACTTGAGCGCGCGCCGCGCGTTCCGATCGAGACGAACAAGCTCACCGGCTCGCTCTCCCTGACCGGTGGCCGCATCGACGACCTGAGCTTTCTCGACTATCACGTTACGATAGAACAGAATTCTCCGGACGTGACGCTCTTCTCGCCCGCCGGCGCGAATGACGCTTACTATGCGCTCTACGGCTGGGCGCCGGGCGGCGGACTGTCCTTCGACGCCGTTCCAGGCCCGACGACCGAATGGGAAGTCGAGGAGGGCGACCTTCTGAGCGAAGACAGCCCCGTCACGCTGGTCTGGGACAATGGCCAGGGCCTCATCTTCCGCCGCGTGATCTCGGTCGATGACGAATACATGTTCACCATGACCCAGTCGGTGGAGAACACCACCGGCTCGGAAGTGCGCGTCGCCCCCTACGGCATCATTGCCCGGCACGGAATCCCGCAGAACCTGAAGAACTTCTACATTCTTCACGAGGGCGTCATCGAAATGGCCGATGGCGAGCTTTCCGAGATCGATTACGACGATGTCGAGGATTTCGCCGTCGATCCGGCCGAGCGCGCCGCCGCCGAGCGCAAGCAGATCGAAGCCAACGGCTGGATCGGCTTCACCGACCACTACTGGATGTCGACGCTGGTTCCCTCGCCCGGACAGGCCTTCACCGCCGTCACGAAATACACCCAGGCGACGAACACCTTCCAGACCGACATGCGCCTGCCGGTCCAGAGCGTCGCACCGGGCACGACCGTGGAGAGCAGCAGCTACCTCTTCGCCGGGCCCAAGGAATGGGAAGAGATCCGCTACTACCAGAACACGCTCGGGATCGACCGCTTCGTGGATTCGATCGACTGGGGCTGGTTCTTCTTCCTCACCAAGCCGATCTTCATCGCGCTGCACTACCTCAACAGCTGGCTCGGCAACATGGGCGTGGCGATCATCTGCCTGACGCTGCTCATCAAGGCCCTGCTCTTCCCGCTTGCCTACAAGTCCTACGTCTCCATGTCGAAGATGAAGCTGCTTCAGCCCGAGATGGAGAAGATCAAGGAAAGCGCCGGCGAGGACCGGATGAAGATGCAGCAGGAGGTCATGGCCCTCTACAAGCGCGAGAAGGTCAATCCGGCTGCAGGCTGTCTGCCGATCCTGTTGCAGATCCCGATCTTCTTCTCGCTCTACAAGGTGATCTTCGTCACGCTGGAACTGCGTCACGCGCCGTTCTTCGGCTGGATCCAGGACCTCAGCGCGCCTGACCCGACCTCGATCCTGAACCTCTTCGGCCTGCTGCCCTGGGGTGCTCCGGACGCAACCAGCTTCTTCGCCATCATCTCCATCGGTGTCTGGCCGGTCCTCATGGGTGCTTCCATGTGGCTCCAGATGAAGTTGAACCCGGCGCCCACGGACAAGACCCAGGCGATGATCTTCAACTGGATGCCCTGGATCTTCATGTTCATGCTGGGCCAGTTCGCCTCCGGCCTCGTGATCTACTGGGTGTTCAACAACATCATCACCTTCACCCAGCAGTATATCATCATGCGCAGCCAGGGCGTGAAGCCGGACATCCTCGGCAACATCCTGCCTCACAAGAAGAAAGAGGCTGATCAGCCGTGAACGAGGCCGCCGCCGTGATCCGGGCCCATGTCGCCAGTCTCTGGCGGCACCCGATCAAGGCCCACGGCGTCGAGGCCGTGCAGTCGTCCCGCTTCGAGGCGGGACAGACCATGCCGTGGGACAGGATCTGGGCCATCGCGCACGAAGCCTCGAAAGTGGCGACCGATGAAGCTGTCGGCTGGGTGAATTGCAACAACTTCAGCCGCGGTGCCAAATCGCCCGGTCTCATGGCGATCCGCGCCGAAACGGATGAAAGCGAACGCCGCATCCGGCTCACTCACCCGGATGCCGAACCGATAGAGATCTGCCCCGACAATGCGGAGGACGCAGCGCGCCTGATCGCCTGGGTCACGCCCTTGTCCAACCCCGGCCGGGCGCTCCCCAGGGCCGTGGTCCGCACAAGGGACGCGGGCATGACCGACAGTTCCTTCCCGTCCGTGGCGATTCTCAACCAGGCAAGCCTGCGCGCGCTCGAGGCAAAGGCCGGGCGCCGGCTCTCGGAGGAACGGTTTCGCGGCAATATCTGGCTCGACGGGCTGGAGACCTGGGCGGAGTTCGATCTCGTGGGCAAGGAGATCCGCATCGGAAGCGCGACGTTCCTCGTGCGCGAGCCGATCACCCGCTGCATGGCCACCGCCGCGAACCCCGACACTGGCAAGATCGACGTGGACACGCTCGGGCTGCTCGACCAGGATTTCGGCCATTCCGAATTCGGTGTCTACGCGCAGGTGACCGAAAGCGGCGAGGTTGCGGTTCACGACACCGCGGTCCTGGCATGACCGGCCCCTCCCCCGACACGCTTCATCCCATGCCCGGCTTTCCGCGCGTGGTCTTCCTGCGCCCCCTTGCCGAAGGGCTTGCGAATGTCGATGTGGGCGAGTTCAGCTATTACGACGATCCGGATGATGCCACGGAGTTCTTCGAAAAGAACGTCCTCCACCACTACGACTTCATCGGGGACCGTCTCGTCATAGGCCGCTTCGTCGCCATCGCCACCGGCGTGAAGATCTTCATGAACGGCGGCACCCACGCGATGACCGGCTTTTCCACATTCCCCTTCAACATTTTCGGCCACGGCTGGGAGCAGGGCTTCGATCCCGCCACATGGGAAGCCGGCTACAAGGGCGACACGGTGATCGGCGCGGACAGCTGGATCGGCACCGAAGCGGTGCTGATGCCCGGTGTCACCATCGGCCCCGGCGCCATCATCGCCGCGCGCAGCGTCGTCACGCAGGACGTGCCGCCCTATGCGGTGGTTGCAGGAAACCCGGCCCGCGTCGTCCGCCGCCGCTTTGACGAAACCACCATCGACCGCCTTTGCGAGATAGCCTGGTGGGACTGGCCGATCGCCAAGATCACCGCCAGCCTCGACGCGATTCGCGGCGCCGACCTGCCCGCACTGGAAAGAGCAGCCCTGACATGAAGATGTCCTTCACCATCGCCCCGGAACCGGACCAGTTCGCATCGGAGACCGGGCGCAAGCTCTTCGCCGGCCCCTGCGATTTCCTCAAGGGTGTCGTCGCTATGGACGGCCTGCCCGCGCCAGACCGCCTCGAGGTCTGCTTCGCGGGCCGCTCGAATGTCGGCAAGTCCAGCCTCATCAACGCGCTCACGGGCCGCAAGGCACTGGCGCGGGCCTCCAACACCCCCGGTCGCACCCAGGAAATCAACTTCTTCGAACTCGGCGAAACGCATTACCTCGTGGACCTGCCCGGCTATGGCTTCGCGGAAGCGCCAAAACCCGTGGTCGAGAAATGGCAGGCGCTGCTGAAGGCGTATCTCTCCGGGCGCGCGACGCTGCGCCGTGCCTTCGTGCTGGTCGATGCGCGCCACGGCATCAAGGCCGTTGATACCGAGATCATGGAACTGCTCGATCGCTCGGCCGTCACCTTCCAGGTCGTGCTCACCAAGGCCGACAAGCCGAAGGCGGGCGAGTTGGACAAGGTCATCGAAGCAACGAAGACGAAGCTCGCCAGGCACGTCGCCGCCTACCCCGAAATCATCGTCACCTCGTCCCAGACCGGATCGGGCCTGGCCACCCTGCGCGCAACCGTCGCAGGCATGGCCTGACCGGCGTCAATACTTCCTGTCGGACACATAGGGGCTGACGAAACCCGCCTGCCGCGCCACGTCGACGGCCTGCTCCATGGCACCTTCGCTGGAAAACGGTCCGATATAGATCCGCCGTCCGACACCCTGCGCGCCGATGCTGCGTGTCCTGTAGCCGAGCGAGGCGAAGAACTGCGAGACCTGCGCCTGGGTGGAGAAGCCATCCACGATCCCGGCGTGAACCGCGGCCCCGCGCACAGGCGCGCCGGAGTTCCGGATCTCGAAGGGCTGGAGCGCCTCGGCTTTCGTGTCGAGCCCCGCAATATCGTGCTGCCGCGTGATGCAACCGCTGGTGATGAGCCGCTGCCCGGTCCGGTCCACCGTCGAACCCGGCGTCAGCTGCTGGCGCCCCGAAGGCCCGGCATTCCGCAACGCCTTGTCATACTGCCGGTAGGCCTCCCGGCAGGTGGCAGGGTCCCCGAATTCCTGCGGCGGTGCCCCGGCGCAGGCGGCAAGCATGAGACCGACCGCCCCCACGAGACAGGTGGCGGTCAGCGTCTTCTGGTATCGCGACATCTCGGCTCCTCAGGGCCGCATGTAAGGCCCATACGTAATGACATAGGGCCAGTTGAACCCGGCCTGACGCGCAAGTGCGAGGGCGGAATCGCGGCCTCCCGCAGTCGTGAAGGCCCCGATATAGATCCGCCGCCCCAGTCCGGGCTGACCGACCGACAGCGTCTTGATGCCCCGGCTCTCGAAGAATTCGCGCGCATTCGCGTCGGCCGCCATGTCTGTCACCGCGCCCACATGGATCGTGACCGGATCGATGGCCGCGCCGGAATTCTCGATCCCCGGCGCCTCCTCCGCCAACCGCAGATCGTCAGGCCGCGTCAGGCACTTGTACTGCTGCAGGGCGGCGATATGGGTGCGGAGCGTGGGCGGTATCGTCGCATTGTCCCGAACCCCGGTCGGGGTCGACATCAGCTGCTTCGCGAAATCGAGGCGCTGGTAGAGCCCGACGCAATAATCGCTGCCCGCGTTCGCGCCGGGCTCCTGGGAGACCGGCTGCGGCGCGCAGGCCGTGACCGCCAGCCCGACGGCCAGCATCGCCCCCGTGATCCTCACACCCATTCTCTCCTCCCAGTTTCAGGTCCTGCCCCGGATCGGGGCCCGGCTCAGCGTGCCCCCGGTGCGTGCGCGGGTGCCGGAACCAGGGTCGGGGCCACGGGCTTCGCCGCCGGCACAGGAACGGGTTCCACCCTCACCGGACCGGGCGGCGGTGCGCAGGCTCCAAGAACCAGGGTCGCCGCGATCAATGCGAGACATGTTGGCTTGCTCATCTCTTGCCTCCGTTTTTCTGTGACTGTATCCCCGAACATCCAGAGCGCAAGTCACAGAGCGTCGCAAGCTGCCGGAGACCGCCATGAAGACCGACAAAGTGAAGAAGTCGCCCGGCCGCGAGCGCGAGAATTTCCTCGCCGCCCAGACGCTTTCCGAAGCCCTGCCCTACCTGCAGCGCTACGACGGCTCGACCATTCTCATCAAGTTCGGCGGCCACGCCATGGGGGACGCGGAGGCGATGAAGCGCTTCGCCCGCGACGTCGTCCTGATGAAGCAGTGCAACGTCCACCCCGTCATCGTGCATGGCGGCGGACCGATGATCAACGAGATGCTCGAGCGGCTCAAGATCCCGTCCGAGTTCATCGACGGCAAACGCGTGAGCAATGCCGAGGTGGTCGAGGTCGTCGAGATGGTCCTCGCGGGCCGGATCAACAAGGCCATCGTCCAGGCCATCAATGCCGAAGGCGGCCAGGCCGTGGGGCTCTCGGGCAAGGACGCCCATCTGATGATCTGCGAGAAGGACCTCAAGACCGTCATGCGCGACGGGGTGGAAACGGTCGTGGATCTCGGCTTCGTCGGCAGGCCGGTGGAGATCAACCCCGACCTGCTGCTGGGCTTCGTCGGCTCCGATTTCATCCCCGTGGTTGCGCCCGTGGGCATGGGCCGCAAGGGCGAGACCTTCAACGTCAATGGCGACACCGCCGCGGGTGCGATCGCGGCGGCCATGGAAGCCGACCGCCTGCTCCTGCTCACCGATGTCGATGGCGTGAAGAACGAAGCCGGCGAGGTCATCAGCGAGATCACCGCGCAGGAGGTCCGCGACATGACATTGAGCGGCGTGATCTCGGGCGGCATGATCCCCAAGACCCAGACCGCGCTCGATGCCATCGAGGGCGGTGTGAATGCCGTGGTCATTCTCAATGGCCGCAAGGACCACGCGGTCCTGCTCGAGCTCTTCACCGAGGACGGAGCCGGAACCCTCATCGTCCGAAAGTGATTTGATCTCGCTCGGCAAACCGCCAATTTCACCTCATGGAAAATGAGGCTCTGATCCGGCTCGGGGTGTTCCTGGCCCTCTTCACCCTGCTGGCCGCGGTCGAAACCCTGTTGCCGCGCCGCGCCCGAAGCCAGCCGCGCCGCGCGCGCTGGTTCACCAACTGGAGCATCGTCATCGCCGATGGCCTCACACTGCGGCTCGTGGCGATCGCGATCCCCCTCCTCGCGGTCGGAGCTGCGATTGACGCGGAGGCGCGCGGCTGGGGGCTCTTCAACGCCCTCGCCTGGCCACCCGTGGTCGAAGTCGTGATCTCGATCCTGCTGCTCGATCTGCTGATCTGGGCGCAGCACCTCGTCACCCACAAGGTTCCGCTGCTCTGGCGGCTGCATCGCGTGCACCATGCCGATCTCGACATCGACGTCACAACGGCCGTACGTTTCCACCCCGTGGAGATCGCCCTCTCCATGGGCCTCAAGATCGGGGCCGTCTACGTCCTCGGCCCCCCCGCGCTGGCCGTGATCCTGTTCGAGATCCTCCTCAACGGCATGGCAATGTTCAACCACGCCAACCTCGCGCTCTCACCCCGCGTGGACGCGCTCCTGCGCAAGGTCGTGGTGACACCGGACATGCACCGCGTCCACCACTCCATCCACCGCGACGAGCACGATAACAACTACGGCTTTTCGCTCTCGATCTGGGACCGCCTCTTCGGCACCTACCGCGCCCAGCCCCGCAACGGCCATCTCGGCATGGAAACCGGCCTTTCATGGCGTGACGACCGCCCCAGCCGCCTCGGGTGGAGCCTCCTTCTGCCCTTTCGCCGCGACTGAAGCGCAATCGGGCTTTTCAAGCGGGCGTGATCGTGAGAGGGAGGTGACATGAAACGCCTGATCCTGATGCGCCATGCCAAGTCCAGCTGGTCCGACCCCGGACAGGCCGACATCGAGCGGCCGCTGAACAAGCGCGGCCGCCGGAATGCACCGGCCATCGGAAAATGGCTGGCGCGGGAAGGATACCTGCCACAGTTGGCGCTTGTCTCCAGCGCCCTTCGCACCCGCGAAACTTGGGACGGTGTCAGCGGCGAGGTGCCCGCCTGCCCCGCGGAGTTCCAGAGCGCACTCTACCACGCATCCTCGACCACGATGCGGTCGAGCCTGCGCGGCGCGTCAGACCCCGATTGCGTCCTCATGCTGGGCCACCAGCCGGGTATCGGCGATTTTGCCCGCCGCTTGCTTGCGGAAACCCCACGCAACAGCGAGTTCGACCGCTATCCGACCTCGGCCGTCTCGGTGATCGACTTCGAGTGCAGCGCGTGGCGAGAGATCGGCTGGGGAACGGGACGGCTCACGGCCTTCATCGTGCCCAAATTACTGGAAGACGCGCCCGACTGAACCGGAACTTCCACGCCCCTTGCGGCATTGCAACATGGACCTGAACCGGCGCATCACCCGGCGGAGCCCGCCTCCGTTCTCGGGTGTGCCGGCCACATAACATTTGCGAAAGGCAGATCGTGCAACTTCAGATCGAGACCACACTCGAATACAAGCTCGGGCCCGGCCCGACCACCATCCTCCTCCAGATCGAGGCGGCCAGCCTCCCCGAACAGACGGTTCTGACAAGCGAGCTGACCGTGCCCGACGCGCTCAGCGAAACCCGGGTTCCCGCCGAAGAGGCGGTGGGCGAGCGGTCCTGGATCGAAGCGGGGGAAACCTTCAATGCCACCTACACGGCGAAGGTCGACCTCAACCGGACCGCAGCGGATCTGGCGCAGTTCGAGGCGCCGCACCTTCCCGACCTGCCCGGCGAGATCGTCAAATACCTGATGCCTTCGCGCTATTGCGTGCCCAGCCGCTTCGTCAAGATCCTCGAACAGAACTTCGAGGGCCTGTCGGGCGGCGCGCTCATTGCGGCCTGCCGCGACTGGATCGAGGAACACCTCGATTACGTGCCGGGCGTGAGCGACGAGAACACGATGGCCTCAGACACCTATCTCGCCCGCCAGGGCATCTGCCGCGACTATGCCCATGTTCTGATCGCGCTGGCCCGCGCCGCCGACATCCCGGCCCGGTTCGCCAGCGTCTACGCGCCCTCGGTCGAGCCGCCGGATTTCCATGCGGTGGCCGAAGTCTACCTCGGCGGCGCGTGGCACCTCGTCGATCCGACCGGCATGGCGCAGGCAGACGAAATGGCGGTGATCGGCGTGGGGCGCGATGCGGCGGATGTGGCCTTCATGAACATCCATGGCATGTCCGAACTCGTGTCGCAGAATGTCTCGGTCAAGCGCGCCTGACCCGTCCAAACATCACGCGCGGGGGCCGGCCCCGCGCCTGGACATCGAAGGATTTCATATAAGCAGAAGTCCTATCGAGCAGGTGGGATCAAGATCCTTGGATCTTGATCCGGGCCCCGCCAACAGGCGGGGGAAAATGCAATGCGGCCAAAGGGCCGCACCATTTGCTTCAAACCACCAGGGCACATGCGCCGGCCCCGGCTCCTTCAACCCGGGCTAATGCCCGAGGATCTGGCTCAGGAAAAGCTTCGTCCTGTCCGATTGCGGATTGTTGAAGAAGGGCTCGGGCGCATTCTGTTCGACGATCTGCCCGGCATCCATGAAGATCACACGGTTGGCGACCTGCCGCGCGAAGCCCATCTCGTGGGTCACGCAGAGCATGGTCATGCCCTCTTCCGCCAGTTCGATCATCGTCTCGAGCACTTCCTTGATCATCTCCGGATCGAGCGCCGAGGTCGGCTCGTCGAAAAGCATGATCTTGGGCTTCATGCAAAGCGAGCGCGCAATGGCCACGCGCTGTTGCTGCCCCCCCGAAAGCTGGCCGGGATACTTGTTGGCCTGTTCGGGGATCTTCACCTTCTCGAGGTAATGCATCGCCGTTTCCTCGGCCTCTTTCCGGGGTACCTTGCGGACCCAGATCGGCGCCAGCGTGCAGTTCTCCAGGATCGTGAGATGCGGGAAAAGGTTGAAGTGCTGGAAGCACATGCCAACCTCGGAGCGGATCTTGTCGATGTTCTTCAGATCCGAGGTGAGCTCGGTCCCGTCAACGACGATCTTGCCCTTCTGGTGCTCTTCCAGACGGTTGATGCAGCGGATCAGCGTCGACTTGCCCGACCCCGACGGACCGCAGATCACGATGCGTTCGCCCCGATACACCGTCAGGTCGATATCGCGCAGCACGTGAAACTGGCCATACCACTTGTTCATGCCCGAGATCTCGATGGCGATCTCGTCCGAAACCGTCATCTGGTTTCGGTCAACCTCCCGATCTACGGTTATCTCATGGGCGGGTTCGGTCATGGATCGGGCTCCTCAGCGGTGGCCGGTCTGAAGCCTGCGCTCCAGATGCATCGAATAGCGGGACATGGAAAAGCAGAACACGAAGAAGAGCAAGGCAATGAAACCGTAAAGCTCCCACACGATTCCGTTCCAGTCCTGATCGGCCAGAATGGATTTCGTCAGTCCCAGCGGATCGAGCAGACCGATGATCGAAACAAGCGTCGTGTCCTTGAAGACGCCGATGAAGGTCGAGACGATACCGGGGATCGAGATCTTCAGCGCCTGCGGCATGATGATCAGCCGCTGCGCCTTCCAGTAGTCGAGGCCCAGCGAATCCGCCGCCTCGTACTGCCCGCGCGGCAATGCGGCAAGCCCGCCACGGATCACCTCCGCCATGTAGGCCGAGGCAAAGAGCGTCACCATGATGATCACGCGCAGGATGATGTCGAAATTGGTGCCCGGTGGCATGAAGATGTTGAGCAGCGTGGAGGCGACGAAAAGCAGCGTGATGAGCGGCACGCCGCGGATGAACTCGATGAAACCGATGGCGAGGCCGCGGACGATCAGCAGGTCCGACTGACGCCCGAGCGCCAGGAGAATACCAAGCGGCAGCGACGCGCCGATGGCGACCACCCCGATGGTGATCGAGAGCATGAACCCGCCGAAGGCCCGGCTCTGGACCGCATCCAGCCCCAGTGGCACGATCGACTGGAGACCTGAAGCCACCGGGCCGGCGAGAAAGAGCCACCACGCCACCGCGGCCAGCACGCAGGCGATGGTTCCCGCCAGCGTTCCGAAACGAGACCCGACCGCGTTCAGCGCAAGGTATCCGATTACGAAACCCGCCAGCGCCGCAAGCGGCAGCCAGATCGACCCGCCCCAGAGCAGGAAGGCGCCAATGAACGGATAGAAGGGCGAGAAATACCGCAAGCCACGCGGCACGGAGGAAAACAGCACCGGCGCCAGCGCCACGAAAAGCAGCACCAGCGCGAGGATCGGCCGCCAGTAATACTCGCTGGGATAGAAGCCGAAGAGCATCTGCGGGTAACGCTCGCGGATCACCCCCCAGCAGGCTCCATGCGCGTCCGGGCCGAGCCTTGCGGCAATGATCTCGCGGCATTCCCTCAGCGATGTGGCACCCCACGTATCCTGCAACGACCAGGCGAGCACCTCCGAGCCGATGGCATAGATCACATAGAGCGAAACCAGTGTCAGGATGATGTCGCGCGGCCCGGAGAACAGGTTCGCACGCATCCAGCCGAACAGCCCAACGGCGCTGGCGGGCGGTTCCTGTTCCGGAACCATCTCAGTGCGGACGTAGCTCAGATCCTGCATCTCAACGCTCCTTGAGCTTTACGGAACTGTTGTAGAGGTTCATGACGCCCGAGATCGACAGCGAGATCAGCAGGTAGACCAGCATCCCCATCATCACCGTCTCGAGCTCGCGCCCGGTCTGGTTCAGCGTGATCCCCATCAGCGTCCCGGTCAGATCCATGTAGCCCACGGCAATCGCAAGCGAGGAGTTCTTCGTCAGGTTGAGGTATTGCGAGATCAGCGGCGGCACGATCACCCGCAAGGCCTGGGGCAGGACGACCAGCTTCATGATCCGGTCGGGCCTCAGGCCGAGCGCGGCCGCGGCCTCCGATTGGCCCTTCGATACCGCGAGAATGCCTGCACGCACGATCTCGGCGATGAAGGCGGCCGTGTAGAGCGAGAGCGCAAGCCAGAGGGCGATCAGCGAATTGCGCAGATGGATGCCGCCCTGGAAATTGAATCCCTTGAGCGCCGGATAGCCGAGATGAAATCCGAGCGCGATCAGCACCGCAGCCAGAGGCACGACCACAAGACCGAGACGAAGATACCAGGTCACGGGGCGTTCCCCGGTCCGGTTCTGGATCGCATCGGCGCGCCGGCGCACGAGGCGCGCGGCATAGAGCCCCGCACCGAGCACCGCGAGAATGGCCAGAAGATCGAGGCTCACCTCGAAAAGCCCGCCGAACACGGGGATGTCGCCCAGGCTGCGGCTGAAGAGCGGCTCGGGGACGTAGACACCGCGGTTGGTGATCGCGACACTGTCGCTCAGCAGCATGGACGCCGTTGCATCCTCACCGCGAAACGCGCGTGGCGCGGGCAGCGTCTCGATCAGGATCGCCATGGTAAAGACGATCCAGAGCAGAACCGGCACGTTGCGGAACATCTCGACATAGATCGACATGAGGCGGGCGACGAGCCAGTTGCTCGAAAGCCGCGCGACACCGACCATCACCCCGACAATCGTGGCGGCGATGCAGCCGAGAATGGCGATTAGAAGCGTGTTGAGCAGCCCGATGAAGGCGGCGCGCCAGTGGCTATCCTGGGAGTCGTATTCCAGAAGCCGCTGGTTGATGTCGTAGCCGGCCGATTCCCACAGGAAACCGAAGGCGATCGGCTTGCCCAGTGCGCTGAGGTTCTCGATCGTGTTCGAGACGAGCCAGCCGAAAAGGACGAGAAACCCGATCAGCGCGATGATCTGGATCGTCACGGACCGGTAGCGGGAATCGTAGATGAGCATGCTGGGGCGGAATGCGCCCGCCGCGGGCATCTCGTCGGTTGTCGTCATCGGGGGGCCCTCGCAGGACGAATGGGCGCGGGAAGGCCGAGGCGCAAAGCCGCTGCCTCCCGCGCCCGTTCAGATCAACGGAAGGGCGGAGCGTAGAGCAGGCCGCCGTCGATCCACTGCGCGTTCAGGCCGCGCGCCAGACCGACCTCTGTGCCTTCTCCTATCGTCGAGTCGAAGAGCTCGCCGTAGTTGCCGACAGCCATGATGACGTTCTTGGCCCAGTCGGCCTCGAGGCCGAGCATCGCGCCGAGCTGATCCTCGGTGCCGAGCAGACGGTTGATCTCCGGGCTCTCGGTGCCCTCGGCCATCTGTTCGACATTCTCCGAGGTGACGCCGAGCTCTTCCGCCGCGATCATCGCATTGAGCGTCCAGCGGGCGATATCGGCCCACTGATCGTCGCCCTGGCGCACGAGCGGTCCGAGCGGCTCCTTGGAGATGATCTCGGGCAGGATCATGTGATCCCCCGGCGAGGCGAAGCTCGCACGCACGGCAGCAAGGCCGGAGGCATCGGTGGTGTAGGTGTCGCAGGCGCCCGAGAGATACTGCTGCTGTGCCTCGTTGCTGGTCTCGATCGGCACCGGCTCGTAGCTCATGCCGTTCTTGCGGAAGAAGTCGGCGAGGTTGAGCTCGGTCGTGGTGCCGGTCTGGATGCAGACGGTCGCCCCGTCGAGATCCATGGCCGACTCGACCCCAAGTTCCTTGGGAACGATGAAGCCCTGACCGTCGTAGTAGTTCACACCCGCGAAAGTGAACTTCAGGTCCACGTCGCGTGTGTAGGTCCAGGTGGTGTTGCGCGAGAGCACGTCGATCTCGCCCGAGGCCAGCGAGGTGAAGCGCGTCTTGCCGGTGAGCGAGACGAACTCGATCGCCTCCGGATCACCCAGAACCGCAGCGGCCATCGCCCGGCAGTAACCGACGTCGAAACCTTCCCAGTAGCCGTTTTCGTCCGGAGCCGCGAAACCCACCAGACCGGTGTTCACACCACAGATCAGCGTGCCGCGTTCCTTCACGTCGTCAAGCGTTGCAGCCCCTGCCGCACCGCCAACCATCACGGCCGCGATTGCGCTTGCCGAAAGCAGAAGTTTCTTCATCCGTCACCCTATGTGCACGCGGACGCCCCCAGTGAGCGCCCTCTTTTCTTGTGTAAACATACCACGTTTCGAGGCGAAGTTCACATCGGGCGTAAAGGTTCAGGCAATTGTGACTCAGGTCAAGCAAGATCTTTTTCGATCACCCGCCAATTATTCACTCAAAGTTAATAATTGATGCAAATTCGTGCGGATGCCCTTATTTTTGGCACTCTGGAATACCAGTAGACCAGTTCAGCCCCGCACGAGCTGGAGGAAACGCTCCGCCCGCAGGAAGGCTTCCCACTTCCGGCGCGCAAGTGCCTCCGCTTCCGCATCCTCGCCCCACTGCTCGATCTGCCAGAGTTCGTCGAGCCGCGAGAGCACCCAGGCGCTGTCCGCATCGATGGCGTCCCTCGCCACGGCAAGCCCGAGCACGAGCGATCCCGAAAGCGTCACGAGATCGTGGATGCCTGTCAGTTCGAACGGGTCGAGCGCCTCGAGTGCGCCGCGCAGGGCTATGAGGCTCTCGGCAGGCTGCGGCTGGTGCATCACGCCCACCACCGCATGGAGGGGGGCGGAAAGCTCCCGCCGCGACCAGTCGAGCCACGGGTCCCAGGCCTCGCTCTGACGCGCCTGCAACGCCTCGGGCCCATCGGCCCGGTAGCAGAGCAGGTCGGTCTCGCCATAGGCCGCGAGCATGTCGACCACCGGGTCGCGCCGGGCCGAAACGCGATCGATCGCGGTGTTCGCCGCGCGGGTGAACGGCAGGGTATCGGGCTGGATTTCCCCCTCGATGCCGGACCACTCCTCCGCGATGGCCTCCGCCAGGGCCCGCGTCGGCACGGACAGCGCATTCTGCTCGGGCGTGCGCAGCGGCCTGCCGTCGAGGAACACCCCCTGGCCCGCGTCCTGCGGCGCCACGCTCACCTCTTTCCAGAACCGCTTGCGCCCGATCATCCGACAGCCTTCCAGAGCATCGCGAGCGAGCCGGGAAGCTCGCTGTAGGAATCGATGATGACATCCGCGCCCGCCGCCGCGAGCCGTTCGCGCGGGTGATAGCCCCAGCTGACTCCGACGGTCCGTGCCCCGGCCTCGCGCGCCATCACCATGTCGAACTCGGTATCGCCCACCATCACCGTCTGCTCCGGCGCGCAGCCCGCCTCGCGCATCGCCTCGAGCACCATCGAGGGATGCGGCTTGGAGGGATGGTTGTCCGCGGTCTGAAGCGTCATGAAGTATCCCGCAAGATCATGCACCGAAAAGACCCGGTCGAGGCCCCGCCGCGCCTTTCCGGTCGCGATCCCCATGGTGGTCCAGGGGTCGGCGGCCAGCGCATCGAGCGTCTCGATGACGCCGGGATAGAGCGGCATCGGCTTGTTGCCGTCCTCGGCCTTCATGCTCAGGAAACTGTGCTTGTAGAGCTCGGCCAGTTCCAGCGCCTGCGCCTCGCTCAGATACGGCGCCAGCGTCATCATGGCCTCGGGCAGCGACAGGCCCACGATGGAAAGCACCGCCTCGCGCGTGGGCTGCGGGTGGCCAGCAAGCGTGAAGGCCGAAGACATCGCCGCGAGGATCTCCTGCTGGCTGTCGATGATGGTGCCATCCATGTCGAAGATGACAAGTCGGGGTATGCTCATTCTTCCGCCTCAAAAGGATCGTCCGGGGCCATGGACGGCGTCCAGCCGAACAGGTCCCAGGTCCGGTTCATGTGCTCCGGGAGTTTCGCCTCGATCCGGATCGTCTTGCCGGTGACAGGATGCCGGAACGTCAGGCTCCGGGCATGCAGATGCAGCTTGCGACTGACCTGCCCGCCAAGCTGCGCGCCCCATCCCGAGCCGAGATTTTCCTGCGCATTGGTGCCGTATTTGCCGTCGCCCACGATCGGATTGCCGATCTCGGCCATATGCGCGCGCAACTGGTGTGTCCGCCCCGTGACAGGCACGAGCGCGACCCAGGCCGCCCGCTGGGCGGCCGCATCGATGATCGTGTAGTCCGTCACCGCGCGCTTCGCCCCCTCGAACGCCTTGACCTCGTCGGGATGGATGCAGAGCATCTTCTCGCCCGCACCGCCCGGACCATGCCCCGGCGCCTTCACCAGCGCGTAGCGGATCGTGCCGGCCCGGGGCGAGGGCACGCCCGCCACCACGGCCCAGTAGATCTTGCGCGTCTCGCGGGCCCGGAAAGCGGCGGTCAGCCCCGCCGCGACCCGGCCCGTGCGCGCCAGCAGGAGAACGCCGGATGTGTCCTTGTCGAGCCGATGCACCAGCTTCGGCTTCTCGTCCCGCTCGAACTTGAGCGCCTCCGCCAGCCCGTCAACATGCCGCGACTGCCCCGATCCGCCCTGAACCGCGAGACCGGCGGGCTTGTTGAGCGCCAGGATGTGCTCATCACGATAGATCACCGTCGCGCGGATCTCGTCTGCGTCCCTTGCGGAGATCTTCGGGGCCTCGGCCTTCACTGGTGCCGGCGCCTCGGGCAAAGGCGGAATGCGCACCACCTGCCCGGCTTCCAGCCGCGTGGCGGCCTTCACCCGCCCGCCATCGACGCGCAATTCGCCCTTGCGGCACATGCGCTCGATCCGCGCCTGCGTGACATGCGGATGCAACCGGCGCAGCCAGCGGTCGAGCCTCTGATCCGCATCGTCTTCCGAAACACTGACCTGCTGCACACCGCTCATGAGACGATCCACCCCTTGAGCAGCACCAGCGGAAGCACGAAAGCGCCCACCGCCAGGATCACCGAACCGATGATGTAGGCCGCGGCCAGATCCGCCCGTCCGCGCTCGAACAGGAGCACGGTCTCGAGCGAGAAGGCCGAGAACGTCGTGAAACCACCAAGCACACCCGTCATGAAGAAGGGCGCGAGATGGTTCAGTCCCAGCTCGGTCCGCCGCAGGATGAAGACGAGCGCGACCCCCATGATCAGGGACCCGATCACGTTCACGCTCAAGGTGCCGAAGGGAAACCCCGCGCCCAGCCTGCGCGTGATCGCGCCCGCAAGGAGGTACCGGCAGGTCGCGCCGATTGCGCCGCCCAAAGCAACCTGAAGTGCGATTGGCATCGTGCCTGCCCCGGTTTGTGGAAAGATGGCCCTCAGAGCCACAGGATAGCGGCCAATGTCAAGGAGCCGACAGGGGAACGGCACTTGCGCGGACGCCAGGTGCGGCGGATCTAGAGCCGGAAAAGGATCGCCGGGCCGGTTCGGGTCCGGTGGCCGCCCTGGCGCGTCCCCGCGCCCGGCCGCATCTCGAAGACATTGCCGGTCCTGCCCCGCATGTTGCGGTTCCGGCCTGCGCAGCCGTTGAATCCGAAGGTCCGCCAATTCCTGAACCGGCGCTCCTCGATCGGGCCGAAGCTTTCGATCTCGATGCTTTCATGCCTGGGATCGGCGAGGATACGGGCCGCGAGCGGCAGGAGCAGCGATCTCGGTCCCTCTATGTCCTGCCGGAACTGCCCGTTGAGCAGATGCAGCTCACCGGTCAGATCATTGTCGCGGTTATGCGCGCTCGATTGCCGCTCGACGCGCGCAAGCGCGGCCCCCGGCACATTCCCCTTCACCTGCGAAGTGAAACTCAGCCGAAGCAGAACCGTATCGCGTCCAAGAGTGCTGGCCATAGAAAAATTCGCCCGAGTTCATGATCCAGACTGCGGCACCCGAAGCCGAATCACGCGGATTTCGAGTGTATTCATGAAATTTTCACAAATCCTACAACCTGCGCGATATGAACTCAATAAACTCTTCGGTCATCTCATCAGTACTTTTTGCAGATAGCCCCGCGGGCAGGACAGTCGTGGTCCAGTTGACGAACCGTCGCGTTTCGATGGGGGACTCGTCCAGAACGCGCAAAACCTGATGGTTCCGGTCGACCGCGATCCGATCCACATGGGCAAGCACGCTTTCCTGAGGCCCCTCGACCACCCCGCACACCCGATTGCCCTGGCTCAGGAGCAGCCCGGTCAGGTCGGGTTCCGGAGGGTCGGATGTCAATTCACGGCGATGCGCGTCCACCGCCTCGCCGCTCAGATCCCCCACGATCTCGCAGACAAAGACAATTCGCACCAGACAAGCGGTCTCGTCATCAAAACCAAGAGACATTCGGACGTTCTGTCTAACCCCACATGACCTCGACATTCCCCATCCCCCGGACGGACAGTCTAGATCTTCCCAGTCACATCCTTCCTTATAGCATTGATGCCGGACAACGTCTTTCGCATTTCCGCCTCCTCCCCGCGCGCCGTAGGGCGGTAGAAGGCCTGCCGCTCCATGCCGTCCGGGAAGTAGTTCTGCCCCGATACGCCCTCTTCCGTGTTGTGATCGTAGACGTATCCCGCCCCGTAGCCCTCTTCGCGCATCAGCTTCGTCGGCGCGTTGAGAATGTGCTTCGGCGGCACCAGCGAGCCGGTCTCGCCGGCCGCTTTCATCGCCTCCTTGTAGGCCGCATAGGCTGCGTTCGATTTCGGCGCGAGCGTGAGATAGATCACCGCCTGCGCCAGCGCCAACTCGCCCTCCGGCGAGCCCAGCCGCTCATAGGTCTCCCAGGCGTCGAGACAGACCCGCTGCGCCCGCGGATCGGCCAGCCCGATGTCCTCCACCGCCATGCGCGTGATCCGCCGCGCGAGATAGCGCGGGTCTTCGCCGCCCTTCAGCATCCGCGCCAGCCAGTAGAGCGCGGCATCCGGGTCCGATCCGCGCACCGATTTGTGCAAGGCCGAAATCAGGTTGTAGTGCCCGTCGCCCGACTTGTCGTAGACCGCCGCGCGCCGCGCCACCCGCTTGAGCAGTCCGGGCGGATCGAGCGGCTCACCGCTATCACCTGCGATCTGCTCCACGAGGTTGAGCAGCGAGCGCCCATCCCCGTCCGCCAGCCCCACCAGCGTCTCCCGTGCCGCATCCGTCAGTGGCAGCGCGTGCCCCAGTTCGCGCTCGGCCCGCTCCAGCACGAGGGCGAGGCTGCCTTCGTCCAGGCGGTTGAGCGTCAGCACCCGCGCGCGCGAAAGCAGAGCGGCATTGAGCTCGAAGGAGGGGTTCTCGGTCGTCGCCCCCACCAGCACGATCGTCCCGCTTTCCATGTGCGGCAGGAAGGCATCCTGCTGCGCCTTGTTGAAACGGTGGATCTCGTCGACGAACAGCAGCGTGCCGCGCCCGTTGCGATGGCGCAGTTTCGCGGCCTCGAAGATCTTCTTGAGATCGGCCACCCCGCTGAAGATTGCGCTGAGCTGCACGAAGGCCATCTCGGTCGCATCCGCCAGAAGCCGCGCGATGGTGGTCTTGCCCACACCCGGCGGCCCCCAGAAGATGATCGAACCCAGTTCGCCCGCCGCCAGCATCCGCCCCAGCGGCCCTTCCGGGCCCAGAACGTGATCCTGACCCACCACGTCCCCGAGGCTCGCGGGCCGAAGCCGCTCCGCCAGCGGGCGTGGACCGATCGGCCGGGGCGCATCGGGCGTCTCGCGGCGTTCCGCGCGCGGCTGCGGAAGAGAATCGAAAAGATCTGCCATGAATACACCTTATTTATCCGCGCCTTGCCGTCACGCCTTTATCCGCGATTTGAGCGGAATCCGCCCAATCTCCCGGCAATTCGACCGCATTTCCCACCCCCGCCGCTCACGTCCGCTTGAAACATTCTTTCCCGCGCGCGAGTGTGAAGTGCCAATTATGGCGGGGAGAGGAAAAAATGGAAGAAGTCGTAATACTCGACGGCGCACGCACCGCAATCGGAACCTTCGGCGGATCGCTCGCAAACACCACACCCATCGAACTGGCAAAGACGGCCTCCAAGGCCGCGCTGGAACGATCCGGTGTGAAAGGGGGCCAGATCGGCACCGTCGTCTTCGGACATGTCATCAACACCGAACCGCGCGACATGTATCTCTCGCGTGCCGCCTCCATCGAGGCGGGCGTCCCCGATACCGCACCGGCCATGAACGTGAACCGGCTCTGCGGCTCCGGCGCGCAGGCCATCGTCTCTGTCTACCAGTCGCTCACGAACGGCGACGCCGAGTTCGGTCTCGCCGGTGGCGCGGAAGCCATGTCGCGCGGCCCCTACGCCCTTCCCGCCGCCCGCTGGGGCCAGAAGATGGGCGACACCAAGGCGCTCGATATGATGGTTGGCGCACTCACCTGCCCCTTCGGCACCGGCCACATGGGAGTGACGGCGGAGAACGTCGCCGCCGAGCACCAGATCACCCGCGACGAACAGGACGCCTTCGCGCTCGAAAGCCAGAACCGCGCAGCCAAGGCCATCGAGGAGGGCCGCTTCAAGAGCCAGATCGTGCCGGTCCAGGTGAAGGTGAAGCGCGACATGGTCGATTTCGCCACCGACGAGCACCCCAAGGCCACCACCCTCGACAAGCTCGGCTCGCTCAAGACCGTGTTCAAGAAGGACGGCACCGTCACGGCTGGAAACGCCAGCGGCATCAATGACGGCGCGGCCGCCCTCGTGCTCGCGACCGGCGAGGCGGCGGACAAGGCGGGCCTCAAGCCCAAGGCGAAGATCCTGGGCTACGCCATCTCCGGCGTTCGGCCCGATGTGATGGGGATCGGCCCGGTCCCGGCCGTGCAGAAGCTCCTGGAGAAGACCGGCCTGTCCATCGGCGATTTCGACGTGATCGAGGCCAACGAGGCCTTCGCCGCCCAGGCGCTCGCGGTCAACAAGGGCCTCGGCATCGATGCGGCCAAGGTGAACCCCAATGGCGGCGCCATCGCACTCGGCCACCCGGTGGGCGCAACAGGCGCCATCGTCACCGTCAAGGCGCTCTACGAGCTTGAGCGGACGGGCGGCAAGCGCGGGCTCATCACCATGTGCATCGGCGGCGGCCAGGGCATCGCCCTCGCCATCGAGATGCTCTGAGGCCCGGTTCCCGGACCTGAACCATCCCGCCCGCAAGGATGGCCCCCCGGCAACCAGGGGGCCATGGACGAAGCCGCTCGCGCGGCATTGGCTCCTGTGGCTGGCGTTCATGGCCCGGAGTCAAGGTGCGGAGCACCGCCGGGCCAGCGCCCGTCCGCCCCATGGGCGGGCGCTCACTCTGCCAGCCTTTTCTAGACCAGTCGCGCGTGGTGTCGGCACCATAAATCGCGCTGCACAGTCCGCGGGACGCGCCACCCTCGGACGGCCGCTGGCCCCCGTGTCTTGCAAAGACGAATGTCAAATCCGTCCCCATCGCGCCCCTTCGCCACCCGCGCCTGAAATCTCTGTGTCGACAAGCCAAGGCGAAGCATGACGCGGGAAAAGGTGCGATTGTCGAGGCCGTGTCCCAAAATCCTGAGAGAAGGCCCCCGACAACCAGGGAGCCTTCGCCGTTCCACGAAAGGCCGCCTCACGCCGCCTGCGGCGCCCGGTCCACCCGCGCCGCCTTGAAGCGCTCGTAGCGGAAACAGAGATCGGTCATGTAGGGCAGATGGAGCGGCAGAACGCCGGTCATGTCGTAAAGCTCCCGCGTGATCACCGCATCGCCCGAGACCGGCGCCGAGACGATCGACGGCTCGGTGGTCGGGAAAAACCACACCATCCCGTCGCTGGCGCGGAAGGCATCGAGACAGACGACCTCCAGCCCCACATGCCCCTCGGGCGGCGAATAGGTCCGCTTCTCGCTGTTGATCGTCTCGGACTCGACCTGCTCGGAGAACTCGTTCTGCGTCGTCACCGAAAGCCCGAAGGTCGTGCTGGCCTTGGCGGAAAACTCGCCGAACGCGGCACTGGCCTCGGATGTATGCTCGATGCTCGTCACCGTCTCGAGGAAGAAACGCGATGCATTGAGCTTCGCGACGCGGCTCGAGGTGAAGGTCTCGAAGGTCTGCCCCTGGGGAATGGCCCGGATCACCGCGATCCAGTGGCCCGGAATGATATCGGAGGGCGTGTAGTTCTCGATATAGCGCACCCGCAGCTTGAAGAGCACATGGCCCTCGTTGCCGCCGAGGCCGACGATCCGGGCACCCTTGATGACCGTGACCTGGCCATCGAACGTGCCCGCCGAAAGCGTCCGGCCGAGGCTGGTCGTCACCTTGATGCCGCGAATGAAATTTTCGCCCTTGGACTGGCCCTCATGGATGACAAGCTCTTCGATATACTCGTCGTTCTGGAATTCGAGCGTCTCGGTCTCGTCGCCCTGGTTGTCGCCATGGCGCACACCGTTCAGAAGGATGGCCTCCACGTTGACCGTTTCGCGAAAGCCGATGGAGCGTACCGGCTCAATACCGAAATCGGCGCCGTGGCTGCCCCCGATGGCAATGGTCTTGATCGTCATTGTCGTATCTCCGCCTTGCTGAAAGGATCGACGTCATCGTCGTGTCCACGAAGGTGGGTCGCGCCATGTGCCGGAACGGTTCATTGTCGCATCGACTTTTTTTCCGCACCAGGGTCATCCGGCACGAAACGCAGGGTCCGCGGAACCGCCGTGCCGAGCGCCCGTCCGCCCCATGGGCGGGCGCTTCCCCCTGCGCTTGTCTCCCCGATCCACCGCAGGAAATATCCGCACCATAAACCGCGAAGAACAGCCCAACGCGCGCGCCGCCCTCGGACGAGCGCCGACACTATGTCGAGCTCAATCCGCGTTGTGCCGTTCTCATTCTCACCTGGCAGTCATGACACGAACCGACGAGCCGCCTCGGACGAGCGCCTTCGGCTTGTCCCGTGCAATGGCTCGGAGCACCCAAGGTGCAATGGGCGCCTGTTCGGCTCTTGCCGCACCCCTGAAAGACCCGCAGCTCTGCGGGAAATCGTATGCATGGAATATGCATGAAATCTGCATTGAATATGCATGTCCCAAGTGCCTGTCGGCGCGGCGTAAAACCGCGCCCGGCGCCCGTCAGCTCATTCCACCGTGCAGCACCAGGTCGGGCCGTGGCGGTTTCTGATCCTCCGCCCCCGCACCGTCCTGCCCCTCCCAGACAAGCTCCTCGCCGGAGTGCTCCCGAAAGGCCCGCGCCAGAGCCCTGTCCCGCCGGAACTGCGCATCCTCCCCGGAGAGTCTCGCGCGGATCAGGCCGACAAGTGCATGGAATCCTGTCCAGAACCAGATCCGAACCGCCAGAAGCGCCGGCGTCACCAGGAGCGTCAGCATCGTCGCAAGCCCGAGCCCGAAGACCACGGCCGTCGAAAGCTGCTTCCACCACATCGCCGCGGGTGCGTCGATCGTGTAGCCCCCGTTCACGAAATCCACGGAAATTCCGAACATCATGGGCGAAAGCCCCGCCATCGTGGTGATCGTCGTGAGCAGAACCGGCCTCAGCCGCGCCTCCGCCGTTCGCGCGATCGCTTCGAGCTTCGGCATGTAGGCGCTGTATTCCTGGTAGGTGTCGATCAGGATGATGTTGTTGTTCACCACGATGCCCGCGAGTGCCACGATGCCGGTCCCGGTCATGATGATCGAGAAGGTCTGGTCCATGACCAGCATGCCGATCAGCACGCCCGTGACCGAGAGAACCACCGCCGTCAGAACAAGCAAGGCATTGTAAAGACTATCAAATTGCGCAAGAAGGATGACAAACATCAAACCCAGCGCGGCGAGGAACGCGCTTGAGAGGAACGCCTGGCTCTCCTCCTGGTCCTCCTGGTCCCCGGTCCACTGCCAGTTCACGCTCGCCGGCAAGTCCGCCTCGTTCGAGAGCCAGTCAGTGAGCTTCGCGATCTCGGCCGTGGGGTTCTCGCCGGGCGCCACATCGGCCTTCACGTCAAAATAGCGCTGCCCCTCGAACCGGTCGATCTGAGCCAGCGCGCGTGCGGGCTCCCGCGTGATGAAGGCCGAGATCGGCACCAGCCCCTGCTCGGTCCGCACCCGCATCGTGTCGAGCGTCGAAAGCAGCCGGTCCTCCTCGGGCAGACGCACCCGGATGTCGATCTCCTCGTCGGAACTGTCGACCCGCATCGTGTCCAGCGTGAGCCCGCGCGTCACGAGCTGCACGATCGCCCCGACACTGGCCACATCGGCCCCGAACCGACCCGCGCGCGCCACATCGACGTCGATCTGCCAGTCGATGCCGGGCAAGGGTCGCGTATCCTCGACATCCACAAGTTCGGATGTCGCGTCGAACCGTTGCCTCGCCATTCCGGCCGCATCCAGCAGCGCGTCCCAGTCGTCCCCGATGAGACGCAGGTGAACCGGCTTGCCCTGCCCAGGCCCCTCCTCGGCGGCGGAGATTTCTGCCACGATTCCGGGGATCTGCGTGATCCGCTCGTTGATGTCCTCGAGAATTTCGGTGCCCGAACGCCGCGTGCCCCACTCGCTCAACTCGATCTGGACCTGGCCAATGGAATCGCGCGGGCCCTGCCCGCCGGACATCTCGTTGAGACCGCCCGAACCCGCGAATGCAAAGACCGCACGCACGCCCTCGGTGGCGGAAATCTCCTGCTCGACCTTGCGAACCAGCGCATCCTTCTCGTCGAGAGAGAGGTTCCCCCGCGCGCGCACATAGGCAATGGCCCGCTCCGGCTCGGTCGGCACGAAGAACTCCACGCCGTTGTTGTGCTCCCCAAAATAGGAAAACACCGACATGACGAAGAACGCGACCGCCGCGATCGTCACGAAGGGCATGAAGGGGTTGCCCGTCAGAAACCGCACGAAACGCCCGAAAACGCTGGGCCGGTAGGCCGCACTCCCGACCTCCGCCGGCTTCTTCTCCCTCAGCGAGCCCCCGGTGAGCGCCATGCCGATGCAGCCCGCCACAACGAGGACGAAACCGGGCAAAGCGGCCGCCCCGGTCAGGAAAAGCATGAGCCCCGCCAGGGTCAGAACCGCGCAGAAAGCCAGCGCGCCGATCCGCAATCCGAGCGGGGCGGAGGCGTGAAAACCGGCAGCACCATGCTCGATAGAGCGCGAGATCCGACCGGCAATACCGCCCAGCACCGGCAGGTAGATCAGCGCCACGACTATCGAGGCCGACAGGACGAAGATCAGCGTCATCGGCAGGTTGCCCATGAACTCACCCGCAACACCGGGCCAGAAGAGCATGGGCAAAAAGGCGCAAAGCGTCGTGGCCGTGGACGAGATGATCGGCCAGAACATCCGCCGCGCGCTCTCTCCGTACGCGCGCATTGGCCCCTGCCCCTGATCGATCCGCTGCTCGGCGTATTCCGCGACCACGATGGCACTGTCGACCAGCATCCCCACGGCAAGGATCAGGCCGAACATCACGATGTTGCTGATCGAGATCCCGAAAAGCGCAAGCAGGGCGAAACACAGCATGAAGGACGTCGGTATCGCGAAGCCCACCAGCAGCGCAGAACGCGTGCCGAGGCTCGCTAGCACCACGATCATCACGAGGCAGATCGCCGTGAGCACCGAGCCCTGCAACTGCTGAACCATGGACTGCACGTCGCGGCTCATGTCCATGGAGAGATCGACCCGAACGGAATCGCGCAAGGCCTCCGGCCAGCCCGCGCGGACGTTCTCGATCACGCCGCGCACCGTCTCGACAGTGTCGATGATGTTCGCACCCTTGCGCTTGACCACCTGCAAGGCAACGGTCGGATTGCCGTTGTAGCGGGCCGTTCCCTCCCGATCCTCGAAGGTGAGCCGGACGTCCGCCAGATCGCCCAGCGTGACGATGCTGTCGCCGTTCACCTTGACCGGCAGGTCGAGCACATCCTGCGGATCGTCGAAGGAGGACGGGATCTTGACCGAAAACGCCCCCGACGGCGTATCGATCTCGCCAGCGGCGATGAGACGGTTGTTGCGGCTGACAACGCTGACCAGTTCATCCGCGGTCACGTTGTAGCTCTCGAGCTTGAGCGGATCGATCAGCACCTCGAGCATCTCGTTGCGATGCCCGGCAAGCCCCGCCTCCAGAACGGAGGTGATCGACTCGACCTCGTCCTGCAACTCCTTCGCGAGCCGCAGAAGCGTGCGTTCGGGAACCGATCCCGAAAGCGACACCACGAGGATCGGGAATTCCGAGAAGTTGATCTCGTTGACCGAATACTGCTCCGCCCCATCGGGAAACTCGGCCTGCGCCCGGTCGACGCGGTCACGCACATCCGCCAGCGTGGCGTTCTTGTCCCACCCGAACTCGAACTCCAGGAGGACACCGGCATAGCCCTCGGCCGCGTTCGAGGAAATCTCCTTGAGCCCTTCAAGCCCCCGAAGTTCGGTTTCGAGCGGCTTGACGAGAAGCTTCTCGGAATCCTCGGCCGAAATGCCGTCGAAGGGCACGGAAACGAAGAGGATCGGGATCTGGATGTCCGGCTCGCCTTCCTTGGGAAGCGAGACATAGGAATAGATGCCCGCCGCGAGCGAGAGGATCACGAATGCCGCGATCATCCGCGCCCGGCCCGTGGCCCAATCGACGATGCCCGTCATTGCAGGTCTTCCACGTAGGTCACGTTCACCGCCTGACCGCTGGTCACGAAATCCTGTCCGGTCACGATCAGCTCGATCTCGTTCGGGAGCCCGGTCAGCAGGACGCCGTCCTCGGTATCGCGCACCACCTCCACGGGGAGGAACCGCACGATGCCCTCCTCGACCGCACGCAGTCCGAGCCGCCCGGTATCGTCGAGAGTGAGTGACGATTGCGGGACCAGATGCGCACTCGTGCCGGCCGTGGAGACCCGCCCCTCGGCAGTGAGCCCGTCACGGATCTCGAGCGAACCGTTGGGGATCTCCGCCTCGACGAGGAACGTCCGGGTGATCGGATCGGCCGAGTAGGACACGAACGCCACCTCGCCCTGCAGGATCTGCCCCGAAACCAGCCGCACCGAAACCGGTGCGCCGGGCCGGACCAGATCCACCTGACGCTCGGCCACATAGCCGATGAACTTGATCGGATCGAGATCGATCACGGTCGCGCATTCCGAACCGGGCTGGAGAAGCGCGCCGTATTCCGCCGTATCGGTGTCGATCAGCCCGCCGAAGGGCGCGCGAATCTCGAGCCGGTCGATCTCGAGCCTTGCCTGTTCGATGGCCGCCTGCGCCGCTTGCAACGCCGCCCGGTTGGCAATCGCCGTTGTTTCCGCCGTGTAGCCCCGCTCGGAGAGCCGCTCGGAGGCCGCGGCATTGGCTTCCGCCTCCCGGTAGCGGGCTTCAGCCTCCGCCAGAACCGCAGAGCGCGTTCCCGGATCGAGCTTGCACAGCAGATCACCCGCATTCACCCGTGCGCCGCGCCGAAGCGGCTCGGAGATCACGCGGCCCGTCGTCTCGGCGGACACCACGACCTTGCGCTCCGCTTCCGTCTGACCGCGCAGAACTATGGTGGCGTCCACCTCCCGCGCGTTCGACCGCGCGACTACGACATCCACCTCGGAGGGCGGCGCCCCGCCTGCCCCGCCATCTTCGGATTGCGCGGCTTCGCCATCGGCCGCCGCAAAGGCCTGCAGCCGATCGCGCTCCATTATCCAGAGATAGAGCACAGCCACGACAGCCAAGGCACTGACAATCGATACCCACCGCATTTCACATCCTCGACTTGAGCCGCTCCGGCCTTCTTCTCCGGCCGGATAGCGGTCAGGCAAAGCCTCTCCCGAATTCACCCCCGGAAGATAGCCGTTTGTCCGTCCCGATCCAGCAAGGAATACCGGAAAACGCCTGAATAACGCATGACTGTATTAACGGCTTCAAGCAACAATGTCGCGACCGGTTCAGTGCGCAGCCCCCGGATTTACTTGAGCGGACGCTCGCTCGAGCGCCGGATATCGCAGACCGAGTGTCACGGCACGGGCGATGAACAGCACCATCATGCCGGCCCAGAGCCCGTGGTTTCCGAATGCCGGCAGCAGCACCAGAAGCGAGAGCGCGTAGATGCTCACCGAAACCAGCATGGCGTTTCGCATCTGCCGTGTCCGCGTCGCGCCGATGAAGATCCCGTCGAGCATCCAGGACGCCACGCCCAGAATGGGGGTGAGCCCGATCCAGAACAGGTAGTCGCGCGCCGCAAGCCGCACTTCGGGCGCCGTTGTCATCACGTCGATGATCCATGGCCCCCCGACCAGAAATGCCAGCGACAGGAGAACCCCGAACGCGACGCCCCATTGGCTGCACATGATCGACGCCCGGCGCAACAGGGCCGGCTTGCGCTGCCCGAAGGCCTGACCGACCAGCGCCTCGGCGGCGAAGGCGAAGCCGTCCAGCGCGAAGGCGGTGATCTGGAGGAACTGCAACAGCACCTGGTTGGCCGCCAGCGTCGTGTCCCCGAGCCCCGCGCCGAGAAACATGAACGCCGTGAACGAGGCCTGGAGGAGAACACTCCGGACGAGAATATCCCCGTTCACCGCCGCCATATTCGCAAGCTTCACCCGGTCGAAGACCTTCGGCCAGTTGCACCAGTCCCCGCCCCGGAACGCGTCGCGGCAGAGCCAGAGCCCGAGCGCAAGGCCGGACCACTCCGAAATCAGCGTCGCCACCGCGACCCCCTCGATGCCCCAGCCGAATTTCAGGACAAAGAGCAGATCCAGGAGGATGTTGAGGCTGTTCATGCCCACCTGAAGGTAGAGAACCCCGCGCGAGCGCTCCATGGCGATAAGCCAGCCCGTCAGCGCGTAGATCGCGATCGTCGCGGGCGCCCCCCAGATTCGGATCGAGAGATACTGCCGCGAAAGCGCCTCCACCTCGTCGGAGGCGGGCGCGATGGCGAAAGCGGCCTGGAAGATGAGCACCTGGCCTAGGATGAAGACGAGCCCGGCCGCGGTTGCGATCATCAGGCCCCGCATGAGGAGCGAGCGCGTCTCCGCACCGTCACCCGCACCGCGCGCCTGGGCCACAAGCCCCGTGGTGCCCATCCGCAGGAATCCGAAGACCCAGTAGATCGAGGAGAGGACAACGGCACCCAGCCCGACCGCGCCAATGGGCGCCGCCTCTCCAAGCTGGCCGATGACACCGGTATCCACCGCGCCCAGGATCGGCACGGTGGCATTGGAGAGCACAATGGGCAGCGCGATGCCGAGAATGCGCCGATGCGTGAGGGGTCTATCCATCCTCATCCGTCTGCATCAGGAAATGCCCGGTCGCCTGCGCAAAGAGGCGTGCGCGATTGTCCTGCCAGGCCTCCACATGGACGCTGGCATAGCGCCGCCCGACGCGGTTCACCCGCGCGCGGGCATAGGCATCGCGCGCAAGTCCGGGCCGGAGATAGTCCACAGTGAAATCGATCGTGCGCGGGAAGGGCGGAAACTGCCCCGCCTCGATCGCCTGCGCTTCCGGTCCGCCGCGCTCCATCTGCTCCCAGACACCTTGCCAGACCAGTTCGATGATCGCGGTGATCTCGAGAAACGCCCCCGTCGCACCGCCATGAAGCGCGGGGAGCGCCGGATTGCCGACAAGGTTAGGCGTGAAAGAAAGCTGCGCCGTCAGCTCATCGCCCCGACGGTCGAAGGAAACACCCAGATGGCGAATATAAGGCACCCGTTCGACGATCTGGCGCAGCGCCCCGTCGCGCCGCTGCTTGATGGCCTGAACCGGTTCGCGCGCGTCCTGTTTCATGCCGTTTCCTGCTTTCGTTCCACGGTGAAGGCCCCGCGGGCCGCTGCCACCGGTTCGTCCTCGCCCTCGACAAAGGCGCGGGCCTGCACGAAGGCGACATAGCGGGTCATCCGGTAGCACTCGGCGCGCGCGATGATCCGCTTTTCCGGCGTCGCGGGCCGCATGTAGTCTATGCGCAGATCGATGGTCGCGGTGCTGAAACCTGTATCGGGGTGACAAAGCACGGCGGCCCCCGAACAGGTATCGAGCAGCGCGGTGATCACCCCCCCATGCACGACGCCGGTTTCCGGATCCCCCACGAGGCTCTCGTCGTAGGGAAGCGAAACCACGGCGCGCGCCGGAGCGATTTCGTCGATCCGCATGCCCAGATGCTGCGAGTGCGGTATGCGGTTGGTAAATTCCTGCGCCAGCGCCAGCCGCGCCTCCCAATCGATCGTTTCATCCGACATGACGCAACTCCCCTCCAATCCGCAAATGCCTAGGACGTCGGCAGCCAAAAGCCAAGAGCGGCAATTCCGGCCTGCATGCCGCCGAAAGCGCGCCTCACCCGTGCAAGCCTCTATCGGTATTGCAGCGCGACATGTTACGGGCGAGAGGTGTTCAGCGTGGAGGACCCCAGACATGCCCGATTACCGCCTGCACTGCTTCGCCCAGTCCGGCAACGCCTACAAGGTAGCCCTCGCGCTCGAACTCGCGGCGCAGGACTGGGAGCCGGTCTACGTCGATTTCTTCAACGGCGCCGCCCGAACGGCGGAATACCTCGCAATCAACGAGATGGGCGAAGTGCCGGTGCTGGAACACGCCGGACTGAAGTTGAGCCAATCCGGGATGATCCTCGACTATCTCTCCAAGGTGCTGGGCCGCTTCGAGCCCGAAACCGAGGAAGAGCGCCGCGAAATCCTGCGCTGGACGCTCTGGGACAACCACAAGCTTACCTCCAACATCGCCACGCTGCGCTTCATGCTGAACTTCATACCGCCCGAGAAGCGCAAGGAAGACGTGATCGGCTTTCTCCATGGCCGGGTCGAGAGCGCCATGAACGTGCTCGAACGTCATCTGGAGGGGCGCGACTGGATCGCCGGACCGCATATCACCACGGCGGATCTCTCCTGCATCGGGTATCTCTACTACACCGACGAGTTCGGCGTCGAAATGTCCGAGTTTCCCAATATCGACCGATGGCGCCAGACCATCGCCGCGCTCCCACGCTGGAAACACCCCTACGAATTGATGCCCGGCCACCCCCTTCCGCAAAAGGCCTGATCGCACTGCGGCAATCCATGCTATGGTGTGAATGATTCTTTATTCTGTTTCTGCGCCAGCGGATCCGCGCGAGTATGGAGTGAATTGCCATGCCAAAGATCAGCATGCCGCCTCTGGAGATCGAATCCTCTCAAGGGTTCTCCGACCCGGCAGACGAATGCGGCCCCTATGCGACCGCGGCTCTCGGTGATCTCGGCGGGCTGAGCCAGTTCGGCGTGCGCATCGAGATGCTGCCGCCCGGTTCGGCCTCTTCGATACGCCACTGGCACTCCGCCGAAGACGAATTCGTCTACATGCTGGACGGACAACTCGTACTCGTCGAAGACACCGGCGAAAGCGTCATGAACGAAGGCTCTGCGGCGGCCTTCAGGGCCGGGGTCCGGAACGGCCACACCCTCGAAAACCGCAGCCGGGCCGATGCCACCTTCCTCGTCGCAGGCTGGCGCGACAACAGTGACATCTGCACCTATTCCGGCCGGGACCGGCTCTGCATCAAACCCGATGGCGCGCCGCGCTTCACCCGCCGCGACGGCACGCCCATCGAACGGAACGCCCGCGCCGAACCTTATGACGACCCGCCCCCCGAGGGCCGGGGTGGCGTGATCAACGTGGCGGCAATCCCGGTGCGGACCGGATCGGACTACCCTGCGCCCCATGCCGACCTGATGCACCAGCGCAGTTGGCTGCCGCTGGGCCAGGCCGGGGGGCTGAGCCAGTTCGGCGCAAATCTCGTCACGCTGCAGGCCGGCGGTCTCTCCTCGCTGCGCCACTGGCATTCCGCCGAAGACGAGTTCGTCCTTGTCCTCGACGGCCTTCTCCTCCTCATCGAGGATGACGGCGAAACCATGCTCCAGCCCGGAGACGCGAGTGCCCATCCCGCAGGCCTCGCCAACGCCCATCACATGCGCAACGTCTCCTCCGGCGAGGCGCGGTTCCTCGTGATCGGCACCCGCGCAATGCAAGACACCTGCACTTACGCGGATGTCGATCTCGTCTGCATCACGGAAGACGGGGAAGGCCGCTACGAGACCCGCGACGGAACACCGGTTCCGGGCAACTGATGCACTCGTAAGAAGAAATCCTCACGTCGCGTTCAAGTTCCGGTTATCATTGACAGACCGAGATTGACGGCTGGCGCATTTTGCCGAACCTGCACACAAGCGAATAATCGTATAAGAGGCCAGCAGCAGATGAAGCTCTCCCCGCCCCGGCCGGATCGTCGGCGTTTTACCCGCCTTGCGCTCGCGAGCGGCGTCGCACTGGCCGCACCACGCGCCTTCGCCGCCGAGACCTTTGATCCATATGACGAAGTCATCACCGATGGCCCGGCCCGCATCACCCGCCGCATCTCGGGGCTCAGTTCGCAGAAATGGGAGGACCATTTCCCCACGCTCGGGAATGGGGCCATCCTGTGCAACACCAATGACCGTGTTCTGCATTTCTGGGGAGAGGACGGGTTCTACAAAATCTATCCGACCTCCGTCCCCCTGACGGATGAACTCACCCGGCGCGGCCGCACCGAGATCGTCCTCAAGCGTCCGGC
This sequence comes from Amaricoccus macauensis, assembly GCF_049800915.1. Lineage (GTDB taxonomy): Bacteria > Pseudomonadota > Alphaproteobacteria > Rhodobacterales > Rhodobacteraceae > Amaricoccus > Amaricoccus macauensis_A. The sequence goes on from NZ_JBNAFY010000005.1 coordinate 224,193, forward strand.
CCCCGAATGGCGGCCGACCCCCAACATGCTGGAGCGCAACCCGGACCTGCCGAAATATGTCGGTCCCGGCCCGCAGAACCCGCTCGGTGTCCGCGCGCTGAACCTGAGCTGGCAGTATTACCTGATCCACGGCACCAACGACATCCGCAAGATCGGGCGCCAGTCCTCCTCGGGCTGCATCGGGCTCTTCAACGAGCACATCATCGAGGTCTTCGAGCGCGCGAAGATCGGCACCCAGGTCCTGCTCATCTGACCCGCCGCGCGCATGTGATCCAACGGATGACTGGCCTCCTGCGGCAACTCTGTTAACCTCCCCGAAAACGGGAGGAAACGGATGCACAACCTGATGCAGGACCTGCCGCTGCGGGTCGGTCGGCTCATCGACCATGCCGCGCGGTTCCACACCAATCGCCCGGTGCTCGGCCGCAGCGTCGAAGGCCCCATCGTCGAAAGCACCTGGGGCACCGTGCGCAACCGCGCACTTCGCGTGGCCCAAACCCTCTCCCGTCAGGGTTTCGGGCGCGGCGACGCCATCGGCGTGATGGGCTGGAACACGATCCGCATGCTCGAACTCTGGTATGGCGTGCCCGGCAGCGGGGCCGCACTCCACACCCTCAACCCGCGCCTCTCGCCCGAGCAGATGGTCTACATCATCAACCACGCGGAAGACCGGCTCATTTTCGTCGATCTCGACCTCGTGCCTCTCCTGACCCGCATCCGCGACCAGATCCCCGGCGTGCGCGAGATCATCGTGCTGACGGATGCGGCCCACATGCCCGAAGCGGCCGAAGGCCTTATCCCTTACGAGGACTGGCTCGCGGACGCGGACGGCGATTTCGCCTGGGTCGAAGGCGACGAGCGCGACGCCTGCGGCATCTGCTACACCTCGGGCACCACCGGCAACCCCAAGGGCGTGGTCTACACCCACCGCTCGAACATGCTCCACGCGCTGGCCGTGCAGGCCCCCGATGCCTTCAACCTGGGCTCGTCCGACACGATCATGCCCGTGGTGCCGCTCTTCCACGCCAATGGCTGGTGCACCGGCTATATCGGGCCGCTCGTGGGGGCCTCTATGGTCCTACCTGGCCGGGACCTCACCCCACCTGCGGTCTACGACCTGCTCGAACGCGGCGTCACCTTCACCGCCGCGGTTCCCACGGTCTGGCTCGGGCTCCTCGCGCATCTCGATGCCAACGACCTCAGGTTCTCGACCCTGAAGCGCGTGGCAATCGGCGGATCGTCCTGCCCGCGCGCGGTCATCGAACGCTTCCAGGACCACTACGGCGTCGAGGTGCTGCACGCCTGGGGCATGACCGAAACCTCCCCCATCGGCACCACCTGCTCCTTCAAGCCGGAAATCCACGCCCTCTCGCCCGAGGAACGCCTCGACATCCAGGAAACGGTCGGCCACCCGCCCTTCACGGTCGATCTGAAGCTGGTCGATGACGACGGCTCCGAACTGCCATGGGACGGCAGGACCCAGGGCCGGTTGCTCGTCCGCGGCGATGCCGTTGCGCGCCGGTATCTCAAGGCCGACGCGGACGCACTCGATACCGATGGGTGGTTCGACACCGGCGATGTCGCCACGGTTACGCCCCATGGCTACGTGCGGATCACCGACCGCTCGAAGGACATCATCAAGTCGGGCGGCGAATGGATCAGTTCCATCGCGCTCGAGAACGCTGCCGTGGCGCACCCCGACGTGGCCGAGGCCGCGGCCGTTGCCTGGCGCCATCCGAAATGGGGCGAACGCCCCGTGCTCGCCGTCGTGCCGCGCCCCGGCACCGATCCGGACCCGGAAAGCATCCGGGCGGCCCTGGCAGAGCATTTCGCCAAATGGCAACTGCCCGACGAAATCCTCTTCATGGCCGAACTGCCCCATACTGCCACGGGCAAGATCTCGAAGCGGATGCTGCGGATGCAGTTGCAGGAGGACGGGTTCGAACTGACGAATTGAGAAGTCTCTCCCGCTCTTCGACCCACGTGCGACTGCGCGTTTTCGCGACATTTACTGCGCCTGATTGCCCAGCAATCGGGCGGTTACCGGTTTTGGAGTGATTTTGTCGCGTAAACTGGCATGAACGACTGGAATCTCGTCGCGTCCCTCCTACCCTGAACTGGTTTTTATCGCGATTGTCCGCTTGAGACGCACCCGGTCGCCCGCCTGCGCGCCCCGTGCCGAACCGGTCCCTCGCGACAGGAAGGGACAGATCCGATGAATGCGTCCGGCTATAGCTACAGGCTTTTCGACAGGAACGACTACAGCGCCTTCTGGGCGCTCTTCACCGACAACCTGATCAACCTCATCGTCTTGTCAGGCATCTGCCAGTTCGTGTTCCAGATGCCGGCCGAGATCGTCTATGGCCGTATCGTGCCGGGCGCTGCCGTGGCCATTCTCGCGGGCATCGCCGTCTATGTCATGCTGGCCAAGAGAGCCGCCGCCCAGGCAGGCCGCGACGTCACGGCCCTTCCCTATGGCATCAGCACGCCCGTGATGTTCGTCTACCTCTTCGGCGTCATCGGCCCGATCTACTGGTCCACCAATGACGCGCTTCTCGCCTGGCAGGTCGGCATCGGTGCGGGCTTCATCGGGGGCATCGTCGCGGCCCTCGGCGCGGTCGTCGGCCCCGCCCTCAAGCGGGTCACCCCGCGGGCGGGCATGCTCGGAACGCTCTGCGGCATCGCGCTCGTCTTCATCGGAACCGTTCCGCTCGCGGAGATCTTCGAGAACCCCGTTGTCGGGTTCGCCTCCCTCACGATCATCCTCTGGGGGCTCGTCGGGCGGTTCCGCCTGCCGTGGAACATTCCCGCCGGCCTCCTCGCGCTCGGGATCGGCGTCCTGCTGGCGCTCATCCTCGGTGAGGCCTCCATCAGCGTCGAGGGCCTGGGGTTCTACCCGCCCATGCCCTATTTCGGCGATCTCGTCGCCGGCATTCAGCACCTGATGAACAACCCCGAACTCTTCCTCGTGCTTGTCCCGGTGCAGATCTACAACTTCATCGAGACCATGAACAACGTCGAGAGCGCGGAGGCCGCGGGCGATCACTACCCCGTCGCGGTCTGCCAGGTCACCGATGGTGCCGGCACCATGATCGGCGCGCTCTTCGGCTCCCCCTTCCCGACCACCGCCTACATCGGCCACCCCGCATACAAGCGCATGGGCGCCCACACGGGCTACATCATCGGCGTCGGGGTGATCGTGCCGCTCGCGGCCTTCCTCGGCCTGCTCGCGTTTCTCGCGAACCTCATCCCGGTTGCCGCCGCGGCCCCGGTTCTCGTCTTCGTCGCCCTCAGCCTGATCTCCAACACCGCCCATTCCGTGAAGCCCGCCCACATGGGGGCCGTGGCCTTCGCCATGCTCCCCCATGTCTCGGATTTCCTCATCATCAAGTGGGGCGCGCTGATCGGGGCGCTCGGCGCGGTGGGGGCAGAAAACCTCGCCCAGCTCGGGGATCCCGAACTCACCGCCGCCCTCCTCCAGCAGGGCGCGCATTTCAACGGCCACCTCGCCCTCTCCCAGGGGGCGATCCTCACCGGGCTGATCTGGGGTGCGATCGTCGCAAGCCTCATCGACGGCGAGTTCACCACCTCCGCCGGATTTGCCTTCGCGGCTGCCGCGATGTCCTCGGTCGGCATCATCCATGGCGCGAGCCTCCAGGTTCCGAGCCTCGACGGCATCACGATCGGCTACCTGATCTCCGGGGCGTTCTTCTTCCTCTACCCCCGTGTCTTCCCCAGCGGCGCCATGATCGACACCTTCGCGGAGGAGAGCACGGAGTTCGCGCCCCGAACACCGGCGGAATAATACCGCTCAGCCTGCGGGTCTCAACTTGTGATTGCTCGTGACATCGCCGGTCGACCCGGCTAGGGAATCGGGACCCGCCGAAGGCTCCTGACACCCCGACCCGCGCGCATGACCCGACCCCAAGGCTATATCCGCTTCGAAGCCCGTGGCCTCTGGCAAGAGACCGCGAATGCAGAACCGAGCGAGGTCATCGTCAAGCTGAATGGCCGCACGGTCGTCCTGACCGATTTCGGCGACACGATCCTCGGCCATTGGGCGCGGAACGGACTGATCCCGCAGGAGCGCGATGGCGACAAGGTCACCTATGCCCTCTCGGACGATGGCAGCGAAACCCTCGTGATCACGGACCGCGACATGAACGCGGCACTTCTTGCCAGCTGGCAGCCGGACCCGCAGCAGCCCCGGGCCCGGACGCGCCGCAAGTTCCCCCTCCGCATGGTACTGACCCTGACCCTCGGCGCAGGGCTGGTCGCCGCCATCGCGACCCTCGGCCCTCGAGCCATCCGCTCACAGACCGAACGTCTGATCCCGCCCGAAAGCGCGGCAGAACTCAGCGACCGCATCCTGCTCGTGCTGATGGATCAGGGCGCGCGCCCCTGCCGGGGCGCAACCGGCGAACGCAGCCTGGGCCGCCTCGTCGCGGCCATCCAGCCGCCGGGCGAAACACCGGCCCGGGCCCGCGTGCTCACCCATGACGGCCCCCCCTCGGCCCGACTACCCGATGGCACGATCCTGCTGAGCGGAGAGGCGATCGCCACCGCTGGCACACCCGACGAGCTTGCCGGATGGGTGGCCACGGCGCTGGCGCGTGACCCCATTCCGTCCTTCGTCGCAACCCTCGGCCCGATGGATCACCTGCGCTACCTCGTGACGACGGAACTCGGGCAATCCGCTTTGGGCGCGGCGATCGACGCGGCATTCGAGCCGCCCTCGGCCGCGGAAATCTCCGACGCGCTCCACCGCCTGGAGACCGCAGGTGTCCCGATAGCACCCTTCGAGGCCGCGCTTCTTGCGAATGCCCAGCAGACAGGCGCGCAAGGAAACGCGGCCTCCGCCTTCGAAACCCTCGATTGGACGGCCCTGAAACGGATCTGCGGCGAGCAATAGCCCTTCACCCGAATGACAGGGGCCGACCCGGCGCAGGCCCGTGCGGCAATGACCGTGCTTCACAGCCCGTGCTCTTAGACGAGCGCCCCGGAAACCGTGATCGGCTCTCTCCGAACGCTTAAGTGTTTTGAGGCGAACGGCAGTGAAGAGCCCTTGTAAAACAATGAGGCCTAGCGTCCATGGCCCGGAATCGAGGTTGCGTAGCACCGCCGGGCCAGCGCCCGTCCGCCCCATGGGCGGGCGCTCTCTTTGACGACATTTGCAAGACCAGTCGCGCGTGATGTTGGCACCATAAATCGCGTTGCACAGTCCGCAGGACGCGCCACCCTCGGACGGCCGCTGGCCCCCGTGTCGTGTGAAGGCAGATATCAACTCCGTCCAGCACCGCCGGCATTGAAGCGACCTGCCGCGAAACTCGGCTCCCCGCCCTTCCTGTCGACTTCTGCGTCCGCGAGTGCCGGAAAAACAAGCGCGCGCGACCGTTCTACGTGCCGCGCGCCTTGATGATTTTCGGCGGAGATAGCCGCCCCGATCGAGCGACTCCCCCAAGCTCTCTAGGCCGGGGCTCAGTGCCCCCCGACCACCGCGCCCGCGCTGCCCCAGATGTAGACAGCCGCGAAGAGGAACAGCCAGACCACGTCGACGAAGTGCCAGTACCAGGCGGCCGCCTCGAAGCCGATATGCTTCTCGGGCGTGAAATGGCCGTTGTAGAGCCGGGCGAGACAGACGGCGAGGAAGATCGTCCCGATGATCACGTGCGCCCCGTGGAACCCCGTCGCCATGAAGAAGTTGGCCCCATAGACGTTACCGGAGAAGCCGAACTGCGCATGGCTGTACTCATAGGCCTGGAACATGGTGAAGATGACACCGAGCCCGATCGCGAGCCACAGACCCCACTTCATCTGCTCCCGGTCGTTCTCGTGAACCAGCGCATGGTGCGCCCAGGTCGCCGCACAGCCCGAGCAGAGCAGGATCAGCGTGTTGATCAGCGGCAGATGCCAGGGGTCGAAAACCTCGATGCCCGGCGGCGGCCAGGTCTCGTCGATGGCGGGCATCGGATACATGGCGTTCTTGAAGAACGACCAGAACCAGGCCGCGAAGAACATCACTTCCGAGATGATGAACATGATCACGCCGTAGCGCAGCCCGATCCGCACCACGGGCGTGTGATCGCCAACCTGGCTCTCGGTGATCACGTCGGCCCACCAGCCATACATCACGTAAAGAACGACCGCGAGCCCGATCAGCAGCAGCCACGGCCCCGAGCCGTGGAACAGCAGCACCGCCCCGAGCAGCATGACGAAGGCGCCCACCGCGGCGATGAAAGGCCAGATGCTCGGCGCAAGGATATGGTAATCGTGGTTCTTGTGGCCTGCCATTCGGCTCTCCCTACTGTCTCTCCGGGCCATCCGGAACGGGACCGGACGCGACCTTGGCGTTTTCAGTTAGACCCAGTGCCGTGTCGGCTTCGGGCAGTTCGCTTCTGTGCATCGTATAGGACAGCGTGATGTCATGAACATAACGCCCCTCGGTATCCTCGAGCATCGCCGGATCGACGAAAAAACTCACCGGCATCTCGACCCGCTCGCCCGGCTCGAGAACCTGCATCTCGAAACAGAAACAGGCGATCTTGTCGAAATAGGCGCCCGCGGCATAGGGCGCTACATTGTAGCTCGCGGCCCCCGCGATCGGCTCGTCGGTCGGGTTGTAGGCCTCGTAGAAGGCCAGCGCCGTCTCGCCGAGCCGCACCTCCATCGTCCGGTCGATCGGCCGGAACTCCCACGGCATGTCCGGGGCCGTGTTGGCATCGAACCTGACACGGATGGTCTGGTCGAGCACTTCGCTGGCAGGGGCTTCCGCCACGGAGGTCGTCCCGCCGTAGCCGGTCACCTGGCAGAAGAGCCGGTAGAGCGGAACGGCGGCGAAGCTCCCGGCAAGCATCAGCGGGACCACGGCCAGAAGCCAAAGCGCCGTGCGGCGGTTGCGATTGTCTGCCATCTGCCTAGCCCTCCTCCTCGGTGCTCGGCAGAAGGCTTGGGCGGACCTGGTGGTCGAAGCCCTCCATCCTCTGCCCTTCGCTGAGTTTGACGATCGTCACGGCGAACACCAGCAGGACGAAAGCCGCGAGCACGATCCCGAGGCCCACATTCCTGCTCCTGCGCCGTCCATAGATCTCGTGGGTATCTGGCCGCATCATGCCTCCGTCAGCCCAGGACCGGCCAGTCGGCAAGCCCGATGCCTGCCGCCCGCAGACCGGTTTCCGCGAGAATTAGCACGAAGTGCAGGAAAAGATAAAGAATCGAGAAACCGAAGAACTTCTTCTCGGCCTTCAGCGCATCGGCCTCCGCGACGCCCGCGTTTCGCCGCCAGAGCCCCCAGGCCCCGTAGAGCAGCTGCCCGTTCAGGAGAACCGCACCCGCGAGATAGAGCGGCCCGCCGATGCCCGTGAACCCCATGGCGATGGCCACCGCCGCCACGATCACCGAATAGGCCAGGATATGGTTGCGCGTGGATCGATCGCCCGAAACCACCGGCAGCATGGGCACACCGGCGCGCGTGTAGTCCTCGTTGCGGAAGAGCGCCAGCGCCCAGAAATGCGGGGGGGTCCAGAGGAAGATCAGCGCGAACATCAGCACGCTCTCGATCGAGACGCCCCCGGTCACCACGGCCCAGCCGATCATCGGGGGAAACGCACCGGCCGCACCGCCGATCACGATGTTCTGCGGCGTCGAGCGCTTCAGCCACATCGAATAGATCACCACGTAGAAGAAGATCGTGAAGGCCAGCAGCCCTGCCGCGAACAGATTGGCGAAAAGTGCGAGCATGACGACCGAAAAGACCGAAAGCGTCACGCCGATGGCAAGCGCCTCTTCCCGCGTCACCCGTCCGGACGGGATGGGCCGTCCGACCGTGCGCCGCATGATCGCGTCGATATCCCAGTCCCACCACATGTTGAGCGCGCCGGAGGCGCCCGCACCCACCGCGATGCAGAGCAGGCTCGCGAAGGCGATGACCGGATGAACCGGACCGGGCGCGGCCAGCAGGCCGACAGCGGCAGTGAAGATCACGAGCCGCATCACTCGGGGCTTCAGGAGCTCCAGGTAATCGCCGAAACCGGCCTCGCGCGCCGGGGCTGAAGTCGCCGCCCCGGTCCAGCTTGCATCCGTCATGTCATGCGCCTCAATTCATGCGCTCAGTGCGAAGCCGCAGCCGGCTCGGCACTCTCGCCCATGGCGACAGCTTCCGGGCGCACGCCGCCATGCTCCTCGATCGCCCAGTCGAGCCAGGCTTCATAGGCCTCTTCGCTCACGACCTTGACGGTGATCGGCATGTAGCTGTGATCCTTGCCGCAAAGCTCGGAGCACTGGCCGAAGTAGATGCCTTCCTCTTCGGCCTCGAACCAGGTCTCGGCCAGACGGCCCGGCACCGCATCCATCTTCACGCCGAAGGAAGGAATGGTCCAGGAGTGGATCACGTCCGCGCCCGTGATCTGCATCTTCACGACCGCGCCGACCGGAACGACCATCGCCGTGTCCGTGGCAAGCAGCCAGTGATCTTCCGTGTAGCCGTATTCCGCCAGATCTTCCTTGGGCAGCATCAGGCTGTCGAAGACCATTTCATAGTCGGGATACTCGTAGGTCCAGTACCACTGGTTTCCGATCGCCTTCACGGTCACGTCCGATTCGGGGATCTCGAGCTGCTTGAAGAGGATCGGCAGCGAGAAGGACCCGATCAGGATCAGGATCAGCACCGGGATCAGGGTCCAGGCGATCTCGATTTTCGTGTTGTGCGTGAACCGGGCGGGGTTCGGGTTCGACTTCTTGTTGAACTTGATGATCACGTAGGCCAGCAGCGCGGTTACGAAGAGCACGATGAGAACCATGATCGTGTGCACGCCGCCCGACAGCCAGTGGATGTCATGGGCGAGTTCGGTCACCGCGGGCTGGTAGTAGGTTCCGCCGGGGGTGGGCACCCCGATCACCGGAAGGTCCCTGGGTTCGCCACCCTCTTGCGCGAATGCGCTCCCGGCCAGGGCCATCCCCCCGAACGCGGCCATGCCGCCCATCCACTGTCTTACCATGCTAACCTTCCCATCAAGTGCGCTTCACGCCCGGTAACGGTTGTGTTGTCTGTTGATTCAGATCAACCATATTAGCTGGCAAAGGACAAGTCAGGCCATGCAAAGGTCTGACCTCCCGGCTATACCGGGACGTGTTGCGATCTGGAGTGTTATGATGCCCAATGAGGCCCGTTTCCGCCCGTTTGAGACCGATATCGACGCCGAAGCGGCGCTGAAAGTGCTGCGGAGTGCCACCGACGGCGCGGATGACGGAGAACTGTTTCTCGAGCGGCGGCGCTCGGAAGCCCTGCTGTTCGACGATGGCAGGCTCCGGACCGCGAGTTACGACGCCGCCGAGGGCTTCGGATTGCGCGCCGTGCGCGGCGAGACCGCCGGCTACGGCCATTCCACCGAAATCACCGAATCCGCCCTGTTGCGCGCGGCCGAGACCGCACGTCTGGCGGTGGCCGAAGGCGGCGGCAGCCTCGCGCTACCGCCCAAGCCGACGAATCAGCGCCTCTACACGGATAACGACCCGATGGGCGATGCGAGCTTCTCCGTGAAGGTCGAAACCCTGCGCGAGATCGACGACTACCTCCGCGCCCTCGATTCCCGCGTGGTTCAGGTCACCGCGAGCCTCGCGGCCTCCGTGCAGGAGGTCGAGATCCTGCGCCCCGAAGGCCAGCGCCTCGCCGAGATCCGCCCCATGGTGCGCCTCAACATCTCCGTGATCGTCGAGGAGAACGGCCGCCGCGAGGCAGGAAGCGCGGGCGGTGGCGGGCGCTACGGCCTCTCCCCGCTCATGACGCGCGACCATTGGCAGGGCGTGGCCCAGGACGCGCTTCGCATCGCCGTCGTGAACCTCAAGGCCGAGCCCGCGCCTGCGGGGGTGATGGATGTGGTGCTCGGCCCCGGCTGGCCCGGCATCCTGCTCCACGAGGCCGTAGGCCACGGGCTCGAGGGCGACTTCAACCGCAAGAAGACCTCCGCCTTCGCGGGCCTCATGGGCCAGCAGGTCGCAGCAAAAGGCGTGACGGTCGTCGATGACGGCACCATCCCCGACCGCCGCGGCTCGATCAGCTTCGACGACGAGGGCACGCCCTCCGCGCGCAACGTGCTCATCGAGGACGGCGTTCTCGTTGGCTACATGCAGGATCGCCAGAACGCCCGTCTCATGGGTGTGCCCGCCACCGGCAACGGGCGCCGACAATCCTACGCACACGCGCCCATGCCGCGCATGACCAACACTCTGATGGAAAGCGGCACCACGGACCCGGCAGATGTGCTCGCAGGCCTCAAGGACGGGATCTACGCCGTGGGTTTCGGCGGCGGCCAGGTCGACATCACCAACGGCAAGTTCGTCTTTTCCTGCACCGAGGCCTACCGGGTCCAGGGCGGGAAGGTCGGCGCGCCGGTCAAGGGCGCCACGCTGATCGGCGACGGCGCAACCGCATTGAAGCACATCCGCGCCATCGGCAACGACATGGAACTCGATCCGGGCATGGGCAATTGTGGCAAGTCCGGCCAGTGGGTGCCGGTGGGCGTCGGCCAGCCCACGCTCCTGATCGGCGGCCTTACGGTCGGTGGGAGTGCTGTCTAGAGCGAGCGTTTCTTTGACACATCCCCAGTTCGTGCCGGTGGGCACAGAAGGCCAGAGGATCGCCCCCGGCCCGGGGGTGGGTGCATCGCACCCGCCCATGGGGGCGGGTCGGGTGCGATCCGGGGCTCGCGCCCCGGCATCCGGTTTCGCGCTCGTCGACGTGCGAAGTAAAAAGTTTGCGCAGAAATTCTGCGCGCGTGAAGTAACCCCCCAAACATTATTGAAGTATATTCATTAAACAGGTGAAAATCACCACCAACGTTGGTGTTGCCGCACTTCGCGGCAACGGCGCGTCGATGGCGAAGTTTGCATCGCGCAAAGGCCCTCTTGGCCTACTCTACATATACCCAGTCGTTGAAATATTGGTTGCGGCGACCCAGCGGCGCTGAGTGGCAATACTGGCACGGCTTTCACATTTGACGCGGAAACGGTAAACTAGCGCGCCTGACCCTACACCAATCCACGTGGACACCCTGAAAAACCTCTCGCTCGAAAGCGTCTTCCGTGATTCCATCCTCTTGGGGCGAACGGGAGCATGGGATGTCGGAACAGCGCGGGTTCTTTGATCTGGATGAGCGGTATGCAGCCCTGTCGAAGGCTGGGGATCCGCTGGAGCGTCTCATCGCCGTCATTGATTTCGAGATCTTCCGCGCTGAACTCGACGCGGCACTGAAGCGGTCGGATCGATCCAAGGGCGGGCGCCCGCCCTTGGATCCCGTGCGCATGTTCAAGGTTCTCGTGCTGCAAGCACTTTACGAGCTTTCGGATGCCCAGACGGAATTCCAGATCATGGACCGGCGCACCTTCGGACGATTTCTGGGGATTGATGACGGCGACAGGGTTCCTGACGAGACCACGATCTGGCGGTTTCGCGAGGCTCTGGTCCAGGCGGGCGCGGTCGAGAAACTCTTCGTCCGGTTCGATGCGCATCTGAAGAGCGCGGGGTATCTCGCCATCGGCGGGCAGATCGTCGATGCGAGCATCATCGCGGCCCCCCGCCAGCGGATGACCGACGAGGAGCGCGAGACCGTCAAGGGTGGCGGTATTCCGGAGGACTGGAAGGCAAAACCAAGGAAACTCGCACAAAAAGACCGCGATGCGCGCTGGACGCTCAAGTGGGGCAAGCGGAAACGCCGCCCGGACGGGACCATGATGGAGGCGATCGCGACGCCGATCTTCGGCTACAAGTCCCATATCAACATCGACAAGACCCATGGCCTGATCCGGAAGTGGACGGTGACCGATGCCGCACGCCACGACGGCCGGGAACTTGCGGGGCTGCTCGACAGACAGAACACCGCCTCGGCCGTCTGGGCCGATACCGCCTATCGCTCACAGAAGAACGAGAAGCGGATCGCAGGAGCCGGACTGGTCTCGAAGGTCCACTTCCGCCGCGCTCCGGGCAAGGCGCTCACCGCAAACCGCTCACGCGCCAACGCCGCCCGCTCGAAAGTCCGCTCCGCGGTCGAGCATCCCTGCGCAGAGCAGAAAAGCCGGATGGGGCTTTTCGTGAGGACCATCGGGATCGCACGCACGAGCCAAGGCGAAGGTCGGCATGGCCAACATTGCCTTCAACATGAAGCGGCTCGTGCACCTGGAGCGAACCGCGGCTGCCGCATGAGCCGCTGGACCCGAGAAGAAGGCCCTTGGCCGTTCAGAATCGGCCTGTCATCGCGGAACATCCAGCCATGACGCTGGCTCGCAGAGGCAAATTGCCGAGTTCTTCAGGGTGTTCACGTGACATCCCTGCCCCTTTCCTGTCCCGTTCTGTGGTTCGGCGGTCCGTCCAGCGCCCCAATGGTGTTTCGCGATCGGCCGGTATGGCAGTGTGTATGTATGGTTTCCATATCGATTCCATACGGTTTCCATACCCGTCTGGACCTACTCTTCGAAGCCCCAGAGCCGCGGTTCGGCGAACTCGATGGAATTGCCCGCCGGGTCGCGGACATAGACCGAGCGCGCGCCATTGGGCCACCGGAAATCCGCCTCGATCGCCACCCCCTCCCGCGGAAGGCGCTCCGCGAGTTCGTCGAGCTCGGCCGCGCTTGCCCCGAAACACATGTGCCCCAAACCGGTTGCCCCATGGGGCGGCACCGGCATGTCCGGGTTGCTCGGCGGCTCGACCGTCAGCGCGGGATTGAAGATGAGCAGCATCCCCTCGCCGCACCTGAAGAAGACATGCCGGTCCCCGACCCGCGTGACCTTCTCGAGGCCCAGTACCCCGCCATAGAAGGCTTCCGCCGCGTCGAGATCGGACGCATAGACCGCCGTTTCCAGAATGCGCGTAAGCCTCGTCATCCTCAGTCCCCCTCCCCGTTCCAGGAGCGGCGGCGACGCTCGGCCCGTTCCGCCCGCTCGCGCATGGTCAGCTGGCGCTCCAGCAGCGCCCCGACGAAGAGCCCGGCAAGAAACCCGCCCAGATGCGCCTCCCAGGCCAGCATCCCGCCAAGCCCGAAATAGAAGGCCACGTTGAGCCCCGCAAGCACGACCACCCGCATCACGATGGGCTGCACCGAGACACCGGCAAGCCTGTGCCGCCGCCAGTCCCAGGCAACCCAGAGCCCGAGAAAGGCAAAGACCGCCCCCGACGCACCGACCATCGGATAGGGCCCGCTCGCGATCAGCGCATAGGCCGCCCCGCCGCCCAGCGCGCCGAGCAGAAAGAGCGGCAGGATCACCTTCGGACTGTAGGCCATTTCGACGAACCGCCCGAGTGCCAGAAGAATCGTCGTGTTCATCGCCATGTGGAGAAAGCTGCCATGCAGGAAGGCATGGCTCACGAACATCACCACGGGCTGCCCCGCATAGACGGGCCGATAGCTGCCATCGAGCAGCCCGGTCCAGAAGGCGCCCAGCGCGAAGGCACTGATCCTCAGGTCCGGATCGAACAGGATGCCCCTGTCGGAGAGCGAAAGCACGATCTCGATCACCGCGATGATCCCGGCAAGACCGATCAGAACCTTGGGCAAGGGAGTGTAGGGGCTGTTGACCGGAACTGGATTTCTCAATGTCTGCTCGCTTGCTGGCGGCGTGCCGACCCGGAGGCCGTGCCGCGTTCCGGGCCTCCTGCGGCCCTTCCCCGAGATGTAGCCCCCCACACGGCCCGGGGCAATTGCAGCAGCCCCTTCAGGCAGCCGACCGACCCCATGCGCAGGGATCTCGACCTTGCGCCGGTGGACAGGCCCGGCTATCCGGCGCAAAATGGCGTCAATGGCGAGGAACAGACCGGCGTGCAGGGGCGCCCCGGTCACATTTTCCGATTCGTGCGCCAACGGGGGGGAACACATGAAGCAGACCATGATGGAAGACAGCCTCAATGTCTTCGGCGAACGGCTGAAACCCTGCGGCTTCGATCCCAAGACCGGGTTCTTTCGTGATGGCTGCTGCAACACCGGCCCGGAGGACAGGGGAAAGCACGTGGTCTGTGTCCGGATCACCGAGACATTCCTCGCCTTCTCCAGCAGCCGCGGCAACGACCTCGCGACACCCCGGCCCGAGTTCGGCTTTCCCGGACTGCGCGAAGGGGATCGCTGGTGCCTCTGTGCCGCGCGCTGGAAGGAGGCGTGGGAGGCCGGCTGCGCCCCGCGCGTGATACTCGCCTCGACCCATCTGTCCGTGCTCCAGACGGTGCCCTTCAAGGTTCTCGAGGAATACGCCATCGTCCCGCCACCCAGGCGGAACACGGGTCGAACGGTCACGGACTGAGACCCGCCCGCCCCCATCTTGCCGTTCAAGGTTGATTAGGACTTTTCGCTCAAATTCCGGCCGTCAGGTTTGCGAGTATGAGTATGGCAGGGATTCTGCCCCTTTCCGCCGGATTGAGAGCGAAATCGACCGGGTCCGGGCAGCGTGTCCGGATCGGGGACCATCTCGTGCAATCCGGCGCGCTGAGTGAAGCGGTCCTGCTCGATGCGCTCGAAGACCAGAAGCGCCAGGATCAGAAACTCGGGCGCATCCTGATTGCCAATCGCGCCATCTCAGACGACGATCTGCTCGATGCGCTGTCCAACCAGACCGGGCTCGGCCGCGTCGATCTCGCGCAAAAACCCTGCGACCCGCAGCTTTTCGGCGATATCGACCCCTATCTCTGCCTCGAACTCGATGCCGCCCCCTGGCGGCTCGTGGGCGACATCCTGACAATCGTGATCGCGAACCCCGAAGCCGTTCCCCGCGTCGTGGAGGCCTTGGGGAGCCAGGATTATCACGTCACCTTCGCCCTCGCGCCCCCGGCCCAGATCCGGGACCAGATCATCCGCAACTGCGCGGGCCGGATGCGCGTCGATGCCCGCACCCGCTGCCCCGAAGCGCTGAGTTGCCGCGGCTGGACCCAGGCCGTGCAGAAGAGCCGCAGCCTGCGCGCGATACTGATCGCCATGGCCGCCGCCGCGGCATTCCACCCCGCCTTCGCACTTCAGATCGTGATGGTCTGGATCCTGATCGCCAATTCCGCCACCATGGGTCTGCGGCTCGTGGCGCTCTTCACCCGCGCTACGCGGACCCGCGTCGATCTCGGCGCAGCGGAGACGAGCGAGCCGGATCTGCCGCCCCCTTCATCCCTTGCACCCCACCAGAAACTGCCGCGCGTATCGATCCTCGTGCCGCTTCTGCGCGAGGAAGCCGTGGCGCAAAGCCTGCTCTCCGCGCTCAGGGCGATGGACTACCCGGCTGCCCTGCTCGACATAAAGCTCGTGCTGGAGGAGGACGACGACCAGACCCGCGCCGCCATCGCCCGCGCCGATCTGCCCCCGACCATCGAGGTGCTCGTGGTCCCCAATGACGGGCTCAAGACCAAACCGCGCGCGATGAACTATGCGCTTCCCTTCTGCCTGGGCGAGATCGTCGGCATCTACGACGCCGAGGATCACCCCGAACCGGGCCAGATCCGCAAGGTTGTCGAACACCTGAAATCCGCCCCGCGTGACGTGGCCTGCGTCCAGGGCTTCCTCGATTTCTACAATCCGCGGGAAAACTGGATCTCGCGCTGCTTCACCCTTGAATACGCGATCTGGTTTCGCGTCGTGCTCCTGGGCGTGCAGCGCCTGGGCATCCCGATCCCGCTCGGCGGCACCACGGTCTTCTTCCGCCGCGCACTGCTGGAGCGGATCGGTGGCTGGGACGCGCACAACGTCACTGAAGACGCCGATCTCGGCATGCGGCTCGCGCGCTTCGGCTACCGCTGCGAAATGGTCAAGACAACGACCATGGAGGAGGCCAACTGCCGCCCGCTCAACTGGATTCGTCAACGCTCACGCTGGCTCAAGGGCTACGCGATCACCTGGGCCACCCACATGCGCCAGCCCCGCGCCCTTCTCTCCGACCTCGGATGGCGCGGCTTTCTCGGCTTCCAGGTGCTGTTTCTGGGCGCGATGACATCCTATCTCTCGCTGCCGCTCTTCTGGGCGATCCTGATCGGCTCGGCGGGCTTCGGTTTCGCTTTCTGGGAAAGCTATCCGCAATGGATGCTGACCGCCTTCTTCGCCTCCATGATCATGGGCCAGGTGGTCATGCTCGTCTCGGGCATCGTCGCCGCTCTCGACACGAGGCGCCCCTACCTGATCCCCTGGATCCTCACGCTCTTCGCCTACTGGCCGCTCGGAGCCATCGCCGCCTACCGCGCCGTGGGAGAGATCTTCTCGCGCCCGAGCTACTGGCACAAGACCGACCACGGCCACAGCTCCGTCGCCGCCCCCACCCCGATCGCGCCGGAACTCTTCAGACCTCGCGTTGTATGGCCTCCGTCAGAAGCCGGGTCTCGAAAGCCTGACTGAGATGCCGGCGAAGCGCCCCGTTGGCCCCCTCTCCGTCGCGCGCCTCGATGGCGGCCACGATCTCGGCATGTTCGTCGAGCGCCTGGGCACTGCGCCCCTCAGCCGAAAGCGAGGTGGTCGCGACAAGCGCAAGCGAGCGGCGCACCATCTCGAGCTGCTGGATCAGGTAGCGGTTGTGGCTCGCGAGATGGATCTGCCGGTGAAACCGCTTGTTGGCCCGGGCGAGCAGATCGGGCTTGTCCACCAGTTCGCGATCCTGCCGCACCATTTCCCACAGCACCCGGATCTCCTCCGGCGCCGCGTGCTGCGCCGCCAGCCGCGCAGCCAGCCCCTCGAGTTCGGCCCGAACCACGTAGAGCTCGCCCAACTGCCCGGTGTCGAGCGAGGAAACCACCAGGGACCGCCCGTCGCGCGTCAGCATCGCCTGCGTCTCGAGCCGCTGAAGCGCCTCCCGGATCGGCGTGCGCGAAACCCCGAACCGCTCCGCCAGCTCCGACTCCACCAGCCGATCGCCGGGGCGGAACTCGCCGCGATCTATGGCCTCCAATACGAGGTTGTAGGCGTCGGTATTATGTTGAGGCGCATGCGTCATGCACGGAAAGTCATCCCTTGGCGCGGCGCTGTCAACATATCCCTCCGTCCTTGCTTACCGCCGAAGCCCGCAAGCATTGAGCCCCGCGCCCTTGTTCACTAAGGATTGAGCCATGACAAAGGCGCGCTTCACCCATATCACCACCTGGGTCTTCGACCTCGACAACACGCTGTACCCGCCGGAAATGCGCCTGTTCGACCAGATCGAGGCCCGGATGACCGATTACGTCATGCGCGAACTTGGCGTGGACTACCACGAGGCCAATTCCCTGCGCGCCCGCTACTGGCGCGAGCACGGCACCACGCTCGCCGGCCTGATGCAGAACCACGGACTGGAGCCGGAAGCCTACCTCGCCGAGGTGCATGACATCGACCTGACTGCCATGGCGCGCGCCGACGACCTGCGCGAAGCGATCCTCGCCCTCTCGGGCCGCAAGGTGGTCTACACCAACGGCTCGCGCGAACATGCTCGCCGGGTGATCGCCGCGCGCGGCCTCGAGGGCGTTTTCGACGCGACTTACGGCATCGAGGACGCGGACTACCACCCCAAACCCTCGGAGGCCGCCTTCGCACGTGTCTTCGCCATCGACGGCTTCGAGACCGGCCGCGCCGCGATGTTCGAGGATGACCCGCGCAACCTCGCCGTGCCGCACGCGCTCGGCATGCGCACGGTACTGGTCGGACCGGGCGAACCTGCCCCGCATATCCACCACCACACGACCGACCTTGCCGAGTTTCTCGTCCGCCTGATCTAGCCGCCCCCGCAAATCGGCCTGCGGCAAGCTGCATCTTCCGCGAGCACCTTCTGTTCAGTCTTTCGCCACGCGGCGATTTTCGACAGCCAATTGACGCTCACGCGCTTTCAACTCGTCACGATTTTGTCAAACTCGCAAAAATGAGATTTCCGGCGCGCACCGATGGGCGCGGCGCCACAGACAAGAAACACACGAGGGCAAGACATGACACAGGCCGATCTGGCTGGAACCGCGATTCCGTCCCACGGAGGCGACGACACGCTGAGCCCCGTCCCGGCGAGCGAGAAGAACTGGGGCTGGTTCGCCATCTTCAACATCTGGGCCAATGACGTGCAGTCCCTCTTCGGTTACTCGCTGGTGGCCTCGCTCTTCATCTCCTACGGCGTCAGCGGCTGGACGGCCTTCGCCGCACTCATCTTCGCGGGTCTTGCGGTCATGTTCCTCGTGAACCTCTCAGGTGCGCCGGGCGAGAAATACGGCATCCCCTATCCGGTGCTCGCCCGCGCGAGCCTCGGCACATCCGGCGCCATGCTGCCCGCCGTCCTGCGATCCGTCGTCGCGGTGTTCTGGTATGGCGTGCAGGTCTATTTCGCCTCCACCGCGCTCTCGCTCCTGATCTATTCGCTCACCGGCATGTCGGGCGGGCCGGAAATGCTCGGTCTCTCCACCGTCGACTGGATCGCATTCCTCATCGTCTGGGCGTTCCACATCGTCATCTTCTGGCAGGGCATGGATTGGGTCGAGACCTTCCTCAACATCGCCGGCCCCTTCGTCTACGCGGTGATGATCGGCCTCGTGGTCGTACTCTGGCAGAAATCGGACGGGCAACTTCTCTCCCAGGCCCAGACAATCTTCGCCAATCCCGAGGCCACGTTCTGGAGCGAGTTCTCCGGTTTCGTCGCCATCGTCGGCACGATGCTCGCCTATTTCGCCGCCGTTATGATCAACTTCAGCGATTTCTCCCGCTATGCGAAGAACAAGCGCGCCATGCTGAACGGCAACCTCGCGGGCCTTCCCTTCAACATGATCCTCTTCTCGGCCCTCGCCCTGCTCACCACCGCCGGCGCCGCCGTGGTCTATGGCGAGGCGATCATCAACCCGACCGAGATCGTCGAGCGCACCGACAGCGTGATCCTCGGCATCATCGCGGCCATCACCTTCTTCGCCGCGACCGTGGGCATCAACCTCGTGGCGAACTTCATCCCGGCGGTGAACGGCATCGCCAGCCTCGCGCCGAAGAAGATCGGCTTCCGGACGGCGGGCCTCATCACCTCGGCCTTCGCGCTGGTGATCGGCGGGCTCTGGACCGCCTTCATCAGCCAGTTCGGCATCTCGGGCTTCGTCAACACCCTCGGCGCCACGCTCGCCCCGATCTACGGCATCATGATGGTGGACTACTACCTGCTGCGCAAACAGTCGCTCGACATGACCGCGCTCTACAACCTCGAAGGCGGCAGCTACAGCTATGGCAACGGCTGGAACGAGAAGGCACTCACGGCCTTCGGGATCGCGGCCATCTTCTCGGTCGCCACGGTCTGGCTGCCGTTCCTGTCCTTCCTCTCGGGCTATGCCTGGGTTCTGGGCGCGATCCTCGGCGCGGTAATCTATCACCGCATTGCCGTGAAGCCCTCTGCCGCGGCCTGACCGCGCGAGAAACTAGGCCGAGCGCCATCCCCAGCGCTCGGCAAGACCAAGGCATTCCGCGACCGTTCCGACAGAGGAATAGGTGTCGGGCGCCCGCAGGCACGCTGCGGCAGTGGCGTGCCCGAGACGCAGGCAATCTTGCCCCGCCCAGCCCTCGTGCAGCCCATAGTGGAACCCGGCGGAGAACGCGTCTCCCGCACCGTTCGCGCCCTTCCGCTCAGCGTCGGGTATGGCCACCGAAGGCTGAAAGACCTCCGTGCCATCTCGCGAGATCAGCACTGCGCCTTGGGTGAAATGCACGGCGACAAGCTCCATTGCGCCGCGCGACAGAACATTGCGCGCCGCTTCCCTGACGGCATCGACATTCGTCTTCCCGCCGCTCACCGTCCGGGAACCGGCCATCGCGCCGATCTCCTGATCGTTCACCACAAGTGTATCGAGATGCGGCAGGCAGGGCAGCGCAAGCCGCCGGATCTGTTCCTCCGACCCGGCCACGAGTTCCAGGTCGGTCTTCAGCCCGGCCTCCTGCGCCATCCGCAGCACGGTGACCCAGCCATTCGCGTCCTCGCCCCAGGGCGCGTCCATGATCGCGTGAATGCCGGGCAATCCCAGATGCATGACCCTAGCATACGTCGCCGTGAAATCGAAATGCTCCGGGCTCAGCTTCGTGCCGGACCCTGGCAGATGCACATGCGTCCGGCGCCCCGTCGCGGCCGAAAGATAGGCGCTGGTGGATTGCGTCGGCACCCCTTCGATCTTTCGCAAACTTTCACGCGCGATACCGTATTCATCCGCCACCGCGAGGAGGAAATCGCCGTCCGCATCGGCTCCGACAATGCCTTGCGTCTCCACCGGCATGTCCGGGTCCAGTCGCCGGAGATCGACCGCGAAGTTGCACGCGCTTCCCCCGCCGCCCGGCACGACCTCACGCACCGTCGCGATCATGTCCTCTTCCGGCCAGAGATCGAGCGTGATGTTCCGGTCGAGACACCACGTTCCTGCCGTCAGAAACCCCCGCCGCATGGCTCAGACATTCTCCCGCAGGATCACCTCGGTCAGCGCGAGGTCGTCCTCGAGCGCACGGAAAGGCGTGATGCCCGCCGATTGCAGGTCCCCGTGATAGGCTTTCACCGCCTCTACGCTGGTGAGTTGCTCCTCGATCACCCGGCGCATGGCGCGCACCATCATCACCGAATCCTCCGCCCGGTAGATCTTGCGCCCGAAGAGCGCCACGCGCGCCCCGTATTTCTCCGCCTGCCGCACCAGTTCGAGGCAATCCCGCGTCGTGCCGGCGCCGCCCCCCAGAATGCCGAATATGAGATTCGTCGGATCGTAGCTGGCGATCTCCTCCGTTGCGGCCGGGCCATTGTAGGCCGCCTTGAGGAAAACCGGCCGCTCCCGCCCCGCGACACCCGCGAGGCAGCGTGCAATCATGTCGTTATTGTAGAATGCGAAATCGGACTCCACCGAGACGGGGATCTGCGGGTTGAACACTTCGAGGAAGTAATCGACCCCGGCCGCGCTCGCCTCGTTGCGGAAGGCGGCGAAGGCTTCCAGCGTGGCATGGTCCCGATCCAGATCGTTGTAGAACGTGACCGAATAGAGCCCCAGCGGGGCCACCGGCTTCACCCGGTCGAGCCGCGCCGTGCGAAAATTCCGCATCATTCGTTTGGGATAGCTGCCGCCGCGCACATGCCAGATATCGGTGGTGTCATTCAGCCGCACCGCCGGCGTCACGGGCGAACCGTCGAAGACATTCTCCCCCGCCAGCGCCTCCGCCGAGGATAGCGACATCAGCATGATATCTACCAGGCCCGATTGCGTGACCTTCACCATGTCGTCGCGATAGACCTGCATGGGGCGCATCCGGCCGTCGTCCGCCGCGCCCGGCGCCGCACAGCCGAAGGCCATATCGCCGTCCTTGGCATCGGCAATGATGAAGTCCTGCGGCCTGTAGGCGCCGTCACGGATGGTCGCGAGTTTGCGGGCGAGTGTTCTTGTCATTTTCTTCCACGGGCTGTTGGACCTGGCCCGACCCACACTACGCCCGATCGCGATCCGGGTCATTAACTTTTTTTACGCGCGTAACATTGGCCGAAAGGCCCGGTTGACACCCCTCCCGCCACCTTTGCGGCAAATCGTCTTGGCCCGGCGGGCACAACGCTCTAGATCAGAAGCATGGAACGGATCGAGACAGATATCCTCGTGGCGGGCGGCGGTGTTGCGGGGCTCGCCGCCACCGCAGCCTTCGCTGCTGCCGGGTTTCGCGTGGCCTGCGTCGACCCGGCCCCGCCCCCGGCCGAGATCACCGATCCGCGCTCGGACCTGCGCAGCACCGCCTTCCTCATGCCCTCGGTGCGGCTCCTCGAAGAGGCCGGCCTCTGGCGCGGCCTCGCCCCCCATGCCGCCCCGCTCCGGATCATGCGCATCGCCGATGCCGGCGGACCGGAACCGGAAGTTCGCGAAACCGCCGATTTCATCGCCCAGGAACTCGGCCACCCGGTCTTCGGATACAACCTGCCGAACTGGCTCCTGCGCCGCGAAATGCTCGCAACCCTCGAAAGCGTCCCCGGGGCCCACGTCCGCCTCGGCGCCAGCGTCACCCACCTGACCCCCCGCACCCGCGAGGCCATCGCCCGCCTCTCGGACGGCACCCAGATCCGCGCCAGGCTCGTCGTCGCCGCGGATGGCCGCGACAGCGCCCTGCGCGACATGGCCGGGATCACCGCGCGCCGCTGGGGCTACGGCCAGAAGGCGATGGTCTTTGCGGTCTCCCACGAGATGCCCCACGAAGGCATCTCCACCGAAGTCCACCGCAGCGGCGGCCCCTTTACCCTTGTCCCCCTGCCGGACAGGGACGGCCAGCCCCACTCCGCCGTGGTCTGGATGGAGCACGGGCCGCGCGCCGCCGAGCTTGCCGCCATGGAGACCGCCGCGTTCGAAGAGGCGCTCAACACCCGCGCCTGCGGCGTCCTCGGCCGCCTCACACTCGCAAGCCCGCGCAGGACATGGCCCATCATCAGCCAGGTCGCCCGCCGCCTCGACGGCTCCCGCCTCGCCCTGATCGCGGAAGCCGCCCATGTCATCCCGCCCATTGGCGCCCAGGGGCTCAACATGAGCCTCAAGGACATCGCCGTGCTCCGCGACCTCTGCACCGACGCGCTCCGCACGGGCCAGGACATCGGCAGCCCTGAACGCCTGCGCCGCTACCACTGGAAACGCGAGCCGGACATCCTCGCCCGCGTCGCCGGGGTGGACACGCTCAACCGCGCAGCCATGGAAAACCTCCAGTCCTTCCGCGACCTCCGCCTCAGGGGCCTGCGCGCGATCCACGGCATCCAGCCGATCCGCCGCACGGCAATGCAGCTCGGCCTCGGCATGGGACGCCAACCCGCCCCCGCAGAGGAATGACCGGAACCGACCCCCACCTCCGCCATGAATTCCGCGTCTTCGGAGGAGACCTCCGCGCCACGCTCGACACCCTCGGCAACACCGCCCCCTTCGGCCCGGAAGAAGCGCGCGAGGACCTCTACCTCGTGATCCGCAATCGGCCCGATTGCGGCCTCAAGTTCCGCGGCACCGGCAACCGCCTCGAACTCAAGCGCCTGATCCGCACCGAACGCGGCTGCGAGCTTTGGGAACCCGCAGCCTCCGAAGACCTCCCCCTCACGGGTGCCGAACTCTCGGAACGGTTCCTCGCGCCCGCTGGCCTGCCGCCCCTTCCGAGCAATACGCGCTTCGACCGCACAGGCCTCCTGAACGCGCTTGCCACGGCCCGTGATCTCCGAGCAATCGCGGTCGCGAAACGGCGCAGACAATGCAGCATCGGGCCGGTTTCCTGTGAACACGGGTCTTTCGCCTTCCCCGGCGGGCTGATCGAAACCGGCCTCGCGCTCGAAAGCACCGATCTCGACCGCCTCTGCGCGCTGATCTCCCGCCTCGGGCTCGAGACGCGCGAGAATGTCAGCCTGCCCCGCCGCCTGCTGCGCCTCTCCTTCGCGCACGCCTGAATGCCGCTCAGATCAGCGGCACGCCCGACTTCTCCTCGCTCAGCATCACGTTCGACTCCACCGCACCGATCCCCGGCAATGTCATGATCCGCCGCCGCAGGATGCGCTCGAAATCCGTCAGGTCGCGCGCCACCACCTTGAGCCGGTAGTCGTAGACCCCGAGCACATGCTGCACGAGTTGCTTCGTGTTGAAGGCGATGTTGGCCATGCCGGTCACTGCGAGTCATCCACTGGATCGACAGCCAAGTTGACCCCGGCGGTTGCCACTGTACTCGCCAACAACGACCATCACTGACGCCCTCCATTTTTTTCTGGCTCGTGAAACGGAATGTTCAGACCTGTCATTTCAACTTGACGGACTTCAGGTTCGGGAGCTTGTGCATGCCCGATAAGCGGGACTCATCTGTTCGTGGTTCGCAGATAGCTGGCCTGATCGTAGGCCTCGCAATCATACCCGCGATACTCGTCGCGCCGTGGATCATCCCGATTCACGCCGGGGAAGTAACACTGAGTGTAGGCTTTATAATTTTCGTTTACATAGTTGGGCTGTCCGATTTTTTCGCTATTATTTTTGCTCTTTTCATTTTCTTGTTAGTCATTTTACTAATCGTAAAATTTCCTAATTTCATGACGACGATGCTACTTTCATCTCTGATATCGATTTGCGCCGTCATACTTCTTGCTACCAAGATCTAGTGTGTCCACATAACCAAACCCTCTAGTCCAAACGGGAAGTGCCGACTTCAAATCAGCGGCACGCCCGACTTCTCCTCGCTCAGCATCACGTTCGACTCCACCGCACCGATCCCCGGCAATGTCATGATCCGCCGCCGCAGGATGCGCTCGAAATCCGTCAGGTCGCGCGCCACCACCTTGAGCCGGTAGTCGTAGACCCCGAGCACATGCTGCACGAGCTGCACCTCCGGGATCGCCTGCACTGCGCGCTCGAAGGCTTCCAGATCGAGCCGCCCCTTCGCCGCGAGCCGCACGCCCAGGAACACCACCACGCCGAAGCCGAGCTTCTCCCGGTCGAGCAGGATCCGTCTCCCCTTCAGGATGCCCTGCTCCTCGAGCCGGCGGATGCGGCGCCAGGCCGCGGGCTGCGAAAGGCCCACGCGCGCCCCCACCTCCTTCGCATTCAGCCCGCCATCCGAGAGCAAAGCACGCAGGATGGCCCGGTCCGTTTCGTCGATCCCCTCGGCCATCAGAGCGCCAGCCTTTCGGTATTCTTCAACTCCGAGACCAGCATCAGCGCCTCGATCTCGGCAATATGCGGAAGCGCGAGAATGCGGGTGCGATAGATCTCCTGGTAGTGCGCCAGATCGCGTGCCCGCACATCCATCCGCACATCGACCCGCCCCAGCAGTGTCTGGATATCGCCGATCTCGGGCACATCGCGCGCCGCGCGCAGGAACTCGTCGAAGGCGTTCGCCGCCACCTTGTCGAGCGTCACCCGAAGAAAGACCTGCACCTCGTAGCCCAGCGCCTTCCAGTCGATCTCGACCCGCCGCCCGAGAATGATGCCGTCACGCTCCATCCGCTCGATCCGTCGCCAGCACGGGCCGGAGGAAAGCCCCGCCCGCTCGGCCAGCTCGGCGGTCGAAAGATCCGCGTCCTCCTGCAAAAGCCGCAGAAGCCGCCTGTCGATATCGTCAACTTGCTGCATGAACTCTCCGCAGATCGGGCCCTTCGCGAATACATTCTCGCATTTATCGCCAGAAGAGGCAAAACGAGAAAACCCTCTTCGCCAAAAATGCCTAATCTCGCCCCACAAACCAGACGGAGGGAACCATGCGCGTCTATTACGATCGCGATTGCGACATCAATCTCATCAAGGACAAGAAGGTCGGCATCGTCGGCTACGGCAGCCAGGGCCATGCCCACGCGCTCAACCTGCGCGACTCGGGCGTGAAGAACGTCGCCGTTGCCCTGCGCGATGGCTCGCCGTCGGCGAAGAAGGCCGAAGGCGAAGGCCTCCAGGTCATGGGCATCGCGGAATGCGCCGCATGGGCCGATGTGCTCATGATGACCATGCCCGACGAGCTTCAGGCCGAGACCTACAAGAAATACATCCACGACAACCTGCGCGAAGGCGCGGCGATTGCCTTCGCCCACGGCCTTAACGTGCATTTCGGCCTCATCGAGCCGAAGCCGGGCATCGACGTCATCATGATGGCCCCGAAGGGTCCGGGTCACACCGTGCGCGGCGAATTCGTCAAGGGCGGCGGCGTGCCCTGCCTCGTGGCGGTTCACAACGATGCCTCCGGCTCCGCGCTCGAAGTCGCGAAATCCTACTGCTCCGGCATCGGTGGCGGTCGCTCCGGCATCATCGAGACCGATTTCCGCCAGGAATGCGAAACCGACCTCTTCGGTGAGCAGGCCGTGCTCTGCGGCGGTCTGGTCGAGCTCATCCGCATGGGCTTCGAGACGCTGGTCGAAGCCGGATACGAGCCGGAAATGGCCTATTTCGAGTGCCTCCACGAGGTGAAGCTGATCGTGGACCTGATCTACGAAGGCGGCATCGCCAACATGAACTACTCGATTTCCAACACTGCCGAATACGGCGAGTATGTCTCCGGTCCGCGCATCCTGCCCTACGAAGAGACCAAGGCCCGCATGAAGGCGGTTCTGGAAGACATCCAGAAGGGCAAGTTCGTCCGCGACTTCATGCTCGAGAACCAGGTCGGTCAGCCGTTCTTCAAGGGCACCCGCCGTTTGAATGACGCTCATCAGATCGAGGAAGTCGGCGCGAAGCTCCGCGGCATGATGCCCTGGATTTCGGCTGGCAAGATGGTCGACAAGTCCCGGAACTGAGTCTCTTCCGGTCAGATCGCGGGCGCCATCGCGCCCGCGGTTCCCTTTGCTCGCAAGCCGCGTCTGCATCATTAAACGTCAGTATTTCGGGCGAACAACCCGCATACGTTGGCCCAGGATCCCCGCAGAAACTCCGCTTGCGCACCGGTTAAATTTTTTTCCCGACGCAACCCAAAGATGATCCGAATTCGCGCCTGAGTCTACGGTTATCGCAAATCACTGATTTTAATAAATATTGACAACAACCACCGTGAGAAGCGCCACTCCCGAGTGTGGCTCGCAAGTAGAAAAAACATGTAAAGAATACAATATATCGCCTGTAGGCAAAATTTCGCTTATTGAAGTCGCCTTTAAGTTACGGCTTAATGTAGTAGTGATCTTGTTAACAGATCTACAGGCCCGGACGAACCACCCCACCCCTCACAAATCGTCCCGGCCCACCCAGTCGCGAGCGTTCGATACCCTTCGAACGCTCGCAATTCTTTTTGGACCTGATCAAATACCGGTTTGAAGTGTCAGCGTTTGCACTTGGCCCGAGCCATACAAATTAGCCATATCATTTCCATACCGAAACCATACGTGTTCCATATCGCCGTTCAGCCGACCTTTTCGATGACCCGGATCACACAATCCCCTGCTTTCATTGGATTTTCCATCCGGTCGAACCGCAGATGCGCGAGCCCTTCCCCGCCAAACGTCGAATAAAGCACCCCCGCCTCCTTCCCCCCCACCGAGATCGCCGTTCCGCATTCGGGCGCCTGCCCCTCAACTTGCACGCGCACGAGCCCCTTGCGCAATTCGGTCTTGTGTTTCATCCGTGCCGTGATCTCCTGGCCCACATAGCAGCCTTTCCGGAAATCGACGCCATTGAGCCGCTCGAAGCCCATTTCGAGAATGTAGGCGTCATCCGCGACAAGCTCGGCGCCGGTCTCGGGAACACCATGCGCAATCCTGTGCGCCGTCCACATATCGGGTTCAAGCCCTGCAATACCGTCGAGAAACGCCCTTCCATCGCCAACCCAGGCTCGCCATCCGAGTGCCGCGGATCGCGGATCCGCGACGCTTCCCTCAGGTGCCTCACCAAGGCCCTGGACGACTTGGAGGTCGGTTGATCCGATGGTGACATCGGCGCGCAGCCGATACATGGCGAGACGCTGTGCAAGCGCCTGCGCGCGTTCGGCCTTCACATCGATCAGGAACTCCCCGTTCCTCCGGATCACGAAAAAGTCGAAGAGGTATTTTCCCTTCGGCGAAAGCAGCGCCGTGTAAACACAAGCGCCCTCCGCCATTCCCGCAATCCGATTGGTCACGAGATTCTCGAGGAACTTCTCCGCATCCGCCCCGCCGACAACCAGAACAGCCCGGTCTGCTGCAATCATTCCTTGCGTCATGTCTGCTCCCAATGCACTGCGCCAGGTCCGCGCAGTTCAACCGCCAGAAAACTGCATGCCATGGAGATCGGCATAGAGACCGCCGCGCGCAAGAAGCTCCTCGTGCCGCCCCATTTCCACGATACGGCCGCGATCCATCACGACGATGAGGTCCGAGTCGAGAACGGTCGCCAATCGGTGGGCGATGACCATCGTTGTCCGACCCTCGGATAGCCGCAGAAGCGCCTCCTGGATCTGGGCCTCGGACTCCGCGTCGAGTGCCGAGGTTGCCTCGTCGAGCAGGAGGATCGGCGCATCGCGGAGCATGGCCCGCGCAATCGAGATGCGCTGCCGCTCACCACCTGAGAATGCCTGCTCCGAGGGACGCACCATCGTGTCATATCCCTGCGGCAGAGCGCGGATGAACCCGTCGGCCGCGGCATCGCGCGCCGCTTTCTCGACTTCCTCTCGCGTGGCCCCTGGCCGACCGAACCCGATATTCTCCGCGACGGTCCCGCTCAGCAGGACTGTTTCCTGGCTGACCACGGCAATCTTGTCCCGAAGCGAGGGAAGCGTGAAGTCCCGCAGATCCACACCGTCGATGGAGATCGTGCCGGAATTTGGATCATAGAGCCGTGGCAGAAGGTTGAATACCGTGGATTTTCCCGCACCCGAACGCCCAATGAACGCGGTCTTCTTGCCTTGCGGAATTGTCAGCGAGATATTTTCCAGCGCCACGTGGCCGTCGGGGTAGGCAAAGGTCACATCCTCGAAATGCACCACGCCGTGCACTTTCTCGATCTCACGTGGACCACTTTCCACCCGGTTCTCCGCATCGAAAAGCGCATAGATGCGGTCCAGTGCCGCTCCACCCTGCATCATGTTGGCATAGGATCCGCCAATTCGTCGCACTGGCCCGGAGATGACAGCGAAGCCGGTCAGCAGACCGGTGAAATCGGCGATCGTGGTCGTGCCCGCGTTGATTCTGACCGCGACGACACCCAGCAGAACAGCCACCGCGATCCCGATGAGCAGTTCCATGAGCGGACTGACCCGCGCCCGCCACAGATACTGCCGGATCCTCAGCTCAAGAAGTTTCTCGAACACACCGTCCGCGCTCTGGGCAAGCGGCTTTTCCAGTCGATATGTGCGAGCCATGCGAATTCCCGAAAGGCTCTCGGTGACCTCCGAAGTCATCTTGCCGATCTGCGACTGGGTCTTTCTCGAAATCGAGCGAAGCTTGCGCCCGATGAGGTTCACCGGAACCAGGGCCATGGAAAAAATGGCGAGCACGATCAGCGTCAGTGTCCAATCGATGGAAAGCATCACACCGATGGCGACAATGATCGTGAGGATGTTGGTCAATCCACCCACATAGCCTCGCACGGCATTCCCGACCAAAGCGATATCGGCCGAAAACCGGGTGGCCAGCGCGGCGGGAGGTTCGCGCTGCAGACGCGCCAGATCGGCATCGACAAGCTTGGCGAACATGTGTGAGCGCAAGTCCGTTTCCATGCGCACCACAACCTTGTTCGAGATCGTATCCTTGAAATACTGGCCCACGGCATTCATCGACGTGAGAGCAATTACGGAGATTGGCCCCCACCAGATGACGTTTGAGCTCGTTTCCTCGAGCGCGGAGACAACCATCTGGATCACCTTCGCGTAAGCCCCGGATGCCGCAGCAACCATCATCGTCATGGCAATTGCCACCATCAGCCTGTAGCGGTATGGCGAAAGCCATTCATGCCAAAGCCGGATGTAGGGTCCAATTGACCAGGTATCTTTTTTCACGGGCTGAAGGCCTCGATCCACCATTCCACCATCAGAGCAGCCCCTTGCCTAGCATGGCGCGCAGGCCGCAACCACCGCGGAATTGCGCGGTGCCTCTGAGCGCCTTGGCATCAAACAGCCCCCAAACTACGAGGAGTCCCGCATCATGAGTCTCTCGTTCGGCCGTGATCTGGTCGCGATTCCCGGACCCTCGGTGATCCCAGACCGGGTTTTGAGCGCGATGCACCGAGCCTCCCCCAACATCTACGAGGGAGAGATCGTCGATCTGACGCTGTCGATCCTCGCGGACCTCGCACGGCTGGCAGAAACATCCGGCGATGCGGTCATGTATATCTGCAATGGCCACGGAGCGTGGGAAGCGGCGATCGCCAATACGCTGGCCCCGGGAGATACCGCGCTTGTTCTTGCGACCGGCCGGTTCGGGCTCGGATGGGCCGAGATGGCGCAGGCCATGGGCGTCGAGGTCGAGGTCATGGATTTCGGCTTTCGGGAGGCGGCCGACCCGGCCCGCCTCGAGAAGCGGCTCGCTGCGGACAAGAAACATCGCATCCGGGCGGTTCTGACCGTCCAGACCGATACGGCATCGTCGGTCACAAACGATATTCCCGCTCTGCGCCAGGCGATCGACGCGGCCAATCACCCGGCTCTCTTCATGGTCGATGCCATTGCCTGCTTTGGCTGCGAGCCGATGCGGATGGACGACTGGGGCGTCGACGTCATGGTTGCGGGGTGTCAGAAGGGGCTGATGACCCCGCCCGGTCTCGCATTCAATTTCGTCGGGCCGCGCGGCTATGATCGACGCAGACCGACTGGAAGCCTCTACTGGGATTGGCAACGGAGGATCAAGCCGGAGCTCTACTACCAGCGGTTCTGCGGCACGCCACCGACGCATCACCTCTTCGGCCTCCGCGAAGCTCTCGACATGATCGCGGAAGAAGGCATATCGAACACGCTTCTGCGCCATCGCCGTCAGGCGATGGCCATCTGGGCTGCCGTTGACGCCTGGGCAGTGGGCAGTGCTTTCGCACTGAACATCCTGGACCCGGCCGCTCGCAGTGCGGCGGTCACAACGATCCGGACGGGGCGCGGGGAAGCGCAGCGCCTGCGCGCCTGGTGCGAGACGAACGCGGGTCTGACACTCGGCCTTGGATTGCCGGCGTCCGGAAAGGGCGGGAGCGACCTTTTCAGGATCGGTCACATGGGTCACATGAACCCGCCGATGCTGCTTGGAACGCTTGCGACGATCGAAGCTGGACTTGTCGCCCTGGACATTCCCCACGGGGCGGGAGCGCTCGAGGCCGCCGCGCGAATGATTGCCAACGACCCCGGAAATACCGAAGATTAGGCGTCGAACACCAAAAATTTGGGTGTCCCAGCCTCATTGAGACGCTAGGTTGCGATGCCGTGAGAGGGAAACCTCTGCAACAGGACAATGGAGAACGAAGACATGAAAAGAACAATTGCTGCGTTGGGGCTCGTCATCGTCGGTGCCGCGGCCTGCACCAATAACCCGCAGACCAACCGTGACATCGAGTGCGGCGCAGGCGTCCTGGGCGGCGCAGCGGTCGGCGGCATCCTTGGCAATCAGATCGGCGGCGGCACGGGCCAGGATATCGCGACGGCGGTCGGTGCCGGCGCAGGCGCCGCAGCGGGCACCCGACTTCCGGCCTGCCAGTAAGGACACGAACGCCGGTGCCCCCGATCGGCACCGGCAAACTGGCCAACTCCATCAAACGGCCCGGATCCTGGAGATCCGGGCCGTTTTGATTTTCAGACGGTTTGGGTCTCTGTGGAATCCGGCGCTGTTTCCTTCACCTTCTGCCGGAAGAGCGACCGAACGGCGACGTAGAACATCGGCACGAAGAGCACACCAAGCACCGTTGCCGAGATGGTCCCCCCAAGCACACCAGATCCGATGGCATTGCGCCCTCCCGAACCCGCTCCGGAGGACAGGACCAGCGGCAGAACGCCGAGCGAGAATGCCATGGACGTCATGAGGATCGGACGGAAGCGCTGGCTTGCGGCATGAGAAACGGCCTCAAGAAGGGGTTCACCCGCATCCTGGCGCTCACGGGCGAATTCAACGATCAGGATCGCGTTCTTGCCGGTGAGGCCGATCACGGTGAGAAGCCCCACCTGGAAGAACACACCATTGTCGAAACCGCCTAGCCACGCTCCGACGAGCGCTCCCAGAACGCCAATGGGCATCGCGAGCATGACGGCGAAGGGGATGGCCCAACTTTCGTAGAGCGCGGCGAGGCAAAGGAAGACCACAGCAAGCGACATTGCGTAGAGCATTGGCGCCTGGCTGCCCGACTCCTGTTCCTCCAGGGAGAGACCTGTCCAAGACAGTGAGAAGCCCTCCGGAAGCTCGGAAACGATACGCTCCATCTCTGCGATCGCCTCGCCCGTTGTGACCCCTGGGGCCGGTGAGCCCTGGATCTGCATTGCCGGCACGCCGTTATAACGTGTGAGCCCCTGCGGCCCGAACTCCCAGTCCCCGCTTGAGAAGTTGGAAAAGGGAACCAGTTCGCCGGTCTCGTTACGGACCCGCCATTTCTCGATGTCCGATGGCCCCGATCGAGCGTCCGCCTCGCCCTGGACATAAACGCGCTTGATCCGCCCACGATCGATGAAGTCGTTCACGTAACTCCCCGCCCAGGCGACCTCTAGCAACTGCCCGACATCGGAGGCCGTCAACCCCATCGCCCCGGCGGCACGCCAGTCGATATCGAGCTTGTATTGCGCGGCATCTTCCAGCCCGTTTGGCCGCGCCGAAGCGATGAGCGGGCTCTGCGCTGCCATGCCCAGCACCATATTGCGCGCTTCAAGAAGCTGTTCGTGAGTCTGACCGCCACGGGCCTGCAGATAGAAATCAAAGCCCGAAACGTTTCCGAGTTCGATCACCGATGGCGGCACGATCGGGAACACCATCGCATCGCGGATCCCCATCATTGCGGGGAAAGCACGTGCGGCGATCGCCTGAACGCTCTGATCCGGGCGCGTGCGCTCTTCCCAGTCCTTCAGCCGAACAAAGGCGATCCCCATGTTCTGGCCCTGACCGGCAAAGCTGAAGCCCACCACGCCGAACATGGAGGAAACGTTCTCCGCCTCGTTGTCGAGGAAGTGGTCCTCGACCTGCTTCACGACATCGAGGGTGCGCTCCGCCGTGGCGCCGGTCGGGGCCTGGATGAAGACGAACATGATGCCCTGATCCTCGTCAGGCAGGAACCCTGTCGGGGTCTTGACGAAGAGCCAGCCCATCAATCCCGCGAGCACGAGATAGATCAGGCCGATGCGCAGGGGACGGCGGATGATCCAGTTGACGCTGGAAGCATAGCCCCGCTCCGTGCGGCTGAACCCGGCGTTGAACCATCCGAAGGGTCCCCGCCTTGCATGGTGGACATCACGGTTTCGCAGAAGAGTGGCGCAAAGCGCGGGCGTGAGTGTCAGCGCCACGAGCACCGACAATGCCATAGCCGAAACGATTGTGATCGAGAATTGCTGGTAGATGACCCCTGTCGACCCACCAAAGAAGGCCATCGGCACGAAGACCGCCGAAAGCACCATTGCAATGCCAACGAGCGCCCCGGTGATCTGCCCCATGGACTTTCGGGTGGCCCCGCGCGGGCTGAGCCCCTCCTCCTCCATGATCCGCTCGACGTTCTCGACCACGACGATCGCGTCGTCCACAAGGAGACCGATCGCAAGCACCATGGCAAGCATGGTCAGCGTGTTGATCGAAAACCCGAATGCCGCCAGAACCCCGAAGGTGCCGAGCAGGACGACCGGAACCGCCAATGTCGGAATGAGTGTAGCTCGGAGATTCTGAAGAAAGAGCAGCATCACGAGGAAGACGAGCACGATGGCTTCAAACAGCGTGTGCACAACCTCCTCGATCGAGATTTCGACGAAAGGCGTTGTGTCGTAGGGAATGGTGTAGACCACACCTTCCGGGAAGAACTGCGAAAACTCCTCGATCCGCTCCTTGATCCGCTCGGCCGTGTCGAGGGCGTTTGCCCCGGACGCAAGGCGGATCGCCATACCCGCTGCCGGCTGGCGGACATAACGCGAAATCGTGCTGTAATTCTCTGCACCGATCTCGACCCGCGCGACATCCTTCAACAGGACGAGGCCGCCATCCGTCTCGGCGCGGAGCACGATCTGCTCGAAATCCTGGGGCGTGGACAGAAGCGATTGCGCCGTGACCGTCGCGTTCAGCATCTGCCCTTCGGCCGAGGGAAGCGCGCCGAACGACCCAGCCGAGATCTGTGCGTTCTGCGCACCCACCGCGTTGACGACATCCGAAGGCGCCAGTTCGTAGGCGGCGAGCTTCGATGGATCAAGCCAGATGCGCATCGCATAGGGCGAGCCAAAAACCTGAACATCCCCCACGCCCTCGATACGGCTGAATTCGTCGACCAGATTCGAGTTCAGATAATCCGAAAGGTCGACCTGCTCGAGACGTCCGTCTTCCGAGATGAGCGCGATCACCATGAGGAATCCGGCAGAGGATTTCTCGACCGTAACACCCTGCCGTTGCACGGTTTCCGGAAGAAGCGCCGTTGCCTGGGCAAGCTTGTTCTGGACCTGAACCTGCGCGATGTCCGGGTCGGTTCCGGTTTCGAAGGTGAGCGTGATCTGGGCCTGCCCCGCAGAGGTCGAACTTGAGGAGATGTAGCGCAGACCGTCGAGGCCGGTCATCTGCTGCTCGATGATCTGCGTCACCGTATTCTCGATGGTCTCAGCCGATGCGCCTGGATAGTTCGCACTCACCTGCACAGAAGGGGGCGCGATCTCGGGATACTGCGACACCGGCAAGGAGATGATCGAGAGCAGACCAGCTCCCATGATGATGATCGAGATCACCCAGGCAAAGATCGGCCTGTCGATGAAGAAACGTGCCATGAAAGGCCCTCCGATGTGATCCCGATCAGTTCTGTTCGAGTTCGGCCGATTCCTGGCCATCTTCGGGAGCGGCGCGCTCCTCCGGAACAACAGTGGCGCCCGGGCCCGTCTTCTGAAGTCCTTCGACAATGACCCTGTCACCTGCCGAGAGGCCTTCACTCACGATCCAGTTGTGGCCTTGGTCCCGCAGAATGGTCAGTTCGCGTGTCTCCACGACGTTGTCCTCGTTGACCACCCAGGCAATCGGACGGCCCCGGTTGTCGCGGGTCACGCCTTCCTGGGGCGCAAGGATCGCGTCTTCGAGCAAGGCTTGCGGCATTTCGACCTGCACATACATTCCGGGCAGCAGCAGCTCGTCGGGATTGGCGAATTCAAGGCGAAG
The DNA here is from genome assembly GCF_049800915.1 of Amaricoccus macauensis. GTDB lineage: Bacteria > Pseudomonadota > Alphaproteobacteria > Rhodobacterales > Rhodobacteraceae > Amaricoccus > Amaricoccus macauensis_A. The sequence goes on from NZ_JBNAFY010000005.1 coordinate 258,801, forward strand.
AAGAACGACGCCGGTCAACTCGTTCACGTGGGGTTCGGCGACGGTCAGTTCGCCCGTTTCCTCGTAGGTCGTGCCATCGGCAAGCGTTAGGGCAACGGTCGTATCCGCCTCGCCCAATTCCTCATGCGTTCTGCCCCGGCGCCACTGTATGAGTTCGGCGGCGGATTGCGTCACATCCACATAGACCGGATCAAGCGCGCGGATCGTCGCGAGTGGCTCGGCCTGACCAGCCGTCACGAGGGCACCCTGTGTCGTAAGTGTGCGCCCCACCGTGCCGGACAACGGCGCGCGAATGGTCGTGCGGTCAAGATCGATCTGGGCTGAAAGAAGCTGCGCCTCCGCGACCTTGAGTGCCGCGGCAGCGGCATCACGGCTCGACACGGCATCATCCACGTCCTGCTCACTCACCACGTTGCGCTCACGCAGTGACTGCATGCGCTCCGCCTCCTTCTTGGCGGCACCGAGCGTAGCTTGCGCCTGTGCGACCGAGGCTTCTGCGGCAGCTTCGAGGGCTTCGTATGTCGCGGAGTCGATCCGGTAAAGCGCGTCGCCCACCTCGACCTCCGAGCCTTCTGCAAAAAGACGCTCCACGATGATGCCATCGACCTGCGGCCGCACCTCGGCCACCCCGGATGCCACCACGCGACCCGGCAGTGTCGATGTAAGCGTGACGTCCTGTGCCTCGACGGTCACCACGGTCACGGGAGACGGCGGCGGCCCTTCTCCGCCCTCTTGCGCGAGCAGAGGGGCAGCCGCAAAGAAGCAAGTGCCCGCAAGAATGCCGGATCGGATCCGGGCAGCCAGGGAAAGGTGCACCATAAGGGAAACTCCTGATCGGGCCCGATCGAACATGCGCGAGAGGCCGCCGGCGTGATTGCAGAAAAACCAGGGAGTTTTATAATGCGTTGCACAATTCGACTTCAACCCTTTTGATTGCTCGAGAAGAAAGGAAGCTGACAACCGCGATATGAATGCAAAATCGATATTTAGCGCCTGCACTTGCACTGAACCGTCCACCAACCGTCGGCGTGGACGTCCGCCCCCGATCGACCCCGGCGAGCGCAAGGATCTGATTCTCGATGCCATGGAACGGGTTCTGACACAGAAGGGCCTGCGCGGGGCAACCATGGCCGCGATTGCCTGCGAGGCGCGGATGTCCAAGCGCACGATCTATGAAGTTTTCGGCGACAGGGAAGCGCTGTTTACTGCCTGCGTGCGCCGCAGACGCGCCGATTTCATGAAACCGATTGAAGGCGACGACTGCGATCTGCCGCTGGAGGAAAGGCTGTGCAAGTTGCTTCGACCTCGCGGTAAAGAGCAGACCACACCCGCCTGTGTATTACGCGCCGTGATTGCGGAAGCCCCGGATCAGCCGGAAATGGCCCGCAGCTTTCTACGCGAGGGACCGATGGCAATTCAGGACGCGATCACTGAAGAGTTGGATCGTGCGGTTTCACGCGGCGAGATACGCATTCAGGACACGAAAGAGGCGGCGAGATTTCTAAGCAGTCTGGTGTTCTCGAATCCGATCGAGAAACTGGTAGCTCCCGAACTGCTCGAACAGACGGAGGCCCAGATCGAGGCCCGCGTTCGGCGCGGTGTCAAAATTTTTCTTGGCGGAATCGAGGCGGCAGGAGCCTGATTGCGCCCGCCGCCAAGAAGATCAATTTGATCGTTTCAACTCCGCGGCCTCGGATTGAAGGCCGCGCCAGATGCAGTAGCAAATGAGCACGCATACAATCGCAAACGGGAACCCGGTCGCAATTGCCAGAGCCTGAAGCGACGCCAGCCCGCCGCCAAGAAGCAACGCAATGGCAACCAGGCCTTCGAAGCTCGCCCAGAACACGCGTTGCGGTACGGGGGCATCGACCTTTCCGCCGGCGCAGATCGTATCGACAACGAGTGAACCCGAATCCGACGATGTCACGAAGAACACAAGAATTAGGATGATACCGACGATGGACGTGATCGTGCTGAGCGGCAACTGATCGAGCATCGCAAAGAGGGACAGTTCGGGCGTCCATTCCGTGATCGTATCCTGGACACCGGTATAGCCATCATTCACGAGCTGTCCGATCGCGGTGCCGCCGAACACACCCATCCAGATCAGGCACACGGCCGTCGGGATCAGCAGCACGCAAACGATGAACTCTCTCACCGTGCGCCCGCGTGAAACCCGGGCGATGAACATTCCAACGAAGGGCGACCAGGAAATCCACCAGGCCCAGTAGAATGTCGTCCAACCGTGGAAGAACCCATCATCCTCGCGGCCGATCCAGTTCGACAGCGCTGGCAGCTCCGTGACGTAACTCACGGCCCCATGCATCAACGATTGAATGACAAAAAACGGCGTGCCGGCAATGAAGATGAACACCAGCAGTCCGAAGGCCAGCACCATGTTGGCCTCGGACAGCACCTTCACCCCTCCATCAAGCCCGCGCACGACCGAAATGATCGCCGCGGCCGTGATCAGGAGGATCAGAAACACCGTGAAACTCACGCTAGGCTCGATCCCGAGCAGAAGCTGCATTCCGGCAGCAGCCTGCGACGCACCCAGTCCCAAGGACGTAGCCAATCCGGCAATCGTGGCCAAAGCCGCAAGAGTGTCGATGAGGTGGCCCGGCCACCCCCAGATCCGTTCACCGAGGACGGGGTAGAACGCCGAGCGGATCGTGAGCGGAAGCCCCTTGTTGTAGCAGAACAGCGCAAGGCCAAGGGATACGACGGCATATCCCGCCCATGGATGGAGACCAAAGTGGAAAATCGTCGCGGCCAACCCCAGATCCGCGGCGGATCGCACTGCATCCGCATCGCGAAGCACTCCATCCGCGTCAAGAAGCCCGTCCCGACCTAGCGGTGGTGTCAGGGAGTGATTCAGCGGTTCCAGAACGCCGTAAAAAACAAGCCCGATGCCCATACCGGCAGCGAAAAGCATCGCGAACCAACTTGTATAGGAATAGTCCGGCACCGCGTCTGGCCCGCCAATTCGGATCCGCCCATAAGGCGAAACCACCAGCACGAGACAGAACAGCACGAAAATGTTCATCGAAATCATGAACACCCAGTCGAAACTGGTGGTAAGCCATTCCCGCAGCCCCTCGAAACCATTGGCAGCGGTTTCGCTGAAGATCAGACAGAACAGCACCAGTGCGATAACGGAAAGCGCAGTGATACCAAATACGGGATTGTGGATGTCGATGCCGATCGGCCCGACTTTCATCTCGATGTTATCCTGACCGATCTCATAATCGGTTTCGATCAGGTCGGTGGTACCATCCGGCGAAATATCTTCGCTCATTCGTTCTACCCCTCACCCATTACATTCTCCGGAGAGGGTAACGCCCATAACTCTGAGGGCAAGGCTCAACCCGTGTTGGGAGGAGCATAACACGACAGAATGGTCTGCTTGGGCGCGCCCGGCTTTTGCCGAGCAACGCAGGATCAAGAAAAGATCAAAGGGATGAGAACCCGGGCCAACACTCCGTTGTTCTATTATCTTGGTTTGCCCGGTTTCCTGGATCTCTCGACGCGATTGCGTAGATTAAGCTCTCTGGCAGAAAGATCCGTTTCTTGGCATCTAGGAAGCTGCCAAGCGCCGCTCCAGCACGGCTCTAACACGCGGATCCTCAACCAATCGTTCAGGATGCCAAAGCCGCAGAGCATCCCGCGACGTGAGTTTCTCACCAGTTGCTTCGTGTACGATTTCGGTCAGACAAGGTCCCTCCATCGGGTCCATACCCCGCGCAACGAGACGTTCGTTGATGCGGGCATCCGTCGCGAAAACGACGATAGCGCGTTCATTCATTATATCCTCCCCAGAATCAACGGCCACGCCGCAACATAACTCTACTTTCGGTTTATCCAAAGCTTGAAGCCGGGCGGGCCGGCAACAAAATGCCGAAAGACACCCCGCTTCTCGCAATATTACAAAGCTTCATCCGTGAAATTGCCAATATCTTTTCCCTCGTGAGTTTAGCCATACTCGCATCAAACCCGGCCGGTTTCATATAGTTATCAATTTCATGGCGACCATCTCATATCAGCAATAAGCGGATTTTCGCTTAGTTCCATAGTTTACATTGAAATCGACCCAAATTTGAAAAAGAGCAATTGCTCAATCGTTAAGCGACCATTCAGTATTTTGGATTCGCTCACTTGCCCAAGGAAATCTCGTCCTGCGAAGTCGTGTCTGGTTTGCGTCTTGGCCTGCATCGAACCGCCGGCTATATCTCCGCCCTGGATGAACCGAAGCCCGGCAAGGTGTGACGAATGCGCAAGGCGACAGTAAGCCGCAAGACGAATGAGACCGAGCTTTCGGTCAGTATCGATCTCGACGGAACGGGCAGACACCGCAACGCAACGGGCGTCGGCTTCTTCGATCACATGCTCGATCAGATCGCGCGACATGCAATGATCGATCTCGAGATTTCGGCGACAGGTGATCTGCATATCGATGATCACCACACCGTAGAGGATGTCGGGATCGCTTTCGGCCGCGCGCTACAGAAAGCCCTCGGAGACAAGGCAGGGATCCGACGCTATGGCTCATGCCTGCTCGCCATGGACGAAGCGCTTGTGCGCGCAGCACTCGATCTCAGCGGTCGCCCTTTTCTTGTCTGGAAAGTCGATCTGCCTGCGCCGAAGATCGGAACCTTTGATACCGAACTGGTTCGCGAGTTCTTCACGGCCGTTGCCATGAACGGTGGCATAACGCTGAACCTCGCCCGCCTTGGCGGGGAGAACAGCCATCACATCGCAGAAGCCACTTTCAAGGCCTTTGCCCGTGCATTGCGCGAGGCTGTTGAGCCGGACCCAAGATCGACGGGCATCCCATCTACCAAAGGGACGCTCTCGGAATGACCTGTGCAATCGTCGATTATTCCAGTGGCAACCTGCATTCCGCGGAGAAGAGCTTTCAGCGCATGGCGCGCGAAACCGATGCCGGCCCAGTTGTAGTCACGGCCGACCCGAATGTTGTACGCAAGGCCGATCGGATTGTTCTTCCAGGCGTAGGCGCCTTCGCGGATTGCCGCGCGGGGCTTCTCGCCGTCGAAGGAATGTATGAGGCAATCCGCGAACGGGTCATCGATGGAGGTGTGCCCTTCTTGGGTATCTGCGTCGGACAGCAACTCATGGCGAGTTGGGGTCGGGAGCATGGCGATACAGAAGGGTTTGGATGGATTCCAGGTGAAGTCGTTCAAATCACGCCCTCCGACCCTGCTTTCAAAATTCCCCATATGGGCTGGAATGCACTGGAGATCCTGGTGGATCATCCGGTTTTCGACGGGATATCGAGTGGCGAGCACGCGTATTTCGTACACTCCTATCACCTCCTGCCGGAAAACCGGGGGCATTTGCTCGCACGGGTCGACCACGCGGGAGAGGTGACGGCCGCCGTCGGGCGGGACAACATGGTCGGCACACAGTTTCACCCGGAGAAAAGCCAGCAGACCGGGCTTCGTCTCATAGCCAATTTCCTCGCGTGGCGGCCCTGATCAATTGCCACGCCGCGCTCTCAAGGACTTGATGGCCAAGCCCATCAGCCGGAGAAGTTCAGTCCGTTCGGCTTGAGTCATTTCTTCCAGCGCTGCACGGTTCTGAGCGTGCGCCGCCTCGGTCGCAAGGGCTTCGAGGGAACGCGCCAAATCGGTCAGCCAGATTTGCTGCACACGCCCGTCGTCGGGGTGCGGCCGACGAGTAATCAGGCCATCACGTTCCATCCGCGCCAAGGTGTTTGCCAGTGTCGCCTGTTCGACATCGATCCGTTCGACAAGATCCCTCTGGCTCAGACCATCGGTTTCCCACAACTCCAGCAACGCCGGAAGCTGTCCGGGCGCGAGCCCAAGTGGACGTATGCGACCCGCCAACCCATTCGCGAAAAGCCGTGCCAAATGGTTCGCGAGATAGCCTGCTGATGTTGCCTTGTCGAATTTCATGCCCCCAAGTGTCCAACCGCTGCAACTCTGCAATGTCATGTATGAGACTGCAGTTCCGAGGGTGAATCCGCAGGATCGTCATTCATCGCAGGCTCAGAACCCGTGATTGAGCGCCTCCATAGCGGCCAGGGCTCCCGTTTCCTCCGCAATGGCCCACTTTTCGGTCTCGCTGACTTCGCGATGGAATGTGTCGGCCCCGAACGTCTCTTCCTGCCGGAACTTTTCTAAAGCCATCGCTATGACCCGGCTTCGATAGGTCATGAGCGCGAATTCGGCGGCTTGCAGTCGATCACTCAATTGCATTCCAGCCCTGCGCCTCTGCTCGATTGCTTCACAGCTCCAGAGCATGTCCCGACTGTAATGCGCAAGATCCCGGTTCCAAGCCTGGCTGCGATAGAAGAGACACGGATCGCGCTGCTGCGCCCGTCCAAACTCGCTGTCCCCCGAAGGCCCCTCCAATCCTGTTGAATGCGCAGGCCCGACGGTCAGGAGCGCCATCGCAAGGACACCGAAAATTCTGATGAAAAATGCCTGCATGAGACTTCCATCCTTTCATGACAATCCGGGCGCACGCGCAGGCTTCGCGAACCCGCACGCGGGCAGATGTCTCAAATTCACCTATAATTCTTCTCAATTTCTTAATTTATCTGTCACAAAACTGTAGCATATATCACATGCCGGACCAAGCGACCCTTCCTTAGTTGGTCCTGGTGTCCGGAAGTTTCAGCACACAAAAGAGCTGCTCGCACTTATGCGCCAGCACTTATTGTTGCCTCTTCTGAAGCTTACGGCTTGAAGACAGTTGGAAATTTCAGAGGGCCAGGAGCGAAAGCTCCCTCTCGACTACACAGCTATGGCCCGAACGCCGTGGTTTCATGCGCTCGGGCCATAGCTTTCAGAGATCAACAGAAGAGATCGTGACAGGTTTCGAGGGCCGAAACGAGCTTATCGACCTCTTTCCGCGTGTTGTAGAGGCCAAAGGAAGCCCGACAGGTCGCCGTGACGCCCAAATGTTCCATAAGTGGCTGCGCACAATGATGGCCAGCCCGAACGGCGATGCCCTTCTGATCAACCACTGTCGAAATGTCATGGGCGTGCGCCGGCCCATCCAGAGTGAAGGAGAAGATCGCCCCTTTCCCGGGCGCATTCCCCTGGATGTTCAGCCAATTCAGCCCCTTGAAGCGCTGCATGGCATAATCGCGCAAATCGGCTTCGTGCGCCGCAATGTTTTCCATGCCAAGGCCGCCCATGTAATCAAGCGCAGCGCCCAGGCCGATTGCCTGAACGATGCCGGGCGTTCCCGCCTCGAACTTCAATGGCGGATCGGCATAGCTCACATGGTCCTTGCTGACCTCGCGGATCATGTCGCCCCCGCCAAGGAACGGCTGCATCTCCGCATAGCGCTCCTTGCGAACGTAGAGCGCTCCGGATGCAGTGGGACCGTAAAGCTTGTGCCCAGTGATCGCGTAGAAATCGCACCCCAGTTCGGCAACGTTTACGGGCAAGTGTACGGCGGCTTGGGATCCGTCGACACATACCGCAACTCCGCGGTCGCGAGCCGCATCACAGATCCGTTTAACGTCCACGACGGTGCCCAACACGTTCGACATATGCGTTATGGCAATGAGCTTGGTGCGTGGCCCGATGGCCTCGATCACGCGTTCCGGATCCAAGGATCCATCATCCGCCGTATCAATCCATTTGAGGACCGCGCCCTGCCGCTCCCGAAGGAAGTGCCAGGGAATGATGTTGGCATGGTGCTCCATGACCGTGAGGAGGATCTCATCCCCAGGCTCAAGCTGTGGCCCGGCCCACGAACTGGCTACCAGGTTCAAGCCCATGGTGGACCCAGTGGTCAGAACGACTTCGTCAAGGTCAGCCGCACCAAGGAAGCTTCGGATCTTCTCTCTCGCCTCTTCAAACCGGTCGGTGGCCAAATTCGACAGGAAGTGCAAGCCGCGATGCACATTGGCATATTCCATGGAATATGCCTCCTGCATGGCATCAATCACCGCTTTGGGCTTTTGCGCAGACGCCCCGTTGTCGAGATAGACCAACGGAACTCCATGCACTTCTCGCGCGAGGATTGGAAAATCCCGGCGCACCGCTTCAACATCATACATCATCCGGCTCCTTCCAGGGGCGCACCGATGAAGGTGAGAACCAAGGCGATTCCGAAGAACAGCACCGCCATACTGAGGACAACGCCCCCCATCACCACAATCGGGTTCTGAAAGCCATGTAGTTCAGATACGAAACAGGCCATTGCCCAGATCACCCAGATAACGGCCGCGATAGACAGAAAGGTCGCAATAGGAGGCACGAGAACGATCGCCGCAATCTGAAGGGCCTGGATCAGCAGCATGACAAAATCGAGCCACACGACCGTCGCCAACGCGCCTGTTACGCTGCCCTTCCCGCCAAAGAACCGCCCCACATGAACGATCCCGCCGACGACGGCAGCCAGGACGCAGAGTTGGAACGCCGCACCAAGTAATGGGTTGGCGAGAACGAATGTGGTCGATGGGTCAAGCGCTCCCGGGCTGAGCCGAACGGCGATGAAAGCCAGAACCATCCCAATACAGGTGACCGCCAACGCGGCTTCGAGAAGCGCATCAAATCCCACCCGGACAGCAAGAACCTTTCGAGCGGCGTCTCTCGGCTGCAGAAGGCTCTCGAGGATCAATCTACCCCAGGTTTCCAACGCCATGCTCCCAGTTCGCCCAGATGCCACTATGGCCATTCTCTAGCGTCCCATCGCCTGTTTGGAATTTTCGATCAGGCTGCAACTTCGAACCCGATGACCAAGAGTGCGAAGGCTCCCCCCAAGACCACGAAGATCCTGACGGGACGCGCATTCGATGCAGCACCCAGATTGCCCGCAAGCAGCCAGAGCCAGCCGAGAAACCCAAAAGAGCTCAGGAAGTCGAGCGTTCCCTCGGGAAGAATGGGCGCCGCAGTGGCCATTGCTGACAGCAGAAGAGCGATTGGCCCTCCCAGGAGCACGGACCAGAAGAAAGCGGTCCGTATCGCTAGACCGCTTCCACCCAGAACAAGCTTGAGCGGAAATGTGAAAGCATAGGCCAGTATGGGAACGATGATGAGATAGCCGAAGATCCGTGACGACACGGCGGCACTCACGGCATCATCGACCGGCAGATCTGCGGCGGCTTCAAGTGCGCCCGGAATACTGGCGACGCACAGGAGACCGCAGCCTAGAAGCAAATGCAGGAGAGCACGGCCTTCGGCCAAGCCCATGGCGATCTGCTGTTGCATCGTCGCACCCGGCTTTGCGTAGCCACGCAGCATCTCTGCCACAAGGCTGCGCCTGGAGTCTGCCACTGCGGACGCTTCCGAAACGGGGCCTGCCTGCGCTTTCATTCCGCCTGCCTCTTCTCAGCCCCTGTGCCGCAGGAGCCAAGCCGCAAGACGTTCCCGCACACGGTCCGCGAAATCTTCGTTCTCGATCTCGGATATCGCTTCGTCCACGAACGCCAGCACGAGGAGTTCCTCGGCTTCTTCCTTCTGGAGCCCACGGGACCGCAGATAGAACAGCGAGGTCTCGTCGACGGCACCCGAGGTGGAACCATGAGAGCACGCCACATCGTCGGCATAGATCTCCAGTTCCGGTTTCGTAAGGAACTGGCTGTCGTCATCCAGCAGAAGGCTCTGGCTGATTTGGTAGCCATCGGTCTTCTGAGCGTCCGGCTTCACCAGGATCTTGCCCTGGAAGATGCCCGTCGCACCCGTCCTCAGGACCTTCTTGAAAACCTGCCGGCTCTCACAATCAACGGCATCATGGGTGATGAACACCGTGTCGTCGTGGCGGAAATCACCTTCACCGATGGAGGCACCAGCCACATGGGCAACCGCCTCATCGCCGGTGAGTTCGATCACGCATTCATTGCGCGTCAGCCGCCCGTTCATGCTCAGGGTGAAAGACTTGAAGGTTGATTCCTGGCCAAGCCGGGCAAATGCCCCTGTCCAGGCGTGTCTTTCGTGGTCCCGCCCCTGCGCGCGAACGTGGTGGAATGCACCGCCACCGGCAACATCCACCTCTAGAACGGAATTGAACCGCGCCGCAGCCGGTCCATCCTCCAGGATGGTGGCATCACCTTCTGCCTCGACACGGATCACATGCCGCACCATCGCGTCGGCCTGCTCGTTCTTACGCAGATAGACGAAGCTGATCGGCTTCGCGAGCTTGCCATGCACCCGGATCACGAACCCTTCGGTCGCACGCGCGGTATTGAGCGCGGCCATCGGGCGGACAACGGGAGCCTGCCCATTGCCTTCGAGAACGCCGAAGATGTCCTTCGCCCAGTGGATATCCGCCGCAAGCGCGTCCCGAAGCGGCTGAATATCAGCACCCGCAAGCTCCGGCGCGTCGGAAAGCTCAGGAGAGAATACGCCATCCACGAAGACGAACTCGACACGCTCCGCGTCCTCGAACAGCCGCTTTTCGTCCACTTCCAAGACAGACGCAGGCTGCGCCGGAACACATGTCAGCGCCGCTGGATCGGTGTATTTCCAGTATTCGTCGCGCCGAGAGGGCGCGCCCTCGCGGCGGATCAGTCCCTCGGCCTTCGCACGTGCCGCCTGCGCCCAGGCAGACTCACCGGAGGGTGCGGAAAAGACATCGAGCAATTGCCCGGCATCTTCAAGTTTACGTGTTGCCACAACCATTTACGCCACCGACTTTAGAATGTCCGCGTAACCGTTGTTTTCGACCTCAAGTGCGAGATCGGGTCCGCCGGATTTGATGATTTTGCCATCTGCCATGATGTGGACGACATCGGGAACGATATGATCCAGCAGGCGCTGGTAATGCGTAATGACGAGAAACGCGCGATCTTCCGAGCGCAGAGCGTTGACCCCGTCCGCGACAAGCCGCATCGCATCGACGTCGAGACCGGAATCCGTTTCGTCGAGAATGCACATCCGCGGCTGGAGAACCGCCATCTGAAGGATCTCGTTGCGCTTCTTCTCGCCGCCGGAAAAGCCGACATTGACAGGCCGCTTCAGCATTTCCTGATCGACATTGAGCGACTTCGCCTTCTCGCGGGTGAAGCGCAGGAATTCGGCCGCGTTCAGTTCTTCCTCGCCACGAGCCTTTCTCAGCGCGTTGAGAGCGGTGCGCAAGAAGGTCATGTTGCCGACGCCGGGGATCTCGACCGGATACTGGAACGCGAGAAAAAGCCCTTCGGCCGCGCGCTCTTCGGGCTCCATATCGAGAATATCTTCGCCATCGAGCGCAGCGGTCCCTTCCGTGACCTCATAGCCGTCACGGCCCGAGAGGACGTAGGAAAGCGTCGATTTGCCCGAACCGTTCGGGCCCATGATAGCGTGAACTTCGCCTGCCTTGACCTCGAGATCCACGCCCTTGAGGATAGCTTTATCCTCTTCTTCGAGTTTGGCATGCAGGTTGCTTATTTTCAGCATTTTCTTCCTCTTGTCATTCTAGGACCGGCTCAATCCGCGCGTTTCGCGGCCCGCGCCTCATCCAGTGCAGGATGCCGGTCGAAAGTGTGTGGCGCATCGGGATCATCGGTTCGGTACCACCCGAGCAGTTTCGCGATCCAGTTGTGCGCATAGTGAAAGATCGTGACGAAGACCGCCGTCTTGAGTGCGGCTTCAACCAGCGCAGCGGTATTCGTCACATTTGGACCGCCGAACACGAGGCTCGACAGGTAATTCAGGACGAAAAAGATCACGCCCGCGATGATTGAAGCACCCAGGAATTGCATCATACCCTCTCTATCGTCACTGATGTTCCGGACGCCGACACCATCAGCATCGACTCGCCCACCACTTCGTAATCCAGGTCGATACCCACAACCGCGTTGCCACCCAGACGCGACGCGCGATGCTGCAACTCCTGCATCGCCGTTTCCCGCGCCTCCTGCAGGCTGCGTTCATACGCCGACGACCGCCCGCCGACGATATCGCGAATGCCGGCAAACAGATCGCGAAACACGTTCGCGCCCAGTATGGCCTCGCCCACCGCGATCCCGTGATACGCGGTGATCCTGTGGCCTTCGACGGTGTTCGTTGTGGTTACGATCATGATGCAACTCCCCGGGCAGCCGCGCGGCCTCCGGAGAGCGCATTTGACGCTCCGTTCAGGCCGGCTCGCGCAGAACCATCGTTTCCACGACGCGCCGCGTGAACGGAAGCAGACCGTCCGGACCGGACGCGCGATCCTTCATGTGGATCGAGATATCCGGCCGTCTCGAAGCAATCACTCCGACCAGATCCCCACGGACCGAGTCGTCGAGCCCTGCACCGATCACGACGCATGCAATGCCCGGCTCCGTCTCCAGCTGCTGTATGACCTCGGCCCTGTCGTGTGCGCCCAGCCAGCGAATCGGCATGTTTTCCAAAGCCTTCGCCACGTCGCCAATCACGCCCGGCAACCGCCCGACCAGCAGTACCACAGGTTTCATGTTTTCCTCCCATGCGTGTTTGCACGGGATATTGTCGCAGAATTGCCATGATCACACCACACGCACCTGGAACTATGGCCCGGCTTAGCCCACCGAACCTTCCAAGCTGATCGCAACCAGCTTCTGGGCTTCCATCGCAAACTCCATCGGCAGCGCCTGAAGAACCTCGCGACAGAACCCGTTGACCACGAGCGCAACGGCTTCCTCTTCGTCCATGCCGCGTTGACGGCAGTAGAAAAGCTGATCGTCATCCACCTTCGAGGTCGTCGCCTCATGCTCCACACGGCTCGAGTGGTTCCTGCACTCGATGTAGGGAACGGTATGCGCCCCGCACTTGTCGCCGATCAGAAGGCTGTCGCATTGGGTATAATTGCGGCTGTTCTTTGCCTTCGGGTGCATCGAAACGAGCCCGCGATAGGTGTTCTGCGCCACACCCGCGCTGATCCCCTTGGAAACAATGCGGCTTCGGGTGTTCTTGCCCAGGTGAACCATTTTGGTGCCGGTATCGGCCTGCTGATGGTTGTTCGCGATTGCGATCGAGTAGAACTCCCCCTGGCTCTCGTTGCCGCGCAGGATGCAGGAGGGATACTTCCAGGTTACGGCCGAACCTGTTTCGACCTGGGTCCACATCACCTTCGAGCGATCGCCGCGACAATCAGCACGTTTCGTCACGAAGTTGTAGATCCCGCCCTTCCCGTTCTCATCACCGGGATACCAGTTCTGAACCGTCGAGTATTTTACTTCCGCATCTTCAAGCGCCACGATCTCGACGACCGCAGCATGAAGCTGGTTCTCGTCACGCATCGGCGCGGTGCATCCCTCGAGATACGAGACATATGCGCCCTTGTCGGCAATGATCAGCGTGCGCTCGAACTGACCGGTGTTTTCCGCGTTGATGCGGAAATAGGTCGACAGCTCCATCGGGCAGCGCACACCGGGCGGCACGTAGACGAACGAACCATCGGAAAAGACCGCTGAGTTCAGCGTTGCGTAGAAGTTGTCGCTCTGCGGCACGACCGAGCCGAGATACTTCTTCACCAGTTCAGGGTGCTCGCGAACGGCTTCCGAGATCGAGCAGAAGATCACGCCGGCCTTCGCCAGTTCCGCCTTGAAGGTGGTGCCGACCGAGACGCTGTCGAAGACCGCATCAACCGCAACCCGGCGCTCGTCGCCGCGTGCTTCGGCGGGCGCACCTTCCGCCCCCTCGACACCTGCAAGGATCATCTGCTCCTTCAGAGGAATGCCGAGTTTCTCATAGGTCGCAAGCAGTTCCGGATCGACTTCATCAAGTGACTTCGGTTTGACCTTCATGCTCGCAGGGCGCGCGTAGTAATACTGCTCCTGGAAGTCGATCTTGGGGTAGTGAACCATGGCCCATTCCGGCTCGGTCATCTTCACCCAGCGACGGTACGCCTCAAGCCGCCATTCCTTGAGCCACTCCGGCTCTTCGTTTTTCTCGGAAATCAGCGCGACGATGTCTTCGTTCAGGCCCTTCGGGGCATATTCCATGTCGATTTCGGTCGAGAAGCCATACTTGTAGCGCTCACCGACCGACCGGACTGCATCAACGGTTTCCTGGTCAACGCCTTCCTTGACGTTCGTCTCGTCCTGCAATTGCATGCTTTTTGCCTTCCTATTGTACCGTAGTGCCTCAGGCAGCCTTCTGCCGAAAGCGCCGGTAGTGCTTTCCCCATGTCCCGGCAAAGGCCAGAACATCTTCATTCGTCGTTTCAGGTCCGATCGAGACCCTGATCGCGCTTTCCGCGACCCGCTCCTCAAATCCCATGGCCTTGAGCACGCGACTCGCCCGCACCTTTCCACTCGAACAGGCTGATCCAGCAGAAATCGCGAAGCCGCTGAGATCCATCTGCATGACCTGGGTTTCGCCCTTCCACCCAGGCGCCGCCACGCAAGTCGTGTTTGGCAGCCTGCCCGTATCCCTTGCTACGAAGATAATATCCGGAGCCTCAGCTTCCAGTGCCTGTTCCAGCATATCCCGTCGAGACTCGACCTCTTCCCAGATCCCGTCAGAAAGATCGCGAGAGGCAGCTTCCGCGGCGGCACCAAAACCGGCAATCGCAGCGACATTCTCAGTCCCGGCTCTACGGCCCATCTCCTGTCCGCCGCCGCGCATCTGCGCAGCCACATCCGTTCCGCGTTTCAGCAGCAGCGCACCCACACCCTTCGGTCCACCAAACTTGTGCGCTGACAGGATTGCACGCTGCGCGCCCGACCAATCGAATGCGAAAGGCTTCTTTCCGGCAATTTGCACAGCGTCGACAAAACCCAGTCCCTCAGGGAGCCGCTGGACCACCCCTGTTTCGGAATTGGCCGCCTGCAGTGCGGTCTGGTCAGCTTGCGCCACGGTCACCTTGCCCGATCCATCCACCGGAAGATCGGCTCGTATCCACGCCAGAACCGCATCATGCTCGACCTCTGCGCCCACAGGGTCCCATCCCGCGAGCCCCAAAGCCGCGGCCTCGGATGCGCCAGACGTGAATACGATGTCCGCGGCCTGTGCACCAAAGGCCTCCGCCACTTGCCCACGCGCCCGTTCGATGATGGCCCGGGCCCGGCGTCCCTCGCCGTGTACTGACGAAGGATTTCCCGGCAGATCCAGCGCCGCGATCATGGCGTCACGTGCCTCCGGCCGGAGCGGTGCCGTCGCGTTGTGATCGAGATAAACCCTGTTCCTCATGCGCCGGTATCAAGCTCTGGCGGATCAGCGGTCAGCTCATCCGCTTCCCGGGCCGTGCCCAGCCCCTCATCGATGACTGAGACGAAACTCGGCACGGCCGGACAAGGCGCCAGGTGATCCTCGACAATGTCACCGAGGCGCGTCTGATGAAGAAGAACATAGACGTTCGCCGACAGCTGTTCCCAGAACTTGTCGGCCAGAATCTGTTCCCGCGTGCCGCTCGACGCGCCGGAGGCGGAGGCCCCACGTGCAAGCGCATCCATGTTCTCGTCGACCGCCGTCAGAATATCTGCAATCCGGATGTTCTCGATGGGCCGCGCGAGCCGATACCCACCACCGGGCCCGCGAACCGATTCGACCAGTTCCGCACGCCGCAGTTTCACGAAGAGCTGCTCGAGATATGCCAGGGATATATCCTGACGTTCGGCAATCTCAGCCAGCGAAATGAGCCGCCCGGGGCCCTGTGCCGCAAGGTCGGTCAGGGCAATCATGGCATATCTGCCCTTGGTGCTCAGTTTCATTTCGGACCTCCGGGTCTCGATGACAGTGTTGACGGTTCCGCCCCGACCCCTTAACAGCAAGCGGGCCCGGTTTCGCCGTCGGCCCACTTTAGAATGTTTCTAGATTGGGTGAGCGATTCCGTCAAGTAATTGTCTCTACCCGTCAGGAGAAGGGTATATATGCCCGAGGTGATCTTCCCAGGTCCCGATGGCCGCCTCGAAGGCCGATACCATCCCAACAAGAGCAAGGACGCACCTATAGCGATCATCCTTCATCCCCATCCGCTTTATGGGGGGACGATGAACAACAAGGTCGTCTACAACCTGCACTATGCGTTCCACCGCATGGGGTTCACCTGCCTGCGCTTTAACTTCCGCGGCGTGGGCCGGAGCCAGGGGGAATACGATCAGGGAATCGGTGAGCTTTCGGATGCGGCTTCGGCGCTGGACTATCTTCAGTCGCTCAACCCGAACGCCAAGTTCTGCTGGGTCGCCGGATTCTCGTTCGGCGCCTGGATCGGCATGCAGCTACTGATGCGCCGGCCCGAAATTGCCGGGTTCATCTCGGTTGCTCCCCCGGCCAACCAGTATGACTTCAGCTTCCTTGCACCCTGCCCGTCTTCAGGGCTCATCATCGGCGGCAGCGCCGACCGCGTGGTTCCTCCCGCTGACGTGGCCGCACTTGCGGACAAGCTGAAGCAGCAGAAGGGCATCACGATCACCCACCAGACGATCGAGGGCGCAAGCCATTTCTTCGATCCCGGGATGGAAGAGATGATCGGCAGTGTGGAGACCTATGTCCGCCGCAGGATGACCGAAAATACCAGATAAGGGCTCCTCAGGCGCGCCCGGTCTTCCGCGCGCGCCGCGCCTCTCTCCATTGCAGCATCGGCTTGCGCACGCGCAAGTCGAAGAGCGTCGCGGTTGTCACGATCAGAACAGCGATGCACAGTACCCATTTGGAAACCGGCTCCATGGCCCCTTCGATCTGAACGGCATGGATGACCGTGGAAATAATCACGATCAGCGCGATCCCGTTATGAACCAGCCGCCAGGTCGGATAGCGTAGCCTCAGCTTTCGCCGCATTCCCACCAGAATTCCCGTGATGACGATCCCCCACATTGCCGTGACGCCATAGACCGAGAAGGGCGTCGGCGACACCAGCATGAGCGCGTCGAGCGTGTCTGGCGGGCTCGTGACAAACAACCCGCCCACGTGAAGCACGACTCCCCCGATGATCCCCCAGCCGAGCCACATATGCCATCTCCGCGCGGATCTCGGTCCGAGCCCCGGCAGATAGCCAGCGGCCAGAAGCGGCTGGAACAGCAGGAGCGCAAGGCAAATTATCCCGGCAAATCCCCCAACGATGTAGGCCGGAGTGCGATAGGCGAGAAACGGGCTGAATACAGCCAGCACGATGGCTGCGCAGGCAATGAGGAGCGGCACTCCCCATGCTGTCGTGGCGCCTACCCGGCCAAGCCTCATTGCGCGATCAGATACCATAAAGTTCCTGGCCCGACCCTCTCAGACGGGGGCCAGAACGAAATCGGCACGCAATGACGTATCCCGTGCGCTCGACATGACAGGGCGCAAAAAAACCGTTTCGAAGTCGCCATCATCATAGGCGAGATGACCGTGGGGCTGACCGAAATTCGGCACGATCTGTTCCATCTCCAGCCGGTAGCTTCCGTCCGCCGCCGTCAGGACGCTCCCGTGATTGCGCGGTTCACGCTCGCCACCAAGAGTGGTAGCCGCCCAGATCTGGATGCGGACACCTTCCAGTGGCGCGCCATCTCCCGCCCGTCGAACCGTTCCGGACATCCAGAAACCGCGGCCCAGCCTTTCCACGAATGGCGCATTCGGGCGGTAGTTGTTGCTGCCGCCCCGCATGGATCGCGTCGGCGCAAAGCCCGCGGCCTGCGCGGGGAGAACCACGCCGGCCGTTCCCTGCATCATGACGGCACTCGCTAGACCGGCAGATACGAGAAAGGATCGCCGATTGTAGAATGGGGAATGCATCTCGTTTTTCCCTTTTCTGACCGTGGTGCGCGCGAACCGTGCAGTTCCGAACCGGGAACGTGCGCCTTGATGCCCCGAGGCTACATCAAGAGCTGGCGCCAGGAAATCCGGCGGGAAGCGCACAATCCCGTGACTCTGTTCTGCCTCGGCCGATGCAATCGAGCCGTCCTAGCGCGCCACAGCGAGGGACCGGTTTCGAAGCGGTATTGCGACACAGGGCGCACCTGCAAGGATGGCCTGTGCATCGGCCCCGAACAGGCGGTCGATTTGCGGGTCATCACATCGCAGCCCACCCGTGTAGGCCCCGAACGCTGGCAGCATCATGCGGACAGCATCGACGACGAAGCAGCGCCGAGAGATCGTCATGCCTTTTGCGCGTATTCGGATCTTCGGATGAAAATGGCCCGAAATTTCCCCCAAACCATCAGATTCCGCAGCCTCGTGCCGAAAAACAAGCCCCTCGAGCAACAGTGCGTCCACGCACCGACCTCCCGGCGCCACCGCCCCCGGATCATGGTTTCCGGTGACCCAGATCCAGTCGCGCCCTCGCATCAGGCCGCTCAGGAAGTCGAGATCAGGTTCGGCAAGCGCCGCTACGCAGGCATCATCATCGAAACTGTCGCCGAGGCACACAACGCGATCGGGTTGCAGCGCATTGATCTCGTCACCGAGCCGGGAAAGTGTTTCCGTGGTTTCGTATGGCGGCAGGAGCGTGCTGCCACGTCGCGCGATTCGCTCGGATTTGCCCAGGTGCAGATCCGAAACACACAGCAGGGAATGATCCGGCCACCATAGCGCCCCGGAGGCGCGGGCAACGAGGCGAGATCCGGCAATGTTCACGTCTTGTCCCAGCATGCCTACCACATGCCGCAGTCAGGCAACTACCGCAAGATGCAATCAGGGCGCGAGACCTGCATCGGCGAGCAATTCGGCTACCGCCTCTTCCGCCAACCGCTCCACCGCGCGTCCCTTGACGGGGACTTTGCCAACCTCGAGCAAAAGCGGTGCCGCCAGCGGCGTGACATGCGGCGCGTTGACCGTATCGATCCGGCCCCTGGCCCTCGCAAGCATCTCCTCGATCCGCCCGAAATCCACCAGCCCGCGACCAGCCTCTTCTCGCGTGATCCGTAGCAGCAAATGATGGGGATCATACTTCCTGAGCGTGTCGTAGAGGATGTCGGATGAGAAGGTCGCCTGTCTGCCACTCTTGCGCGCTCCCGGCAGGTTCTTCTCGATCAGACCTGAAATCACACCTACATTGCGGAAGGTGCGCTTCATGACCGCATTCCCGCCAAGCCAGGTCTCAAGCCCCTCACGCAACCCCTCCGGCGACAGCAGGCCAGCCGGATCGGGAACCGGCTCGAGCCCCCAGATAAGCAGGGCGTAGTCGTTCGCCACGAACCCCAGCGGATCTAGCCCGGCCTGCTCCATGCGACGCGTAGCGAGCAGCCCAAGTGTCTGGTGGGCGTTGCGCCCGGCGAACCCGTATATGCACTGGTAGAACCGATCCCCTCGCCAGAAGCTCTCGATCAGCAGACGTTCCGGTTGTGGCAACCGACTGACGGAGCGCTGCAAACCCAACCAATCCTGCACATGCACCGGAAGATTTCTCCAACAGACCGGGTCTGCAAGGATCTCCATGACCCTGTGCGACAGCAAGGTGGAGGTGGCGAGCTTCGTGCCGGAGAAGACGGCAATCTTCGGCTCTCGCGTCGGCTGGCGGCTCACTTCCACAACCATCTCGCGCAGCCCCTCATAGCGAACGGTTTCACCGCCGATCAGGAACGTGTCACCCGGTTCGAGACTGGCCGCAAAGGCCTCTTCGACTTCTCCCAATGGCGCGCCGCCCCTGCCGCGCAGCCGAACCGCGAGTGTCTCCGTGTCCACGATGGTACCGATATTCATCCGGATCTGGCGTGCCCGCCGCGGATCGCGCAATTGCCAACGCCCTTCGCGCTCTACCAACCGTTGCCAGCGATCATAGGCCCGAAGCGCGTAACCTCCCGTCGCGGCAAATTCGAGACATGCGTCGAAATCTTCCCGTGAAAGCCCGGAATAGGGGCCAGCGCGCCGCACCTCCTCAAAAAGCGCATCCGCATCGAATGGTCCAGCACAAGCCACCAGAAGAATATGCTGGCAAAGCACATCCAATCCGCCTGGCCCCCGCGGTTCCCCATCCAGATCGTGCTCCAGAACCGCGTCGAGCGCCGCGCGGCATTCCAGAAGCTCGAACCTGTTGGCCGGAACCAGAACCGCGCGCGAGGGCGCGTTGTAGCGGTGATTGGCCCGCCCGATCCGCTGCACCAGGCGCTTGACGTTCTTCGGTGCGCCCACCTGCACCACCAGATCCACATCGCCCCAATCGATACCAAGATCGAGGCTGCCCGTGCAGACAATGCCCCTCAGGCCGCCCGCAACCATCGCAGCCTCGATCTTCTGCCGAGCCTCGCGCGAGAGCGATCCGTGATGCAGGCCGATGGGAAGGCTCTCGTCATTCAGCGCCCAAAGTGCCCGAAAGAAGAGCTCCGCCTGGGCCCGCGTATTGATGAACACCAGTGTCGTCCGAGAGTTGCGAATGAGATCCATGACAGCAGGTGCAGCATAACTGCCCCCCATGCCGGCCCAGGGCGGGCGTTCATTGGTCTCGAGAATCGAAATGTCCGGCTCAGGGCCGGGATCGGCATGAAGAACAGTTGCGCCTCCACCGAGAAACTCCGCCAGCGCAGGCGGATTCTCGACAGTTGCCGACAGCCCCACCCTTCGCAGCCCGGGTGCCAGGGACTGGAGCCGTGAAAGCCCCAGCATAAGCTGCTCGCCACGCTTCGATTCTGCCAGCGCGTGGATCTCGTCGAGGATCACGCGGGATACACCCGCAAAGATCCGCGGCGCATCCTCGTAAGACAGCAAAAGCGCGAGCGATTCAGGCGTCGTGAGCAAGATGTGCGGCGGATCAACGCGTTGCCGGGCACGCGCGGACTGTTTCGTATCGCCCGTCCGATCTTCGACGCGTATCTTCAGGCCCATTTCGCCGAGCGGCCGCCCGAGGTTGCGCCGGATGTCCGCCGCCAGCGCTTTCAGCGGCGATACGTAGAGCGTGTGCAAGCCGGGCGCAGGGGAAGCGCCCAGTTCGACCAGGCTCGGCAAGAAACCCGCCAGTGTCTTTCCACCACCCGTCGGCGCGATGAGCAGCGACGAAGGCAGATCCTTTTGTGCGAGCAAGTCGAGCTGATGCGGGTGCGGCTCCCAGCCCTGCCGGGCAAACCAGCCAGCAAAGGGGTTCGGCAAATCCACCAGATGCATATCAACCATGCAGCCCGCACCACCCCCGCCCGTGCAGCGCAGCACAACAAATATGCTCGCTCATATACTCCCCTTCATTGCAATAAGTCATACCATGAGTAACTGCCCGAAGTGACGTTTCACTTAAAGAACCGCGACAATACGATTTGCGACCCCGACCCTTCCAAGTGGCAAGCCAAGACCACTTCCAACTATTTTGGTGGCAAGCGCCTGATCGTCTTTCGCTTTCCTAGTGCCTTTGCACCGACGAGCTCCGCTTATCAGTTGTCAGGATCTGAAGATAATTTCGGAGCCTTCCAAGAACAGGGTATCGACGACATCCACGTCCTTTTGGTCAATGTTGCCTTTGTCATGAACAATCGAGCGGAGATGCAGGGCATCAGGAACGTCAGAGTGATTCACACTGGTTCCGATGAGCTTTTTCGCCGAATAGGTATGCTGGTCCGAAAAGAAAGCCTCGGCTTGCTCTCCTCCGCTATCGTCGACGACGGTGCGATCAAGACGCGGTTCGAGGAGCCGGGCCTCTGCGAGAATTTTGCAGAAGACCCCTATGGCGTCAGTCCACCCGAGAACATCATGAACTGGCAGAAGGGCGCGAAAGCCGCCGCCTGATCGTGCGGCGTTCGGCCCGGGCAGTCCAGGCATCAAACGCAGGCTCCGCTAAGCCGGCAGTGACACGCCATGGATCCGCGTGCAGGCAGTAAGCGTATTGGCCAGCAGGCACGCCACCGTCATGGGTCCGACACCCCCGGGCACGGGCGTGATCGCGCCCGCGACCTTTCGCACACTGTCGAAATCGACGTCACCCACGAGCCGCGTCTTCCCGTCCGGTGTTTCGATGCGATTGATACCGACGTCGATGACGGTCGCTCCGGGCTTCACCCAATCTGCATTGATCGTGTTAGGCCGGCCAAGAGCGGCCACGAGAATGTCGGCCTCGGCGCAGATGCCTTCAATATTCCGCGTGCGCGAATGGGCGGTGGTAACAGTGCAATTTTCCCGGAGAAGAAGTTGTGCCATCGGTTTTCCGACAATATTCGAGCGCCCGACCACAACCGCGTTAAGCCCACTGAGATCGCCCAGACGCTCCCTGAGCATCATGATGCAGCCCAGCGGCGTGCAGGGCACCATTGCGTCCTGCCCGGTTGCAAGACGGCCCGCGTTTGCAATGTGAAACCCGTCCACATCCTTTTCCGGGGAAATCGCGTTGATGACGACCGCTTCGCTCAAATGCTTTGGCAATGGTAGCTGCACCAGAATCCCATGAACCTTCTCGTCGGCATTGAGCTGGTCGATGAGGGCGAGCAAGTCTTTCTCGGAGGTATTGCGGTCGAGCCGGTGCTCGAAGGAGGCCATTCCGGCTTCGGCGGTCTGACGCGCCTTGGTGCGAACATAGACCTGGCTTGCGGGATCCTCGCCCACGAGAACAACAGCAAGACCGGGGGTGATGCCATGCTCGGACTTGAGCTGTTCGACCTGGGCCGCGATGCGACCCCTCAACCGAGCCGCTGCGGCCTTTCCATCAATGATCTCCGCACTCACGATCGCTCTCCGTCACTCGCCCCAAAATACGTTCTTCGCGTTCAATGGACCATTCGATCAGGATGCGCCAGATCCGATCCACCAGCTCCGGGTCGAGCCCTTTGTCCTCCGCGGCCGAGCGCACATTCTCAAGCACCTCCTCGATCCGGCCCTCGATCCGCGCGGGCCATTCGACCTCTTGCTTGAGTTCGACAGCGCGATCGATGCAGGCCGACCGGAACTCGAGCATCTCGACTATTGCCCTGTCATGGGCGTCGATAAGCTCCCGAAGGCTCTCCATGCTGTCGCATGATTTCGGATCCATCATAATGTGTCTCCCCCATCCGCACCGCACGTTCTGCGGGCGGTGCTGGCTTGACGGCGCTCATCGCCTACGCCAGAGGGGGATACAGCCGCTGAGGCGGGACATGCAACCGCGCAACTTCACCAAGACCGATCTCGCCGGGCCTTTCGACCCAGGCGGTCACCCCACGGAAGTGCAAGGCTGCGGCCCGGTAGTCCTTTCCCTTCCCGGGGTGGTGACGCTCGATCTCGCGCGAAATGATCGTGCAGGGTGCGTTCTCCATGTCGACCGTGAGAGAAACCCCGCCATCGAAGATCAACCGGGAAGAGGGCGGCAGAAGCGTCAGATCAGGAAGTCCTTCGAACACGATGCTTGCCCCGACCCACTCCGGTTTCAACTCCGGAATCCCCAAGGAATTTGCCGTATGTGCAAGGTCCTCACGGGACAGAATGGAGATCTGACGCGTGTTCCGGATTTCTGTCCCCTTGTCATACTGCCGGGTCACGCGGGCGCAGGATCGCCGCGTCAGCCCGGAATGGGCCTCACCCTCGATCCCTTCGAAGGTCAACACGACCCGATCAACCGCTTGAGTGACGTGGCCACCCTCACGAGAGGGATTGATGCCGAGATAGATGACTTGCCCAGTCAGTTCCGTAGGATTGAGAACCGCCATCGGGATACCCTTCCAATGCTCGCCGGCAAGCCAGTCACACAGCGTGCGCTGACCCGCCAATTTGCGCTACTGAGAGTATCTGATCTCAAACATCTCGAAATATCGCGTTATCGACCAGATCAGCCTCAAATCACTTTGATTACTTGGACATAAATGAGCCCGCATCGAGCATAGCTCGTGCGGGCCGATTTTGCGAGGACAAAGCCGAGAGCGGCGGTCCGACGCCGATTCAGGTGGCTGGCGTCGGGTTGAGATCATCCCCCGCACTGGGCCGCGGCCCCTTTCCGGTCTTCGGAATTGCAGCGATGCCCGGCGTCCCGGTCTGATTTTCACTGTCATCATCGTCGTCACCCCGCGAAAGCGGCTGCCCGGCGATGACGCGCGTGATCTCCTTGCCCGTAAGCGTCTCGTATTCGAGAAGGCCCTGCGCCAACCTGTGCAGATCATCGTTCTGCTCGGTCAGGATGCGCTTTGCTGTCTCGTAGCCCTCGTCGACGAGCTTCCGCACCTCCTCGTCGATCTGCTCCTGGGTGTCCGGACCGGCATTCACCCCGCCACCCTGCGGCCCGAGATAGGAGAACTGCTCGTTGGCATAGTCGATGTTGCCAAGCTTTTCCGACATCCCGAACCGTGTCACCATTGCGCGCGCGATCCGGCTGACCTGCTGAATGTCCGATGCCGCCCCGGAGGTCACGTTGTCAGGGCCAAAAATCAGCTCTTCCGCCACCTTGCCGCCCATCGCCATTGCGATCTGCGACTTGTATTTCGTCATCGTGACCGAGAGCTGATCGCGTTCCGGCAGGCTCAACACCAAACCAAGCGCACGCCCGCGCGGAATGATGGTGGCCTTGTGGATCGGATCGTGCTGCGGAACATTGAGCCCCACGATGGCATGGCCCGCCTCATGGTAGGCAGTCAGCTTGCGCTCGTCGTCGGTCATGACCATCGACCGCCGCTCGGAGCCCATCATCACCTTGTCCTTGGCGTTCTCGAAGTCGTCCATGGTGACGAAGCGCTTGCCTGTGCGCGCCGCCATCAGCGCCGCCTCGTTGACAAGGTTTGCCAGATCGGCCCCCGAGAAGCCCGGGCATCCACGCGCGATGATGCGCAGATCCACGTCCGCAGCCAGCGGCACCTTGCGGGCATGCACACCCAGGATCTTCTCACGACCCTTGATATCCGGGTTCGTGACCTGAACCTGCCGGTCGAAACGACCGGGGCGCAGCAAGGCGGGATCGAGCACGTCGGGGCGGTTGGTGGCCGCGATGATGATGACACCCTCGTTGGCCTCGAACCCGTCCATCTCGACCAGAAGCTGGTTCAACGTCTGCTCGCGCTCATCGTTGCCACCGCCGTAGCCTGCGCCACGATGACGCCCGACCGCATCAATCTCGTCGATGAAGACGATGCAGGGCGCGTTCTTCTTGGCCTGCTCGAACATGTCGCGCACACGGGACGCACCCACGCCGACGAACATCTCGACGAAATCGGAACCCGAAATGGTGAAGAAGGGCACACCGGCCTCGCCCGCGATAGCGCGCGCGAGAAGCGTCTTACCCGTGCCCGGAGGGCCGACGAGCAGTGCTCCCTTGGGGATCTTGCCTCCAAGGCGTGAAAACTTCTGGGGATCGCGCAGAAATTCGACGATCTCTTCGAGTTCTTCCTTCGCCTCGTCGATACCGGCCACATCGTTGAACGTGACCTTACCCGACTTCTCAGTCAGCAACTTGGCCTTGGACTTCCCGAAGCCCATGGCTCCACCGCGTCCACCGCCCTGCATCCGGTTCATGAAGAAGATCCAGACGCCGATGAGCAGCAGGAAGGGCAACCAGAGCCCTAGCGCCGACATGAACCCGGACTGCTCCTGCGGTGCAGCCTGGATCTCCACGCCGTTTTCCCGAAGCTCCGGAATGATGTCGCTGTCACGCGGTTGGACAGTCTGAAGATCCACGCCGTCGGAGCCGGTGATGTAGATCCGCTCCCCGTCGAGCCTGACGGAGGATACCTGCCCGTCGTCAACCCGGTTCAGAAAGTCGGAATAACTGATCTCCCGGCCCATGCTCGTCCGGCTGCCATTGGAGAAAACGTTGAACAACGCAACCATAAGCAGAAAGAGAATGATCCAGAAGGCGATGTTCTTCGTGTTGCCCAAGTCGAGCTCTCCCAATGATACCGGCACCGTTCAGGCAGGCGCCGACTGTTCCTCCTAACATAAACTCTTGAGGTCTGGTTTCAATCCAATTGAGACAGTCCGGATAACTCTGCCGGCAGCCCCCTCAGACGGAAGGAAAAACCGTTCCCCTGCCCCGCCAGCGGTGCCGCGATCAGTTCGGAATGCCGCCAGAGAGCGGGCGTGGTGATCAGCGCTTCTCTGGCCGCCCCGATACGGCGCCAATCCTCAATCCTAGACAGCCCCTCCTCACCAAGAGCTCCTATCACCAGTTCCTGCGCGCGCTCGGCGTCCCCTTCCAGGCACCAGCGGCGGTCCCAGATCCGCTGGGCAGCGCTTACGGGCGCGCTCGGACGGATCGGCTCCCGGCGGATCAGTGTCTGCCCGCCACGCTGGCGCAGGACACAACCATGAAGCGTCTTTCCCCCACCGACGGCTCCAGCCACGATCGCCTGCTCCAGTTGCGACAACGCCTCGAAACGGGGCCGGTAGTCGTGACCGCCGACCCAGCAAAGGATTGCGGCAAGCAGCCGCGTCCGGATCTCCTCCGGCGCTTGGCTGAAGGACCTGCATTCCAGGGAAACATCGCCGCACGGACCCAGGCGAGCGCAGGTCGCCGCAAGTTCTTGCGTCGATCGTTCCAGCGCCCGGCGCGCCCTCTGCATTCTGCGCGCCGTATCCGCAAGACGGCGGTGCGTCAGACCGATGCGCGCAAGATCGGCAGCAGCCGACCTGATCCGCACCCGGTCGAATCGCATGTCGCTGTTGCTGGGATCTTCAGCCCAGCACATTCCTTGCCCGGAAAGCCACGCGCGCAGGTCGTCCCGGCGCAAATCGAGCATGGGACGCAGCCACGTGATACCCAACACGGTTGAAACCGGCGACATTCCGGAAAGGCCATCCACACCCGAGCCGCGCGCAAGCCGCATGAGGAATGTCTCGGCCTGATCATCGAGCGTATGGCCCAGGGCAACCGCCGAAACGTTCTGCGTCCACGCCCAGTCCGCGATCAGGCGTCGTCGCGCGGACCGCGCGTTGGACTGGAGGTTGCCGGACCGGTCAGGACGCTGCCAGCGCAGTGTCTCGTGAGAAAGCCCCCGCATCCGGCAAAGCTCTGCAACCGTCTCCGCCTCCGCCGCGCTTCCATGGCGCAACCCGTGGTCCACCGTCACGACCCGGATCTTGCGCCCTTCCGCCTGTGCCCACCGCTCCGCGAGAAGCAGCAGCGCAAGACTGTCACTGCCCCCGGACACTGCAATACCGAGCGGTCCACTTCCGGCCTCGGCAAGTGTGGGTGACATTCGCGAGAGAAAATCCATCGGCCTTGGGCGCGTGGTTGAGGTCACGGGCAGTTCAGCGCCTGCCTCTCGGCGGGCACCCGTGCGGCTTCGGGCGTTCCCGGATAGCGCTCCACGACCTCATCCAGGGTGAGGCAGGCCTGCGACGTGTTGCCGATCCTCGCGAGACTCGTTCCGAGACCGAACAGTGCGGTCGGAGCCGTGCCATCATCCTGTGGCGCGCCACTGAATGCATCAAGATAGCTTCGCGCCGCCTCCTTCCACGCCCCTTGAGTGCCCAGCGCGTCCCCGCGCATCAGGCTCGCGCGGCTCGAGAGCGGCCCGCCGGGATAGGTCGCTAGGAACGTGTCGAGCAGCGTGACCGCCTCACCGGTTCGCCCTTCCTCGAGGGCCGCGGCGGCGACGTCGAAATCGGACTGTTCGGCAACGGCCAGCTGAGCTTCCTCGCCAGCCCCGTCGCGTGCCCGAGGGCGCGAACTGAGACCGCCGCCGAGTTGCTCGCCCTGGCGGAGATCGGTGGGATCTCCCCCCTCCAGTTCAATGAGGCGAAATTCGATATCGTCGACCCGGTTACTCGCATCCGCGACAATCCGTTCTATGTCGTTGCCGAGCACGTCGACCCGGCCGGTCAGCTCCCGCAGTCGCGTCTCCAACTGGTCCAGCCGTTCGAAAGCCGTTCCGGGAGTTTGTGGCAGTCCCTGCGCGCCGGCCTGGCGGACAAGCTCCTCACGCAGCTGCTGCACCTGGCCATTGAGCACGTCGAGATCCGCGCGCACATCCGCCACGCTCTGATCCTGTGCCAGAGCGGGCAACGAAACTCCGGCGGCAAGGGTCAGCGCAAGCGCCAGACGTCCCGCGCCGGGAAACAAAAGCTGAAACCGTTCAACCATGCACGATCCCTGGGGCGAAAAACGGCTCGAACCCCATGGGCTCGAACGGGGATTTCGCTCCATCCACTTGAAAGACCAAAATCCGTGTCCGGCCGGCGAATCCGCCCGGTACGGAGCAACTTTTAGCCGATCAGGCCCCCGCACCGCCAGTCACAACCGTGACAGCCCGGCGGTTCTGTGCCCAGCAGCTGTCCTGCGCGCAGGTCGCGACCGGCCGTTCACGGCCATAGGTGATGATCGAGATCCGCGAATCCGCTATTCCCTGGGTGACCATGTAGTTCCGCACCGCACTCGCGCGGCTCGCGCCCAGCGCCATGTTGTATTCGCCCGTGCCCCGCTCATCCGCGTGGCCTTCGATGAGGATGGGCGCCCCCGGGTTCTGCCTCAACCAGGAGATCTGCTGGTTGAGGATGCCGATCGCCTCGGCGCTGAGCGTGCTCTGATCCACAGAGAACAGCACCCGGTCGCTGATCTGCGTGCCGGGCAGCGTGCCGCCAGAGATGGAACCGGACCCGAAGGCTCCGTTTGCACCGTTTGCGCCCAGTGTGGCATCGGTGCCGCTGAAACCCGGTCCGGTCATGACCGGATCGCTCTGGCGCGCGCAGGCCGCCGCGAGAAGCATGGTGGCGACGAGAGAAACCGTCCCTGTTTTCATTCCGTATCCTGCCCTTGTTTGTGAGGTTCGCCCCGTTCCGCCCCCGCGTGTCATGACAGCAGCCCCGACCAGGATGGATCCGAGGCAAAGCCCGCGGTCGGAACAGGCTTGAGGTTTCGCCCGGTAATGTCGACCGAATAAAGCCGGGGTCCGCCGGTCTCTCCCGGGCTTTCCCGGAAGAACATGATGACGCGGCCATTCGGAGCCCAGGTCGGACCTTCGTCGATATAGCTGGCCGTCAGCAGCCGCTCGTTGGAACCATCGGGGCTCATGACCCCGATATGGAACCGCCCCCCCACCAGCTTGGTAAATGCGATCCGGTCTCCGCGCGGCGACCAGACCGGAGTGGCGTAGCGACCATCGCCGAAGCTGATGCGCCGGGCCGACCCGCCCGAGGATGCCATCACGTAGAGTTGCTGCGTTCCGCCGCGGTCACTCTCGAAGACGATCTCGCCGCCATTGGGTGAAAAACAGGGCGCCGTGTCGATCGACGAGGTATTCGTCAGCTGCGTGCGCCGCCCGGAACCGATATCCGCAAGATAGATGTTCGCCCCGGCTCCCGTGGAGAGCGACATCACCGCCCGGCTTTCATCAGGGGAAAACCGTGGCGCGAAGGTCATGCCGCTGACATCGCTCAACACCTGCTGCCGGCCGCCTTGCGCACCGATCAGAAAGATCTTCGGACTCCCCTGCTCGTAACTCGTGTACAAGATCTGCCGCGCGGACTTCGAAAGTCGCGGCGTGAGCACCAGCGCGTTTCCGTCTGTCAGCGTGGCCGCGTTGGCACCATCGTAGTCCATGATGGCAAGCTGCTTGCGCCGCGCACTTTTGGGGCCGCTCGCCGCGATATAGGCCACGCGACTGTCGAAATAACCGCTCTCGCCCGTGAGCCGGGTATAGACCGTATCAGCCGCCTTGTGCGCCAGCCGCCGCCAGGCCGAAACCGTGCCCTGGAACCTCAACCCATCCCCGAGGGGTGCCTGGGCAAAAACATCCCACAGCCGGAAACTGACCGTGATCCGATCGCCGGACTGTTCCACCGCGCCGGTGACAAGCGCCTGTGCGTTGATGACCGTCCAGTCGGAGAACCGAACCGGAGCCTCGAAACTCGTCACCCGCCCGATATGAGCGGAAGACGGGATCTCGCGAAAGAGCCCGGTCCCCACCAGATCATCGATCATGACCTGGGTGATCCGCCCCGCCATGTCCGACGAGCCGGGCGTGGCGGCAACGAAAGTCGGTGCCGCGAAGGGCATGGGCTCGATCACGCCCTCCGTGATCTCGAGCCTGAGTGGCGCCTGGGCTGCGGCGGCATAGGGCCGGACCAAAGCCGCGGCCGGAAGCCCGAACACCAGGGCGCGCCGGAGAGAGTTTACCATGAGACCATCCCTTCCGGGTTGAAGACGATTTCGAGGCTGCGCCATTGAGCATATTTCTCAGTCGGCAGCCCAGTATAGGGCGCGCAGCGGATCAATGCACGGCGGCCCGCGTCAAAAGCGCGCTGATATCGATCGTCGGGCACCGGGTTCGGCTCGACAAGGCGAATCGTGTCCGCGAGCACTTCGCCCGACACCGTCAGTTGCGCCGCAAGCGTCACCTTCAGCTCTCCCGCCTCCCGCAACCCGGCAGGAAGGTTCCAGCATTGCTGAACTGCAAGCCGCAGGCCGTCCCGTTCGCTCCCCGTGAGCGGTGGCCCGACAGCGCCCTGACCGGCCGTCGCAGGCGTCGGCTCGGTCTGTGTCGGAGCGGTGGGCGCGGTGGCGTTGTTTGCGCTCGCTACCAGCGCCTCGAGCTGGCTCTGCAGGTTTTCCGTCGGCGCAGGTTCCGGGTCCGGCTGCGGTTCGGGTTCAGGTTCCACAGGCTCAGGAGGCGTGATCTCGGCCACCGTATCGGCAGGCGCGGGTGGTGCCTCCGGCGGGGTCAACCCCTCCGGCCGTGACCGCGGGCGCGCTGCATTGACGAGCGCTTCCGGAGCGGCGGGCACCGCTTCGGTCACCGGCTCGGGCGCGGCCTCCGAGGGCGCCTCGGCCTCTCGGAGCGGAACCGGATCTTCGGCCACGGGTTCGGGAACCGCTTCCGGCTCAATCTCCTGGGCTTCGATTGCATCGGGCGGCGCCGGGGGCTGCGGAAGGGCTGCAATCCGCGGAACGGGGCGCGGGCTGGGGTCTTCCACCCGACCGGGGTCTGTCGGCGCCACCAGTTCCGGAACGAATGTGGGGAAACTGTCGCTGGGTCCGGCGAGCGGCGCGGAGGGCGCATAGTCGGGCTGGAGCACGGCGGTTTCGGGGATCTGTTCGACAGGGGGCTCGGGCCGCGCAGGCGGCTCCACAACCGGCAGTTCCGGTTCCTCGGCCACCTCGGGCGGCAACACGACCTCGTTCGAGACACCGCCCGCACCCTGCGAGGCGCGCGCGGCCTCGAACTCCGCCTCGCTGATGAAGGAGACGGATGTCACCGAGATGGGCTCACGGTCGCGCGGGCTCAGCCAGGGCAAACCGAAGATGGCCGCCGCAACGAGCGCGCCGTGGGCCGTGCCGGAGATCAGCGTGCCTGCTTTCATTCAGTTCCCGGACGTGCCGTCCGTCCCGTCAAGGCGCGGGCCTCCCTGATCCGTTACCAGACCGATATCGTTGAAACCCGCGGCATTCAGCGCGCCCATGACCTGCATGACATCCTCGTAGGGGATGGTCCCGTCCGCGCGCAGGTAGATTTCCTGGCTCTCCCGCTCCGCCGCAACCGACGTGAGCAGCGTGACAAGTTCGCCGCGTTCGACAGCCGTGTCCTGCACGAGGACCGACCCGTCCGATCCCATCGACAGGGTAAGCGGCTCCTCCTCCTGCGCCGGCAACGCAGATGCCGCCGTCTCGGGCAATTCGATCGGCACACCCACGGTCAGGAGGGGGGCCGCGACCATGAAGATGATGAGCAACACCAGCATGACATCCACAAACGGCGTCACGTTGATCTCGGACATCGGCCGGCGCCTTGTCCGGCCAGAGGCCCTGCGGCTTCTACCGGTGCCCTGGACACTCACCGCCATTTCAGCGACCCGCCTGGTCGAGCTGCCGGCTCAGGATCATCGAGAACTCGTCCGCGAACCCCTCGTAATTTCCGACCAGCGTATCGGTCTCCTGGCTCAGCTTGTTGTAGAAGATGACAGCCGGGATCGCGGCGAGCAGCCCCAACCCGGTGGCAAGCAGCGCCTCGGCAATACCGGGAGCGACCACGGCAAGGTTGGTGGACTGCTGAAGCGCGATTTCCTCAAAGGCGTTCTTGATGCCCCAGACCGTGCCGAAGAGCCCGACGAATGGCGCGACGGATCCGACCGTGGCCAGAAAACTCAGCCCTCTGCCAAGCTCATCGGCTTCACGTCCGATCGCCACGTTCATCGCGCGCTCGATGCGTGCCTGGGTGCCGGCAATGAGGCCACCATCCCTCCGGTGGGATCGTTGCCATTCGGTCATTCCGGCGGCAAAAACGCGCGCAGCGGCTTCGGGCGGTTCCGGTCCGATCCGCTGATAGACCGTGTCGAGCGGCTCGCCCGACCAGAAAGTTTCCTCGAAAGCGTCCGTGTCGGCCCGCGCCCGGCGCAGGTCGATGAGCTTCTGGACGATGATTGACCACGACCAGAACGAGGCGACGATCAGCAGGATCATCACGATCTTGACCGTGAATGTGGCGCGCAGAAACAACGCCCACAGCGAGAAGTCCATTTCCATGAAGCAGCCTGTCGATACTTGCCCGATTTAAACCACCGGTTGATCCGGCGTTACGGGACATACTAGCGCGAACTTCGCGCCTTGTGCAGAAA
The DNA here is from genome assembly GCF_049800915.1 of Amaricoccus macauensis. Taxonomy (GTDB): domain Bacteria; phylum Pseudomonadota; class Alphaproteobacteria; order Rhodobacterales; family Rhodobacteraceae; genus Amaricoccus; species Amaricoccus macauensis_A. The sequence continues at coordinate 291,023 of NZ_JBNAFY010000005.1, forward strand.
AACCGCATCCCTGTCTACCCGGGCGCCCCGTCCGGCGGGCCGATGGCACCCTCATGCGCGAAGAATTGAACGGCGCGACTCCTGCCATCAGGTCTAGCAGAGCAAAATTGCAGCAGGCAGTCCAACAGGCTTGATTTTCAGACAGTCAAAAAGGTTAACTTGCCCTCAGATTGGACAGCCAAAAATGAGCTGACCGTATGGCTCGCAACAGATAGGGAAAGACCGCTGATGGCCGATGCGATGACCCGAGAAGACGTGACCGCAATGATCCTCTCCGCCAAGAAGCAGGCCGGACTGACCTGGGAGGGAATCGCGGAAAAGATCGGGATGTCTCCGGTCTGGACCCATTCCGCGGCCATGGGGATGAACGCGATGCCCGCCGAGAAGGCCGATCTGCTCGTCTCCGCACTCGGTCTGCCCCAGGAAGCAACCTCGGTGCTGACCGAAAGCCCGACCAAGATCTGGTCGCAAACCGTGCCGACCGATCCCTGCATCTATCGCTTCTATGAAATCGTTGGCGTCTACGGCCCGACCCTGAAGGCCCTCATTCACGAGAAATTCGGTGATGGAATCATGTCGGCCATCGATTTCGACATGTCCGTTACCCGCGTCGAGAACCCGAAAGGCGACCGGGTGAAGGTGGAAATGTCCGGAAAATACCTCGCCTACAACTCCTGGTAAGGCGCGCGATGCGGTGACGGGATTCGTCGAAAGGGCGCGCGCGGAGAGGGTCGAAGTTGTCGAATACGACCCCGACTGGCCCGTCCGCTTCGAGGAGGAGGCCGCACGGCTCCACAAGCTCCTGCCAGAAGAGCATCTCGGGCGAATCGAGCATATCGGATCCACTGCCGTGCCGGGCCTCGTCGCGAAACCCATCGTCGATCTCGCAGTCGAGGTCCCGGATCTCGAGCATGTCCGCGACGAAATCGCGCCAGAGCTGGCATGCCACGGCTACGAGTTCTTCTGGCGCCCGAGAAAGGACGGCCTGCCGGGCATCGAATATGCCTGGTTCATCCGCCGCGATGCCGAAGGGCGCCGCACCCACCACGTTCACATGCTGACACCCGGCTCCCCCTACTGGGACCGCGTCACCTTCCGGGACTGGCTACGCACCCATCCCGGCGCAGCTCGCGAATATGGCGAGATCAAGCGACAGGCCGCAGCCCTGCATGGGCAGGACCGGGCTGCATACGCCCGCGCCAAGGGCAGGTTCATCCGCAAGATCCTTGATCAGGCCGCAATGTCCGCCCCCTGAAAGGGTGGAGTGCAGAGCCTTTTCGGTGGTGCCCCTCCGGGATCACAGCTCGATCGAGCAGTACACCTCAGGCGGCTCGCCCCCGCGTCATGCGCAGCAGCGTCGCATCATGGTCGAAGAAGTGGTGTTTGAGCGCAGCACCGACATGAACCAGCAGGATTGCCGTGATCGTCAGCCCGAGCGCACCATGAAGCCATCCGGCTGCGGCGCTGAGCCATTCCACCTTGCCAAGCTCCGGCACAAGTTGGACCCCGAAGAACGCGAGCGAATGGCCTCCCGCGAGTGAGGTGGTCAGTCCGCTGGCCGGCATCAGCACGATTGCAGCCAACAGCGCCCAATGTGCCACCTTGGAGGCCAGATCCTGCCATTTGGGCATTCCCGGAACGGAAGAGGGGAACCCCTGCACAAGGCGCCAGCAAACCCGCCAAATCCCGAAGACCAGCACCAGCACGCCGAAGAACTTGTGATAGGGCATCAGCGCGAAGCCGGCCTCACGAGGCAGACCGCCGTATGCCATCGTCAGCCCCAGCCCAAGCGCGGTGATGAACACCCCGGCCACGATCCAGTGATTGATCCGTGAAACAAGACCATAGGCTTTCTCGCCATCGCCCAACCGGGCCGCGGCTCCATACTCTTCAGACATGACACCCTTCCATTTCGGAAACACCAAATTATCTTTCCAGGAAGATAAACGCATTTGAGAGGATTGGGAGGGCATGAGCGCCAATTTGACCCCGACCGCACGACTAATTGAACAGCTCGAGAGCAATTGGCCGGAGGCCGCGACACCGACGATGCGGATTTCGGTCATGACACAGCGGCTTGCGCGATTTCTGCAAGCGCAGGCTCGAAAGGTGCTGCCGCAGTTCGATCTGTCATTTACGGAGTTCGAGTTCCTCGCCGCTCTCAGGGGGGCTCCGGAGCGGATTCTGACGCCGTCGCAGCTCTATGATGCAGCGCTGCTGTCCTCCGGCGGCACGACAAAAGTGCTGAAACACCTCGAAGCGCGCGGATTGATCGACCGACCGTCCAGCACGGGCGACGCGCGGTCGCGGCCCGTGCGGTTGACCCCGACAGGGTGCGAGACCATCGAACGGGCGATGGCGGCACTGCAATCGGCAGATGCCGAACTCTTGGGCGTGAGAGGGCGAGAAACGGAGGCCGACAGGTCCGCCTCCGCCATCGCGGACATTCTGGAAAGGGCAGAAAGGATGATGATCCCCTGAGTTCTGCCCCGGGGATCAGGTCGCCCTTGCGCTATTGGGTCAGCTTTTCGATCCGGCTGAGGTCCCGAACAGCCCCTGTTGCGGCGCTAGTGGCAAATGCCGCATAGGCCTTCAGAGCCGTCGAGACCCGGCGTTCGCGGCCTACCGGCTTCCAGGCATCCGCACCCTTCGCTTCCATTGCAGCCCGGCGGTCTGCCAGAACGGCATCGTCAACCGCCAACCGGATGGTCCGGTTCGGGATATCGATCTCGATCCGGTCCCCGGTTTCGACCAGCGCGATCGTGCCACCCTCGCCCGCTTCCGGCGAGACATGCCCGATCGAAAGCCCGGAGGTGCCGCCCGAGAACCGACCGTCCGTGATCAGCGCGCAGGATTTTCCCAGCCCCTTCGACTTGAGGTAGCTCGTAGGGTAGAGCATCTCTTGCATGCCGGGTCCGCCGCGCGGCCCCTCGTAGCGGATCACCACGACATCGCCCTCAACGACCTTGCCGGTCAGGATCGCGCTTACCGCGTCGTCCTGGCTCTCATAGACCTTCGCCGGGCCCGCAAACTTGAGGATGCTCTCGTCCACGCCGGCCGTCTTCACGATACAGCCGTCCAGCGCCAGATTTCCCGACAGCACCGCCAGCCCGCCATCCTGGCTGAAGGCATGTTCACGGTTGCGGATCACGCCACCGTCGCGGTCGAGATCGACCTCGTCCCAACGCCGATCCTGGCTGAAGGCCACCTGGGTCGGCACGCCCCCCGGGGCGGCACGGTAGAAGTTGTGAACGCTCTCGCTCGTCGTGCGTGCCACGTCCCAGCGCTCCAACGCATCTGCCATGGTCGGGCTGTGGATCGTCGGAAGATCGGTATGGATCAACCCCGCGCGATCCAACTCACCCAGGATCGCCATGATCCCGCCAGCGCGATGGACATCTTCCATATGCACGTCCGATTTCGCCGGCGCGACCTTGCAGAGGCAGGGCACCTGGCGCGACAGCCGGTCGATATCGTCCATGGTGAAGGGCACGCCCCCTTCCTGCGCGGCAGCCAGGAGGTGCAACACGGTGTTGGTTGAGCCCCCCATGGCGATGTCGAGACTCATGGCGTTCTCGAAGGCGTTGAACGACGCGACATTGCGCGGCAGCACACTCGCATCATTCTGATCGTAATAGCGCCGTGCGATATCGACCACGAGATGACCGGCCTCCACGAACAACCGCTTGCGGTCGGCATGGGTCGCCAGCGTCGAGCCATTGCCCGGCAGCGACAGGCCGAGTGCCTCGGTCAGGCAGTTCATCGAATTGGCCGTGAACATGCCCGAGCAGGAGCCGCAGGTCGGACAGGCCGAGCGCTCGATGGTCTGAACATCGGCGTCGGAGACCTTGTCATCGGCAGCCGCAACCATGGCATCCACCAGATCGAGCGCCACTTCCTTGCCCTCGAGAACGACCTTTCCGGCTTCCATCGGCCCGCCGGAAACGAAGACCGACGGAATGTTGAGCCGCATCGAGGCCATCAGCATGCCGGGCGTGATCTTGTCACAGTTCGAAATGCAGACCATGGCATCGGCGCAATGCGCGTTGACCATGTATTCGACGCTGTCCGCGATCAGCTCGCGCGAGGGCAGCGAATAGAGCATGCCCGCATGCCCCATGGCGATACCGTCATCCACGGCGATGGTGTTGAATTCCTTCGCCACGCCGCCGGCCGCTTCGATTTCGCGCGCGACAAGCTGGCCGAGATCCTTCAGATGCACGTGACCCGGCACGAACTGCGTGAAGGAGTTCACCACCGCGATGATCGGCTTGCCAAAATCATCGTCCTTCATACCGGTGGCGCGCCATAGTCCGCGCGCGCCTGCCATGTTGCGGCCATGGGTCGAGGTGCGTGAGCGATAGTGCGGCATTGTCTTTCCCGTTGCGTCTGGCTCGGTTTGAGCATTGCTCATCTAGTTGAGCGAACGCGACCTATACGCCCTCGGGCGTCAAGAGTCCAATCTGGCGCAAGTTGTCAGGCAGGGCGAGGAGCGCACCGGCTCACACAGTTCCGAGCAAGTCCGGAATGGCCCACCTGGCGGTCTCGCGCCAACTATTAGAACAGTTTTTGACTGGTATTTGTACTATGAGATCGACTAGCGATAGCAGCGCAAGATTGAACAGTTTTCAGCACCAGATTGTGGCCAGATGGAGTGGGGCAAATGGCAAAATCCGATAGCAAGAGCACGATCGAAGGAACCCGTCGAGGTGACTACCTGGAAGGAACGGACGCGAATGACCGGATCTACGGCTATGGGGGGTGGGACAACCTTTATGGCGAAGAGGGAAACGATACTCTCTATGGCGGCGGAAAAGGGGACTACCTTTACGGCGGCCGCGGCAAGGACAAGCTCATTGGCGGGTCTGGAGACGACTATCTAGCTGGAGATGGAGGGAACGATACGCTGAACGGCGGCTCCGGATTTGACACCGCCAGCTATGCTGACACTTTAGCCGACGTCACCGTCGACCTTGGAAATGGCACCGCATCGTTCCCCAATGAAAGCTGGAATGCAGAGACCCTGAAATCCATAGAAGCGATCGATTTCGGGGCCGGCAACGATACGTTTATCGGCACTACCGGCCGCAACAGAGCGTACGGAGGCAGCGGCGACGATTTCTTCGTGGGCTATGGCGGAGGAGATTATTTTAGCGGCGGGAACGGTTTCGACACGCTCTCCTACGAATGGGTGACAGGCAATCTCAGGATTAACTGGGACGGTACTGTGATTTTTCGCAATAGTACTGCACCCAACGATAGCTTCTATGGCATAGAGCGCGTGCTGTCCGGCACCGGCGATGACCAGTTGAATGGTTCAGACGATGGCAATTACCTTTCCGGTGGCAATGGGGACGATACGCTTCTGGGTCGCGGCGGAGATGACACCCTGCAGGGCGGCAGCGGAGAGGATCTGTTGGATGGCGGCAGCGGCCATGACATGGCAGATTTCTCCGACGATACCGATGGTCTCGACATTGATCTGGGTGAGGGATACGCCGATTTCGCCGATAGCAGTTCCGAACTTCTGATTTCCCTCGAGTCCGCAGCCGGAGGCAAAGGAAAAGATACGATTTCCGGATCTGGCACGGGCAATTACCTATATGGCGACCGCGGAGGAGACGAACTCTATGGCCGTGGTGGCGATGATACGCTTGATGGCGGTGGGGGCACCGACACGCTTGATGGCGGAAGCGGGACCGATACAGTCATCTATGAAGGTCTTTCCGAGGGGGTCGTCATAGACCTTGAAGCAGGAAGTGCGGCTTTCCCCAACCGGAACTGGGGCACCGAAACCCTGACATCAATCGAGAACGCGATCTCAGGATCGGGCGACGACACGCTTAGCGGAACCGATGAAGCAAACCGCCTTGATGGTGGGGCCGGGAACGACGTCCTCAACGGACGCGGGGGAGATGATAACCTCATCATTTCGTCCGGAAGTGATACCGTTGATGGCGGTGAAGGCTACGACAGGCTGATCTTTGATAGTGCTTGGGACCAGTCCCTCGAGATGAGAAACTATTCGAGCGAATATGACGAACTATGGGCAAGTAGAACTGACTACAAGATAGACCTTGATGCGCTCACGGTAAAAACAGACGGAGTTTCAGGCGCGCTGAACGTCATGTCCATTGAAGCCTATGTGTCGGGATCTGGCGACGATACCATTTATGGCTCCGATGATGCTGACGAGATTTATGCGGGGTTCGGTGCCAACAGTGTTCGTGGTCGGAAGGGCGACGACCTCATTCATGGTGGGTCGCAAAGCGCAGCTGCAGGCGACTATCCGTATTCGACCTCTTCAAACAACCTTCCAGAGAGTGAAATTCTCATCGGCGGTCAGGGAAACGATACGATCTTTGGTGGTGGGAACGAAGTGCGTAGCGAATACTACGCCACCCAGATCGACTTCAGATATTATTACGCTGAAGACCTTTTGATCGGAGGTTCCGGAGACGACGAACTCCACGCCGGTTGGGCGAGAAACCGTATGACGGGGGGCTCTGACGCCGACAACTTTGTTTTCACCGACGATGTGCGCTCGTCCGGAGTATCGTCTTCCATCGTTCAACCATATGCCATGGAGGGCACAATTACCGACTTCGACACTTCTGAAGGCGACCACATAACGATCAAGCGGATCGTGCCCGAAGATGAAAACTGGCAATCCGCAACGAAGCCGGACGTTCGTTGGTTGGGTGAAAGCGGCGTGACATACGCGGGCGATCTTGCCTACGAAGTTTCGGGCAATGACACGATTCTGCGCTACGCGGTTGTCAGCGAACGATCCCCCAATCAATATTGGGGATATGAAGCGCAGGCGCTTACGATCACCCTTGAAGGCTATTCCGGACCACTGGCCGAATCCGACATCTTGTTCGCTTGATCTGAAGCTTGCTATCGCCACGGTGCGTATTCCATGCGCCGTGGCGCGCGGATTCTGAATCAGAGCTTCCGGGCGTGCTTTGGAGGCTTGGGGTCCCAGCCAAGCTTTGCCGTGACACCCGCCGGAGCCCCTTCATCTCCTCTTCATGACCACCGCCACATGCGCCGGCGCGGCAAAACCGACATCGCCAGCGGCGCCTGCGAAGCACGCAAGTTCCCGATGGGCCGCGGCCTGCAGCTCTGCATACCCCGCCTCGTCGATCAGATCTGCAAGCGTCCAGCCCTTAACATCCGTGCGCACCCAGTCTTCGATAGAGGGGAAGCGCGCCGTGCCCGGAACCGTCTCGATCTGAACGCCGTCGAGCGCCGCGGCCTCGAAGAGGCCGGCAAGTTCGGTCACATCTCCCAGGACAAACGGCGTACGCAAGGCGTCCGCCACGGTCGCGCCGAACAATCGCTCGATCAACGCGATCATCGCGGCATAACCCGGCGAGGTCTCGGCCCGATCCCAGACCGCGACAGCCATTCGTCCACCCGGTGCCAGCACGCGCCACATCTCGCGCAAGGCAGCCACACGATCATCGAAGAACATCAACCCGAACTGGCAGCCGACGGCCCTGAAACTGTAATCCTCGAGGGGAAGCGCCTCCGCCCTTCCCTCCTGCCAATGGATTTCGTGTGATTTCTTTCGCGCAACGGCAAGCATTCCCGAGTTGCAGTCAACTCCGGTCGCCCGCGCACCCTTTGCCGCAGCCGCGCGTGCCAGGACACCGGTGCCGCAGGCCACATCCAGAAAGCGCTCACCCAGCCGCGCGCCAGCCGCTTCAGCCACCGGCCCTGCGAATTGCCCGAAGAGGGCGGGCACGAAAAAGGCCTCGTAGACCTCCGCCGCCGATCCTGTCAGCTGGCCGCGCTCCGCCGCGTCCCTGTCCGTCTCCAAATCCGTAAGCATCGCCATCCTCCCCTCGGCTGATGCCACGATCCTGCGCGCTCACCGCTCACATCGCTACTCTACAAAGTGTAGTTCGCCGGACCCGGCCGACATGCTAGAATTCGGAGAGGGAGAAAGTTGATGCGGAAATACGGTCAGTTCTGTCCCGTGGCAAAGGCAGCCGAGCTCTTCTGCGAGCGCTGGACACCGTTGATCATACGCGACCTGGCTGCTGGCGCGACACGGTTTTCCGAGTTACAGCGCGGCGTGCCCCTCATGTCTCCAACCCTGCTCTCCCGGCGACTGAGGTCACTCGAAGCAGAGGGAATCGTCGAACGCCGCAAGAGTCCGGGCAATCGCACGGCCACATACCACCTCACGCCGGCGGGCATGGAATTCGCGCCCCTTGTCGAGGCGCTCGGGATCTGGGGCCGACGCTGGTCACGCCGGGACCTGGAGGAGGGCGAGATCGACCTTGGCCTCCTGCTCTGGAGCATCGAGCGTTTCGCGCGGGCGGATGCCTTCGGCCAGTCGCGCAGCGTCGTGGAGCTTTCGCTCTTCGACCAGCCCCGGAACAAGCAGCTTTGGTGGTTCCTCAACGAGGGCCGGTCGTGCACCCTCTGCACGGAGGATCCTGGCTTCGAGGTGACGCTCTACCTCTCCTGCACCTTGCCCGACATCATCCATGTCGTCCGGGGTGACATGACACTGCATCGCGCGATTTCCGAGGATCGCCTGGAAGCTATCGGTTGCCGCGCCGCGCAGGATGCACTTGAAACCTGGCTTAATCTCGGACCGCTCGCGCGCGTGGAACCCGCACTGCCGGCCTGAGATCAGGGTTCCCGGAAGTGCTTCGAGAGCTTGAGACCCTGCCCCTGGTAGTTGGAGCCCATGTCGGCCCCATAGAGGATGTCCGGACGTTCGGCCATGCGCTCGTAGACCAGCCGCCCGACGACCTGTCCATGCTCGAGGGCAAAGGGCGCCTCGTGGCAGCGCACCTCCAGCACACCGCGCGAGCCTCCGCCTCCGGCAGCCGCATGGCCGAAACCTGGGTCGAAGAAGCCCGCATAATGCACCCGAAATTCACCCACCATGGCCAGGTAGGGCGCCATCTCCGCAGCATAATTGGGCGGGACATGCACCGCCTCGCGACTCACAAGAATGTAGAAGGCTCCGGGGTCGAGTATGATCCGGCCATCGCTGGAAGAAACCGGCTCCCAGAATTCCACCGGATCGTAATGCCCGATCCGGTCGAGATCGATCAGCCCGGTGTGCGGCTTGGCACGATACCCGACCACACCGCCCCTCTGAGGTGTAAGATCGACGGAGAACGCCAGTCCGCCCGCGATATGCGCCTCGCCATCGACCAGCCTCTCGGCCGCGTCGAGCGCACGAAGATCGACATCGGTCAAACCGGCCGACCCCGAACTGAACCGGATCTGATTGAGCCGCATTCCCGGCCGGACAAGCACGGAAAACGACCGCGGCGAGATCTCCGCATAGAGCGGCCCGCAATACCCCGCCTCCACACGGTCGAATTCACGCCCCCGATCCGTTATCAGCCGCGTGAAGAGGTCCAGCCGCCCCGTGGAACTCTTGGCATTGGCCGTGGCCGACAGCCCCTCGGGCAGTGCCAGGCCCTCGGCCAGCGGCACGAGATAGACGCACCCCTTCTCGAGCACCGCACCGCCGGAGAGATCGATCTCATGCATGGAGAAATCGGCAAGGCGATCGAGAACCGTATCGCCGCCAGGAAGGAAGGAGGCCCTCACCCGGTAAGCCCGTGATCCCAGCCTCAGGTCGAGACTGGCGGGTTGAACCTGTCCGGGAACGAGCGGCAACTCCGCCGAAATGGCACCGGCCGCAAAGAGAGCCGTTATGCCCTGAGAGGGCACGACGCCCTCTCCCGATACCGGGGATGCCTTGAATTTGGTCGGGCTAGCGAGATTCGAACTCACGACCTTTCGACCCCCAGTCGAACGCGCTACCAGACTGCGCTATAGCCCGACACGGAGCGCTTTATAGCTACCGTCTCGGCGAGAGCAAGCGGAAAGCGGCGGGAAATGTGCCCCTTTTTCCGCAACCTGCCCATTACGAAAATTCAGGGCCGAAGCCGGACTGCCAGACATTGCCCGCATCATTCCGCCAGCCCTTCGGCCATACGCTCGCGCAGGGCCTGGAGCTCGCCGAACAAGGCCCGCAATTCCGCCTTGCGATCGACCGGCCCGTCCTTTGCGTCGACCCCTTCCGGATCGGGCGCGACGGCCGGTTCCTCCGCAGCTTCCGTTTCCTCCGAAGTGGCTTCCTCTACGCCCGCCTCTTCGACGGTGTCCGGGGCAGCCTCGGCCTCCGGAGCCGGATCCGCTTCGCTCGTGGTCACTTCTTCCGACACGATCATATCGGCCTGATCGGCCTCCCCAAATCCAAACGCCAGTTCGGGCTCCCGCGCAACCGCGCCCCGGTCATCCGGCCAGCCCCCGCTTTCCTGGGGGCAATCCGCTTCGACAGGCTGTAGCGCGCTTTCCCTCGCCTCGTCTTCGCAAGCCGCAACCGGCGATGCAACCGTTTCCTGATCCACTCCATTGAACCGGCCGGACCCCCCCGGTGTACCGAGGCCGACCACATGACGCACGCCCTTCTCGCGCAAGATCTTTTGCACGCCCTTGATGGTCATTCCGTCATCGTAGAGAAGCCCGCGAATGCCGCGCAGAAGACAGATATCCTCCGGCCTGTAGTAGCGTCGCCCCCCACCCCGCTTCACCGGCTTGACCTGCGAGAACCGGGATTCCCAGAACCTCAGGACATGGGGCGGCACATCAAGGGCACCGGCGACTTCGCTGATCGTTCGGAAAGCTTCAGGGGATTTGGTCGCCACGAAACTGGGTCTCCCGCTGTGGTCAGGGTCCTTCAGCGGGGACGAGGCGCCGGAGGAACTCCTGACGAGATTATTCCTGAGCGAGGCGGGTACCCGGGGGAAAAATTGGCCCGGGCGCCCCATGAATGCTGCCTCAGCGCTTGTTGCCGGCGTCCACCCGGTCCTTCATGATATGCGATGGCCGGAAAGTGAGCACCCGGCGGGGCTCGATCGGAACCTCCTCGCCAGTCTTGGGATTTCGGCCGATCCTCGCGGATTTGGACCGGACACTGAATGTGCCGAACGAGGAGATTTTCACCGTCTCGCCGCGCACCAGCGCATCGGACATGTGCTGCAGCACGGATTCCACGAGCTCGGCCGACTCATTCCGAGAAAGCCCGACTTCGGTAAAAACCGCCTCACTCAGCTCCATGCGCGTGAGTGTCTTTTCGCTCATCGGCTCTTCCCTGTCGTTTGTTGATTAACGCAAGGTAAGAGATAAAAGGAAAAGCGTCAATAACAACGACTTGGCCGTTTCACCGAAGACGCGCTACCAACGAATGACCGCTGCTCCCCACGCAAGGCCACCGCCGATGGCCTCGATCAGGAGCACATCGCCGGGGCTGAACCTGCCTTCTGAGGCGGCACAGGAAAGCGCGAGTGGAATCGAGGCCGCCGAGGTATTGCCGTGGTCCTGCACCGTCACGACGACCTTTTCCATCGGAATGCCGAACTTGGCCGCGGTTTGGGTCATGATCCGCAGGTTGGCCTGATGCGGCACCATCCAGTCCACATCGCCCTTGTCCAGTCCCGCGGCGTCAAGCGCAGCCTCGCCCGCCTGGGCGAGCTTGACGACCGCATGCTTGAAGACCTCGCGCCCGGCCATGTGAACGACACCGGCCGTGCCCGTCGAGGACGGCCCGCCATCGACATAGAGGATGTCCGTGTAACGCCCGTCAGAGTTGAGATTCGCCGCAAGGATACCGCGGTCTTCCGATCCGCCGGTGCCTTCCTGCGCACGCAGGACAAGAGCACCCGCCCCGTCACCGAAGAGCACGCAGGTGCCACGGTCGGTGAAATCGAGAATGCGGGAGAAGGTCTCCGCACCGATCACCATCACGGTCCGGACCTGTCCGGATCGAATCAGCGCATCGGCCTGCGCCACGGCAAAGACGAACCCCGCACAGACCGCCTGGATATCAAAGGCAAATCCGCCCTTCATGCCGATGGCCGTCTGCACCCGCACGGCAGTGGACGGAAAGGTCTGGTCCGGTGTCGCGGTAGCGAGAATCACCGCATCGATTTCCGAGCCGTCCATTCCTCCATTGGCGAGCGCGGCCTTGGCCGCGGCAATCGCGAGGTCGGAGGTCTTCTCGCCCTCGGCGGCGTAGTGCCGCCGCTTGATCCCGGTCCGGGAACTGATCCATTCGTCGGAGGTATCGAGTGTTGCTTCGAACTCCGCGTTCTCAACCACCCGTTCCGGTAGATAGTGCCCGCAGCAGACCGGGACGGCGCGGTAGATAGTCATGAAAGTCCCCCCTCGGGTATTGCCTTGCCTGAGGGATCCGCTCCCGAATGCTGCGCGCCCGCAGCAACCCGCGCCACGAGGCGGCGGTTGAACCCGCTCTCGGACAGCGTGAATGCAAGCTTGATGGCCGCCGAAACGCCGGTTGCGTCCGCGCTGCCATGGGATTTGATTACCGTGCCGTTCAACCCGAGGAACACGCCGCCATTGACGCGTCGCGGGTCGATCCGCTTCTGGAACCGCCGGAGCGAGGTCAGGGCGAAAAGCCCCCCCACGCGCGACAGCAGGGAATAGTTGAATGCATCGCGCAGGAGATCACCGATCATGCGCGCCGTGCCCTCGGCTGCCTTGAGCGCGACATTGCCCGCGAATCCGTCTGTCACGATGACATCGACCCGGTCGGAAGGCATGTCGTTGCCCTCCACATAGCCGATATACTCGAATTCCCCGGTGGTGCTGGCTGCGGCCATCAGTTCGGCGGCCTCATGCAGTTCCGAGCGCCCCTTGTGCTCCTCGGTTCCGACATTGAGCAGGCCAATACGTGGTGTGTGGATTCCCAACGCATTGCGCGCGTAGGACGTGCCCATAAGCGCGAATTTCAGGAGATCCTTCGCGTCGGCACGGATGTCCGCGCCCGCGTCCAGAACCACGTTGTAGCCGGATGGATTGCGCGACGGCCAAAGCACCGCGATCGCGGGGCGATCCACACCCGGCGCCTTGCGCAGCGCGAGCATCGACAGCGCCATCAGCGCGCCGGTGTTGCCGCAGGAAATCACCGCAGGCGATTCGCCATCGCGAACGGATTGCAGTGCGTTCCACATGCTCGACCCCTTCGCAGCCCTCAGGGCACGCGAAGGTTTCGCATCCATGCCGATCACACTGGACGCATGCCGAATCTCGGTCCGCGCAGCCAGCGGTGACTGGCGGCGGATCGCGGCCTCCAGGGCATCGCCGTCCCCGTGGACGATGTAACGAAGCCTGGGGTTCTTCTCGAGCGACTTCCCCATTCCGCGGACAACATCTGCCACCCCCCGGTCGCCGCCCATGGCGTCGATCGAGATGACGATATCCCCGGACTCGCCGGATGCTGCTTCACCGGCGTGGGAGGTCTCAGAAGTGTCCGTGGTGGTCATTCCGGACCCGCCTCACGCAGGCTCAGTTCAAGCGGCTTCGTCGTCGAGGTCGATGTCCTCAACCGTGCTGACGACCTCGCGGCCGTCATAATGCCCGCAGGCGCCGCAAACGTGGTGCGGACGGCGCAGTTCGCCGCAGTTGGGGCATTCATTCGGATTGCCCGCGACCAGCGCGTCATGCGCACGACGCATGCCCCGCTTGGAGCGCGTGATCTTGCTCTTGGGTACAGCCATCTTTCAAACCTCTGTGTCACGCGGGCTCGGCCCGGACCACAAATCCCGTAGTTGCATCTTTCCGGCACCGGATACAGAAACCTGCGCGACATGTCACGCGGAAGCTTCCGGACCGGGAAGGGAAACGAAGCGCGGAAAATAGCGATTGCCCGTCCGGGCGCAAGGGAAAATCGTGCATATGGCGAAATTGCTCAGCCCTCCCTGATAAATTCCACACGCGCCGGCCGGCACGTCTGGTGAGGTCGCGCGTCAGGCGCTGCTCAGCTCTTGCCGGCCAGCTTGTCCTTGAGGGCCGCGAGCGCCGCGAATGGCTTGGTATCCTCATCCTCGAGCGGCGTCACCCCCTCACCCGCGTAGGTCTTCTGGCCAAGCTCGGCGCCTTCCTTGCGCGGGTAGGCCGGAAGCGCCAGCGCCAGCGCCTCGATCGCCACCAGTCCGAGGTCGATTTCCCGCCCCAGCGGCTCGATCTCGTCGTCATCCTCCGGCGAAAGCAGGATATCGCTGGCCTCGGCCCCCTGGACCGGCCGGAATTCCCGCCGCACGGGCTGGTCGATCCGTGTCGTCACCGGCTCGAGCGTGACCACGCAGGTCTGCACGACCGTGGCGCCGAACTGCCCGGAAAGTTCCCAGCCGGCCCGATCCAGCGGGGTCAGCGTCCCGGTGAATCGCAGCTTCCGCAGCGCCTGCGCCCCCATGAGCCGTGCTATGGCCTCCGCCTCGGGTGGCTCGGGGGATATGTCGAAACGGAAATCCTCCGCATCACGCAGCTGCGCCAAGTCGAGAACTCGCGCAAATTCCGCGTTGAGCGGCGAGGTTCTGGCGAGATCGGGCATTTTCGCCTCCCGGCTTGATCCGGATTGGGTCACGACCCCGGATCGGCTTCATCATTGCGAGCGAAAGCGGGGAAAGGGTCCACCCGGGTTTTCGCTCTGGTTCCTTGAATTTAGACCATCTGCGCGGTAGGGGAGCAAGGTCTTTACTGCCAGAATAGGATTCCGATGGCTCTGTCTTCGCTGCATCGCGCCATTCTCGGTCTAACGATTGCAGGGGCCCTCAGCCTCGGCTGTGCGCCGACCATCCGGGTCCACGGCTATGTGCCGCCCGAATCCGATATCGCGACGGTTCAACCCGGCGTCGACAATTTCGAGAGCGTCTCGGAAAAGCTCGGGCAGCCGTCCTCGAACGGCCTCCTGCAGGACCGGGCCTGGTATTACGTCCAGAGCACGGTGCGCAACTACACCTACAATCGCCCGACCGTGGTGGATCGCACGGTACTGGCTGTGGAGTTCAACGAGAACGGCGTCGTGAGCGGACTGGCCAAATACGGCCTCGAGGATGGACGAATCATCAACCTCACTGCCCGCACCACCGAAACCGGCGGCCGGACGCTCGGCGTTCTCGAGCAGCTCTTCGGCAACCTGCTGAACATCGACGCAGAACAGTTCAACCAGTAGAACCAGCAGCGAGGCGCGTCTCATGGCCCACGAATTTCGCCTTCGTGTCTACTACGAGGACACCGACGCCGGCGGCGTCGTCTATCACGCGAACTACCTCTGCTTCGCGGAACGGGCGCGCAGCGAGGCCCTGATCGACCTCGGCCTGTCGCAGACCTATCTGCGCGAATCCCAGGGTTTCCTGTTCATGGTCCGCGCCGCGGCGCTCGATTACCGCGCCCCGGCGTTTCTCGAGGACGAACTCGTGGTCCGCACCCGCGTCGACCTGCTGGGCGGCGCGCGCATCCTCATGCGTCAGGACATCTGCCGCGGCGATCAGATCCTTGTTGTCTGCGACATCACGCTCGTCTGCGTCGGTACGGAAGGCCGGGCCGCCCGCGTGCCGGACGACATCCGGGAGAAGCTGGCAACCCTCAAGGAAACGGCCGCCTGAGAGCGCATGCCCTCCGCAATTGCGGATCAGTCCTGGCCGAACCGGGTGATGACAGTCGCCCCGATCGACTGGAATCTGTCCATCTGCATCAACGCCTCAGGCGCATCAGCAAGACCGATCTTCTCGCCGACAAGCCTTGACGGATCGAGCCGGCCCGACTGAACCATGTCAAGCATGGCATCGTAGCGATGTGCCTGCATCCCATGACTGCCAAGAATTTCCAGTTCATGCGCGATGATCTTCGCCATCGGCACCTGGGGCGCGCTATGATCGGCCAGCATCAGACCCACCTGAACATGCTTGCCCCGTCTGCGGAGGCTCTGGATCGAGTTGAAGCATGTCGTCGGATGCCCCAACGCGTCGAGCGAAACATGCACACCGCCCTTCGAGGCTTCCACTACCGCACCCGGAACATCCGCTTCGCCGTCCGCATTCACGACAGCCACCGCACCCAATGCACGGGCCAAGGCAAGCTTCTCTTCCGCAATATCGACCGCAATGACATTCGCGCCCGCAGCCGAGGCAATCATCACTGCCGAAAGCCCCACACCGCCGCAGCCATGCACAGCAACCCACTGCCCCGCCGAAACCCGACCCTGATCAATGACCGCGCGAAACGATGTCGCAAACCGGCACCCGAGACTGGCGGCAGTGGCGAACTCCATGGTCTCAGGCAGTGCGACAAGGTTCACATCGGCATGATGGATGGCGACATATTCCGCAAATGACCCCCAATGGGTAAAGCCGGGCTGAAACTGGCTGCGGCAGACCTGCTGCTGCCCGGCATGGCATTCCGGGCACGCCCCGCAGCCACCAACGAACGGCACCGTTATGCGGTCCCCGACTTTCCAGCGCGTCACATCCTTCCCGGTGGCCTCGACGACGCCCGCAAGCTCATGCCCTGGCACATGCGGCAGCTTGATATCCGGATCATGCCCCATCCAGCCATGCCAGTCGCTGCGGCAGACACCTGTCGCCTCGACCTTTACCACCACGCCGTCCGCAGGCGGCGCCGGCTCCTCGACCCTCACGAGTTCTGGCGTACCCCCGAAGCTCTCGAACAGAACCGCCTGCATCCTTCCTCTCCCTGTTTCAAATGAACCTGATCGGCAAGAGTCTACCCAGTTCCTCTGGCAGAGCTTTGCCAAAATTGCTTCCATGGCAGGATTTCTGAGAGCATTCTCCCAACATGACGAATGAAAAGAGCGGATTCTGCCCCATGGAACACCTCGACCGCGTGAATGCCGAAATCCTGACGCTGCTCCAATCCGACGGCAGGCTGTCAAACGCAAAGCTTGCCGAGAAGCTGTCCCTCAGTGAAACGCCCTGCTGGCGCCGTCTGAAGCGACTCGAGGAAGAGGGTTTCATCGAGGGGTACCAGGCCAACCTCAACCGTCGGAAACTTGGCCTCGGGGTGCTTGCCTTCGTGCAGTTGAGCTGCTCGGAACACGATCCGGAATCGACACGTGCATTTCAGCGCGCGGTGCAGGACTGCCCAAACAT
Organism: Amaricoccus macauensis; assembly: GCF_049800915.1. Taxonomy (GTDB): domain Bacteria; phylum Pseudomonadota; class Alphaproteobacteria; order Rhodobacterales; family Rhodobacteraceae; genus Amaricoccus; species Amaricoccus macauensis_A. The sequence goes on from NZ_JBNAFY010000005.1 coordinate 307,978, forward strand.
CCTGTCCTGCCACAACACGACCGGCAGCGACGACTTTCTCATCGTCGCGGTTGCTCGCGATCTCGATGATTACAGCACATTCGTCGAGAACGTTCTTCGGCGGCTTCCGGGCGTGACAGGCATCAGATCAAACCTCTCGCTCCGTGAACTGAAATCCTCGACCTGCCTACCGGTCGCGGCCGCCCTGCGATAGCCGAGCTTCAAGCCCGGCGATCAGACGAGGCTGTCGGGCGCGCCGTCGCCGTCCTCGCCGTCCTCCTCCTCGGTCCGGCCCGATCCGAGCCCGTCGAGGCCGGGGCGGTTATCCAGCATTCCCGCTGCCTTCAGCTCCGAAATTCCCGGCAGATCCTTGGGCGATGACAATCCGAAGTGATCGAGAAACGCCTCGGTCACCACCAGTGTCACGGGGCGACCGGGTGACATGCGTCGCTTGCCAAGCCGCACCCAACCCAGTTCCATCAGCAGATCGACCGTGCCGCTCGAAACCGAAACGCCCCGGATCTCCTCGATCTCGGCCCGCGTCACCGGCTGGTGATAGGCAATGATCGCCAGCGTCTCGATCGCGGCCCGGCTGAGCTTCTTCGTCTCGACCACCTGGTGGCTCATGAGAAAGCCCAGATCCGTCGCGGTGCGGAAGGCCCAGCCGTCGCCCACCCGCACCAGTTGCACCCCGCGGCTGGCATAGAGCTCGCGAAGACCCGCCAATGCCTCCTGAACGTCGCAACCCTCCGGAAGGCGCTCGGCGATCTGGCGGCTCGAAAGCGGAGTGGCGGAGGCAAACAGTACCGCCTCGACCATGCGCTGCTGCTCGAGCGGAACCGGGATGGAGAAAACGGTATCGGCGTCGAAATCGTAGGTATTGTCGTTCACTGCTCGTCTTCCTTTACTATTCTTCTGAGCAGGATCGGCTGGAAGGTGCCGTCCTGCCTCACATCCAGCCGGCCCGCTTTCACGAGTTCCAGCGCCGCCGCGAAACTCGCGGCCATGGCGGAGCGGCGCTTCTTCGGCTCCCTCCGCCAGTCTTCCGGCAACCATGCCGAAAGCTCGAGCCAGTCCATGCTGACATTGCCCAGAAGCCCGCGCATCCGCTCGAGCGCCTGTTCCATGGTGTAAACCGGCTCACGCTCGAGGTGCAGAGGCCGGAAATCCGACTTGGTCTTGATCCGGCTGTAGGCCTTGAGCAAATCCATCAGGCTGGCCTGGTGCTCGACCTTCGCTTCGCGCGCCACCGCCTGCGGTTCACCGCGCGCGAACATGTCGCGGCCCAGCTGGTCGCGCGCCATCAGCTGCGCCGCCGCCCGCCGCATCGCCTCCAGCCGCTGGAGCTGGAACGCCAGATGCTCGGCCAGATCCTCGCCGCTCGGGCCTTCGTCCTTGGGGTCGGGCGGGAGCAGCAACCGCGATTTCAGGAACGCCAGCCAGGCCGCCATCACAAGGTAATCCGCCGCCAGCTCGATCCGGAGCCGCTTGGCCTCCTCGACGAAGGCGAGATACTGCTCCGCCAGCTTCAGGACCGAAATCTTGCGCAGATCGACCTTCTGCCCGCGCGCCAGGGTCAGCAGCAGGTCAAGCGGCCCTTCGTAGCCATCGACTTCGACAACGAGCGCCTCGGCGGCAATACGTTCCGCCGTTGCTGCCTCATCGAAGAAATCGTCAGGCATTGGCGACCCCTCCGACCAGCGCCTCGAACTCCGCCCAGAGCGCACCCACATCGCGCTCATCGGGCGCCTGCCGCGCTGCCAGCGCCGCCATGGCCCGCTCCAGTGGCAGGCCGGAGAGCTGTGGTGCAGCTTCCATCACCGCCGCCATTTCCTCCGCATTGCCATTACAATGGAGGATCATATCACAACCCGCGCCCAGAGCCGCCTCGACACGCGCCCCGAAGGGCCCGGTCAGCGCATGCATCGAGAGATCATCCGTCATGATGAGCCCCCCGAAGCCGATCTCCTTGCGCATCAGCCGATACATCACCGGCGAAAGCGTGGCCGGACGCTCGGCATCGAAAGCCTCGAAAATCACATGCCCCGTCATCGCCATCGGCAGATCGTTCAGCCCGCGAAACGCAGCAAAATCCTGCGCCAGCGCATCGCGGCTGGCCCTTACCACCGGCACCGAGGCATGACTGTCGAGCGGGGCACGCCCCTGGCCCGGCATATGCTTTATGATCGGCAGCACACCACCCGCCATCAGCCCTTCGGCAACACCGCGACCGATCGCGCAAACCTCTTCCGGATCAGTGCCATAGCAGCGGTTTCTGATAATCTGGTGCGTTTCCGGTCCGGCCAGGTCGAGCACCGGCGCGCAATTCACGTCGATCCCCACATCGCGCAGCTCGCCGGCTATGATCCGGTAGCGCAACGCCATCGCCTGAACCCGCGTGGCAAGATCGGGCAGGCGCGCGCAATCGTCGAGCGCCGGTAGCCATTCGCGCCAATGGGGCCCGCGCATCCGCGCCACGCGCCCGCCCTCCTGATCGATCAGGATGGGCGCGTCCCGTCCCACCGCCTCCCGCAGATCGCGCGTCAGCGCCCGAACCTGCGCCGGCGTGTCGATATTGCGGGCAAAGAGGATGAAGCCCCACGGGTCCGTGGAGCGGTAGAAAGCGCGCTCGGCCTCGCTGAGGGATGTCCCCCGGCAGCCGAGAATGACCGCCCTTGCGCTCATTTAGCGGATCGTGACCGGGATGCAGTCGATACTGCGCGCGCGCAGAGACTCGCACAGATCCCGTGTCTGGTCGGTGTTCTGGAACCCCGCGACCCGCAGGCGGTAGAACACCCGCGCGTTGTTGGTCGCCCGCTCCACGTAGAGGCTCTTCGAGCTGAGCAGATCGCTGTTCGCCGCCACCAGCCGCCGCCAGGCCTCTCGCGTATTGGCCTCGCTGTCGAAAGCCCCGAGCTGCACCAGTCGCGTGCCCGAAGACACACTCGAGATTTCCTGGATCTGCGGCGCGGGTGCAGCCTGGGATGCAGACGAGCGAACCGGCGGAGCAATGCCCGCCGCAGCCGTCGCGGCAGGTGCAGGGGCAGAGGCGCGCGCACTCACCCGAACGAGGTTCGAGGGCCGGCTGAAGGGGCGCGGCCCCGATGGCACGTCGGTCGCGATCTCCTCAACCGGCGCTTCAAGCTCGACCTCGCCGCCCATGTCCGGCGCGGGTTCCACAAGTGCCACATCCTCGTCCGCATCGGCGGCTCCGAGGGTCGGTTCGAGAGCAGCCTGCTCCACCAGTTCGGCAACGGCCTTGGATTGGGACGCCTGCGCCAGATCGCGCTGGGGCTTGTCCTCTTCGGTCAGCGAGGCCGCCGCCGGGATCACCACCGCCTCGCGCGGCGCCGGTGCCGGCGTGCCTTCCAGAACCTTGTTGATCTCCCGGCCCTGGTGCGCGGCCTTGAAACCGCCCGGATCTTCGGGCGCCACGCGGGACGGCCCCTGCATGGCGCGGATGATCGGAACCTCGGTCGCATCGCGCGTGCCGAGCCGGTAGGCCCAGACACCCATGCTTCCCACGAGACCCAGAAACACCACGGCACTTACGGCACCGCGAAACCCGGACGGGAGTATTCGATTCGCATCTACGCCGTCACGGCGCGCATAGTCGTCGCTGTACAACTCGTTCATGGGGCTCTTGCCTGTTATTGGCACACTATAACTTGTGTGCTGTTCTGCTCCAACCCCAAAATGGCTACGAATGTCTTAACGCATTTCTTCCATCGGGGTCACGCCAAGGATACCAAGCCCGGCCGATATGACAACCGCTGTTGCACGTACGAGCGCAAGTCGCGCTCGGGTAACCTCCGGCGCATCCTCTCGCACGAACCGCAGTTCCGCATCGAGCTTGCCCTGATGCTGCAGCCCGTGGAATTCCGACGCCAGATCATAAAGATAGAAGGCGATCCTGTGCGGTTCGTGATGGGTCGCCGCGATTTCGACCTGACGGGGCCATTCGGCAATCTTCTGGGCCAGCTTCAGCTCTCCCGCGGTGCCGAGCGGTGTGAGGTCCACCCCCGCAAGGGCTTCATCTTCCAGCGAAATTCCCACTTCAGCCGCCCGTGCCGCGACCGAGAACGCCCGCGCATGCGCATATTGCACATAGAAAACCGGATTGTCCTTCGACTGTTCGAGAACCTTATCGAAATCAAATTCGAGCGGCGCGTCATTCTTGCGCGTGAGCATCACGAACCGCGTCACGTCGGGGCCCACCTGCTCCACCACATCACGCAGCGTCACGAAGGTTCCGGCCCGCTTCGACATCTTGAAAGGCTCGCCGCCCTTGTAGAGCTTCACCAGCTGGCAGAGCTTGATGTCGAGCGGCACCTTGCCTTCGCTCAGAGCCGCCACTGCCGATTTCATCCGCTTGACATATCCGCCGTGATCCGCGCCGAAAACGTCGATCAACTGGGCGAACCCGCGGGTCACCTTGTCGTAGTGATAAGCGATGTCGGGCGCGAAATAGGTCCAGGCCCCGTCGGATTTCTTCAGCGGCCGATCCACGTCGTCGCCATATTCCGTCGAGCGGAACAGCGTCTGGGGCCGCGGCTCCCAATCCTCGGGCTTCTTGCCCTTTGGCGGCTCCAGCACGCCGGTGTAGATCAGCCCGCGCGCCTCGAGCGCCGCAAGAGCCTCCTCGATCCGCCCGGTGCCGTAGAGCGCCTTCTCGGAGAAGAACACATCCATCTTCACGCCGAGAAGCGCGAGATCGTCGCGGATCATGTCCATCATCATGCCCGTGGCGAGGGTGCGCACATCCTCGAGCCAGACCTCCTCGGGCTTGTCGATCAGGCTCGGCCCATATTTCTCCTTGAGCGCCTCGCCCACCGGGATCAGGTAGTCGCCGGGATAGAGCCCCTCCGCAATCGCGGGCTCCAGCCCGTTGGCCTCCCGGTAGCGCTCGTATGCGGAACGCGCGAGCACATCGACCTGCGCCCCGCCATCGTTGATGTAGTATTCGCGGGTCACGTCATAGCCCGCGAAATCCAGGAGGCTCGCCAGCGCATCGCCAAACACCGCCCCGCGGGTATGGCCCACATGCATCGGCCCCGTGGGGTTGGCGGAAACGAACTCGACGTTGATCTTCTCCGACCCGCCAAGAGCGGAGCGTCCGAAATCCCGCCCGGCATTCAGCACCGCCGGAAGCACCGCAAACCACCGCGCCGAATCGAGCCGCAAATTGAGAAATCCGGGGCCGGCCACTTCTGCCAGCGCAATGCCCGGTGCGCTGCGCAGGCGCTCCGCGAGCGCCTCGGCTATGTCGCGCGGCTTCATCTTCGCGGGCTTGGCCAGCACCATCGCCGCGTTGGTGGCCATGTCCCCATGGGCCGGATCGCGCGGCGGCTCCACCGTCACCGCCTTCAGTTCGAGCCCTGCGGGCAGCGTTCCCGCGTCCACGAGTTCCCCGATCCCGTTCAGGACGAGCGCCTTCACCTCTGCGAACAGATCCATCGCCACTTTCTCCGTCTGGGCCCGGCAGGCGGCTTCCTTCGCGAAGCTCTCGCCCGGCGGGCCGAATCCTCTCTGCGGCGCGCCGGGAAAATCCGTCCCGTCCGCGACCCGCTGCAGGGCGTGCTGTTAGAGCAAAACCGGCACGGATGGAATCACCTTCTGAATGCAGCCCCGCAACCGATCGCCGAACCGTCCTGCCGCTCCGAAAAGGACAACCACCTGCACACGACGGAGGCAGGGCGCGCATCAGTCATGCGCAATTCTCCGTGCAAGGCCTTTACCTTTCCCCCAAATCGGCGCTTCAATCATCTCTGTCGGAGCCAGATGTCACGGGGGTGATCGCCACGCCATGAAAACCGTTTTCGTTGAAAACCCGCTGCTGAACTCACCCCACCTCATCGGTCTCATCCTGCGCGGCGCCGCCAAGGGCAAGGGCTCGCTCGAGGCCTGCCTGTCCCGCCTCGGCGAGGTCTTCACCCAGTCCAGGGAAGACACTCCACTCGACATGGACGAGGCACGCACCCGGTTCGAGCGCCTGATCCGACATCTGGAAAAGGCGAAGCTGATCGAGGGCGATGCGTCGCACTTCACGATCACCGAACGCGGTCGCAATGCACTCACCGAGTCGCCCAACGGGTTCGCCACCGCCGATCTCATGGCCTATCCCGAATACGCGATCTTCGTGCGCAACGAGGCCCGCAGCCACGCAACCTCGGACCCCCATGCCTCGGCCTTCGACCTCGGATCGGATGCCTTCCGCAAAGGCATGAGCCGCAGCGACAACCCCTACAATCCCGACAGCGCCGACCACCTCGCCTGGCAGAACGGCTGGTCCAGCGCGCTCTCGCTCAACCACTGACGCGCATCTTGGTGCGATTGCTCGCATCACGGACTAGTCATAACGGATGGCCGCGCTTAAGGTTTCGGTAACATTCAGTTTACCGATTCTTCAGGCCGCAGCCACCAGACGGAACCAACATGAGCACCACCGAGACGCAAACTGCGGCGCCGGACCCGGCGCCCCTGTCCTGGGTCGATCCCGGCACCACCGACACCTTCGCTATCTACGGGCTGATCGCGCTCCTTCTCGTTGTCTTTCTCGTGATCTACCTCTACGCGGTGTTCGACCGCTACGCCGAGCGCAAGGGCGAGCTGAGCCCGCTGCGAACGACCGTGCCAACCATGCTCACCGTGGGTCTCGCCTATGACCTGCTGCCGCCGCTCGAAGGCGTCAGCATCTTCCTGCCCCTGTCGCTGATCGCCGCGGCGGCGGCGCGCGACCTCGTGCTCTGGATGGCCGAATCGCGGAGGACCTCCGGTGATTGAGCTTCTCCTCACCAGCTTCCCGCTCATCGTCCGCATCCTCTGGCTGCGATTCCGCAAGAAGGCGATCACAGTCTACAATGTCCACCGGGCGGTCTTCGTCTGGTTCCTGCTGTTTCTCGCCCTGATCTTCACCATCGAATACTACCACCCCGACACCCATTCCGGGATCGTGCCCTTTCGCATCGTGCCCATCGTGGCCGAGCGCAGCGGCACCGTCACCAGCCTGCACGTGACCGCGGGCCAGCGGGTCGAGCCCGGCGACCTGCTCTTCACCGTGGACAATTCCAGCGAAGCGGCCGCCGTTGCCGTGGCCCAGAGCCGGGTCGACGAGGCCCGCGAACAGGTCCAGGTGGCGATGCTCCAGGTCGAGGCGGCGGAATACGCCGTGGCACTGGCCGAAGCCCAGCTCGACGACGCCAATATCGACCTCGACGACGAGGAGCAGCTCCGCGCCGAAAACTCACCCGCCTTCGCCCAGGACCGCTACCAACGCACGCTCGACATCCAGCGCGAGCGCACCGCCCAACTCGGACAGGCCCGGACAGCCCTCGCCACCGCCGAGCTCGAAGCCCAGCAGGTCGCTCCCACGGCACTCCTGACCGCCGAGGCGACCCTGCGTGAGAAGCAGGTCGAACTGGAAAAGACCCGCATTCTCGCACCGGTCTCGGGCCGCGTGGAGCAGGTCACGCTCAATGTGGGCGACCGCGCCGCCCAGATCGCGCTTCGCCCCGCCATGGTCATCGTGCCCGACCGCGAGGAGGACGACCCGGCCGAGATCGTCGCGGGCTTCACCCAGGTCAACCGCTCGGTCCTGCATGTGGGGATGCCCGCCGAGGTCGCCTGCCAGAGCAACATCAACAACGGAATGCACAATTCCGTCCTGCCCGCGCGCGTGGTCCGTATCCAGGATTCGATCGCCACCGGCCAGATCGTCCCCACCGGCACGCTGATCCAGCCCTCCGAGCGCATGGGTAAGGGTGATGTCGTGGTCCACCTGCGGCTCGAACACCCCGAGCAGCAGGACCTCCTCGTGAACGGCAGCCGCTGCCTCGTGCAGGCCTACACGACCAAAATTCGGGGTGGCCTCGCCGACACCGCACTGGGCGAGGTGATCGAGGCCTGGGCGCTCGAAAAGGCCATCATCATGCGTATGAAGGTCTGGGTCATGCTCGCAACCGGCGCAGGCCTCGGCGGGGAGGGCTGACCCCTCCCGCCCGGCGGGGCCGACCTCGCGTCAGCCCTGCCCCTGCTGCCGCAGAAGTGGCATCAGATCTCCCATGTCCGGGCCATGTGCGCGGCCTGTCAGGGCCTTTCTCAGCGGCATGAAGAGCGCGCGCCCCTTCCGGCCCGTCTCCGCCTTCACCGCATCGGTCCAGGCCTTCCAGGTGCCGGGCCCCCAGGGCCGCTCGGGCAGCATCTCAAGCGCCCGGGCCACGAAATCCGCATCCTCGTCCGCGATCTCGGGGGCTACCTCGCCCGTGCAGATCCGCCACCACTCCGCGATCTCGGCCCGCGTCGCGACATTGCCCGAAATCGCCGCCCAGAACTCGACCGCCTGATCGTCGGGCACGCCGATGGCCGCGAGATCACCCGCCACCGCCTCCAGTGGCACCCCGTGGAGGAACCTCGCACTCAGGGGCCCGAGATCATCGGGATTGAACTTCGTGGGCGCCGCCCCGAAACTGCCGATCTCGAAGCCCTCGGCCAGCGCCCCGAGATCCTGGCGCAGTTCCACCGGATCGCTGGACCCGAGCCGCGCAAGCAGCGACAGGAGCGCCATGGGCTCCACACCCTGCGCGCGCAGATCCCGAAGGGCGAGCGTGCCGAGCCGCTTCGAGAGCGCCTCTCCCCCGGCACCCGTCAGCAGCGAATGATGCGCGAATCGCGGCGGCTCTCCGCCCAGCGCCTGGATGATCTGGATCTGTGTCGCGGTGTTCGTGACATGATCGGAGCCGCGCACGATATCCGTGACCTCCATCTCCATGTCGTCGACGACGCTCGCCAGCGTGTAGAGCACCTGCCCGTCGCCACGGATCAGCACCGGGTCCGAAACGCTCGCGGCATCGATGGACACCTCGCCCAGAATGCCATCCGCCCAGACGATCCGCTCCCGATCGAGCTTGAAGCGCCAATGCGGGGTGCGCTCGGTCCGAAGCCGCTTCCTGTCAGCTTCGGGCAGGTTCAGCGCCGCGCGGTCGTAAACCGGCGGTTTTCCGGCCGCGAGCTGCGTGCGCCGCTTGAGTTCAAGCTCTGCCGGCGTCTCGAAACACTCGTAGAGCCGCCCGCTCTTGCGCAGCGCGTCCGCGGCAGCGGCATAGCGGTCGAGCCGCTCGGACTGGTGGAACACCGCATCCCAGCCGAGCCCGAGCCACTCGAGATCCTCGGCAATGGCGTCGGCATATTCCTTTTTCGACCGTTCCGGATCGGTATCGTCGAGCCGAAGCAGGAATCGCCCGCCCGCCTTGCGCGCGATGAGCCAGTTCATCAGCGCCGTGCGCAGGTTCCCCACATGCAGATAGCCCGTCGGCGAGGGCGCAAATCGCGTCGTAACCATGGAAATCTCCTTCGAGATGTGTCCTTAATGCCTCCCAGCCGCCGCCAAAAGCCCCTCATTCGTGGACCGGGGCGTTTCCAACCGGAGATCCCGTCGGACCGATGCCTGGAGGACCTGCGAATTGATCCCCGAACGCCTCACCCGTCCCGCCCCCTCGCTCGAGGATTTCGAGGCCATGGCCGAATGGGCCTACCTCAACCTGCCGCCTGCGGTCCGCAAGGCCTGCGAGGGGCTGGCGATCCGCGTGGAGGATTTCGCCGACGAGGGCATGCTGGTCGAACTCGGCATCGAGGATCCGTTCGAGCTTACCGGCCTCTTCGAAGGCGAACCCGCCACGGAAAAATCGGTGATGTCCCAGCCGTTGCAGCCGAATATCGTCTGGCTCTTCCGCCGCCCGATCCTCGAGGAATGGGCCATGCGCGGCGATGTGGGCCTCGACCGGCTCGTCTCCCATGTCCTCGTCCATGAAATCGCCCATCAGCTCGGCTGGTCGGACGACGACATCATGGCCGTGGATGACTGGACGCAATGATCCGCGCCCTCCTTTCGGTCTTGCTCCTCGCCGCGCTCGCCCCGGTCGAAACACGCGCGCTTGATGCGACGCGGGCAGGCGTTCTTTCCGGGGAGGAATTCGAGGAATTTGCTGAAGGTCAGACCCTGCGCTTCGAGCAGAACGGCCGCTTCTTCGGCGCCGAACAGTTCTTCTCCGGCCGCCGCTCGCTCTGGCAGTATTCCGACGGCACCTGCGAATACGGACAGTGGTACGAGGCCAACGGCCTGATCTGCTTCACCTACGAATCCTCGCCCGATCCGCAATGCTGGCGTGTGCTCCAGTATGGCAACGGCCTCGCCGTCCAGCTCTTCATGAACGGCACGCCCACCGGCAGCGTCGCCACCCTCACCAGCCGCGACAGCGATCCGCTACCCTGCCCCGGTCCGCGCGTGGGAAGCTGAGAACGCCGGAGCCTGCGCGGCGCACGCCCATGCGGCGTGGCTCAGGAATACGGCTCGACCCTCTCCCAGAACCCGTGCTTGCGACCATGCGCCAGCCGGGCCTCACCCTACTGCATTGCCTCATAGTCGCCCATTTCGAGCGCCCTGGCGCGCGCCTTGTCCCAGTCCATGAAGCTTTTGGCCCGCTCCAGAGCCGAGCTCCGTCAGGTTTCCCAACGTAAGCGATGTCTTTCTGGCCAAGTCTTTTCCCCTCAGCCCGGTCTAGAAGAGCGTCCCCTGCTCCGGTTCCTTCTTCTTCCGTGTGGCCCGTTTGCGCGGTGCCGGGTCGCCACCATCGGGCACGGCCCTGATCCGGCCATCGGCGAACTCGATCTCGAGCGCCGCCGCCCCTTCCGCCGGCCCCGCGCCCGTCAGCACGGCCCCGTCTCCGTCACGCACGATGGCAAAGCCCCGTGCCAGCACCGATTGCGGCCCGAGCGTCGCCAGGGTCCGTGCCAGCACGTCGTAGCGCCCGCGTTGTGCCTTCACATACTGCTCGCCCGCGCGGCCCAGCCGTTCTGCGCGCGTGCCCAGCCTTTCGCTCAGCCGCTCCAGCAGGCTGGCCATCACCTGCGGTCGCAAGCCCGCCTCGGCCCGCATAAGCCTCTGCCGCTGCCGCTCGACACCCTGCGCCAGAAGCTGCGGCCCGAACCGTCCCGCCGGGCCCCGGCTCAGCTGCAGATCCCGGTCCCGCACCAGCGCCACAAGCGCCCGCGGCAGTCGCAACGAAAGCCCGTCGAGCCTCTGGGCGCGCTCGGCCACCAGCGCCTCGGGCCGGGGCAGTGCGCGCGCCACATCCCTCAGCCTCTGGCCACGCAGCATGAGCCCGCGCGCCATCGCACCCCGCCTGCGCTCCTCAAGGCTCGAGAGCGTCGTGAGCAGTTCGAGCCGCACCGGAACCGCCATCTCCGCCGCAGCCGTCGGGGTCGGTGCCCGCTGATCGGCCACCAGGTCGATCAGCGTCGTGTCGGTCTCGTGCCCGACGGCGGAGATCACCGGAATGTCGCTCGCCGCCACCGCGCGCACCACGGCCTCGTCGTTGAACCCCCAGAGATCCTCGACACTTCCGCCGCCGCGCGCCACGATCAGCACATCGGGCCGTGGCATCGCGCCCCCCTTGGGCAATGCGTTGAAGCCCTGGATCGCCGCCGCGACGGATGCCGCGCATTTCTCCCCCTGCACCGGCACCGGCCAGAGCAGCACCCGGCGCGGAAACCGGTCTGCCAACCGATGCAGGATGTCCCGGATCACCGCCCCAGAGGGCGAGGTCACCACTCCGATCACCTCCGGCAGGAACGGCAGCGGCCGCTTGCGGTCGGGCCTGAAGAGCCCCTCGGCCTCCAGCGCCTTCTTGCGCTTCTCGAGCATCGCCATCAGCGCGCCGACACCCGCAGGCGCGAGATGCTCGATCACGATCTGGTAGCGCGAATTGCCCGGGAAGGTGGTGAGCCGCCCGGTGGCGATCACCTCCATCCCCTCCTCGGGCTGCACCTCCAGCCCCCGAACCACACCCTTCCAGATCACCCCGTTCAGAACAGCGCGATCGTCCTTCAGGTCGAGATAGACATGCCCCGAGCGCGGCCGCGACACGCGCCCCAGCTCGCCCCGCACCCGGACATGGCCGAATTCGCCCTCGATCACCCGCTTTACCGCGCCCGACAGCTCGGAGACGCTGAATTCCGGTGTATTTCCGCCCTCGGCAGCTTCCTCGAAAAGCTCCATGATCCTCTCGCTTGCGCCCGTCAGGCGCACACCATAGAAGCCGCCACGCCCGAGGCCAAGCGGCCTCGCCGCCCGCCGCCACCGGAGACCTGTTTGCGAAGCGCGCGGAAGCTTGCTAGCCTCCCCCAATGTCTGGCCGCACCTCCAGGGTATCGCACGCCGCACCGCATCCCGGTTGCCGGAGATCTGCCCGAGCGCGGCCAAAATTCCCCTCCCAAACGACAGGATGACATCATGACCCAATCCGCGAAAGCCGGAGACAAGCTCAGCATCCACTACACCGGCCGGCTCGAGAACGGCACGATCTTCGACAAGTCTGAGGGCCGTGGCCCGCTCGAGTTCACCGTCGGAAGCGGCGAGATCATCCCCGGCCTCGACGAGGGCGTCGTCGGCATGGAGATCGGCGAGACCCGCGAGGTCACCATTCCGCCCGAAGCGGCATACGGGGCCCACGATGGCACCCAGGTCCAGAGCGTCCCGCGCGAGGCCATTCCCGATGACATTCCCACGACCGTCGGCACGCAGCTCAACGTGCAGACGCGGGACGGCCAGCAGCTGACCGTCACCGTGTCGGGCGAATCCGAGAACCACATCGAACTCGACGCGAATCATCCCCTCGCGGGCAAGACGCTGACCTTCGACGTCACGCTCCTCGAAATCGCCTGACGCGCATAGGGGCGGACCGTGCGGGCGGTCCGCCGCATTTTGACATTCAATCCCGTCCCGCATTGATCTAGAACGCCTCGCGACCAAGGAACCACAGCGAGGGCCAGGCCCATGAACATCCTGATCATCGGCGGCGGCGGCCGCGAGCATGCCATGGCCTGGGCCTTCGCACAGAATCCCAAGGCCGACCGGATCTTCTGCGCGCCGGGCAATGCCGGCATTGCCGAGGATGCCGAGATCACCGCGCTCGACGTGCTCGACAGCGCCAAGGTGCTGGCCTTCTGTGCCGAACACGAGATCGAGTTCGTGGCCGTAGGCCCCGAGGCCCCGCTGGCCGAGGGCCTCGCGGACGACCTGCGCGAAGGCGGAATGCTCACCCTGGGGCCGGGGCGCGAAGCCGCCCGGCTCGAAGCCTCGAAAGCCTTCACCAAGGACATCTGCGCCGCCTGCGGGGCCCCCACCGCCGCGAGCCAGACCTTCACTGACCCCGACGCCGCCCGAGCCTATGTGAAGGCTGAAGGCGCGCCCATCGTGATCAAGGCCGACGGGCTCGCCGCAGGCAAGGGCGTCACCGTGGCCGAAACCGAGGCGCAGGCGCTCGAAGCGCTCGAGGCCATCTTCGCGGAAGGCATCGGCGCCCGCGTGGTGATCGAGGAAATGATGACCGGCGAGGAAGCGAGCCTCTTCATCCTCGCCAACGGCACGGACTTCATCAACATCGGCACCGCGCAGGACCACAAGCGCGCCTTCGACGGCGACAAGGGCCCCAACACCGGCGGCATGGGCGCCTATTCCCCCGCTCCGATCATGACCGACGAAGTGACCGAGCGCGCCATCGCGGAGATCATTCGCCCGACGCTCGCGGAAATGGCCAAGCGCGGCACCCCGTTCCAGGGCATCCTCTATGCCGGACTGATGATCGAGGCGGGCGCGCCCCGGCTGGTGGAATACAATGTCCGCCTGGGCGACCCGGAAGCCCAGGTGCTTGCCATGCGCCTCGGCGCGCAGCTTCTCGATGCCTGCCTCGCCTGCGCGTCCGGCGAACTCGCCGGCTACAAGGTGAGCTTCGCCGACGATCACGCGATGACGGTGGTGATGGCGGCCAAGGGCTATCCGGGCAGCTACGCCAAGGGCGAGGCGATCTCCCTGCCCGAAACCGACGATCCCCGGATCAAGATCTTCCACGCCGGCACCAAGGCGGGCGAAAGCGGCCTCACTTCCAATGGCGGGCGCGTGCTCAACATCACCGCGCGTGCAGCCAACCTCCAGGAAGCCCGCGATCTCGCCTACACCACCATCGAGCAGATCGACTGGCCCGGCGGCTTCTATCGCCGCGATATCGGCTGGCGCGCCCTCTGATCGGCGCGCCAACGCCGCTCACCTGACATGGCTGGCGCCGTTCACATCGAGCGTCGCCCCACTCAGGGAGCGCTGGGCCGGATCGAGCGCAAGGCAGACGATATCGGCAATCTCCTGCGGCTCGACCATGGCACCGATGGGAATCTCTCCCAGAACGGCGGCTTCCCCCTTCTCCCGGATGAACGCCTCCGCCATCTCGGTTCGCACGAAGCCGGGCGCAACGGCGACGGCCACGATACCGTCGGCACCGTATGCACGCGCGATGGACTTGGTCAGGTTCACCAGCCCGGCCTTGGAAGCCCCATAGGGCATGTGATCCGGAGTATAGCCCCTCTGCGCCGCACGGGACGCAATGTTGACGATCTGCCCTCCGCCCCGTGCACGGAAATGCGGGATCGCCATACGGCAGAGGTCCGCAGGCGCGCGCAGGTTCACCCGAAGATCGACCTCCCAGGCCGCCGCCCACGCCGCCAAATCGTCCGAGAGCCGCGCGGTTGCGCGGATGCCCGCATTGTTCACCAGCCCATGGATATGGCCGAGGGCGGCCTCTGCCTGCAACCAGAGCTGCGTCGCACCCTCCGGCACCGCCAGATCCGCTTGCAACAGCGTGCCGCGCCCGCCGATCCGTTGGAGCAGGCGTTCGGCCTCCGCCCTGTTGCGCCTGAAGTGAATGATCGGGTGCCCGCCCAGATCCGCGATCCGGGCCGTGATCGCACGACCGATCCCACCCGTGGCACCGGTGACAAGAATGTTCCGGTCCTTGAGCAGCGCCCCAATCCCCCGATGTCTTACCAACTTTCAGGACACATCCGCACCCTGACGCACGTCGAGCTATGGGCCGGTCCTCCGGGTGCCCGCGCTACTCGCAGCCCCCGTCGGCCCAATCGGCCAGCACCTGCTTGAAGCCGTCCATCGGATGCTGCTTGTCTAGCGCGAAGCGGCCGATATCGGTGAGGTAGGTATTGGCCTGCTCGCAGAGCCGCTCGCGATTCCACTGATGGCAATCGCTGCATGTCTTCTCTTTCCAGACCACCTCCGGAAGCCCCTCGATGGGCGGGTATTGCGGCGAACCCTCGATGATCTGCGCGATCGAGCGCCCATCGACCTGCGGCTCTCCGCGGGAAAGTGGCTGATCGAACAGAACCTTTCCGCCTTGCCCGCCCTGCACAGGCGCGGGCGTCGCGGGTTGCGGTGTTGCCGCCGCAACCTCGGCCTCCGGTTCGGCCGGTGCCGAAGGCTGGCCCGCATCCTCGAGCGCGCGGATCTCGGCCAGCGCGATCTCGACGAAGACCCCGTTGGGAAATTCCGCCAGATAGGCCTCGTAATCCTCGATCGAGCCCGAGGCCTGCGCCCGGCGGAAATAGTCGCTCTCGCTGACCTGCGGGCTCCCGTCCACCGCCGCGTCGCTACCATCAACCTGGGCGACGACCTCGTCATCAAGCCAGGCTTCCAGCCAGCCGCGGGCATCGTCGCCAACCGACGAATCCGGGTAGCTGCGCAGGAACATGATCACCTGCACCGGATCGCCGCTGCTGCGCACGTTGCTCCAGAGCTGCTGGGCCGCAATCTCGCGGTAGGCAAGGTCCGCGAACACCGCGTCCGGGAAGGTTCCGAGATAACTCTTGTAGCTCTCGATCGACCCCGAGGCCTGCGCGCGGCGGAAGAAATCCGTTTCCGTGGGCGAGGCATCCATTCCTTCGGTCGGGTCGTTGCCGGGTTCGGGTGGCGTGAGCTCTGCACCCAGCGATTTCATCAGCGCCATGCGCGCCTCGTCGCTCACTTCCGTATTCGGGTGATTGCGCAGGAAGCCGATGATCTGAACCGGCCCCGCTGTCGAGGCCATCGTTTCCCAGAGTTGCCGCGCCAGCGTCTCGTTCGCCTGGCTGACGACCTCCGGCTCGGGTTCAGCCGGCGGCTCGCCGGGCAGGAAGAAGAAATCACCCTCGAGCCTCGAATCGCGCCAGGGGATCTGGCTCCCGCCCGAGGCCTGAAGGACCGAGTTGCGCACGTCGAGGAACATGCCCTCGATCGAGCGCCCCTCCCAGGACATGGCTTCGGCGAGCGATTCCGCGAAGGCGCCGGTCTTGGCAAAACTGCCGCCGTAGATCCCTTCGTAGGCGACCGTGTCCGGCGAGGCCGAGAAGGCGACGAAGGTGCCCCGGCGCGCTTCGATCTCCGCGAGACCCTGCGGATCGAGCGGCCCGAGGTCCGGAAACGGCGTCTCGTGGCTGGCATCGAGCAGGATGATGTTGGTCTCGTTCCGGGACGAGAGCAGCACCCGCAAGACCCGGTCCACCTGCACCGAGTAGATGTCGATCTCGTCCTCGGCGCGAATGTCGGCATCGACCGGAACGAGGTAGTTCTCGCCGTTCAGCTGCAACCCGTGCCCGGCGTAGTAGAAGAGCCCCGTCGCCGACCCGCCCGCATCGCGCAGCCGCTGGCCGAGATCGGAGATGGCCCGCTCCATGGCGTATTGATCCGCATCCGTGAGCAGCGTCACGTCGAACCCCGTCTGCTCCAGCACCGCCGACATGAGCTGCGCATCCGGCACCGGCGCGTCCAGCGACCGCGCGGAGGCATAGTCGCCGTTCCCGATGACCAGGGCCACCCGTTCCTGCGCCACGGCACCCGTCGCCATCGCACACAGCAGTATCGCCGCCGCGCTTAGCAGGCTCTTCAAGTCTCTCATGCGGCTAGCCACGAAAGCTGCATACTCAGTCCTCATATTCGCAAGCGGCCCCTTGCCCGGAGTGAACCTCAATCTGCCACCCACGGGTGCAACGCGCCAGTCGGAACGAAGCAGCCTTGAATATTAATCATAATCCCCGTTGAGCCACCCCCGCTCAGGTCCCAACAATGTCGCCGGAAGCTCCGATTCGCGCAAGTCTGGCGTACGACTGCAATTTTTCATATGATAGTCTCAGGGGCAGTATCGACTTTGACCCAAGGCAGGGAGGGTGCCGTGTTCACTCATGTTTACCATTCGTCCGAGAGACGAATACTGGGGTGTCTGCTGACGCTCGCGATTCTCCTGGCGGCGACCGTCATGGCCGCGGCGCAGTCCTCACCCTTCGCGCCGGGCTGGGATCTCGACCCGGACCGCTCCAACATCCGCTTCCAGTCGATCAAGAACACCAAGGACGGCATGAAGGTCGAATCGAGCACCTTCGCCACCTTCACCGGCGAAATCGACCCCAGCGGCAGCGCCGAGGTGAAGGTGCTCCTCGATTCCGTCGATACCCTGGTGGACCTGCGCAACGTGCGCATGCGCTTCCTCTTCTTCGAGACGTTCCTCTACCCCGAAGCCACGATCAGCCTCGAACTGACGGAGGACATGATCGCCGACCTGCCCGCTAGCCGCCGGACAACCATCAATCTCCCCTACATTTTCGACCTCCACGGCGTGCAGATCCCGATGCAGTCGCTCGTCACCGTCACCATGCTCAACGACGACCAGGTCTCCGTGGCTTCCGCCGTGCCGATCTCGATCGAAGCGACGGATTTCGGCCTCGCCGAGAACATCACCAAGCTCGAGGAAGCCGTGGGCGGCATCACCATCATTCCGTCCGCCACCGTGACCTTCGACTTCCTCTTCGCCCGCCGCGGTAGCGACGCCGCACCGAGCGGCAGCGAACCGATCCAGGAAGCTGATCCGATCCCCGAGCCGCAGTCCGTTGCGCTGGAACCCGAGGGCGACTTCTCGCTCGATGCCTGCGTCGGCCGCTTCGAGATCCTCTCGCGCACCGGGAACATCTATTTCGCCTTCTCCAGCGCCGATCTGCAGCCCTCGAGCTACCCGCTGCTCGACAGTGTGGTCGATATCGTCAGCCGCTGCCCCGATCTTCAGGTGCTCGTCGCGGGCCACACTGATTCGGATGGAGATGCGACCTACAACCAGATCCTCTCCGAACGGCGCGCGCAGTCGGTGGTGAACTACCTCGTGGACGAAGGCATCTCGAGACGCCAGCTCATCGCCACGGGCTACGGCGAGGAACGCCCCGTGGTCGCCAATGACACGGCCGCCAACAAGGGCCGCAACCGCCGGATCGAGTTCGCCCCCGTCACGGGCGGCTGATCCCCCCGAGGAGCATGGCCCGGACAGACAAACACCCCGGACATCCCGTCCGGGGTGTTTTCCTTCCTGAAGCCGCCGGCCCCGGCGGCTGCGCGATCAGGCCGCGTGCGCCCGCGAAGCGCCAGACCCGTCGCCGACCTTGAGATTGGAAATCGCCCCGGCCAGCTCCTGCGCCTCGCCGGCGAGATTGTTGCCGAGCGCTGCAAGCTGCTCGAAAGCGGCGGCATTCGCCTGCGTGGAGGTGTCGAGCACCGCCACCGCATGGTTGATCTCCCCGATCCCGATGGTCTGTTCGTTGATCGCCTGGCCGATCTCGCTCATCTGGCCCGAGATCGACAGGACACTCTCGATGATCTTTTCCTGAGAGGCCTTCGCCTCGGTCACATGCCCGACCCCGCGCTCGATGACCGCCCTGTTCTCGGAGGCCACCTGCGAGATTTCCACCACCGCCTCGGAAGACCGCTGCGCCAGCGCCCGCACTTCCGATGCCACCACCGAGAAGCCGCGTCCGGCATCGCCGGCCCGCGCGGCCTCGACCCCGGCATTGAGCGCCAGAAGGTTGATCTGGAAGGAGATGTCCTCGATGATCTTGAGCGCGCTCGTGATGCGGTTCGAGGCCTGCGAGATGTCGGTCATCGCATCGACCGCATTCTCCGCGACCTGCCCGCTTTCCAGTGCCGTCTGGCGCGCGGCCTCGGCCCCGGACGTGGCCTGCTGCACATTCGTGGACACACCTCGAATGCTCTCGGTCAGCTGATGCAGCGAGGCCGCCGCTTCCGCGAGGCTCGCGGCATTGTTCTCGGTCTGGCGGGCCAGAAGATCCGAGGCATTGCGCACCTCGCCCGAAAGATCCGAGACATTCGCGCCTGCGGCACTGATCCGCAGAACGATATCCTCCAGCGTGCCCAGCGATCCGTTGAGGTTCGTCTGCAGTGCTGCGAATTCGCCGTCGTAATCGCCTGCCATCCGCGCCGTCAGAAGCCCTTCGGCCAGATCCCGGATCGTCTCGTTGGTCGCCTTGAGCGCCTTGCCGATCTCGTCCATCAGCCTGTTGATCTCCGTGGCAACCTTCACCAGCCCATCATCCGAGCTGTTCTCGCTCACATGGCCGGTGAAATCGCCCCCGACCGCGCGCGAGATGACCTCGCTCACCGAGACCTGGAACCGCTCGAACTCTGCGAGCTTCTCGCGCTCGCGCTCGGCCTGCTCTGCTTTGGCCGCCATCTGCGCCTCGCGGGCACGGGCCGCCTCCGCGTCCCTTTCGGCCTGCGCGGCGCGCATTTCCTCGGCCTTCGCGTCGGCTTTGGCCTTCTCTGCCTGAAGCCGCTCCGCTTCAAGGCCTCGCGCCTTGAAGACCTCAAGCGCCTGAGCCATGCGCCCAAGCTCGTCCTCCCGCTCGGTCCCGGCCACCTCGACCTTCAGATTTCCGTTCGCCAGTTCGGACATGGTGCCCACCGAGGCAGCAATGTTCCTCACGATGCTGCCCGAGATTTTCTGCGAGGCCAGCACCCCGGCAATCACCCCGATCACACCCAGGATCATCGTCGCGATCAGCGACCAGAAGGCCAGTGCTTCCGCACGCGCGCCCACCACGTCGCGTTCCGCCCCAAGCTCCGCATTCAGGTGTTCCAGCCCCGCGACCGCTGCCGGCCCGATCTTGTCCATCGCCGCGTATTCGGCGTTGCGGAACAGGATCACCTTCTTCAACTCGTCGGCAACCTCGATATAGCGGCTGATGATGTCGTCGGCTTCGAGAATGAGGTTGTGGCGATCCGACCCTTCAACGACCGACAGCAACCGGTCCAGCCTGTCGAGACTCGCGGTCAGGTGCCGCATGGCACGCTCATGGGTTGCCAGCGTGTTGTCGACGAGAAACCGCTCCATGTAGAACCGGCCAAGCAGCAGGTCCTGCTGCACGGCTGCTCCGGCATAGCCCGCCCTCGAATTTCCCATGGCCCGCGCAGAGGACATCACCTCGGTCACGTTCATGCGCGCGGTCGGACCGAGCTTGGAAATTTCCGCAACCAGTTTCTCGCGCCGCTCCTGCAATCCCGCGGCCCGACCCATTCGCTGGCGATAGTCGTCCATCTGTTCATGGAGCGTGGCATAGGCCGCCGCGCCGGCACTGTCCGCCCCGAGCAGTTCGTCGATCCGCTCGCCTTCGCCCATCACGAGATCCACGGCCCCGACCAGGGTCTCGAGCCCCTCCGGGTCGGGATTGTAGCGATATTTCATGGCGGCGAGCCGCGCCTCGAAAACCTCTTCCAGCAGCTCGGTCGTCACTGCCGTGGAGTGCGCCGTATGGCGGTAGTCCGAAAAGGCCGCAGCCACCAGCCAGTTTCCGACCAGCCCGATAGTCGCGAGGGAAACCAGTAGCCCGAGGACACAGAGCATTCCCGCCCGGATCTGTGTCTGAATCGACCAGTTTTTCATCGCACTCACCTACGGGCCTTTTCTCAAATCGCCGCGACCGTGAAGTATCGGGATAAAGATTTGATGAAGCAGGGGTCTGCGTTTTATCCGCAACTTTTCGCTTCATTGAGAAATCGTGATGAGTTCACAAAACGAAAGACGCCCCGAAAAGGATCGGAGCGTCGAATTCTTGGTCATCTATCCGGATTGCGCGTCACGCGTCTCTGGTGCCATCGCGGGAGTGCGCGGCGGTTCGAGGCCTCGCCCCGTTCAGATCTGCTTTTCCGGCATCTGAACGACCAGACCGTCCAGGTCTTCCGTCACCTTGATCTGGCAGGTCAGCCGGCTCCGCTTGGGATCGGGCTGCCAGGCGAAATCGAGCATGTCCTCTTCCATCGGATCGGGTGCGGGCAGACGGTCGACCCATTTCTCGTCCACATAGACATGGCAGGTCGAGCAGGCGCAGGCGCCGCCGCAATCGGCCTCGATCCCGGGAATGTTGTTGTCCCGCGCCCCTTCCATGACGGTCATGCCCTCGTCGACATCGACCTCGTGCTTTGTCCCACTGTGCTCGATATAGGTAATCTTGGCCATTTGCTGTTTCCCTGGAGCATGGATGCATTTCGTGTTCGGGTCCGGTTTAATCATCCGCGAAAGGCTCCGCCAGACCTCGGACCGGCTCTCGGGCGAAGATGTGTCAGCCATACAATCAGCCATATGGTTTCCATATCGAATCCATACCGATTCCATACAGGGTTTCGCGCAGGTTTTCGGCTTTCCGCACGGCAGCTTCTGCAACGGTCCTCAACCGAATTTTCAGGCCCGCACACCGCCCTGAAGCAGCCCCCCACTCCCCTTCGAGAAAGCCCGAGGCGGTCGGGAAATCGCACGTTCACGACGATTCGATCCACCCGCGACATGACGGCTCATCCACCACATCGCCACGACGTACTGCCAGACGGGCCATCACGCAAAAATCTGGTTTAAATATTTATTTCAAGCACTTGCCGCAAACATTTCATCTAACATGCGAAGCCGCGCAATCGCCCGAATGCACCATCCTGCGGATTTCCATTGGCCGGTCGATCGCCTAAGAAAGCTCCATGCTTTCCTACCAGCACGCCTATCATGCCGGCGGCCCGGCGGACGTTCACAAGCACATGGTGCTCGCCGAACTTCTCACGCTTCTTACCCGCAAGAAGCGCGGCATTTCCTATGCCGAAACCCATGCCGGACGGGGCCTTTACGACCTCGCAAGCCCCGAAGCCGCAAAAACCGGCGAAGCCGCCCACGGCATCGCCCGCCTTCGCCCCGCGCCCTCCACGCCCTATGCGCGCGCCATTTCGACGGTCTGGTCAGCCCATGGACCAACCGCCTATCCGGGCTCGCCTCTCGTTGCCGCGAGCCTGTTGCGCCCGCAAGACAGCATGACGCTGATGGAGCTTCATCCAGCCGAAAACACGGCCCTCAGGCTCGCGATGCGCGAGAGCACTGCCGCGATACACCGCCGCGACGGCTATGAGGGCGTGCTGGCCCTCGCGCCCCTGAAGCCGCGCAAGGGGCTGGTCCTTGTCGATCCCTCCTACGAGGTCAAAACCGAATACGAGGATGCGGCCCGTTTCGTTCGTCAACTGATCGCCAAGTGGCCGGAAGCCGCAGTCCTCGTGTGGTACCCGCTTCTGCCCGCCGGGCGTCACGCGGACCTGCTGGAGGGTCTCGCCCCCTTGGCGCCCATCCGGGACGAGGTTCGCTTTACCCCCGAACCCGAGCGCGGAATGACCGGATCGGGACTGGCCCTGGCGAACGCCCCGTATGGCGCGGAGGCCATCTTCAGCGAAACCCACGACGCCGCCGCGGGCGTGTTCGTTCCCGCCTGACCCTCCAAACGCGAAAAGCCGGGCCCCGATGGGACCCGGCCTCTCGACACGGTTCAAGTCAAGCTAAAGCCTGAAAGCCTCAGGCCGGCTCGATGACCCGCTCGTGACGGCCTTCCTCGACTTCCTCGACGATCTTGTCGACGAAGGCGGGAATGTCGCCCGGGTTACGCGAGGTAATGATCGCCTGATCGACCACCACTTCCTTGTCACTCCAGTTTGCGCCGGCATTGATCATGTCGGTGCGGATCGAAGGATAGGACGTCACATCGCGCCCACGCACGGCGTCGGCTTCCACCAGGAGCCACGGACCATGGCAGATCGCGGCTAGGGTCTTGCCGGACTTCGCGAACTCTCGCACGAAATCGACGGCTTCCTTCTCGACGCGCAGAAGGTCCGGATTGATCTGGCCGCCCGGCAGGACCAGCGCGTTGTAATCCTCGACCTTCACGTCGCTAAGCTTGCGATCAACCTGCACGCTGTCGCCCCAGTCCGTCTTGTCCCAGCTGCGGATCTCGCCGTCCTTGAGCGAAACGACTTCGACCGTCGCGCCCTTTTCCCGGAGTTTTTCCAGCGGCTCGCGCAGCTCGGAGCGCTCGTAACCGTCGGTGGCGAGGATGGCGATCTTGGATTCGTTGATCTTCGGCATGTGTTATCCTTTCAGTTCTCTTGTCGTCGCTCTCTTGTCGTCGCTTGCGACATTCGAAACGGCTGGATTGCCGGTCCCGAAGGAGACGCATGATGGCCCCGGGATCATCACCCGATGCCGTCGCGTCCATGCCCCCTCACCTAATCCTCACCTCTGCTCAAGAAAGGGGCATAGGCCATTTTCGGATAACAAATTCGTGGATCGTCCCGTGAACTTGTGAAAGGTTAACGCCCTGGATCAAGCCAGAATGCGGGAGCGGCATGTCGATTAAAGCGAGTATCTACCACCTTACCCACTACAAGTATGATCGCCCGGTTTCCCTGGGACCGCAGGTCATCCGGCTGCGGCCGGCGCCGCATTCCCGGACCCGCGTGCTGTCTCACTCGCTGAAGGTCAGTCCGACCGATCACTTCGTGAATCACCAGCAGGACCCCTACGGCAACTGGTTGGCACGGTTCGTCTTTCCGGAACCGGTGCGCGAATTCAAGATCGAGGTCGACCTCGTCGCGGACATGACGATCTACAACCCCTTCGACTTCTTCGTGGAGGAAGAGGCGGAGGAATGGCCCTTCGACTACCCTGAGGATCTGCGCGAGGATCTCTCGATCTACCGCAAGCCCGATCCGATGGGCCCGAAGCTTGCCGACTTCATGGCGACGATCCCGCGCGAGAAGACTCGCACGGTCGATTTCGTCGTCAACCTGAACGCGCGGTTGAGCAACGAGATCGGCTACGTCATCCGCATGGAGCCGGGCGTGCAGACGCCGGAGCAGACCTTCGAGCGCGGGACGGCCTCCTGCCGCGACAGCTCGTGGCTCCTGGTGCAGATCCTGCGGAACCTGGGCTTTGCGGCGCGTTTCGTCTCCGGGTATCTCATCCAGCTTAAGCCCGACCTCGTCTCGCTCGACGGGCCGGCCGGAACCGATCACGACTTCACCGACCTGCACGCCTGGTGCGAAGTCTACCTCCCCGGCGCGGGCTGGATCGGCCTCGACCCGACCAGCGGGCTTCTCACCGGCGAGAGCCACATCCCGCTCGCCGCCACACCGCACTATCGCAACGCGGCACCGATCTCGGGCCTCGCGAGCTACGCCGAGGTCGATTTCGGCTTCGACATGAAGGTGAACCGGGTCGCCGAGCACCCGCGCATCACCAAGCCCTTCTCCGATGACAGCTGGGCCGCGCTCAACGATCTCGGCCGCAAGGTCGACCAGTCGCTGGCGGCCGGCGATGTGCGGCTGACCATGGGCGGTGAGCCCACCTTCGTCTCCATCGACGATTTCGAAAGCTCGGAGTGGAACACCGCGGCCGTGGGCCCGATGAAGCGCGGCCTCGCGGACAAGCTCATCCGCCGGCTCCGCGACCGTTTCGCCCCCGGCGGCTTCCTGCATTACGGCCAGGGCAAGTGGTATCCGGGTGAAAGCCTGCCGCGCTGGACCTTCTCGCTCTACTGGCGGCGCGACGGCAAACCGATCTGGCAGGACCAGAACCTGATCGCGGAGGAGGAAGCCGATACGGGCGCAGGCCCGGCGGAAGCCGAGAAACTCACCCAGGGCATTGCGGAAGAGCTGGGGATCAAGCCGGATTACGTCGTTCCGGCCTTCGAGGATCCGGCGGAATGGGTCATCAAGGAGGGCAACCTGCCCGAGAACGTGACGCCCGAGAACTCCAAGCTCAAGGACCCCGAAGAGCGCCACCGCATCGCCAAGGTCTTCGCGCGCGGCCTCACGACGCCTTCGGGCTACGTCCTGCCGGTGCAGCGCTGGCAGTCGAAGGCAAGCGGCCACCGCTGGCGCTCGGAGAAATGGAAGCTTCGCCGCGACTATCTCTTCCTCATCCCCGGCGACAGCCCGGTCGGCTTCCGTCTGCCGCTCGACACGCTGCCCTATGTCTCTCCGTCGGCCTACCCCTACACCAATGTCGCCGATCCGACGACCATCGAAGGCAGCCTGCCCGATTTCCGCAGACGCGCGCGCCCCACGCGGGCCCCGATCCCGGAACATGCCAGCCGTGCGCAGCCGATGGCGCACTACAATGTCGATCCGATGGCCCGGCAGGACCGGATGGAGCAGGACTTCGAGGACAACAGCGAGGATTCTGTCCGCACGGCACTCTCGGTGGAGCCGCGCGACGGGCGGCTCTGCGTCTTCATGCCGCCGGTGGAGAGGGTCGAGGACTACCTCGAACTGGTCGCGGCCGCCGAAAGTGCCGCGGCCGACATGAACCTGCCGATCCATATCGAGGGCTATGCACCCCCCCATGACCCGCGGCTCAACGTGATCCGCGTCGCCCCCGATCCGGGCGTCATAGAGGTGAACATCCACCCGGCCCATTCTTGGGACGATTGCGTGGCCATCACCGAAGGCGTCTACGAGGAGGCCCGGCTCTGCCGCCTCGGTACCGACAAGTTCATGATCGACGGCAAGCATACCGGCACGGGCGGCGGCAACCACGTGGTAGTCGGCGGGGCCACCACGCTCGACAGCCCGTTCCTGCGCCGGCCCGATCTCCTGCGCAGCCTCGTTCTGCACTGGCAGCGCCACCCGTCGATTTCCTACCTCTTCTCCGGGCTCTTCATCGGCCCCACCTCGCAGGCCCCGCGCCTCGACGAGGCCCGGCACGATTCGCTCTACGAGATGGAAATCGCGCTGGCGCAGATCCCGGCGCCGGGCGAAGGCGAGGCGCCGCTGCCCTGGCTGGTGGACCGGCTCCTGCGCAACATGCTCACGGATGTGACCGGCAACACCCACCGAGCCGAGATCTGCATCGACAAGCTCTATTCGCCCGACGGCCCCACCGGGCGTTTGGGTCTCGTGGAGTTCCGCGGCTTCGAAATGCCCCCCAACCCGCGCATGAGCCTCGCCCAGCAGCTTCTGATCCGGGCGCTGATCGCGCGCATGTGGCACAGCCCCGTCTCGGGCAAGCTCACCCGCTGGGGCACCGTCCTGCATGATCGCTTCATGCTGCCGCATTTCGTCTGGGAAGACTTCATGGAGGTGCTGGGCGACCTGCAAGGCCACGGGTTTGACATGCGTCCCGAATGGTTCGAGGCGCTGGCCGAGTTCCGCTTCCCGTTCTGCGGCGAGGTCGAGACCGACGGCGTCCACCTCGAGGTGCGCCAGGCGCTCGAACCCTGGCATGTGCTGGGCGAGACCGGCGCCATCGGCGGAACCGTGCGCTACACCGACAGTTCCACCGAACGGCTTCAGGTCAAGCTCACCACCACCGATCCGGATCGCTACGTGGTCACCTGCAACAAGCGCCGGATGCCGATGCAGAAGACCGCAACCAGCGGCGAGGCCGTGGCAGGCGTGCGCTACAAGGCCTGGCAGCCGGCGGAGGCGCTTCACCCGGTCGTGCCGGTCCACACGCCGCTCGTGTTCGACATCTTCGACACCTGGACCAACCGGGCGCTGGCGGGCTGCACCTACCATGTGGCCCATCCCGGCGGACGGAACTACGATACCTTCCCGGTCAACGGAAACGAGGCGGAGGCACGCAGGCTCGCGCGGTTCGAGGCCCACGGTCATACACCGGGGCTTTACACACCCGTCACGGAAGTGCCCAATGCCGAGTTCCCGATGACCCTCGACCTGAGGAGGCCACCCGGTCTATAGGCCATGGATGCCACACTCCCACTTGGCCACGACGTGCCTTCCCAACACCTGATCGCGGAGTACAGCCGCCTGCCGGGTGTGCCCGACGAACTGCTCGATGCCGAAGGCCGTGTGCGGCCGGTCTGGCGGCGGTTCGTCGAGCATTTCGCCAGCCTCACGGAAGAGGACCGCGCGCAGCGCATTGCGCGCGGCGAGCAGTATCTTCGCGATGCCGGTGTCTTCTATCGACAGTACGACCTCTACGGTTCGACCGAACGCGCCTGGCCCCTTGCCCATGTTCCGCTCCTGATCGAGGAATCGGAATGGGAGCGGATCGCGGCGGGCCTGCGCCAGCGCGCGGACCTTCTCGAACTGCTGGCGGCGGATCTCTACGGAACCAACCAGCTCGTCGCGGGGGGGCACCTGCCCGCGAGCCTCATCGCGAGATGCAGCGAATGGCACCGTCCGCTGGTCCATGTCACGCCGCGAAGCGGGCACTACCTGCATTTCGTCGCCTTCGAGATCGGGCGCGGCCCGGACGGACAGTGGTGGGTGCTGGGCGATCGAACGCAGGCGCCATCGGGAGCGGGCTTCGCCCTGGAAAACCGCGTTGCCACGGCGCGGGCCTATGGCGACTTCTTCGCCGACGCCCATGTGCACCGGCTTGCAGGCTTCTTCCGCACCTTCCGCGATACGCTGTACAGCCTCTCGCCACCGTCTGAGAACCGCCTCGCCATCCTCACGCCGGGCCCGCTGAACGAAACCTATTTCGAACACGCCTACATCGCGCGCTATCTCGGCTTCGCCCTTCTGGAGGGTGAGGATCTCGTGGTCGAGGACGGGAAGGTTATGGTGCGGACCGTGGCCGGCTTCGAACCGGTCAGCGTGCTGTGGCGGCGGCTCGACAGCGCCTTTGCCGATCCGCTCGAACTCAACCCCGAATCGCGGCTCGGAACACCCGGCCTTGTCAGCGCCGTGCGCCAGGGCAGCGTCACGCTCGTCAACGCGCTCGGCACCGGGGTACTCGAAACCCGCGCGCTCATGGCCTTTCTGCCCCGCATCTCGCACGAACTGCTCGGCGAGCCACTCTCCATGCCCAACATCGCCACCTGGTGGTGCGGCCAGCCTACGGAGCGCGCGCATGTCAGGGCGAACCTCGACACGATGATGATCGGGCCGGCGCTCTCCACCCGCCTGCCCTTCGAGACCGAGGAAACGACCGTTCTCGGCACGAGTATCCGCGGGGAAGCCCTGGAGTCCGTGTCCGACTGGCTCGAGAACGACGGCGCGCAACTGGTGGGCCAGGAGGCTGTGACCCTCTCGACGACGCCCGCCTACGAGGACGGGCGGCTGGTGCCGCGCCCCATGAGCCTGCGTGTCTACCTCGCGCGCACCGCCACCGGCTGGGACGTCATGCCGGGCGGGTTCGCCCGCATCGGGCGCAGCGGCGATGCCTCCGCGATTGCCATGCAGCGGGGCGGCACCGCGGCCGATGTCTGGATCGTCAGTGATCGCCCGGTGGACACCTCCTCCATCCAGGGTCCTGCGGGTGACGCGCCCTATTGCCGGGCCAAGCCCACGGTTCTGCCCAGCCGGGCCGCGGACAACCTGTTCTGGCTCGGGCGCTATACCGAACGCGCCGACGGGATCCTGCGCATGATGCGCGCCTATCACATGCGGCTCACCGAAAGCACCGATCCGGACGCGCCCTATCTCGAACACCTCGCGACCCACATGCGCGCGATCGGCACCGATCCTGACGAGCCCATTCCCGAGAGCCTGCTGATGGCCATCGGCGGCGCGACATCAAGCGCCGGCAAGGTCAGGGACCAGTTCTCCACCGATGGCTGGGCCGCGCTCAGCGACCTCTCGAAGACGGCGCAGCGCTTCGGCCGGACGCTGACCTCGGGTGACGACACCGCGCGCGCCATGTCGGTTCTCCTGCGCAAGATCACCGGCTTCGCGGGCCTGGTGCATGAAAACATGTATCGCTTCACCGGCTGGCGCTTCCTCTCCATCGGCCGCTCGCTCGAACGCACCATTGCGATGGCGAACCTGCTCGAGGCGCTGGCACATGCCGATGCGCCGGAGGGCGCGCTGGACCTCGCCGTCGAGATCGGGGACAGCGTGATGTCGCACCGCCGTCGCTACTCGGTCTTTACCAGCCATGAGACGGTAGTTGACCTTCTGGCCCTCGATGCCATGAATCCGCGCTCGATCCTCAACCAGCTCAGCGAGCTGAAAACCCATGTCTCCTACCTGCCGAACGCGGAGAGCGACGGCCAGCTGTCGCAGCTCTCGCGTGCCGTGCTGCAGGTCCATACCAGCCTCGCGATCCAGACACCCAATACACTCGACACAAAGACCCTGAGGGCGCTGCGCCTCGAGGTCGAAAGCCTTTCCGACCTGATCGGACAAACGTATATTCACTAGGCGCTCATGATCTACGACATCCGCCTGAAGATCAGCTACAAGTATGACCGCCCCGCCATCGCCGGGCGGCATATCCTGCGCCTGATGCCGGCGGACCTGCCGGGCGTCCAACGCAGATTGCGCGGCGACCTGAAGATCGAGCCGGACCCGGCAGAGCGTCGCGACATGCTGGATTTCTTCCAGAATGCCGGCGTCGAGATCGCCTTCCGCGAAGCGCACAAGAAAATCGTCTTCGCGGTCGATGCGCGCGTCGAGCGACTGTCCGATGCCCCGAGCTTTGACATCTCGCCGAGCCTCGCGCAACTGCCCCGCGAGATCTCAGAGTATCGCGGCCTCGACCCGCAGGCCCCGCATCATTTTCTCGGCCCCAGTTCCTTCGCCTCGCCCACCGCGCCCATGACCGCCTACGCCCAGGCCATCCTGCCCGATGCGGTCACCGCCTTCCGGGCGGTCTGCATGATCGGCGAGGCCCTGCATCGGGACATGAAATACGATCCCGAGGCCACCGACGTGAACACCCCCCATGAGGAGGCCTTCGCGCGTCGGCACGGCGTCTGCCAGGACTTCGCCCACATCATGATCGCCTGCCTGCGCGGGATCGGCATTCCGGCCGGCTATGTCTCGGGCTTTCTCCGCACCAACCCGCCGCCGGGCAAACCCCGGATGGAAGGCGCGGATGCCATGCACGCCTGGGTGCGCGCCTGGTGCGGATTCCAGACCGGCTGGATCGAGTATGATCCCACCAACGCCATCCTGGTCGGCACCGACCACATCCTGATCGCCCGCGGCCGCGATTACGGTGACGTGTCCCCGGTAAAGGGCGTGCTGAAAATCGCCGGCGAACAGAAGAGCGATCAGGCCGTCGACGTCATTCCCGTTCCGGAGGTGGTCTCATGAAAGCCCTTTTGCCTTGCGGCGCCCTGCTCGCCAGCCTGCTGCTCTCCCCCGGCCCGGCGCTGGCGCAGGACACTTCGCCACAGCCTGAAGAGACAACCGCGATCGCCGACGCGCAACCCTCCGTGCAGGCCCGGAACTTCATGGTCGCGGCAGCCCATCCGCTTGCCGCCGAAGCCGGGCGGGACATCCTCGCCAAGGGCGGCTCCGCGGCCGATGCCGCAGTGGCCGTCCAACTCGTTCTCAACATCGTCGAGCCGCAAAGCTCCGGCATCGGCGGCGGGGCCTTCGCGCTCTACTGGAATGCCGCCCTCTCCGACCTCACAAGCTGGGACGGCCGCGAGACGGCCCCGGCGGCGGCCGGACCGGACTACTGGCTCGATGAAAACGGCGAGCCGCTCGGCTTCTTCGATGCGGTGCCCGGCGGTCGCTCGGTCGGTGTCCCCGGAACGCTCAAGCTCATGGAGGAACTGCACGCCCGCTACGGCCGCCTCCCCTGGACGCAGGTCGTCGCCCCCGCGATCCGCATCGCCGAAGAGGGCTTCCCGGTCTCGCAACGGATGTCCGCCTCCATTGCCGGGGCAGAGAAACTTGCCGAGTTCCCCGGTGCGCGAGCGTATTTCTTTACTGAGGATGGCACCCCGCTCCCCGAAGGCGCGACATTGCGCAGCCCGGAGTTTGCCCGCACGCTCCGCCAGATCGCCAGCGAAGGCAGCGCGCCCTTCTACGAGGGTGCCATCGCACGGGACATCGTCGCCGCCACCCGCACCGAGACCAACACCGGCGTGCTGGCCCTCGATGATCTCGCGGCCTACGAGGTGAAGGAGCGCGATCCGGTCTGCATGGACTACCGCGTCTGGGAAGTCTGCGGCATGGGTCCGCCCTCCTCCGGCGCCCTCACCGTGGGCCAGATCCTCGGCATCCTTGCCAACTGGGATCTCAGCGGCCTCGGCCTCGGCACGGAGGCGCAGCACCTTTTCCTCGAGGCCAGCAAACTCGCCTTCGCCGATCGCGGCCTCTACATGGCGGACACGGATTTCGTGGACATGCCCGAGGGGCTTCTCGACCCGGACTACCTGACCACCCGCGCTGCACTGATCAGCGAAGGCGAGGCAATGGAATCCGCCGATCCGGGAGAGCCCCCCTGGGACGATGCCGCCCTGCGCGCGCCCGGTCTCGAAGCCCCCGAATACGGCACCTCGCATTTCGCCATCGTCGACAGCTACGGCGACATGATCTCGATCACCACCACCATCGAATCCGGGTTCGGCTCCCATGTGATGACCAACGGGTTCCTGCTCAACAACGAGCTGACCGACTTCTCCTTCACCCCCGAGGAGGACGGCAATCCGGTGGCCAACCGCGTCGAAGGCGGCAAGCGCCCGCGTTCCTCCATGTCACCGACAATCGTGCTGGAGGATGGCGAACCGGTGCTCCTCATCGGCTCTCCCGGCGGCTCGCGCATCATTCCATATGTGGCACAAAGCCTCATGGGCATCCTTGATTTCGGCCTCGATCCGCAGGTCGCCTTTGATCGCCCGCATCTCACCAACCGGAATGGCGCAACGGATATCGAGGCCGGGCCTCAGGCCGAGGAGCTGGCGCAAAGCCTGCAAGCGCTGGGGCATGAGACCAATATTCGCGACCTCAACTCCGGCCTCCATGCCATCGCGATCACACCCGATGGCCTCATCGGCGCAGCGGACCGGCGCCGCGAAGGCATCGCGCTGGGGGAATGATCTCTCCGGCTACTTGCCCAGAACCTGCCGCTCCCACTCCGGCAGGTTGTAATAGGTGGTGACACGGGTGATCTTGTCGCCTTCAATCGCGAGAAATGCACCAGCGGGCAGAACATAGGTCTGCCCGTTCGCCTCCGGCAGGCCCGGATCGGTCGCAAGATATTCCCCGTTCACCACGAACTCCGCCGCCGCACGCGTGCCCGAGCCATCAAACAGGAAGACCATATCGGTCAGCGTCTCGCGGTAACATTCGGCCATATGCGCGCAGAATTCCGCAAACGCCGCCTTCCCGAGCCGCGTCTCCCCCTGGTTCACATCATGGCGAACGTCCTCGGACAGGCAGGCGAGCATGCCCTCGACATCCCCCGCGTTGAACGCATCGTAGTAGCGGCGGACAAGGGCTTCTGTGGCAGACATTGGAAACTCCATGATGAGATTTCGAGACCTATGCCAGCAGCCTTGGGCCGAGACCAGCAGACTTCAGTCGGTGTCCCGCGCCCGAAAAGGAAGAAGGCCCCGAAGCGATGCGCACCGGAGCCCTCTCCCGAAATTCTGATGTGAAGAAAGCCGGATCAGGCTTCTTCGAGTGCCTCTTCGGCAGCAACGCGGGCCTTGTCGCCAGCGCCCTTCGCATCGGGGTCACGATCGACCAGTTCGATGATCGCCATCGGGGCCGCATCGCCATAACGGAAGCCGGCCTTGAGAACGCGGGCGTAGCCGCCGTTGCGCTCCTTGTAGCGCGGGCCCAGAACGTCGAAGAGCTTCGCGACCGCAGCATCGGTCTTGAGCTGCGAAGCGGCCAGACGGCGCGCGTGCAGATCGCCACGCTTGCCGAGCGTGATCAGCTTGTCGATGATCCGCCGCATTTCCTTCGCCTTCGGCAGCGTCGTCTTGATCTGCTCGTGCTCGATCAGGCTCGATGCCATGTTGGCGAACATCGCCTTGCGATGCTCATGGGTGCGGTTCAGTTTGCGGTAGCCATTACCGTGGCGCATGTCTTGTCTCCGTTAAACTCGTTTTGCTTTGTCCGGCGGCCCTCTCTTCGAGCCGCGCTCCTTGGGGCGGAATGCCCGGGGTTTCCGGGGCCCGAAGGCCCCGAAAGAAATCAGAACTGGTCTTCGTAGTTCTTGGCCAGGTCCTCGATGTTCTCGGGCGGCCAGTCGACGATTTCCATACCGAGATGCAGACCCATGGCGGTCAGCACTTCCTTAATCTCGTTCAGAGATTTCCGACCGAAGTTCGGCGTCCGGAGCATTTCTGCCTCGGTCTTCTGGATCAGATCGCCAATATACACGATATTGTCGTTCTTCAGGCAGTTCGCGGACCGCACCGAAAGCTCGAGCTCGTCGACCTTCTTCAGGAGAAGCGGGTTGAACTCGAGATCGTCCGGCTCTTCCTGACGGATACCGGCCTGCGGCTCCTCGAAGTTGACGAAGACCGAAAGCTGATCCTGGAGAATGCGGGCAGCATAGGCCACCGCATCTTCCGGCGTCAGCGAACCATCGGTCTCGATCGTCAGCATCAGCTTGTCATAGTCGAGCACCTGGCCCTCACGGGTCGGCTCGACCTTGTAGGACACCTTCTTGATCGGCGAGAAGAGCGCGTCCACGGAGATGAGCCCGATGGGCGCATCCTCGGGGCGATTCTTGTCGGCCGCGACATAGCCCTTGCCGGTCTCGACGGTGAGTTCCATGAACAGCGTCGCGCCATCGTCGAGGTGGCAGATCACGTGATCCCGGTTGAGGATCTCGATGCCTGCGGTCTCGGTGATGTCACCCGCCGTCACCACGCCGGGGCCGGTCGCGCGGATCTCGAGGCGCTTGGGCCCCTCGACTTCCATGCGGATCGACACACCCTTGAGGTTCAGGACGATATCGGTCACGTCTTCCCGCACACCGGGCACGGACGAAAACTCGTGAAGCACACCGTCGATCTGCACCGAAGTGATGGCCGCGCCCTGAAGCGAGGACATCAGCACGCGGCGAAGCGCGTTGCCAAGCGTCAGTCCGAAACCGCGCTCAAGCGGTTCGGCAATCGCCGTTGCCTGCCGATCGGGGTCCGCACCGGGCTTGAAATCGAGGGCAGTCGGCCGGATCAGTTCCTGCCAGTTCTTGTGGATCATCATTGGCCTTGGTCCTCCATTCCTGTCCGCCTGCCGGATCCAGCGGCCAGCGAACTCCCGAGGGAAAAGCAATGCGCCCGAAGCCACCCCTGTGGGCGGCCCCGAGCGCGTAAATCGTATCTCAGACTCGGCGACGCTTCGGCGGACGGCAGCCATTATGCGCGATCGGGGTCACGTCACGGATCGCGGTGATCTGGAAACCCACGGCGCTCAGCGCGCGAAGTGCGCTTTCACGCCCCGAACCGGGACCCTGGACCTCGACCTCGAGAGTGCGGACACCATGTTCCTGGGCCTTCTTGCCGGCATCTTCTGCCGCCATCTGAGCCGCATAGGGCGTGGATTTCCGCGAACCCTTGAAGCCCATCGCACCAGCAGACGACCAAGCGATCGCATTGCCCTGGGCATCGGCGATCAGAACCTTGGTGTTGTTGAAGCTGGCGTTCACATGGGCAACGCCGGTTGAGATATTCTTGCGTTCCTTGCGCTTAACGCGCGCCTTCTCACGTGCCATATTCTGCGCCTCTTACTTCTTCTTGCCTGCGATGGCCTTCGCCGGACCCTTGCGGGTGCGGGCGTTGGTGTGGGTCCGCTGACCCCGCACCGGAAGGCCACGGCGGTGGCGCAGTCCACGATAGCAGCCGAGATCCATCAGCCGCTTGATGTTCATCTGGCGCTCGCGGCGCAGGTCGCCCTCGACTGTCAGGTTCGCGTCGATATACTCGCGGATCCTGAGGACGTCGGCGTCGCTCAATTCGTTCACACGACGATCGGCGGGAATTTCCAGCGCTTCGCAGAGCTGCTGGGAAGCGGTCCGGCCGATGCCGTGAATGTACGTGAGTGCGATCAGCACTCGCTTGTTCGTCGGAATGTTAACGCCAGCTATGCGCGCCAAAATTCTGCTCCGTTCCATCTCTGGCCCTTTAGAGGGGCCAATTTCATAAGCTCATGCCCGCCGCATCCGGCAGGCTCCCGATACCCATTTTCCGGGTCAGACATCCCGCGTCCCCGAGGTGAAATGTAGAGGGAACGATTCTCCCCCCTTGAGGGGAGCGCGCAGTATAGGAGTCGCCAAACCGGGGTCAAGCGCCAAATCGTCAATTCTAAATGGAGTTTTTACGATCTTTTGCGAGATGGCCAACACGCGATTCCCGTCGGCCGGCCACCGGCAATGTCATGGCATTAAAGTCACGCAGCCTCGATCTCAGGCGAGAACCGAGGAGATCGACTTGGTCACATCGTCGATCGGCACGGAACCGTCGATGGTCTTGAGCTTCCCGGTGCCCCGATAGTAGTCGATCAGAGGCGCGGTTTCGGCGTGGTAGACCGCAAGCCGCTTCTTGAGCGTCTCCTCGTTGTCATCTGCCCGGCTTCCACCCGTTTCGGCCGCGCGCGTCTTGATGCGGTCAACGAGAAGCGCGTCATCGACCTGCATCTCAACCACCGCATCGAGCGTCATGCCCTTCTCGACGAGTAGCTTGTCCAGCGCCTCGGCCTGGGCCGTGGTGCGAGGAAATCCGTCGAAGATCACGCCGTTCTTGGTGTCCGGCTGATCGAGGCGTTCGGAGACCACACCGATGACAATATCGTCGGACACGAGCTGGCCCGCTTCCATCACCGCCTTTGCCTTCATTCCCACTTCGGTTCCCGCTGCAACCGCGGCGCGGAGCATGTCTCCGGTGGAGAGCTGAACGAGACCGTGATTCGCGACCAGACGCAGAGCCTGGGTTCCCTTACCGGCACCTGGCGGTCCGAGCAGAATGATGTTCATCGGCGATTTTTCCTCCGTCCCTTGTTCCCGCGGCCACGTAGCTGCGACCGTTCGATCAGTCCCTCATACTGGTGAGCAAGCAGATGGGACTGGACCTGCGTTATCGTATCCATCGTTACAGATACGACGATGAGCAGGGAAGTGCCTCCAAAGTAGAATGGCACCGACAGTTGCGAGATCAGAACCTCGGGCATGAGACAGACCGCCGCGAGATAGGCCGAGCCGACCACCAGGATGCGGGTCACGACATAATCGAGATACTCGATCGTCTTCTGGCCCGGGCGAATACCGGGGATGAACCCGCCCTGCTTCTTGAGATTGTCGGCCACGTCATCGGATTTGAACGCGACATTCGCCGTGTAGAAATACGCGAAGAAGACGATCAGGGCACCGAACAGCAGAAGCTGCAGGGGCTGGCCACGGCCCAGATAGGCCGCGACGTAGCTCAGGAAGCTGTTGCCACCCGCGGCGGCCGCGGAGCCGGAGAAGGTCGTGATCGTCGCCGGCAGGAGGAGCAGCGACGAGGCAAATATTGCCGGAATGACCCCGGCAGGGTTCACCTTGATCGGGAGGTGCGAGCTTTCGCCGCCGTAGACCTTCATGCCGACCTGGCGCTTGGGATACTGGATGTGGATCTTGCGCAGCGCGCGCTCCATGAAGACCACGAAGGCAATCACCGCAACAGCCATCACCATCACACCCACGATGACCACGGGGCTCAGGGCGCCGGTGCGTCCCTGGGTGAAGAACTGCGCCAGCGAGGCGGGCAGTTCGGCCACGATACCGACGAAGATGATCAGGGAAATGCCGTTGCCGATGCCGCGCGAGGTGATCTGTTCACCAAGCCACATCAGGAACATCGTGCCACCGACGAGCGTGATCACCACCCCGATGCGGAAGAACCAGCCGGGATCATGGGCCATGTTCTCGGCCTCGAGCCCGACGGCAAGCCCGTAGGACTGGAAGGTCGCCAGAATCACGGTGCCGTAGCGAGTGTACTGGTTGATCTTCTTCCGGCCCTGCTCGCCCTCTTTCTTCAGCGCCATCAGGCTCGGCACCATGGAGGACATCAGCTGAATGATGATCGACGCCGAGATATAGGGCATGATCCCGAGCGCGAAAATGGCCATCCGGCCAACCGCGCCGCCGGTGAACATGTTGAGCATCCCGCCGATGCCCGCGCTTGCCTGGTCGAAGAACGCCGCAAGCCGAACCGCATCAATGCCCGGAACCGGGATATAGGTGCCCACGCGATAGACGCAGAGCAACGCAAGCGCGAAGAGTATCCGGTGTTGGAGATCCTTGGCCTTGCCGAATGTGCCCCAACTCAGGTTGGCGGCCATTTGTTCCGCTGCCGACGCCATCCAAGGCCCTCCCATAAGCGCGCCGCCGGTCATGAAAATCTCTGGGACCGGCGGCGGTTAACATAGCTCTGACTTATGCCGCCCGGCGGGCGACCTCAAGCCTCATTCTGCAGGCGCGTCGGCCTTGGCCGGTGCCGAGATCGTGACACTGCCGCCAGCCTTCTCGATGGCTTCGACCGCAGCTTTCGATGCGCCGGTCAGCGTCAGGTTCACGGCCGCGGTCAGCTCACCCTTCGCCAGCAGACGCACACCATCCTTCTTGCGACGAACGAGGCCGGACTTGACCAGCGCATCTTCGTCGACCGGCGCGGAGGTGTCGATCTTGCCGGCATCGATGAACTTCTGCAGGATGCCGAGATTGATCACCGCGTAGGTCTTCGCGTTGATGTTGTTGAAGCCGCGCTTCGGAAGGCGCTGGTAGAGCGGCATCTGACCACCCTCATAGGCGTTGATCGCCACGCCCGAACGGGACTTCTGACCCTTGATACCGCGTCCGCCGGTCTTGCCGAGCCCGGAGCCGGGACCACGACCAACACGTTTCGCGCGATGGGTTGCGCCGGGATTGTCCCGGAGTTCATTCAATTTCATGTCGCTTCTCCAATTGCCGGAACTGCCCCCTGAAGCGAATGGGCCAGACACGGCTTTTCTTGCTTTTCCGGCGAAACACGTCGCCGGCCGGTAGCGACATTCCCCGGACGCTCCGGGAAATGCCCAATTCAGGGGCGTGCGGCCTTAGCCGCGCTCTTCGACGATCTCGACGAGATGCGGGATCTTCGCGACCATGCCACGAACCGAAGGCGTATCTTCCAGTTCGCGGGTCTTGTGCATCTTGTTGAGGCCGAGGCCGATCAGCGTCTTGCGCTGTTCGGCCGGGCGGCGGATCGGCGAGCCGACCTGCTTTACGACGATGGTCTTTGCCATGATCCCTCTCCTCAGGCTTCAGCCGCTGCTTCGGCCGGAGCCTCGGCAGGTGCATCGGTCTTCGGCAGGATGTCGGAGACCTTGCGGCCCCGGCGCTGTGCCACCATGCGCGGGCTCATTTCCCGCTGCAGGCCGTCGATCGTCGCGCGGATCATGTTGTAGGGGTTCTGCGACCCCAGCGACTTCGCGACGACGTCCTGGACGCCGAGCATCTCGAACACGGCACGCATCGGACCACCGGCGATGATCCCGGTTCCGGCGGGTGCCGTGCGCAGCACGACCTTGCCGGCGCCGTGGCGGCCATACATGTCGTGATGCAGCGTCCGGCCCTCGCGGAGCGGAACACGGATCATCTGACGCTTGGCCTGCTCGGTTGCCTTGCGGATCGCCTCGGGAACCTCGCGAGCCTTGCCCTTGCCGAAGCCGACACGGCCCTTCTGGTCACCGACGACCACGAGGGCTGCGAAGCCGAAGCGCTTACCACCCTTCACGGTCTTCGATACGCGGTTGATCGCAACCAGGCGATCTGCGAATTCCGGGGTTTCGTCGCGGTCGCGGCGATCCCGGCGGTTGTCATCTCTAGCCATTCCGGTACCCCTTTAGAACTTCAGTCCGCCTTCACGCGCAGCGTCGGCCAGAGCCTTCACCTTGCCGTGAAACAGGAAGCCGCCGCGATCGAAATAGACTTCCTCGACCCCGGCCGCCTTGGCGCGCGCCGCGATCTCGGTGCCGATCTTGGCAGCCGCTTCCTTGTTGTTTTTGCCCTTGAAGCCCAGGTCCGCCTCGAGGGTCGAGGCCGCGGCGAGCGTCCGGCCCTGAACATCGTCGATCACCTGGACCGAAATGTTCTTGGAAGACCGGTGCACGCTGAGCCGGGGACGGCCGTTCGCGAGTTTCCGCAATTTGTTCCGGGTGCGCAGACGGCGCTTCTGGAACAGGTCTCTCTTGCTG
This sequence comes from Amaricoccus macauensis, assembly GCF_049800915.1. Classification (GTDB taxonomy): domain Bacteria; phylum Pseudomonadota; class Alphaproteobacteria; order Rhodobacterales; family Rhodobacteraceae; genus Amaricoccus; species Amaricoccus macauensis_A. Next base: position 346,832 of record NZ_JBNAFY010000005.1, read on the forward strand.
TTCGCCATGTCTAGCGCTCCTACTTCTTCTTGCCTTCCTTGCGGAAGATGAACTCGTCCTTGTACTTGATGCCCTTGCCCTTGTAGGGTTCGGGAGCACGCCAGGCACGAATGTTTGCAGCCACCTGACCGACAACCTGCTGATCGATACCCTCGATCACGATCTCGGTCGGCTTCGGCGCCTTGATGTCGACACCTTCCGGAATCGCGAAATCGACGTCGTGGCTGTAGCCGAGCGCCAGCTTCAGGGTCTTGCCCTGCACCTGTGCACGGTAACCGACACCATTGATCTCGAGCTCCTTCTTGAAGCCCTGGGTCACGCCGGTCACCAGGTTCGCGACCTGGGTCCGGGACATGCCCCACTGCTGGCGTGCGCGCTTGGACGTGCCGCGCGGATCGACCTTCACCTTGCCGTCATCGACGGTCAGGGTGACATCGTCGGTCGCCGTGAAACTGCGGGTGCCCTTCGGCCCCTTCACCTCGATCGTCTGCCCCGAGACGCTGGCGCTTACGCCAGACGGCAGCTCGACCGGTTTCTTACCAATACGAGACATTGCCCCCTCCTCAGAACACCGTGCACAGAACTTCGCCACCGACATTGGCGGAGCGAGCCTGTGCATCGGACATGACACCCTTGGGCGTCGAGACGATCGCGACACCGAGACCCTGGCGGACCTGCGGCATTTCCTTGACGTTGGAATAGACGCGGCGGCCGGGCGTGGAAATGCGGCGAAGTTCCTTGATGACCGGCTGGCCATCGAAATACTTCAGCGCGATTTCGATCTCGCCGAGACCACGTTCATTCTTCACTTCTTCATAGCCGCGGATGTAGCCTTCGGTCTGAAGGACATCGAGCACCCACTTGCGGATCTTCGACGCCGGCGTGCGCACCGAGGTCTTGCCGCGCATGGAGGCGTTACGGATACGGGCGAGCATATCGCCGATGGGATCGTTCACTGACATGTAACTCTCCCCTTACCAGCTCGACTTGACCATGCCCGGAACCTGACCCTTGGAGGCCAGATCACGAAGCGCGATACGCGACATCCGCAGCTTGCGGTAATAGGCCTTCGGACGGCCCGTCACTTCGCAGCGGTTGTGCAGACGCGTCGCCGAGGAATTGCGCGGAAGCTTCGCGAGCTTCAGCTGCGCCTTGAAGCGCTCTTCCATCGGGCGGCTCTCGTCGCGCGCGATTTCCTTCAGTTCCGCCCGCTTGGCGGCGTATTTCTCAACCAGCGCTTCACGTTTCTTCTGGCGCTGGACCATGCTGACTTTTGCCATATTCTCTCTCCGCGCCTCAGGCCGTGAACGGCATGTTGAAATGCTTGAGCAACGAACGCGCCTCTGCATCGGTCTTTGCCGTGGTGCAGATCACGATATCCATGCCCCAGACCTGTTCGATCTTGTCGAAGTTGATCTCGGGGAACACGATGTGCTCCTTCAGGCCCATGGCGTAGTTGCCACGACCGTCGAAGCTCTTCGGGTTGACACCACGGAAGTCGCGGATGCGCGGCATTGCCACGGTGATCAGACGGTCGAGGAATTCGTACATCTGATCGCGACGCAGCGTGACCTTCACGCCGAGCGGCATCTCTTCACGAACCTTGAAGCCGGCGATCGACTTCTTGGCCTTGGTGATGACAGGCTTCTGACCTGCGATGAGCGCGAGATCGGCCTCGGCCGCACGGATCTTCTTGGAATCCGAAACCGCTTCGCCGACACCCATGTTCAGCACGACCTTCTCGAGCCGCGGGATCTGCATGTCGTTCTTGTAGCCGAACTCTTCCTTCAGTGCAGAGCGGATCTTGCCCTTGAAGAGCTCTTCCAGACGGGGCGTATACTCAGCCATTGATCACTTCCCCCGACTTCTTGGCGTAGCGAACCTTCTTGCCATCCTCGATGCGGAAACCGACGCGGGTGGCTTCACCCGACTTCGGATCGACCAGCGCGAGGTTGGACAGTTCGATCGGCATTTCCTTGGCGATACGGCCGCCCTGGGAATTCTGCGTCTGACGCTGGTGGCGGATGGCCACGTTCACGCCCGAAACGATTGCCTTGTTGTCCTTGGGCAGAACCTGGGAGATCTCTCCCTTCTTGCCCTTGTCCTTGCCGGCGAGAACGATGACGTTATCGCCCTTGCGGAGCTTCGCGGCCATCAGAGCACCTCCGGGGCAAGCGAAATGATCTTCATGAAGTTCTTCGCGCGAAGTTCGCGCACAACCGGGCCAAAGATACGCGTGCCGATCGGCTCGCCCTGGTTGTTGAGGATCACTGCGGCGTTACGGTCGAAACGGATGGCGGTGCCATCGTCACGGCGAACTTCCTTGGCGGTGCGGACCACGACGGCCTTGCGCACATCACCCTTCTTCACGCGGCCACGCGGAATGGCTTCCTTGACCGACACCACGATGATGTCGCCCACGGAAGCGTATTTCCGCTTGGATCCGCCCAATACCTTGATGCACTGAACCCGGCGCGCGCCGGAGTTGTCAGCAACATCCAGATTGGTCTGCATCTGGATCATGAGTTATCTCCCGACCTGCGGGCATTTCAGCCCGCGGTTTCGACAAGGGGCCCGATCAGGCTTCGGCAGTTGCCGCCTCGTCCGTGACCACTTCCCAACGTTTGTTCTTGGAGACGGGCGCGCATTCCTGAATGCGGACCTTGTCGCCTACCTTGAACTGCTCAGCCGCGTCGTGTGCGCGGTATTTCTTCGTCTTGCGGATCGTCTTCTTCAGCACCGGATGCGTGAAGCGGCGCTCGACCAGGACCGTGACGGTCTGGGCGTTGGTGTTGCTCGTGACGGTGCCCTGCAGAATTCTCTTCGGCATGATCAGGCCTCCCCTGCCGCAGCAGCGGCCTTTTCGTTCAACACAGTCTTGACACGTGCGGCATCGCGGCGAACCGCCTTCATGCGCGAGGTGTTCTCAAGCTGACCGGTGGCCTGCTGGAAGCGCAGGTTGAAGGCCTCTTTCTTGAGGTTCGCGAGATCTTCGCGAAGCTGGTCGGGCGTCTTGTCCCGAAGCTCGGCCGGTTTCATCGGCGGTTTTCCTTTATTCAACATCACCGGTAGGCCCCTTTACGGGTCACCCTGATTCCGGTGGAGTTCGTGGATGAGCGCGCCGTATAGTCGGGGCGGGAAGTCATTGCAACCCCAAACTGAAGTGCCTGGGAACTTCCCGCACAAGGGGCCGCCCCGCGGGCGGCGGGAGACGATGAAACAGGGAATAATGCCCGTCCATTGAGCCGATCCGCCTGGCGCCTAGCGCTTCCCGTCACCGCGCCCCGCCATCGGTGCTGAGAGAGTATGGCACGGAACAAGCCGAAGGCGCTGTGCCTGCGACGGCCCGTCCCGTCGGGCTGGCGCATCGTCGGTGCAGGCGCAACGAGCAGATCTAGGCAATGTCGTCACCATAAACCGCGTCGATCGGGCGGTGGTGCGCCACCCCCCGGTCCGCCGCCGGCCCGGCCTTGGAAACGGCAAGGGTGTGCGCATTTCCCCAACACCCCAAACGAAAAAGGCGGGCAACCTTGCCCGCCTTCCGCAGTATCCCGAGGCGGAAAACCCGCCCCATGGTCCGATTACCAGTCTTCGCGCATGACGAAGCGGCACTTGACCGGCAGCTTCATCGCAGCAAGACGCAGGGCTTCGCGCGCAACATCCTCGTTCACGCCGTCGATCTCGAACATGATCCGCCCAGGCTTGACCTTGGCCGCCCAGTATTCGACCGAACCCTTACCCTTACCCATACGGACTTCCGTGGGCTTCTTGGACACGGGCACATCGGGGAAGATGCGGATCCAGACACGACCCTGACGCTTCATGTGACGCGTCATGGCCCGGCGAGCCGCCTCGATCTGGCGCGCGGTGATGCGCTCCGGTTCCATCGACTTGAGACCGTAGTGGCCGAAGTTCAGATCCGAGCCGCCCTTTGCCAGACCGTGGATGCGGCCCTTGTGCTGCTTGCGGAATTTCGTACGCTTCGGTGAAAGCATTCTCTCTCTCCCGGGAGGTCAGGTCCGTCAGCGGTTACGCTGCGGACGCATGCCCCCTTCCTGAAGTTCCGCCTGGCGACGATCGCGGGCCTGCGGATCATGTTCCATGATCTCGCCCTTGAAGATCCAGACCTTGATGCCGATGATACCGTAGGCGGTGCGCGCCTCGGCATGGGCATAATCGATATCCGCACGCAGCGTGTGCAGCGGAACCCGGCCCTCGCGATACCACTCGGTCCGCGCGATTTCCGCGCCACCCAGACGACCCGCGACGTTGATCCGGATCCCCAGCGCGCCCATGCGCATGGCGTTCTGGACCGCGCGCTTCATGGCACGACGGAAGGACACACGGCGCTCGAGCTGCTGAGCCACGTTCTCGGCGACCAGCATGGCGTCGATCTCGGGCTTGCGAACCTCGACGATGTTGAGGTGCAGCTCGGAGTCCGTCAGCTTCGAGAGCTTCTTGCGAAGCGCCTCGATGTCCGCGCCCTTCTTGCCGATGATGACACCGGGACGGGCAGCATGGATCGTCACCCGGCACTTCTTGTGCGGACGCTCGATGATCACGCGGCTGACACCGGCCTGGGCGCAGTTCTTCTTCACGAAATCACGGATCGCGAGATCCTCGTGAAGCAGATCGCCATACTCCTCGCCATCGGCGAACCAGCGGCTGTCCCAGGTGCGGTTGACCTGCAGGCGCAGGCCGATCGGATTGATCTTCTGACCCATTAGGCTTGCTCCTCGATCTGACGCACCTTGATGGTTACCTGGCTGAACGGCTTCATGATCCGTCCGAACCGGCCGCGTGCCCGCGGACGACCGCGCTTCATGACCAGGTTCTTGCCGACATAGGCCTCGGCCACCACCAGCTCGTCCACGTCAAGGCCGTGGTTGTTCTCGGCGTTGGCGATCGCGGACTGCAGCGTCTTCTTCACGTCCTCGGCGATGCGGCGCTTGGAGAAGGTGAGATCGGCGAGCGCCTTGTCCACCGGCTTGTTGCGGATCATCGCAGCAACCAGGTTGAGCTTCTGCGGGCTCGTGCGCAGCATGCGGCTCACGGCCATCGCCTCGTTCTCCGCGACGCGGGGGGGATTCTTTTCCTTGCCCATGAATTACCTCCGCTTCGCTTTCTTGTCGGCCGCATGGCCGTAATAGGTGCGCGTCGGGCTGTATTCGCCGAACTTCTGGCCGATCATGTCCTCGGTGACATTCACCGGGATATGCTTCTTGCCGTTGTAGACGCCGAAGGTCAGACCCACGAACTGGGGCAGGATCGTCGACCGGCGCGACCAGATCTTGATGACTTCATTGCGGCCCGATTCCCGAACTTTCTCCGCCTTCTTCAGGACGAAGGAATCGACGAAAGGGCCCTTCCAGACAGAGCGTGTCATATATGTGGCTCCTTACCGCTTCTTCTTCTGGTGACGCGAACGCAGGATCAGCTTGTCCGTCGCCTTGTTCGAGCGGGTGCGCGCACCCTTCGTGGGCTTGCCCCACGGCGTCACCGGATGGCGACCACCGGAGGTCCGGCCTTCACCACCACCATGGGGGTGATCGATCGGGTTCATGACCACACCGCGGACGCTCGGGCGCTTGCCCTTGAGCCGCATGCGACCGGCCTTGCCGAAGTTCTGGTTCGAGTTGTCCTGGTTGGACACCGCACCGACCGTCGCCATGCATTCCTGGCGCACGAGACGCAGCTCGCCCGAGGACAGACGGATCTGTGCGTAGCCGCCATCACGACCGACGAACTGGGCATAGGTGCCCGCCGCGCGCGCGATCTGACCGCCCTTGCCCGGCTTCAGCTCGACGTTGTGCACGATCGTGCCGATCGGCATCGCCGCGAACGGCATCGCGTTGCCCGGCTTGATGTCGACCTTCGCACCCGAGACGACCGAGTCGCCCACGGCCATGCGCTGGGGAGCGAGGATGTAGGCCTGCTCGCCGTCGGCATATCCGATCAGCGCGATGAACGCGGTGCGGTTCGGGTCGTATTCGATGCGGATCACCTTCGCGGGCACGTCGTGCTTGCGCCGCTTGAAATCCACGATGCGGTAGAGCTTCTTTACGCCACCACCACGCCTGCGCATGGTGATCCGTCCCGTGTTGTTCCGGCCGCCCTTGCCCGTCAGTCCCTCGGTGAGGGACTTTACGGGACGGCCTTTCCAGAGCTCGGAACGGTCGATCAGAACCAGCCCGCGCTGGCCCGGCGTCGTCGGCTTGAACGATTTTAACGCCATGTCTTGCTGTCTTCCGTTTGCTTCAGTTCAGTCCAGTCTCAAAGGCCGGTGTAGACGTCGATGCTGTTGCCATCGACGAGCGTCACATAGGCCTTCTTCACGTCGCGGCGCTTGCCGGGGCGACCCCGGAAACGCTTCACCTTGCCCTTGGTGAGCACGGTGTTGATCGCCTTCACCTTCACGTTGAAGAGCGTTTCGACCGCCTGCTTGATCTGCGGCTTCGTCGCATCAACGCTCACCTCGAAGACAACGGCGCCGGCTTCGGACGCCATGGTCGCCTTCTCGGTGATGATCGGCTTGCGGATCACATCGTAGAGTTCAGGGTTCGAGCTCATTTCAGCCGCGCCTCCAGCGCTTCGACAGCGGCCTTGGTGAGCACGAGCTTCTCGCGGCGCAGGATGTCATAGACATTCGCGCCCATGCTCGGCAGCACGTCGAGGCCATCGATGTTGCGGGCGGCGCGCGCGAAGTTCTCGTTGAGCTCCGCCCCGTCGATCACCAGCGCCTTCTTCCAGCCCAGATCGCCGATCGTCTTGGCGAGAACCTTGGTCTTGGCTTCCGCCAGTTCCGCGGTCTCGATGACGATCAGATCGCCGGCGCCTGCCTTGGCCGACAGCGCATGCTTGAGCCCGAGCGCCCGGAACTTCTTGTTCAGGTCGTGGGCATGGCTGCGCGGGGTCGGGCCCTTGTAAACACCACCCTTGCGGAAGATCGGCGCCTTGCGGGAGCCGTGGCGTGCGCCGCCGGTGCCCTTCTGGCGATAGATCTTCTTGGTCGAATAGCTGACTTCCGAGCGGCCGAGCACCGAGTGGGTGCCCTGCTGGCGCTTCGCGAGCTGCCAGCGGACCACACGGTGCAGGACGTCCGCGCGGGGCTCGAGCCCGAAGACGGAATCGTCGAGCTCGATCGACCCCGCCGGGCTCGCGTCCAGCTTGATCACATCCATCTTCATTCTTCAGCGCCTCCTTCGGGGGCTTCAACCGCGGCTTCCTGGGCCTGGGCCGCACGGATGGCGGCGGGCATCGGAATGTCCTTCGGCGCCGCCTTCTTCACGGCATCCTTGATCGTGACCCAGCCACCCTTGGAGCCGGGCACCGCACCCTTGACCATGATCAGGCCGCGTTCGGCATCGGTCCGGACGATCTCCAGGTTCTGCGTGGTCACCCGCGCAGCACCCATGTGACCGGCCATCTTCTTGCCCTTGAACACCTTGCCCGGATCCTGGCACTGACCGGTGGAACCGTGCGAACGGTGGCTGATCGACACGCCGTGGGAGGCGCGAAGGCCGCCGAAGTTGTGCCGCTTCATGCCGCCCGCGAAGCCCTTACCGATCGAGGTGCCGGCGATATCCACGAACTGACCCGAAACATAGTGATCGGCGGTCAGCTCGGCGCCGACCTCGATCAGGTTCTCGGGGCTCACGCGGAATTCGGCGAGCTTGCGCTTCGGCGCAACCTGCGCCTTGGCGAAGTGGCCGCGCATGGCCTGGGTCGTGCGCTTGGCCTTGGCGTCGCCCGCACCGAGCTGGACCGCCGAATAGCCGTCCTTCTCGGCCGTGCGCTGTGCCACGACCTGAACATTTTCCATCTGCAGAACGGTGACAGGAACCTGCCGCCCGTCCTCCAGGAACAACCGGGTCATGCCCAGCTTCTTTGCGAGTACTCCGGAACGCATCTCTCGCACCCCTCAGAGCTTGATTTCAACGTCCACACCCGCCGCGAGGTCGAGCTTCATCAGCGCGTCCACGGTCTGGGGTGTCGGATCAACGATGTCGAGAAGACGCTTGTGCGTGCGGATCTCGAACTGTTCACGGCTTTTCTTGTCCACGTGGGGACCACGCAGGACGGTATACTTTTCGATCTTGTTGGGCAGCGGAATCGGCCCGCGGACCCGCGCGCCGGTACGCTTGGCCGTATTCACAATCTCGGCCGTGCTCGCGTCGAGCACCCGGTAATCGAAGGCCTTCAGCCGGATGCGGATATTCTGACCTTGCATGTTTGGCGCCTCTTGGGCTCATGAGTTGAAACGAACGCGGCCGGAACCGTTGCCCCGGCCGCGGGTAAGGCTCGAAAGCCTCTTACTTGATGATCTTGGAGACGACGCCTGCGCCGACGGTGCGGCCGCCTTCACGGATAGCGAAGCGGAGCTTCTCTTCCATGGCGATGGGCGCGATCAGCTGGACGTTGAACTTCAGGTTGTCGCCCGGCATCACCATTTCGGTGCCTTCGGGCAGCTGGACCGTGCCGGTCACGTCCGTGGTACGGAAGTAGAACTGCGGACGGTAGTTGGCGAAGAACGGCGTGTGACGGCCACCTTCTTCCTTGGTGAGGATGTAGGCTTCGGCTTCGAAGTCGGTGTGCGGCGTGACCGAACCGGGCTTCGAGAGAACCTGGCCGCGCTCGATGCCTTCACGCTCCACGCCGCGCAGCAGCAGACCGACGTTGTCGCCGGCTTCGCCCTGGTCGAGCAGCTTGCGGAACATTTCCACACCGGTGCAGGTGGTCTTCTTCGAATCGCGGATGCCGACGATCTCGATCTCGTCGCCGACCTTCACGATGCCGCGCTCGATACGGCCGGTGGCAACCGTGCCGCGACCGGAGATCGAGAACACGTCCTCGACCGGCATCAGGAACGGCTGGTCGACCGGACGCTCGGGCGTCGGGATGTATTCGTCGACGGCGGCCATCAGCTCGGCGATCTTGTCCTTGCCGATCGCGTCGTCACGATCTTCGAGGGCGGCGAGAGCCGAGCCCGCGATGATCGGGATGTCGTCGCCCGGGAAGTCGTAGGACGACAGCAGTTCGCGGACTTCCATCTCGACGAGCTCGAGAAGCTCCTCGTCGTCGACCTGGTCGACCTTGTTGAGGAACACGACGAGCGCGGGCACACCGACCTGACGGGCGAGCAGGATGTGCTCACGGGTCTGCGGCATCGGGCCGTCGGCCGCGTTCACCACCAGGATCGCGCCGTCCATCTGCGCGGCACCGGTGATCATGTTCTTCACGTAGTCGGCGTGGCCGGGGCAGTCGACGTGGGCGTAGTGACGGCCTTCGGTCTCATACTCGACGTGCGCGGTCGAGATCGTGATGCCGCGGGCCTTCTCTTCCGGGGCCGCGTCGATCTGGTCATAGGCCTTGAACTCGCCGAACTGCTTCGTGATCGCAGCCGTCAGCGTCGTCTTGCCGTGGTCGACGTGACCGATCGTGCCGATGTTGCAATGCGGCTTCGTGCGCTCAAACTTTGCCTTCGCCATGGT